>JBEGVS010000015.1:0-46988 GCA_041178185.1 Pseudomonadota bacterium
CGGGACGCATTGTTGCGAGACGTATGCTTTACCGAGCCTTTGCCTCCCTTAAATGCGAACGATGCTAGGCTCTTAGAAACCCCCAGTAGTAAGAATCCCCAAATCATATATAGTTACCCGATAGTATGCTCCTTGGCCTCGCCCTCATAGTTATTCTCGTCGCTCTTAACGCCTTCTTTGTTGCCGCAGAGTTCGCGATCATTAAAGTTCGGTACTCCGCGGTAGAGGCGGATGTCGCTGCTGGTAGCAAGGTCGCCGGGATCTCACAGGCAATTCTCGACAAGCTCGATAAGTATCTTTCCGCGGCGCAGATCGGAATTACACTCGCTAGTCTCGCACTTGGCTGGGTTGGGGAGCCGGTTGTGGCGGCTTTCCTTGTTGAAGCCGCGCAAGCCCTGGGCCTTCCCATCTCAGAAACGCTCGCGCACAAGATCGCTGTGCCTGTTGGGTTTATCGTTATCACGATCCTTCATCTCGTGTTCGGTGAGGCGGTGCCTAAGTATGCTGCCATCTACTATCCGCAGGAGTTTACCTACGCATGTTCTATTCCGCTCAAATTCTTCGCGGTGGCGACCTCACCTCTTGTATGGGTAATAAACGGGCTTACTTGGCTGATCCTCACACCGCTTGGAATCAAGGTACAGTCTGAAGAGGATACGCACACTGAAGAGGAGCTTAGACTTCTTCTCGCAGAGAGCGCCCAGAGCGGTGAAGAGGGGGCCATTCAAAAGACCGAGCACGAGCTTATTGAAAAGGTCTTCAAGTTCGATGAGCGAGTAGTGCGCCAGGTGATGGTGCCGCGTCCGCAGATGGCAGCGATCGATGTCGCGACACCTGTCGATGAGGCGCTCACCCTCCTGGCCCGAGAGGGATATTCGAGAGTCCCTGTGTACTCCGGAACCAAGGACAACGTTGTTGGGATCCTTCACGAGAAGGAGCTTCTCCGAAGAGTTCTCGATAAACAGCCGATTGAGGTATCGAGGATTATGCGTCCGGCGCTCTTTGTGCCTGAGACCAAGAAGATCGGATCGCTCTTGCGCGAACTTCAGACAAAGCGAAGCCACATGGCGATCGTGGTTGACGAGTTCGGTGTAGCTTCTGGATTGATCACCCTTGAGGATATCGTCGAGGAGTTGGTGGGAGAGATTCAGGACGAGTACGATGATGAACGTCCCGTGGTTGAAAAGCGCAAGGAGGGAGACTTTATTGTCAACGCTCACGCTTCGATCTTAGATGTGAACGGGCACCTGCCGGTGCACCTTCCCGAGTCTCCTGAGTACTCGACGGTGGCAGGTTTCCTCAATATTCTCTTCAGTGGCATTCCAGAGGTTGGACAGAGTTGCGCAGACGGTTCATATTCCTATCGGGTACTTAAGACCTCGAGGGGAAGTGTTGATTCGGTGCTTTTAAAGGTGATTCCGACGGAGAAAACCGAGGAGTCCGAGTAGTATACCCCGCCGAGGCTAAAGAGCCTTCCGAGTATCGGAGCCTTTGTTGAGCTCTTGAGTAGAGTGCAGTAGACTGGCCCGGCATTCTTAGGGAGGCTTCATGTCACAGACTCACGTTGTGGACCGCATTCGAATTGAAGATTTTGAGAGATACCACGCGCCACGCTTCCGTATGGCGCCGCCCCCTGTTTCGATCAAGGAGGTAATCGTCACCATGCTGATATGCACGGTGATGGCTCCCTTCCTCTTTACGACATTCTTTGTCATTCCGATGATGGGACAGGTGACGGTTGGTCTCGCGGGATTTGTTACCGCTCTCTACCTTTGGTTTAGAAAGTCATTTGTGATCGCGCTGACCGTGCTCGCGAGCGCGGGGATCCTCTCAACGATAGCGTTCATGAGCATTCAAAGCATCAAGTACCGAATCGATGTGACAATGTTCATTTTGATTGCACTTGGCATTCCGATGACCTTCATCTTTACCGTCTTCGTCGGTATGAAGGTTTGGGAGCTTCGCGGAGGGGGAGAATAAGATTATGGCACAGATGCGAACTTTAGTTGCTGCCCTTATTGTCGCTTGTGCGGTATCGACGGCCGCCCTCGCCGACACCGCTTACTATTACTCAGTAAAAGGTATCATCAAGGGGATGCCTGGCGATGGACTAGCGAAGAATGAGATGTTGGTAAAGCACCAACCCATCCCAGATTATCGTGATGACTCGGGCGCTATCATCGGGATGATGGCCATGACGATGCCGTTCTACCTGAAAGAGGGGACCTCCCTCGAGGGAATTAAAGCTGGTGATTCCGTTGAACTGAAGGTGGAGCAGCACCTCAAGCCGAAGTTTACCGAAGAGGTAGTCTCTATCAAAAAGGTAGAGTAGCTGGCATTTCCCGAGCGCTGGGAAGCCGCGACGCGACCTAAGGAGTTGCTCTGATGGGGCTTTTAACGGCGCAATTGCCCATTAACTTCCCATACGTAAACGCCGATACCTGTTCAAGAGGTGAGGGTTTACTCACGAAGGGCGGGGGAAAGTGAAGAGGCTGGTATCGTACGCATGGATGCTCATACTCGGCGGATGTCTCCACCGCTACGTTGACCCTCCACCACCCGTGGATGAGGGCGCATTGTTTGTTCATGTGGTGAAGGGAGCCGATGAGAGTCTTCCCAAGATACTTACGTGGTACACAGGCACGACCCTTTCTCAAGATATTGTGCTGCGATTCAATCCCGTCTTGACGCAACGGGCACCTAAGGTTGGGGATCGTATCGTCATCCCAGTTGAACTTGTCGCGAATACAAATCCGTATGGGACTGCGCCCCAAGCGGGACAGGTGAAGGCTCCCAATCTCTTGATGGGTGAAGCTGCGCCCGTTGCGACACCCGTCCCAACCCCGATTGCACATACGCCGACGCCGCAGCCAGCACGGTCGAGCGGTGCCGAGAGCCTTCCCGCTCTTAGTCTGGAAACCTTCGGTGATGAGATGAACCCCGACGGATCGGAGCAGGTCGAAAGTTCCGTGCCTGTGCCCGGTCAAGGTGAGATGCCCGCCCAGCAAGAGGACAAGGTCAAGCGGTTGCGACAGGAGATTGCAGAGAAGCAGCGAGAGCTGGACAGTCTCCAGGGAAACAGCCCGCCAGCTGTCGGCGATGAAGATATGCCTCCCCCTGGAGGCCTCAAGGAGTTTGAAGGGTCATAGGAAGGGGAAATATCTCCTAGGATTTCCAGCCTGGGATAGCTCGCCCAAAGCGCGAATCTCTGAAACCCTTCGTTGACTGAACCTCGATCAGAGTCCCAGCGTCCGCCAATGCTCGCCCGACAACGTAGCCCTTGTAGTCCTTGTTGGCCGGAAAGCGTATGCGCCCGCAGAGGGTAGGCTTTGAGACACCGGTAACAGATGGTTGGGTAAACGGCTCTCCCCACACGAGGCGAGCTGCAGCGTCGGCGAAAATGCGAGCCTCCATAGAATTCGGATCGAATCCGAACGCGCTTGAGGATTCAACGGTCGCCTTGCGCTTGCCGAGTCGGGAAATGATCTCCGAGTAGGTGCGCTCATGCTCCTTAAGAATTATCTGGCCGGGTGACTTACGCATCAGAGAGCGAAAGTGATTAGTAACGACAGGATTCTTCCACCCGCCGCCACACAACCCGAAATAGGCTGGGAATTCACAGTCTGCAGGAATGAAAGAGAGTGAGAACATTACCAAGTAGGCCGAGAAATACTCGGCTGTCCGCATTCGGTCGGCAAGCGACAAGACCACGCCATCAACCGGTGCTGTGCCTAACAGCTCAGGTAACTCTCGATACCACTGAGGGTCTGAAGAACGCGGAGGAGTTTGAGTGAGGAAGTTGGCGCCATCCTTCGTGATAGCGCCCCGGGTGAAGAGTAATCGTAGAAGCGATTCGTTGACGGTTCCAGGAAGACCTATCTCTCCATTCATGTCGTGCGCAATTCCCGCTTCGCGTCGCGCGAGGAGGTCGGGAAAGTGATTAAACGGGCCGGTATCCCAGCCGAGGACGACGGGGTCCTTTTTACCGATCTGATTAGTTATGACACTAATATTCCCCGTGTTCCCACCGTTTACGAATACTATCGGGAAGGCTCCTTGCGATTTCGTTTGAAGCGCGAGGTGGAGATGATGCATGGGCGCGAAGGGCGCTCCCTCGCCCCCGTTCATGATATCATCGGAGCGGAAATCGTACGCCACAGGAATGTCGAGGATATTCGCAAGAGCCTGAGCGTCTCCCAGTTGCATCGTGTATGGGGTGTGGGCGCTCTGACGAGCGATGGATGGAGGGAGGTGTGCACAGGTTTGTCCGTGAAAGCCCACCAGATCTGGAGTTGCGTCGCGGGGAATAGTTCTCGCTGTGCGAGCGGAGACGATCGTCGCAAGGCACGCCTCTCCCACCACCTTTATGTACTGGGCGTGAATCTCCGAGAGGGGAATAGGAAGCTGTTTTTCAGCTCGTGCGATATCACCATCGCACCCTCGAAGCACCTCGCGAAATGCTCGAATGTGGCTCGCGAGTTCCGGTGGGAAGGATCTCGCGTAGTGCTGCGCGTCGTGAATGCCGTTGTCTGGTGATAGCTTCGTGATGACGACATCCACTGCGTCGAGCGAATTTCCCGTCATTACCCCCATCGTTAGAAGGGTCGGTTTCATGTGTAGTTCCAAGAGCTGATATGCGCCGTGTGGCGTGCGTAACGGTTACATCTCCTACGCGAAGTCTCAGTATAGAGCGGGGAGGGAGGAGTGAGCAAACAAGAAACATCAGAGCGGCCGGTATGGGCGATAGTTCAACCGAACCGGCGTTTGTGTGATGCCTCAGAGGGTGCTACGGATTCGTCAGGCCGCATCCGCCACGGATAACCCAGGCGGGCTTAAATTCAGCCATGCGTTTGCGTACATCCGGGCGGAAAAGGTGTTCGACGAGTGGTTCGCAGAAAGCTCGTGGGTTGTAATTCGTTTCAAGGACCTTCGGGTCCTTCAAGAATTTGTGACCTCGCAAGAATGCTCGTATCTCCGACTGAATTGAACCTAGCTCTTTACAATTCCCGGAATCGTCGAGCGCTTTTATGCCGATCACAAGTTTTTGGCTGCTTGCCGAGGTGCGGACCGCGAACCGAACAACATCGAGAACCTCAGTCGGATGCTTTTTGGCATCGTGAGCTGAGTTGTCGAGGCACTGTTGCTCAGCCCCCTCGACTACTTTGAATTTGAGGATCTTTTCAAAGTCGTTTGACAGGATGACGAAAAGCCGGTGCTCGAGTCCCTTGCTTCGAAGATGCTGCCGTAGTTGGTACTCGAGGAGGGTCATATCTGTTCGGGGAAAGCAGCCGAGTTCGGCGCTCATCGCTGGACTGACCTTTGAATTGAGCGAATTTCTGCCGGCCACCTCGGTGAGATCGTCGATAGTGAGGGTAACGAGAGGCGCATAGAGATCTTCTAAGCCGAGCGTTTCCTGTGCGGACCGCGGAGCTGTGAGGAGTTTAAGCACGGAGGTGCCGAAAAGTTTTTGGTAGTTACCCTCAAGCGCGACGTTACGCACAAAACGGTAGCAACCCTCGGAGAGCACCTGACCCTTGAAGTTGCTCTGAACTGTATCTGCCAGCGCCTCGCGGAGAACCGCGTCAACCAAACATGCTGTCGGATGAGTGGCTATGTTTTCTCGGTGAAGTTGACGGGCACCGATCCACGGGTCGAAGGGGTATGCATCGTGGGGATTGCGAGCTGACCCATCTTTGCGTTGAGGGACGATTACTGCAAGGTTGCCGTTGACGGTCACAAATAGTTGTTGATAGTCCTGGATGCACTGCTGAAGGCTGGCTATCAGGGCGGGCTCAAAACCGGAGCACCTAAAGTCTAGGTCGAGATACGACATTTTGTCGATCTCATCTTTGAGCCGGCACATGAGATTGATCTTCTCCTTGCTCAGAAGAGTAGGAGGTGTGGGGCCAAAATCGCTAATGCGCCCCGGGTCATCATGTGGGCGATTGTCAGGGTAGGAGAGCACCGCAAGAACGTCGGCCCAATACACCCCCAGGATCTCTCTGAGAGCGCGGTCCTTATAGATCTGTTGAGCGCCATGATACTCATGGAAATCCTCTCCCCATCCCCATGCCTCGATCTTTGGAGCGCCAGGAATTGAAGCTATCACATTATCAAGGGCGTGCGACCCAAGTCGATGAGGATCATGCAGTAGCATGACCAGCTCAAGGACCGTTTTCTCATGCTCCGATAGCTTGAGGTCTACCCGCTCCGTTAAGTTCCGCGCGACGTACGCGGCGTGGATGCTGTGGTCCGCGCGTGTGTGATCGACATCGGGTCCGAAGAGCTTGGTGTGAGCTGCGCCGCAGTTGTACACGTCGCTCAGGAGACCGAAGGCCCACCAGGATTTGATGATTTGCTGCGACGTCTTGCTGAGATGCTGCGGCAATGACTCGATCCACTCTTTATAGGGACTGTCGGGTGCAGCCTGTCCTTGAGAGGCTTCCTCTCGGAGAACGTGCTGTCGAAAGAAATCGCCAGAGATACAGAGTACGTCGCTGAAGGAGAACGAGTAGTGCGGCGTTGAATCGCCTGGATTGGTGCGGGGAGTTTCTTTGGTCCCTTGCTTCATCCTAACAACCGAGGTCAGCCAGCTTGTCGGCTCCCCTGACTTGCAGATTCGGGGCTGAGCACGCACGGCTTTACTAGTCGATCATTGATACCCGCCCGTGTTGGGCTAGTCAATCGAGGACCCAGAGTTTTTGCCGGTAAACTAAGCAACTTCGCGTACATTAAGGTGTCCGTTTTTGAGCGCGATGTCGCCTCTCACGCAAAGGCACCGTTTCGACCACTACATGAGCCGGGATTCACGTTACGAGGCTTATCCTGTCTGTTTGGGAACACGAAGCTAGCCCCTAACTACGACATTGCCCCCAACGCACGATATTCGATGAGCCGTGGGGACGTGAGCTTTAGGTGGGAGGTGGGGCTTGTGAGGCTTGGGCCTGCTAGAGTGAGGTATGAAAATGGCTGGTCGGGCAGAGAGGATTTGAACCTCCGACCTCTCCCACCCCAAGGGAGTGCGCTACCGGTCTGCGCCACTGCCCGACACGGGCCGTACGTTATCGAATGTCCCGAAAAGTATCAAATCCAAACTGGTTATTTTGACACCTTTATCGCTTTCATTTAACCTCCGATGCACTCGTGGGGGCCTATAGCTCAGTTGGTAGAGCGCTACACTGGCAGTGTAGAGGTCAGCGGTTCGAACCCGCTTAGGTCCAGTTTTTCCCATTCGGCATTCGGGCCCAGGGGCTGCGCCCCTCTCGCCCTGATCGGGCGTTCACCCCCGGAGTTTTCCCATTCGGCATGCGCTTTCCCCATTCGGCATTCGGGCCCAGGGGCTGCGCCCCTCTCGCCCTGATCGGGCGTTCACCCCCGGAGTTTACGTTACGCTTGGTGGTTGACCTTTGATTGTCGTGAGGGACGTAGGGGGCTGTGCCCCCTTCCGCCCTGATCGGGCGTTCACCCCCGGAGTTTTCCCATTCGGCATTCGGGCCCAGGGGCTGCGCCCTTCTCGCCCTGATCGGGCGTTCGCCCGCGGACCTTTGCGAAATCTGCGCTGCTTTACGCTTGGTAGTTGGGCTTTGTTCTCATCCAGGTTGGCTGGTCGCTAAGGGTTCTGGGCTCTTTAGCCAATATCTCGCTCGTCATCTGAGCGAACTTTCACCGCTTCCCACACCTTCGCATATTTCAGGAAGACAGAGATCGCCTCGATAACTGCAACGATGAAGCCCGCCGTGCCTTCACGGTATCCTTTGCGGGTTACATAGAACTTGAAGAAGCGGGCGAACGGTCGGAGGGTTATCGCTGCAAGGGATGGTCGGACCCCACGGCTCAAGAGCGTATGGGTCGCGTTGGACGAGAGCGTATTCATGCGGCGCATGTAGTCGGTGAGATCCGTGAAAGAGTAGTGATGGAGCTCCGATCTGCACTTGGCTGTTGCTCCCGTCACGGAGGCCTTCTCATGAGGATCCTCTCCACCCCAGGTGGTTGCCGAGCGGCGACAGAGGCGCAGTCGATATTCCGGATGCCATCCCCCTTTACGCCACCACCGTTCTAAAAAGAACACGACCCGATTGAGGAGATAGCCATTGATAGTGGAGCGGCTCCCCTGTTTATCCTCGATGAGAATCGCGAGGATCTCGTTCTTGAGCTCCGTTGATACCTCTTCGTCAGCGTCTACGTTGAGAACCCAATCACAGGAGCACTGTTCGAGAGCGAAACGCTTCTGTTTGACGTATCCTTGCCAGTCTTTGTGAGTGATCTTGTTAGTGAATTCCCTACAAATGTCGAGCGTTTTGTCGGTTGACCCCGAATCTACGATAACTATCTCATCGCACCATTCGACGCTTTCGAGGCACCGGCGGATCTGCCGCTCCTCGTTGCAGCAGACGATGAAGGCCGAGATGGTGGATCGGGGGGTATCGTTCATGCTGGCTATTCAGAAGGATCGCCCCTAAAAAGGCAAGGGTATGAGGCATCTTTGCTCAAGAGTTACCAAGCCTCCTACGCCGTCTCGACACCACCTAAGTAGACGTAGTATAGGGATATTTTCCTCTACGTTTAGGGAGAGGCTCTATGAACATTCTTGGAATCTCAGCGTTCTACCACGACAGCGCGGCATGTCTCGTTACAGATGGAAAGATCGTAGCCGCTGCTCAAGAGGAGCGGTTTACTCGAAAGAAACACGATCCTGAGTTTCCGAAGCACGCGGCCGAGTACTGCCTAAAATCTCAAGGTCTCACCATCAACGACATCGATTATGTCGCGTTCTACGACAAGCCTCTGCTCAAATTTGAGCGACTTCTCGAAACGTATTTGGCAACGGCGCCACAAGGATTCACCTCGTATGCGCGAGCATTGCCGATGTGGCTCAAGCATAAGCTGTGGATCCCTGACACGATCAAGAGCGAGCTTGGCTACAAAGGTGAGGTGCTCTTTACTGAACATCATCAGAGCCACGCTGGCTCAGCCTTCTATCCCTCCCCGTATCAAAAAGCTGCCATCCTCACTATCGACGGCGTGGGTGAGTGGACCACGAATAGTCTTGGGGTAGGAGAGGGGAATACGTTCAAGATCATTCGAGAGATCAAGTTTCCTCATTCTATTGGGCTGCTCTACTCAGCGTTCACCTATTTCACCGGCTTTAAAGTTAACTCCGGTGAATACAAGGTGATGGGGCTTGCGCCGTACGGTGAGCCAAAATACGCACAGAAGATCTATGACAACTTGATAGATCTAAAAGAGGATGGCTCATATCACCTCAACCTCAAGTACTTTAACTACATGCAAGGCTTGAGCATGACGAATGATGGTTTCAATGCGCTCTTCGATGGCCCTCGTCGTAAGCCAGAGAGTCCGCTCACCCAACGTGAGATGGATCTCGCAGCATCGATCCAGGTTGTGGTTGAGGAGTGCATGATGCGGCAGGCGCGCTACCTCCATAAGGAAACCGGGCTGGACAATCTGTGTATGGCGGGCGGTGTTGCGCTCAACTGCGTAGGTAATGGAAAGCTTTTGCGTAGTGGACCGTTCAAAAATATCTGGATTCAGCCTGCAGCAGGAGACGCGGGTGGAGCGCTCGGAGCTGCTCTTTGTACGTGGTATGGCTATCTCGATAAACCGCGTGTGACGAACGAGAAAACGGATTCTCAGAGTCAGTCCCTTCTCGGCCCGGAATTCTCAGATGATCAGACTATCTCACAGCTTTCGCAGTTTGGTGCCGTGTATCGTCGGGTCACGGGCGATGAACTCTTCACGGTGACCGCCGATCTTCTCGCAAAGGAAAAGGTAATCGGTTGGTTTCAGGGACGCATGGAGTTTGGTCCACGTGCATTGGGCAACCGAAGTATCATAGGCGACCCACGCTCCAAGAACATGCAGGCCACGATGAATCTCAAGATTAAGTTTCGAGAGTCGTTTCGGCCGTTCGCTCCAGCTGTATTGCGTGAGGATGTCGCAACCTATTTCGAGCTCGATGCAGATTCTCCGTACATGCTCCTTGTGGCTCCAGTACGAGAGGAGCGACGGCTCCCGATGACTGAAGATCAAGAGAAGCTCTTCGGTATCGCAAAACTCAACGTGGCGAAGTCGGACCTTCCGGCGATTACTCATGTGGATTATTCAGCCCGAATTCAGACCGTTGATAGCAACGCACATCCACGATTCTACAAGTTATTATCGGCGTTTAAGCGACGCACAGGCTGTTCCGTCCTGGTGAACACTAGCTTTAACGTTCGAGGCGAGCCTATAGTATGCACGCCGGCCGACGCCTACGCATGCTTTATGCGGACAGACATGGATGCCCTCGTCGTTGGCGATGTCGTGTTGTTAAAAGAGGAACAGCCAAAATGGCAAGAGCGAGAGGATTGGCTAACGAAGTTCGAACTGGATTAGAGGACGCGGTAGTGACGCTGCCTAGTGAGACCAAAAAAGAGGTCATCGACGTGCTCGATTCCCAGTGGATGGGGAAGTCGGTTAAGGTTCATGTCCGAGAGTTCGCCGTTCTCTTCGCGATTATTTTCACCTCCATCGCCAGTTACCAAACCTACCACTACGGTGTGACCGTAAGCTCTCTTGCATGGGCTCTCGCCGGTATCGTAATCGGTATTCTGGGTTATCGAGCTCCAAGAGTTCTGCATCCCTTGTGGAAGGGATGGATGAAGCTCGCGCACTACCTTTCGATCGTGATGACCTTCGTGATCATGTCCCTCACATGGACGATCGGATTCGTTCCGATGGCGATGATTCTGAAAGTGCTGCGCATCAAAACGATAGACCTCTCGTACAAGTCGAACGCTGTGACCTACTGGGAAACGAGAGACCCTAAGTTCGACGACTTTAAACGGCTAGAGCAGCAGTTCTAGTCGTAGCGCGCAAAACGGGTAGCTCCCTCAAAAACACCGCCATATAAAAGCTGGTGGGCCGTCTCAAAACCCCCGCAAATTCGGCGAATAAATCCCTGAAATTCAAAGGGCTTCTTTTCCTATTAAGGAAAGACACCCCTCTGCCGAACTATATCTTACCTGGAAGTAGCGGTGGCAGTTGCGGTTGACGTGGTCAGGAATAACCACTCTAACGAGGGGCTCTCAGGGGCCCTCCAAAGGCAAGGACGCCATGAAAACGGTACTACTTATAGATGATAATCAAGATTACCTAGACTCAGTGCGCTGTATCCTTGAACGTGAAGGGCTGGAGGTTCTTGAGTCAGATTGTCCCGACTCTGCATTCCGGCTTTTACGCTCAATAGAACCACCTGATCTCATCATGTGTGACCTGCATATGCCGTTCACGCAGGGTGCAAAAGCCGACGAGTACAAGACCTCCTTCGAGGTCGGCGTAAAGACGGCTCATGAGCTCTCGTGGGTGTATCCTCAAACTCCGGTCGTGGCGCTTACAGCCTTAGAGCATGGCGACCTCGCGAGGGTAAGAGGCTTTTTGGAGCCGATACCAGCTTTTACCAAGCCGTATCGAACCGGAGAGCTCCTTGATCTCGTCAGGACCTATCTCTCAACGAAGGAGTGGGGGGGCGTTCAATAATTTTCGAAGTGGGGGTTATAGGGCGCTCGCGAGAAGACTCATGTAGTCCTCTCGAGATATCTCGCGAGCACCGAAGCCTTCTGAGAAGGGGGTTAGCACCTGACAGTCAAACCAGGAGATCCCCTGACTTCGGAGATATTCGACCATCGCGCACATCGCGACCTTTGAGGCATCTGGAACTCTGAAGAAACTCGATTCCGCAGCGAAGAAACGCCCAATCTGAATGCCATACAAACCACCCACGAGCTCTCCATTAAGATAGCTTTCAAATGAATGGGTGAATCCCAGTTCATGAAGCTGCGCGTACGCAGTGATTATCGCCGGCGTTATCCAGGTACCATCTTGGTCGCCCCTGTTTGTAATCTCAGCACACTTGAGGATTACCCCTTTGAAATCGGTATCTCGTGCAGTCGTAAAAGCTGCTCGTGTAAGGGTGCGTCGAAGTCGGCGAGCTACATGAAATTCTTCGAGGAAGATGACTGCACGCTCGGGAGGGGCAAACCACGCGAGGGTCTCTTCGTCCAAGGGCCACGGAAAGATACCGCTCCGATATGCGAGGAGGATCGAGTCAGGATCAAGATCTCCCCCAATAGCGAGGAGCCCGTGCTCGTCTGCATCCTCAACGGGAGGAAATCGTTTGATGACCATGTTCGACGCCTCATGAAGAACGCGTAGGGACAAGGGAACACTCGCCTTCCCCCTCTATGCGCCCTCAGTACTTACTATACGTGATTCCCCTTGTCTCGTGGCCCAGCCAAATCAACTTTGTGGTAGGTGGGAGGGTGACGTCGGGCCCACCTGCCGATGGTATCTCCTTGTAACTATCGGTGCACCAAACATCGAAAGCGACAAAAAAACGGCGGCCATCCCTAAATGGAGGAATGGCCGCCGTGGACTCAGGCTGTAATCGCTCGCGCCTAGACGTCTTGAGGATTGATGGTCTTGAAAACGATTGCCGCTACCAGACCTGCAGCTAAGTTCGCCACAAGAAACACCCAGATATTCGCAACTGACGAGAGCCCCATAGCGGTAATACCCAGAGCGACCGCAGGATTAAAGGCTCCTCCAGAGATCCCGCCCACCGCGAATGCTCCAGCCATCACCGTACTTCCGATCGCGAGACCGTAGAACGAGTTGTTTGCTGTAGCCTTGGCTGTTGCGACATTAAGCACCACATAGACTAGCGCGAATGTAAAAAGAAACTCAGCAACGAGCGCCTTTGTTGTATCGATCTCAGCAGGAGTAACAGCTACGCCAGCTTTGAAAAAGCCAACAACGAGCGCAGCAACGAAGGCTCCGAGACATTGTGCGATCACGTATCCAATTGCATCAGCAACTGAGCATCGCCCTCGTACGAGCACTCCGAAGGTGACCGCTGGGTTGTAGTGTGCCCCCGAAACGTGGCCACCGGCGAAGATCATCACCATCAGGACCGCCCCAATTGCAAGGGGTGGAATGACACCTGAGCCGGCTGTGCCGATAACGGTGCATCCTATGGTCAAAACGAGGAAGAAAGTACCAATAAACTCGGTTATGAGTTTGTTCATCATGTATCTCCAATTAGTGGGCTGCGAGTCCTATCCCGCAAAAACTGAGCCCTTCATATACCGTGGCTGACTTCGCCACATCGGCGCATTATTTGATCAAGCTGGAGGTTCGTCTACCTCTTATCTTACACGGGCAACCGAATGCCCCTATTCGGATAGCCTCAACCATACAAGGAGCCTTACCGCAGGGTGCATATGGAAGGCGTACTATGGCCTGTCGTTCTGGTGGCGACATCTACGTGGTAGCCTCAAGTCAGGAGGGGTGTGTCGCTCTTGTGCGATATGATGGGCTCGAAAAGCTCCCGAACGCGCATTCGTTTCAAGGGGTTGCGCCATGAACGGTGTCTGAAACGGACGAGAGGGCTGGCTCCCGATTAGTAAAGGTAGTTTTGAGTTGTGTGTCTCCTCGAATCTGCCGAAACTAGATGAGAGTCGAACTTTACGCGTTACCTCCATGGCTAAGCCTCGCACAGATCATGCATCAGATACTGCCGTAGCGGAGGACGTGCGCACCAAAGCACCCAAGCTCTTCAAAGTTGTTATTCTCAATGACGATTTCACGAGCATGGAGTTTGTCGTCCACATCCTTGAAACGGTCTTTATGAAGAGTCCCTCTGAGGCGGTCCAGATCATGTTACACGTTCATAAGTCTGGTAGAGGTGTTGCGGGAATCTTCACGAAACAGATCGCAGAGGCTAAGATCGAAATCGTTCACCAGCAAGCAAAGAACGAGGGGTTTCCGCTTCGCTGTGAGTTGGAGGAGGAATGATGTTTAGCACGGAACTTGGTCTGACATTAGAAGCCGCATTCAGGGAGGCCTCCTCGCGACGACATGCGTTCTTCTGTTTGGAGCATCTTCTGTACGCCCTCTCATTTGATGAGCAGGTGATGGAGATACTCAATCATTGCGGCTCCGATCTATCGCTACTTCGAAAGGACCTTGAGAGTTTTTTTGATAAGCATGTCGAAGTGATACCTTTAAGAGGCTCGAAGGTTCCGGCCGTTGAGCCCGCACAAACCCCAGCCGTTCAGCGTGTATTGCAGCGTGCGATCATGCATGTTCGTGCCACCCAAAAAGATGTGATTACTCCCACAGAGGTGCTTGTAGCCCTTTTCTCGGAGGAGGATTCTCACGCGGTTTTTTACCTCGCGAAGCAAGGGATCGGGCGACTGGATGTTCTGAACTTCATCGCGCACGGCATCGCCAAGACATCTACTTCGGATGAGGATGTCCTCTCCGATCGGGGCGAAGATGGAGAAGATGAAGGTGTTTCCACCCGTTCGGGACGTTCAGCCCTTGATCAATTCTCGGAAAATCTTACGGAGAAGGCACGGCAAGGTAAGCTCGACCCCGTTATCGGACGGGAAGAAGAGATCACGAGAGCTATAAAAATCCTGTGTCGTCGACAAAAGAATAATCCGCTCTTTCTTGGAGAGCCAGGCGTGGGCAAAACGGCTATGGCACACGCTATCGCACAGCGCATCGCAAGCGATGAGGTCCCGCCTCAACTTGAAGGCGCGGACGTTTTTCTTCTCAATATGGGTGCCATGGTCGCTGGCACCAAATTTCGGGGGGAATTTGAAGAGCGAATACGTCGCGTTCTTGATGAACTGAAGCATCGGCCGAAGGCCATTCTCTTCATCGACGAGATGCACACCATCGTTGGAGCTGGCGCAACGGGTAACGGCTCGCTCGATGCGGCGAACCTATTAAAACCAGCACTCGCCTCGGGTGAGATTCGCTGCATGGGAAGCACGACCCATGCGGATTACAAGAAGAACATCGAAAAAGATTCGGCACTGAGTCGAAGATTTTCGACCGTGGATCTTCCGGAGCCAACGGTGGAGGAAACGGTCAAGATACTTGATGGACTCAAGGGAAGATTTGAAAATTTTCATCAGACAACCTTTTCGCCAGAAGCCCTCCGATCCGCAGCAGAGCTTTCAGCAAAGTACATCAACGACAGGTTCCTTCCTGACAAGGCGATTGATGTGATCGATGAGGCTGGTGCAACCAACGCACTCCTTCCTAAAACGAAGCGTAAAAAAACGATAACTGAGGAGCAGGTTGAAAAGGTGGTAGCCTCCATCGCTCGAGTGCCGATCACGAGTGTGAGCGTTTCGGACGAGAAGTTACTGCGTAACCTTGAGAAGAATCTAAAGAAGGTTGTTTTTGGTCAAGATGCTGCGGTAGAGGCGGTAACGCGTGCCATTAAACGGAGTAGGGCGAGTTTGCAGAATGAGGCGAAGCCTATCGGAGCGTTCCTCTTTGCAGGCCCGACCGGTGTTGGAAAGACGGAGTTGGCGAAGGCGCTCGCCAAAGAGATGGGGGTTAACTTTCATCGCTTTGATATGAGCGAATTTAATGACAAGCATCTCGTCGCCCGATTTACAGGCGCTCCTCCGGGGTATGTTGGATACGAAGAGGGTGGGCTGTTGGTTGATGTGGTCAAAAAACATCCCTACTCAGTTGTTCTCTTTGATGAGATTGAGAAGGCTCACCCCGACATCTTCAACGTGTTTCTCCAGATTATGGACAATGCAGCGATTACGGACTCTCAGGGCCGCAAAGCTGACTTTAGAAATGTAGTTGTTATCTTCACCACCAATGCAGGCTCCGAGAAGGCAGCCTCACTTGGATTTGGTAGTTCGCAGCAGAATACCTTCAGAGATACCGCCATTAAAAATCTCTTCAAGCCAGAGTTTCGAAACCGACTTGATGAGACCGTTTTCTTCAACCCACTTCCCCCGTCGGTTATTCTCCAGGTTGTTCATAAGTTTGTGAAAGAGCTGGAGGGACAGCTCGCAAGTCGCAAGGTTACCCTGCATGTTTCTGACGCCGCGTGCGAATGGTTCGCAGCCAAAGGGTTCGACCCGGTGTTCGGAGCTCGTCCTATGTCACGACTTATTCAGCGTGAACTTAAAAACAAGCTCGCAGATGAGATTCTGTTTGGGGCGCTCAAGGAGGGTGGGGAGGTTCGCATCGGACTAGACGGCGACGCTCTGACCTTCGAAATGGAGCATGAACGGGCCACATAGCAGGCACTTACCTCATACAGAACCGCTACATCGCTCTCCGGTCACTAGAAAGAAGCAATGTGCTCCCTTGGTTCCGAACGCCGCGGATTCGCATCTAACTACACGTTGGGTGGCGAAGAGCGCTACGAAGGGAAAGCGGAGAATAGGATGACAACCCATAAAGAGGAGAGGACCGAGCTGCATAGCGCTCTCAAAGAGTTCGCTGCATCTCCTCGCTTTCATTTTTTGAAATCGATTCAAGTTGGACCGCTGTTGGGGGACGATGCCTCCTCCCTTGGTCCGCTCGCAGAGATGACCTTTGAGCAGCTCATGATGGCGGCCGACGAGCGCTCCTCTGAGCTTAATACACTCGATGACGCACAGGAACGACTCCTCGTAGCGGTCCTTCACGCGCTCGCGGAGGGAGATGTCACGGAGTCGGTAGAGGCTGGATTCGATATCGCGGATGAGAGCGATGCTCAGACGCACGGAGGCTCCACGGAGACAACCTTCAACAGCGTCCAGTGTGAGCTGGAGTTGCGTGATCGGGTGGCGAGACTTAAAGCGCACCCGGCCCTTGAAACGGTAGCAAGGCTTACCCTTGGTACCTTTTGGGAGCAGGATACACCACGCGCCCCTTTTGAGGAGTCTCTCACCATCGGTCAGTTTTTAGCGCTCGATCTCGGTGTGCTGGCCAAGAAACGGTCGATGACGAGTGCCCGGATGCGGGCGTTAGCAGGAGCGCTAGCTGGGGCAGCTCGGCGCCTTGAAGTGGGTGAGGAAAAGCCACGAGCATACCTCTCACCTCTTTCTGAGGCGGTCACACCCTCTCAGCCACTTCCTCGTGTGCGCGATGGCTCGGTACGGCATCGATGGCATGGATATTCCGCGGAGTGCTCTCCTCTTGAGATGGCGCTTGTTGAGAGCGTTATGAGCGCAAGTTCTGATGACGAAGGTGATGCTGCGACCATCTTTGGGGCGCTCCATCATTTTTGTTCTGTCTTCTCGGTATCTGACTTTCTTCGAGTTATGAGCGGGAGTGCTCTCGCTATGCCGACCCAACGGAAACTTACCGCTTGGGCGAACTCACATGCGTTACGGGAGATCGTGCCGCTCATCCGCTTGGTGCTACGTGGGCCAGGAACGCACATCTCCCACATCGCACGGATTCTGCAGGGGCATAATGCACCCCGAGCCGTTTTTGCAATCGCAGCTACCCTGATCGTTCGCGGTCTCGGTGCTCATCAGGTGTTAGTGCAGGGTGCTGTCTGTGCCGACGTGTGGACCTCGAATCCTGGCTTGCTTGAATCTATGGTCCGACGGGTAGCCACTGATAAAAAGCAGCCCACTTCCTCTCTGTTCGCCGCTCTCTGTCCCGACCTGGACCCCTTCTTGCATTCTTGGTTGCAAGGGACCGTTTTCCTCCCGAAAGGGGGAAAAAAGCGCCGAAAAGGACGTTCGCGTAAGGCTTAAGCGGCAGGATTTTCCGCTCTAGGAGGTGTCAGGAGATTGCTCGCCCACAGCCTCACGTTCCCTCCAGATGGATCTTACGGAGTTGCGAATCGCAGATGTCGCTGTCGCACTCGTTTTGCACACTCGTATAGCACGGTTATTCCTTAGGGGAACGGCATGGCGGCACTTAGCTTTTCGGGAATGGCATCTGGTATCGATTCTCAAGCGATTATCGATTCCACGATAGCGTCCGCTCGTCTCGCGCGCGTGACCCCCAATCAAACCAAAGCAGGGGAGCTCGAGGAAACTAACACCGCCTTAGAGACCTTAGGTAAGAAACTCGACACGCTTCGTACCACCTTGCAGCAGTTCACATCGGTCTCCGGTGGTGGTGTCAGCAAGACGGGTTCAAGTAGTAAAGAGTCGGTGGTGAGCGCAACCGCTGTGAACGCGGCTACCAACGGTAGTTACGATGTTACGGTAACGAGCCTTGCAAAAAACCACACCTATAGCTTCGATCAGACCTATCCTGCAACGAGCAGCCCCCTGCAAAGTAGTCTCACCGGTCTCGAGTCGGCTGCGGATCGTACCGTAACATTCACTATCGGAACGGGAACGTATCAAGAAACCGTAAGTGTCGAGGTGACTGATGGCTCCTACTCAATCGGTCAGTTCGTTAGCGCGTTTAATGCGGCCTCGTCGAAAGCTGAAGCATCGCTCGTCAACGTAGGAACCGATGCAAGCCCATCGTACAAGGTGGTCATCTCTGGTAGCTACGAAGGCTTGGAAAAGGGAACGATCTCCCGAACTACCCTCGGTGCTTCGTTGACCAATCTGACCGCATACTCAGAGTCTGCCGCCGCGAACTCGGCTATCAGCATCGGTGGTATCGGTAGTATTACTCGAGGTACGAACTCTATCTCAGATGTCATTCCGGGTGTCACGCTCAATTTATCATCTGCAGGAACCGCCACGATTAAGATTGCAGAGGACGCCGCCACTACGACAGCCAAGGTGGATGACTTTGTCACAGCATTTAACGACATCGTTAAGTTCCTGAACGACAACAATCGAGTTGAGCGAGATGAGTCAGGAGCGGAGGTAAAGAACGTCTTTGCTCCATTGACGGGTACCAGAACAGATGACTCGGCGCTCCAGGCCCTTCGTGCGCAGGTGGGCTCGGCGATAGCCTCAGGAGGCTCGCTCGTTCGGGTGTTTTCTGACCTGGGCATTACGTCTCAACGTGATGGGACTTTGAGCTTCGACAAAGCAAAGCTGCAGCAGGCGCTCTCCTCTGAGCCCGGAAGTGTGAACGAGATCATTCGAGGCTTCGCTGATAGCCTCGCGCTTACTGGCGGTGTCATTGATCGCTATACCCGTTATAGTGGGCTCCTCGATATCTCAATCAACAACAACAAGAGCCTCATTACCGACCTTAATCGGCGTATATCGGACGCTGAAAAGCAGATTCAAAGAATGGCTGATTCATTGAAAGACCGGTACGCTCGACTCGAGGGTTTGATGTCTCGGCTCCAGCAGCAGCAGAGCTCATTGGCTGGTGCGTTAGGCGGACGATAGAGCCTCATCAGATAAGGTAGTGCACAACGATCGGCACTCGTGAGGTGAGCAGACAGGCTTGGTTTCCGGTCCAGTTTAGGAGGCGGGAGCAGCTCTGCCACGTCGCACGAACACCGTTGGCTGATTACGAAACCCGAGAACCGGTGTCCATGGAACATTGTCGCTGGTGGTAGCCACGAGTTGGTAGTTACGCTCGAGAGGCTCTTGAAACCATCTCAGAAAAAGAGGGGTGTCGCACACAATCGTTCCGAAGCGCTGTGCGTTGAGAGCCTCCTCCATCTCCCGGCGGAACGGGCCAATAACCTCTGCAGAGCCCCCCATCATGAGATCCATGATACCGATGGAGTGAGCAAAAGAGCTATCTGAGCCGAGAATCGAGACATATCCTTGGTCGGGTAGGTATACCGGTTTCGCCAGAGAGGTGATCCGAGAGCTATAGGCGGTGTAATTCGACAGCTCTTGCTTGCTCGGAATTATCGGCCCGAGCATCGTCGCGAAGAACAAGATCTGCAGCGCGAACGCCACGAGTATCGTGAGGAGGCCAAGGCGCTTTGACCCATCGCCGAGGAAGTCTCCAACCGTGAGACCGAAAAGGATGGCGACCCCGAGGTGGGCCGGAATAGAGGAGTTTAGAAAGTTGAGTGACTCTACGCGCCCCCACGCTGCCGCAAGAAAAAGTCCGCCAATCGAAAGAAGCAGAGAGAGGCCTTTTCTGCTTGGGCGTCGAATAAGGTTGCACACGAGAGGGATGGAGATCGCGAGAGGGATCATAAAGATGGGAAGGAACTCAAGCAGAGCAGCTCTGGCTAGATGATAGAGGGAGAGATTGCTTTGCCATCTCGTTCGAGGTGATTCAAGGGCGTAAAAGAGAAACCAACCATCGGAGGTACTCTGGAGGTAGAGAGTGCCGATAAGAAGAGTCAGTATGGCTGAGGAGACGAAGAGTAATCCCTTCCTGCCGTGGCTCGCTACGACCGCGCAGAGCAGTTGCCCTGAGACCACAAGAGCCACCTGCTTCGTGAAAAAGGAGAGCGCGATCAGGGCGCCTCCGAGCATGAGGCTTCGCGCTCGAGGTTCTCCCAAGCCGAGCCACATGGCAGCGAGTGCGAGAGACATGCAGAGCGAGTCGATCCTTGCGACATCAAACCAATTGCCATTAACGGCGTAACTTCCCGCAAATAGTCCGACCGCCGCAGCTCCTGCGAGGACGCTGCGCGTTTCCCTTCGGACGATTAAATACAGGAATATGAAGGAGGCGAGTGATGCAGTGAACGACACGAGCCGCAAGGTGAAGAGATTCGCCCCAAAGATCCCGCTGAGAAGAGCCGAAACGTAGAAGTAGAGTGGCGTGTAGGTATACGGAACAAAATCGACTCCGGGAGGCCCATACAGAGGTTTATCGGAGAGGATTTGGAGGAGCATCTGTAGAGAGCCGCCCTCCATCCATTCGAGTTCGACCGGAGTTCCCAGCCTCATCAGGGCGCAGGCGATGTAGGCGAGCATCGGGGTTACAAAGATGAGGATCGAGACGCTGGTGAGCGCAGGGCGGAGCGGGTGTGAATTGATTGAAGAGGGGGGCTGCATAGGGGCGTTCGGATACAGTCTACGTTACGCCGTAGGGTCCGAATAGGGGCAAGATGAAGGCGACTGAAAGGGGCCTCGCTGAGAGGTCCTTAATTGGCGGCTCGCATCTGGGCGCGTGCTTCATCCGAGTTCGCCGCTTGCGCTACCACGATTGGCGAGAGATCGGCTGAAGCTGGCACGAAAGATTCCATCTCGGTAGTCACGCTCCCGATAAATACGGAGCTCACAATCTTTAAGACCTCATGTTGCTCATCATCGGTAATATAGATGAATGCCTCACGCAGCTTCGAGCGTGGCTTGGTGGTCGAGAGATTCCGTACGCGCGGGGTTATGACGATAACTTTCCGCGATTCTCCCTGAAACATGATCGTGGTCTTTTCCACCGCCGACAGCGTTATGAAGTAGCGACTCTTACCATTGAAGACATCGAGGTCTCTGCTCTGGCCAACCTCCCACGGTAGCGAACGGGCTAGGAAAGCGGCTCCGATAGGATCAAGGGTCATGTTGTCGGGATCAAAGGAGACGAGCTTCTTGTCAGGATCTTGTGGTCCCTTGCTGCGAACCGCAGTGATGCGATTTCCGGACTCTTCAAACCGCATGTCGATGTTCTTGTGTCGAGAGTTCTCATCGTGATTAATGATGAGACTTTCTGGTTGCAGCGTCGTAGCGTCGAGGACGCCCGTTGCCGTGTACCGGAGTTTGTAGAGCACGTCCACACCGCTGTAGGTGCGCGCCGCGGCTTCGATGACATATTTTCCGGCTCGCTCATCAACGGTTAGGGTACAGGAGGCCGCAGGGATGCTTTGCCAGCTTACGGTGTACTCATACGTGCCGAGTTTGGGTTTAAATCTCTGTGCCGGAGCCTTGTAGAGCGGAGTGGACACCTTAACGAGGTGGGGGGCGATGTAATCGTCTGCGCGTGCAGTCATAGAGCCTATCGAGAGGGTGGCAGCCACCAGGGCTGTTAGCAGTGATTGGAACCTTGTTGACCGAGTCATGTACCTCCATGAAATGGTACTGCGGAGCACTCGCGCCCAAGCGGACTATTTGATACTAACCACCCAAGAAGGACTTCACCAGGTGCCTTCAAACTAGAAAGGTGTTGTTTTTTGTGCCTAGTCCTCTGTTTTCGGGAGCCTAGAGCGTATTGGTCGAGTAGTCAAACAGTGTGGCATAACGTGTCTAGAGCCCCGGTTCTTCTCACAAAATGACAGGGGTCAGTTGCGCAAGCGTATGATGGTGGATCGTTTTACACAGGAGTGCCCAGGATTAGCTGGTTCCGTCGCGCGCCTCTATGGTCGAGAGGTTCTTGCCGCGTTTGCGCAACATTACTGCGCCGCAGCCGACCTGGGGGGCAACGATGAGCTCGGTGTTCTCCGGGAAGAGGGGATGTCCTTTAATCCCCGTATAGCGCGGGTTGTTTCGCTGGTGATTCAGGAGTGCGAGGAGGTAACTCCAGCGGTTCTCAAGGCCGCGGTGTACGGTACCGTTCCATCTACGGTCGCGCTCTCTTCGGACATCTTAGCAGAGGTACGTGAGGTTCGAAGCCCTTCGCCATCAAGTCCCACATGGGCTAAGTGTATCGCCTTGGTTCTGATGCTGGATCGGGTTCGACATCTTCACATGGCTGACATTCCCGTTCAGGATAAGGAAACGATACTCGCCGCAGCAGAATCCTCACCACTGCTCGCCGCGAACGGTGGCGCTCCCCAAAATATTCGACTCAAGGTCATTCATGGGATTGCTATGCAGCGTCGACGGATCAACATAGAGGCGGAGGGATAGCGCGTATGCAAATGAGTGCTGAGAAAAAGCGGGAGAGTGGAAAGCTTATCAGTTGGGTGTGTACGCCACTCTATGTGTTCGTGTTCTTCTCCATTTTGTGTATCTTTCACCTGATCCAGCTGACGGCGGCGCTCTTTGGGCGACGGGCACAAAAGTTCGCCCTCGACCTCATGAATATCTGTATTGTGTGGAATATCCGAGTAACAGCAGGAGCGCGTTTTGCGTACGTTGGACGTCCTACCCTTCCGGAGGGGCGCTCTATTATTATCGTATCCAACCACCAAAGCATGTACGACATCCCTATGATCATGTGGGCGTGCCGTGCTCGCGAAGTTGGATTTATCGCTAAAAAAGAGCTCGGGAGGTGGATTCCAAGCATCTCCCTTGCTCTGCGAACGTTAGGATCTGTGTTGATCGATCGAAAAGACGCGAAGGCAGCTCTACGAGCGATCCGTGAATTCGGAGAGATGAAAGAGCGAACCAGCCAGGTCGCCGCCATCTTTCCGGAAGGAACTCGCGCCCGTGACGGAGTGATCAAAACCTTTCGACCAAGCGGATTTCTGACCCTCGTCGGAGCGATGCCGTCCGCGCTCATTCAACCGGTGGCGATCCGTGGTAACTGGCGGATCCTCCGGTATAACTTCTGCCCCATACCCTTTGGCACCACTATCGAGATGGAATTTCTAGATCCGGTCGATCCCAGCGGATACCAGCCCGAACAGCTCCTCGTAGAGGTAGAGAGTCGTATTCGGGCCTCGGTAGGGGATGATTCGTAATACCTAAAAGGCTAATCCAGCGAAGATTAGGCCTATCTCGGGGGCAAGCAGCGCTCGCGACTTGAATTTTACCCCAAGAAGGTCTAGAACCTTTCTTCCACGGGCCGGAGTGGCGGAATGGTAGACGCGGCGGATTCAAAATCCGCTACCTGCGAGGGTGTGGGGGTTCAAGTCCCTCCTTCGGTACTTCAAGTGTTGGCGGCCCGCCGAGAGCGACGTTCAAAAAGTTTTCTCACGACCCTGGTGGTCGCCTGTTTCAGCACTTCTCCTCAGTTTTGCGACAGACCGTTCTAGGGAGCCCCCGATATGGCACAAACCTCCTACTCAACAACCCAGGTTCCTCGTGTTGAGGGAGCTCAAACCGCAATCATCATCTCAAAATGGTACCGAGAGTTCACCGATTCGATGGTAACGAAGTGTCTTGAGATATTGAAGATGGCTGGATGTGGTGCGCCAAACGTGCACGTCGTTCCCGGATCCCTTGAGATCCCTTTGGCAGCGAAGCGACTCGTCGAAAACGATCCAACTCTCGAGGCTATTATTGTCTTTGGCATCATTCTCAAGGGCGATACCTACCACTTCGAGATGGTGAAAGATCTCGCCAACAGTGGACTTGAGCGGGTGATGTTTGAGCACGACATCCCAATTATCAATGAAATCATTCCGGTCGATACCCTTGAGTACGTGAAAGCTCGAAGTGGAGACAACGATAAGAATAAGGGTATTGAGGCGGGGCTTGCGGCTGCTGAGATCATCGACTGGCGACGAAGAAATCCGAAGCTCCCCGGTGCACGTCGGTAGGTCGCAGCCCTACCTACGTGAAAACCGCAGCGTAACCCCCTGGAAGACCCGGGGAAATTCAGCAAGTTAGAGACAGTATTTTTTCCTAAGGTTTTCGGCGCGGTGTGTCGATATCCC
This sequence comes from Pseudomonadota bacterium, assembly GCA_041178185.1. Lineage (GTDB taxonomy): Bacteria > Bdellovibrionota_C > UBA2361 > UBA2361 > OMII01 > OMII01. The sequence goes on from JBEGVS010000015.1 coordinate 24,197, forward strand.
CGGCATGCCTACTGTCCGTATTCCATGTGGCGTTGCCCAACGTCCCACGTTCCGTATAGCGCGCGTGCTTGCGGTCGTGCTCGCGCTAATCGGTGACGGAGTAGTGTCGATAGCGAATGCCCAAAATCGGGTGCTAGTTACTCAAGGTAAAGAGATAGTCGTTTCGTACAAACCGTCGAGAAGCTCAAGCGCTGTGGGCGCATACGCACTACAGCACCTTCGTCTGCCCCCGGATCTCGAGATTCAAGATGTGATGCTGCAGGGACGACTGGCAGTGGTTTCCGAAAAGCACGCTTTGCATACGGAGAGTGCGGCACCCATAGAGGTGGATGAAGTCGATATTGAGCGGCAGTGCGCAAGAATCCTAGAGGCGAATCGGGGAATTCCACTCCACTGTGAAGCGAACGTGTTGCGCTTTCTGATGCGTGCCCCCAACGATCCGCTCCTCCCCGACCTGTACGGTTTAACGCGTATGGATGCACCAAATGCGTGGGAAATAACTACCGGGTCGCCAAACGTGCTCGTAGCTGTGGTTGACACGGGGATCTACTACAATCACTCTGACCTAATCGGTAACATCGCTGTCAATACGCAAGAGATTCTCGGTAATGGTATCGATGACGACGCTAACGGATACATCGATGACTATTTCGGCTACGACTTTTACGATGGTGATGGAGATCCCGCTGACGAGCACGGACACGGCACCCACTGTGCTGGCATAGTTGGAGCGAGAGGCGATAATGGGGTCGGGGCTGTCGGCATTAATTGGAGTGTGGGGATCCTTCCCGTGCGTGCCCTAGGTCCCTACGGTGGAGGTAGCGACGCGGACGTTGCCGCTGGAATTCAATACGCAGTGCATCGGGGAGCTTCGATAGTGAGCCTTTCGTTGGGGGGCGCCTACTCAAGTACGGTACTTGATAACGCCATCCAATACGCGCGAGACGCAGGTGTGTTGGTAGTTGCGGCAGCGGGTAACGATGCGACGGATAATGATATCGTTCCATCCTATCCAGCTAGCACGCCTCTTGAAAATATTGTTGCAGTGGCAGCGACCGATTCGGCTGACCATCTTGCGTCTTTCTCGAATTATGGCGTCCAGTCAGTCGACGTAGCTGCACCTGGCTCGCGAATTCTGAGTACCTATCTTGCGGGCCAATTCACCACCATCAGCGGCACGTCTATGGCGACACCGTACGTGGCAGGAGTTGCTGCACTCATGAAAGCCGCTAATCCAGCGCTGGGCTACGCGGATCTTAAGTACGCTCTGATGGCCTCATCCGATCAGCTCGTAGGACTTCAGGGTAAGGTTGGCTCGGGTGGAAGGATCAATGCGTATAGAGCGGTCATGACAGCGGTCAGTGGCGTAGTCGCTCCTCCGTCAACGCCTATCGCTGCCCCAGGTGAAGATGGCTCTGGTCGAAAGATCACTATCACCTCGAGGCGCTATAGCCGCCGTACACTCATCTACGGCCATATCCGCACCGCGGCGAGAGAGGCTGTCGCAGATAAGCGGCTTTCCCTTAAATGTAAGACTATCACTGCGCGTCGCACAAAAAGCGATGAAGACGGATACTACGCATTTAAGGTTTCACGACCTCGCCGAGCGGAGCGGTGCTTCGTCACAGATACGTTCAGCAACCGATCTCGAAGCATCGTTGTGAGGTAGGGCGCCCTTCTTGGGCTTCTATTTCTTCGATGGCTGACAAGCCTTGAACATCTCCTCTGCAGTTATCTTCTGGATAGAGTGTTCGACTACAGGCGCTGGGTACCGCTCTGGTCGCGGAGCCTCCGGATCGTTGAGGGCATGAAGCGCTTTTGGGGTGACATTCTTGAGCTCGGGAATCCATCGTTTAATGTAGATGCACTCCGGGTCGAACCGCTTCTGCTGCAACCACGGATTGAAGATTCGAAAGTAGGGTTGTGCGTCACATCCCGTTGATGCAGCCCACTGCCAGCTCCCGTTATTGACGGCGGGGTCGTAGTCGGTGAGATGTCGTGCGAAGAACGCCTCTCCCCACCTCCAGCTGAGGTGGAGGTCTTTAACTAAGAAAGATGCCACAATCATGCGCACTCGGTTGTGCATGAACCCAGTTCGAACTAATTCACGCATTCCCGCGTCGACGATAGGAAAGCCAGTACGTCCCTCGCACCACGCATTAAAGAGCTTCATGTCCTTGCTCCACTCTAATGCGTCGTAGTGCCTATAAAAAGCATGTCCAAAGACGTGGGGAAAGTGCCATGCGATGTGGGTAAAAAAGTCTCGCCAGTAGATCTCTCGAATGAGGGTGTGGCCGACTCCGAGGGCATCCTTTACCGTATGGTATACCTCCCGAATAGAAACGGTCCCGAACTTATTGTGGGGCGCTAAGAGCGTTGTCCCTTTGAGAGCGGGCAGGTTTCTCTCCTCCTCGTAGTTCTTGTAGTTCTGGATTCCTTTCAGGATCGAGAGGGCGTGAGATCTTCCCCCCATACTCACACGTTCAGGAGCAGATTCCTCGGGCCAAAAGTCGCGAGCCTGTACCACACTCAATGAGGTCCGAGGTTTGCAAAATTTTCCCTTTGATAGTTTAGCTGGGAGTGGAACCGACTCCTTCGACGCTCGTTTGAAAAAGGGTGTGTAGACGGTATAGGGGCGCCCATCATCCTTGCCAAAACTACTCGGCTCGCACAGCAGGGCATCCGAAAATTGGTGGCAGGCTACGTCGTGCTGCGCACACATGTTGGAGATCGCCTCATCACGCTTTCGGCTGAATGGGGTGTAGTCTTTATTAAAGTAGACCGCCTCTATCTTCATCTCAGAGATCGTCTGCTCCACAACTGCTTGCGGATCACCATGAAGGAATAGGAGCTTTCCTCCGCGAGCGGCGATCTCCTCGGCGAGCTCCTCCAGGCTTTCAATCATGAAGCACAACCCGTTCGCTGAGCGATGTTTGTGAGGACCAACCTGCGCGTCGTTGAAGATAAAGCACGTCACGACCTCGTCCGAAGAGGAGAGGGCAGCGTTGAGGGCTGTGTTGTCGTGGACTCGAAGGTCTCTACGGAAGATATGCAGGGATCGTTTGTAGGTGCTCATGGTTGATAGGGGGTTTGTAGCACGGAGCTGAAGCTCGGGTAAGGCTTGAAAAGGGCATTAGAGGTTCGAGGTTTTAACGCGACAAGGCCTTGGTGTGTGAAATGACGTCGCTCCTGTGGTCCTCCAACGGGAGAAAAGGCGGGATTTTCTTCTCTTTCCCAAAACGTGGTATGGTCGGGCACCATGTTACAGATCAGTAATTTAGAGAAGCATTTCGGTGAGCGCGAGTTGTTCTCAGGCGCCACGTTGACGGTCAATTCCGGAGAGCGAGTCGCTCTTTTCGGTCGGAACGGAAGTGGTAAATCGACCCTTCTTAAGATTATCGCTGGTGAAGAGACCGCCGATAAGGGTGATGTTAGCACCCCTCGTGGGTATCGCATCGGGTATCTCAAGCAGCATCTCTCGTTCTCTCATCCAACAGTATACGAGGAGGCGTGTTCGGCGCTCGCCGGCGATCCAGTTGCGGAGGGGTATAAAGCACAGATCGTGCTCAATGGACTTGGTTTCACGGACGATGAGCTCTTCGTATCGCCAACCTCACTCTCGGGAGGTTTCCAGATCCGCATTAACCTCGCCAAGCTGATCTTATCCGAGCCCAATATGCTCCTTCTCGATGAGCCGACGAACTATCTGGACATCGTGTCTATGCGATGGCTTGAGCGTTTCTTGTGCACGTGGGAAGGCGAAATCATCGTTATTTCACACGATCGCTCATTCTGTGACGAGGTGAGTACGCATAGTGCTCTGATCTACCGCTCGGGGATTCGAAAGATCGAGGGTGATTCCGAGAAGCTCTTTAGCCGGATCGCTGAAGACGAGGAGCTGTACGAGCGGACGCGTCTCAACCGGGAAAAAGAGATTAAGCGAATGGAGTCCTTTATCAACCGCTTCAAGGCTAAAGCGAGTAAGGCCACAGTGGTGCAATCCCGTGTGAAACAGCTCGCCAAGATAGAAAAACTTGATGAGCTCACGAGTGAGGCGACCCTGGACTTCGAGTTCGTTCACTCGCCTTTTCCAGGGCGATTTCCGATCGAGGTAAAGGATATCTCATTTGGCTATCCAAATTCGGCGCACCCCTTGGTTAGTAACCTTAGTTTCAGCGTGAAGAAGGATGACCGCATCGGCGTCATCGGAAAAAACGGGAGAGGAAAGTCAACGCTTCTAAAGTTACTAGCTGACGAATTGAAGCCGCTCTCAGGTGATATCGTGGTGAGTCCCAACACGAAGCTCTCCTTTTTTGCTCAGACTAATACCAATCGTTTGAACCTCTCCAACACCATAGAGAACGAGATCCAGCAGGTAAACCCGATGCTTGGCCGTACGGCGGTTCGCGCGATCTGTGGGTGCATGATGTTTGAGGGGGATGACGCCCTAAAAAAGATATCGGTGCTCTCTGGAGGGGAACGCAGTCGAGTTCTTCTAGGAAAGATCCTGGCCTCTCCCAGTAACGTGCTGCTGCTTGATGAACCGACCAACCACTTGGATGTCGAGTCGGTGATGGCGATGACCGATGCACTCGAAACCTTCGAGGGAGCTGTGATCATCGTAACGCACAGCGAGGACATGCTTCGCCGCACTGCGAACCGTCTGATCGTTTTCCAAGGAGATGCCCCGTTTATGTTTGAGGGAACCTACGACGAGTTCCTTGATAGCATCGGCTGGGAAGAGGAGGATAGCGGTCCAAAAAAATCATCGGCCAAAACAGCTAAGCCATCCTCTGGCAGTGAACGTGATTTTAAGCGTGAAAAGGCGGAGCTGCTTCAGGAGCGTTCGAAGGTTCTCACACCCCTAAAAGACGAGGTCTCCCGTCTTGAGAAGAGGATCGGACAGCTAGAGCAGGATGTCACAGCGCACCAGGAAAAGTTGGCCAAGCTCTCATCGAAGAGCGATGGTGCTGGGATTGCGCAGGCTGCTCAGGCGCTCGCCGGAGTAAAGACTGAATTAGAGCAGATGGTCCACTCGTGGGAGACGGTCTCCGGGGAGCTTGAAGAGAAGGAGAAGAGCTTCAACGAACGGATTGAGGCGTACGAAAAATAGCCTCTGCCTTGTGTGGCTCGGACCGGAAGTAGGTAGGTAAAGAGAGGGGCGCAGGGCGCCGACGTTAGGGGATGAACACTTCCCGCTCATTGCGAGCTAGCTCCTTCATTGTCATGTGCGATGCGGGGCGTACCGACTAAAATTCCGGTCGCCACATGTCTTTTGGCACTAGAGCGGTATCCATAGTTGAGATTCCTTCCTGAGCCCGAACATGACTGAGGATGATGGCTTGAGGGTCTCGGTAGACAACGCTCCATCCCTCTCCGAATGCGGTCTCTGGATTTTTGAGGTTGAGGTTCAGGGGAACAAGAATGTGAGTCGGGTCAAACCGCTCAAGCGCTGCACGCCCCACCTCAAGGTCAGGTCTCAATGCCAGGGCATTGTCGCGAACCGTGCTTTCTGGGTAGCACTCCTCATATCTGCCGTCGACTGAGATCTTCATGTTTGGGTAGAGCCGCCAGAGGGCATAGCTCCCGGTGTTAAAATCAACGAGGAGCTTCCCGCGGGTCTCTTGCGAACGCATCCATTCGACCGCTCCGATGGGAAAGTTTTTGTAGTTCATTCGGTAGGCGCTTGGTGAAACCACAGTAACCAGAAGCTGAACTGCTACCGCACCGACGAGCGCCACTGAGACCAAGGCCCCGCACCGAACAGTCGCAGTGAAGAGGTGTGGCCGCAACGTTCTAAGTCTCTCACAGAGGGCCTGGACGTAGGGCGCTCCGAAAATGGCGGCCGTTATCATGAAGAACGGGAGGAATCGGATATGCCGAAATGCGCAATAGGTCGAGAAGAGAAGGGCAGCGATGCCGAAGAGGTCGCCCTTGCCTCGAGACAGGAGCATGCCCGTAAAGAGCGGTATGCAGAGGAGCAGAGTGAGAAGACCGGCGCTGATGTCATCAAAAAGGGGAGCCCACTCCAGGATTCCGGGGCGCTCCATGCCGAGCGAGCCGATAAGAAATGAGACAAACCTCGTCCATCCATAGGGGGTAAAGATGGGCGCGAGTAACCAGCCAAGGGCGATCGCTACAAGCGCCCCAGAGAGCCGCTTCTGCACCACCTCCACGCCGATCAGGAGCGCTACGAGGACGCATCCGAGCGCGTACCCCCCGTGCATATTGACCCACGCGACCGCCATTACTGGTGATAGTGCGAGGGCGAAAAGTCTTTGATGCTTGCGGTAGTCGTTGATCGCCCAATAGAGCATGGGAATGAAGAGGTAGGTGAAAGCCTGGCAGCGCAGGGTGCTCGTCCAAGCCGCGGATGCATGGAGCAGGCATAGGGTAATCCATAGGAATCGTGAGGGGAAATCCGGTGCGTAGCGTTTGGAGGCAAGAATAACGAGGAGCGCTGAGGATGTGGAGAGCAGGGCCTTGAGTAGGACCAGACCGGCGTCTCCCGCTGCGGTGGTGACGAGGTAAAAAACAACGCCGGAGAGCCACTCATGGTCAATCCAGGTTGAAAGGGTAGGGGTAAAAGCAAACGGGTCTTGGAGAGGAACGTACGTCAGTGAGAGGGCGAGACGCCCCATCGCTACTCGGGCGAAGAGGTCGGGATCGGCCGGCGAGGAGGCTAAGAGCCGCGCCAGCATGATACAGGGAATCGACCACAGGATGAAGTGAGAGGAGCTCACGAACGCCTTCGCTCTGTCGCACACCTGTTCGAACTGCTCGGTTGAAAACATGCCCATGATATTCCCCTAAAGCACCATGCTTTCACCAGCCGAAATGTACTCTGAATGTAGCTCGTTGGTCCCCTTTTGAAGGGTTTAATTTATTCCCCAGGTGACGTACCATACGGGCGAACCACTCGCCCCCTCTTGAGAGTCGAGTATTAGACGAGTTGCCCCACATGTTACGCAGTCAAAACGAGTACAGCGCCAGCGCCCGCAAGATAGCGATCTACGACACCCTGAGCGGTGAGAAGAGACCCTTTCAGCCCATTGATAAGAGTCCCGTAGCTCCCAAGGTCAAGATGTATGTCTGCGGGTTGACTCCGCAGGACCACTCACACATCGGGCACGGCTTGATGGCGTTTCGTTTTGACATGATCCGCCGCTACCTGCGCTATCGCAGACTCGACGTGTATTTTGTTCAAAACGTGACGGATATTGAGGATAAGATCATCAACAAAGAGAGGGAGCTCTCCATCGATCCGATGGTGATGACCCGAGATTTCACCGATGAGTTTTACGCATACCTTCAACGTTTCAACGTCCTGCCTGTCGATAGGCTCATAAAGGTTACGGAGTGTGTTCCTGAGATAATTGCCTTCATTGAGAAGCTGATTGACAAGGGGTTCGCCTACGTCACCGATGATGGCAGTGTCTACTTCGACGTTTCCAAGAAGGAGGACTACGGAAAGCTCTCGAATCAAAATACAGCGATGCTGTACGAAAGCGTGCGGAAGGAGCTCGACCGACAGAAGCGCTCCCCGCTCGATTTTGCCCTTTGGAAAGCGGATCAAAGCACGACGCTGTCGCGCCCGTCCCCGTGGGGTATCGGTCGACCGGGATGGCACATAGAATGTTCGGTTATGATCCACGAAACGCTCGGAGATCACATCGACATTCATGGCGGCGGACTCGATCTCAAGTTTCCTCATCACGAAAACGAGATCGCCCAGTCCGAGGCTTATACTGGAGGTTCCTTTAGCGATGTGTGGATGCATTCGGGCCTTTTGAATATCAACGGCCAGAAGATGTCGAAGTCTCTCAATAACTTCGTGCGCCTGATCGATGCGGTGGAGCGGTATGGGACTGAGCCACTCAAGTTCGTGATCGCGCGACATCACTACCGTTCGGGTATCGACTTCTCAGACAAGCTCTTTCGCGACAACTTGAATGCTCTCTTGGACTTTCACAGACTGCTCGCTCGTGTGCCTAACGCGCGAGTCAATGAGGCTATGATGGCAGACGGTGATACCGTGTCGGCTGTTTCGGCATTTGAAGCTGCTATGGATAACGATTTTAATTCCCCCGAGGCGCTTGTCGCCCTGGAGCACTTCCGCGCCAAGATCGGACAGGCGCTGGACGCTGCCGGTTCGCCGACCCCGGAGATTGAGCATCGTGTTGGTATTTTACGGGAGCTTGGCGAGATACTGGGCATCTTCTTCGAGAGTCTTGAGGAGATCGAGTCTCAAGGATTGAAGATCCTCGGGCATATCCTAAAAACCTCTCCGTGCACACCGAGTGAGGCTCGAGCCCTCCTCGCTGAACGAGTAGAGGCACGAGCGGCCAAAAACTTCGCCCGATCTGATGAGATCCGAAAGGAGCTGGCGGCCCGTGGGGTCGAGGTTCTCGATTCCAAAACCGGCTCGACGTGGCGCTTTGCGTAGCTCGCTGCCAGGGAGACCCCCGTTGCTAGGGGCTAGCGAAGGGAACTTGGCTAGGGACCGTGCTACAGCGTGGTAAGCTCGAACTCAAATCGATTTGCTTTGAGATTAAAACCTTTGAGGATGACTGCGACCGGGTCTCCTGGGTTGAGGTCGAGGCCCTTAGTGTTTTTTACGAGACCCCATTTCGAGAATCCTTCAACCTGAACATGCACATTGCCGGGAACAAGCTTCGGTGTGATGCCGTCAAGCAAGGGCGGCGGAAGGGGCTCCGTAGACTCTGGGTTGCTCAGGGACCTTTTGAGGTATCGTTCCCACTCCGCCGAGACCTCGGCGGTTGGCAGTTCGTGCACCCCAGGTTCGAGTGATAGCGGGGATCCGTCTTTGAAGAAGACGATATGGGAATCGATGTGAGATACCTCCGCCAAAAAGAGCTGTCCCACGAGACCGAGCTTCTCCTCAAGCATCTCTAGGAATCGCAATTTGTAGTGCTTCTCATCGCGCTTCCAGCGGTTGTCGTTGATAGTCCGAAGGCGGCGGTCTATCTCTTCGCCGCCAACGAGGGGAAGTCCTACAAATGCAGCGTCCAGTGCGAGCTGATTGAGGATGCCGAGCGCCTCTCGAGGTTTAATTCGAGTATATCCATTGAGCCGAAGACCGAGATGTTTGGTCTTTCGGGAGGAGACGACTGACCTTACCATCGAAACGTCGAGGATGTTGTTTTCGAGAGAGCGAGCCAGGGGAGAGTTGTGCTCCTCAAGGCTGCGCAAGATGCCGAGGATGTTCCAGGGATCCTTGAAGTCCTCGATGGTCGCTGGAATACCTAGTTCATGAAGGGCGGTGAGCCACGATTGATGGTCCTCGGTTGTGGGCTGTTGGTGAACGATATAGCCGGCAGGGATCTTCAGTTTATTCTCGATATACTCCGATATCTGCTCGTTCGCCGCGATCATCGTCTCTGCCACAATTCGATTGGTCGTCCCCTCGGCATCGATCGGGATCATCTTTGATTTTGAGATGCGCTGCTGCTCAAGGAGTCTGGTGATATCGGCGAGGGAGGCAATGATGGGTGCTATCTCCGGTTGTGCCTTCACGTCGAACGGTTCTTCGGGGTTCACGTTCGCATGATTACAGACCCATGCACGACGAAGTTTGAAGGAACGAGTGATAACCCCGTCCTTTGGTGAGATTCGCATCTCCGCGACCCATGCTGGGCGGAGTTCCCCGAGCTTGAAGCTTCCTTTGTCTCGAGAAAGCGTAGTGCCGATGGTAGAGATGCTCCGATTTCGCCCGTAGTAATCATTGCCGACCCTGAGTGCGTACTTGTCCTGCTCGCTACCGGGAAGGATGTAGTCGGTGATATCGATAATCGCGACCTTGAGAACAAGGGTTCCGTCCTGCTTCCGCTCTCCGTAGATGAGGTCCTCTCGATTTTGAACCTCAGGTCGATCGATGGCGATGAACGGAATTTTCTGAAAGTTTTCCCTGAAGGGTATGATCGAACGTGGGTAAACGGCTGCCGGAGGGGGCTTCCCGCACAGGTGATCGATCATATGGGCAAGCTGTGGGCGCGCTTTATTGGTAATGATCTCCTGGTCTCGAAACTGGCTCCGAAGATGGTTTGATAGATTTTGGTCAACGGCGACCCGACGTATGAAGATAGAGGTTAGAGGAAACCTCTCCTCTAACCCCTGTCGCCACTCCTTCACCTTCGGTTCCAGGAGTGGCGGCACGTGAATCTTGAGCATGACGACCTCAAACTTGCTTCCCACTTGGAAGCGGGACGAGCGATGAAGCTCGCATCCAGTCGGGAGCGTTTTGCTGATCTCCTCGATAATGTTGGGCTTGGCTGGTTTCTTCGGCCTGCGAGGAACGGTGAGCTGCTGGTCAAAGCCTGGGGTAGTAGGGGACTGTGTGGAGGGGGTTTCGATCTGTTGGGAGTGGACATTTGGAACGGCCAGGGCCGCTGAGTGCGCAAGCGCGTCTGAAGGCGGCCGTAGTTCCGAGGGGCGAGTAGGCGAGCTCCTGCTTACCATAGCTACCTTTAGTATACCCTGAGTGAATCCCGCACGCACTTACTAAACGCTCTTGGCACTAAGTTGCTGTTCGGACGGGGTCACCGGGGCATCAAAGATTCAGCGCTTAGCTGAGTCTCCCGAAGCGTTAGCAAGGTGCGCACGGTTTTCTCAACCTCTCGAATGGAGGCGGGCTTGGAGAGGACGGTGACGGCCCCAGCGCGGAGAAGGGTAGTGTGCGTGCCCGGATCGCTTGAGGCGAGGCAGACGATGTGGAGGTGTGGAGCCGTTCGCTTGATTCGCCGGATCAGAGAGGCGCACTCCCGTTCATTGATAGGGGTGTCAAGGATGAGTACCGCTATCCGCTGCGCCGTCCGGATAAGGGTCGTTAGATCCTGTTCATCCAGTGAGGCTGTAGCGCAAGGTATTCCGGAATCCCGGAGAGCGAGGGCGTGAGATGTCGCGCAGCGAGGAGATAGCGATGTAAACACGACCTGCGCAGAGGTATTGCGCGAGAATACCAGGGGGGACGAACCTTTTCGCCGGCGGGAGTGGTGCTTCGGAAGCAGTGATGATTTTGAAGGGGCGGCGTGAAGCTGATCCGTGGTTGCCGCGAGCTCTCGAATGGAGTGAAGCAGGGAGTCACTGATGGCAGCGAGCAGAGGATTGCTGCGAGAGTGTCGTGTGATGAGAGCGCCGTAGCCCGCGATCTCCTGAATAGAAGCGGCGACTCGAGGACGAAAAGTTCTCATGCTGTGAATCAGCTGCAATTCATGTTCCAGCGCGGAGACCTGCTCCAGTGCCCTGCGCTCGTTCCTTTTATCAAGGGTGTAGATAACGACACCGTGTGACATGCCGTCCGCTTGAAGCGGGTGCCCAATTGTTTCAAATCCATCGACGTTGCATGAAAACGGTGTCGCTCCTGGAACGAGAAGTTTCTCGAGCGTTCCTTGAAGGTGAGAGCGAGACTCATCGCTGCTCACGCAGGCTAGGAGAGAGGCTCCCGGGCGAAGCTTCTCGTAGTCGAGGTCTGACACTCCAAGAGAGAGGGGAGGATGATGGGGTTGTAGATTGACCGAAAGAACCGTCAGTTCAGGATCGAGGGCGATTCCAGGCAGCGCGAGATGCCGCAGAAGGTCTCCGATTCCAAGTGCGAGGTCTCCTCCGGACCGTAATTTAGGGGCCTCGGCGGTTATGTCGACCAGGATGCCTTTGAAGAGCGAAGTGCCGGGCTCTCGTGTAGCCCGGCAATGGATGAAGCGCACCTCGTTTGAGTCAGGGCGTATCCACCGATAGGTGGCTACATAGGGCGTTCCTTCGCGCAACGCGGTGTCGAGGAACACCTCTGTGCTGAATCGATCGGCAGGATGCACGTAGGCAAGGAAGAGCGCGCCGTGAATAGAAAGGTGCTGCGGCGCCACTCCTAATACCTCTCGGGCGTTGGGCGTACTGCGAATGACCGAGCTGCTCTCAGTGTCGTAGGTAAATGCGAGGATGCCTGGAGTGTGAAGGGATGGGGTCTCCGAAGCGGCTCCCCATGGGCCGCTCCGTACCGTACTGCGAGATGGTTTCCGAGATGGTTTCCCTCTCATTGCTCAGTACTACTCAGACGATTGGGAGATTTCAGCTGGCTGCGCTAGCTTCTCCTAATCGACCGATGTTGAGAGTTTACACGTCCGAAACTCACGGAGAAAGGGGGCAATTTGCTTAGACCGACCTTCCTCTCGCCCCCAATGCCGTTCGATGGTACAAACCCTCCCCATGACCGAATTGAACCCGAACATTCGCCCCTTGCGTATCGCCCTTATGGGTACCCGCGGAATCCCCGCTCGGTATGGTGGATTCGAGACCTTTGCGGAGCAGCTTTCAACGAGACTGGTGGCTCGCGGACACACGGTTACGGTCTATAGCCGATGTGGTTTTTTCGATACGTGGGGTGAGCTCGACGAGTATCGTGGTGTTCACCGAAGGCAGGTCCCCACCATATTTCACAAGTATCTCGAGACCCCCCTGAGTGGATTAACCACCTTCATCGATGCGCTCTTTCAAACGTATGACGGGATCCTGCTCTGTAACGCGGCGAATAGCCCGTTTGCCCCGATTTTAAAAGTGAAGGGAACGCCGCTGCTTATCAACGTTGATGGTATTGAGCGGGACCGAGCAAAGTGGAACAAGTTGGGCAAAGCTTGGTACCTTCTCGGCGAGCGCGCCTCGGTTATGCTTGCGACCAGGCTCGTGTCCGACGCTGATGTCATTGCGGAGTACTATCGCGATACCTACGGTTGTGAGTCGGAGGTAATTCCGTATGGAGTGCATCCAACGGTGCGACCGCCGGGGGAGGCGTTAGCAAAGTTCGGCCTCAACCCCAAAGGGTACATCTTATACGTGAGTCGATTAGAGCCGGAGAATAACGCGCTCGGGGTTATTCAGGCATATAATAAACTCAACACAGATATGCCCCTCGTGATCGTCGGCGACGCTCCGTACGCCCAAGACTATAAAGCACAACTACGAGCGGAAGCTTCAAAAAGCGTTATCTTCACCGGGTTCCAGTTCGGAGAGGCATACGAGGAATTTCAGAGTAACTGTTACTGTTACGTGCAAGCGACGGAGGTTGGGGGAACTCATCCAGCTCTCGTCGAATCGATGTCTTATGGAAACTGCGTCATCGCCAATGGAACACCGGAGAATCTTGAGGTCATAGGCGATGCAGCGCTTTCGTATCCAAAGAACGATTTCTCGAGGCTCTCTGAGTTGCTGGCGCTCGTCATCTCGAAGCCTGAGCTTGTGGCGAGCTACGGAGATAGGGCTCGTTCGCGGGCACTTTCGATGTACTCATGGGACGCAGTGGTGACCCGCTATGAACAGCTCCTTTCGTCATTGGTTCAGGCGAAGGCCAACTAGCACCAGCGGAGTAGGTGATCTTTTATGAGCACCAAAGTTTCTCTTCGCGTTAGCGACGCTCTTCCATCTTGGTGAGTCGCCGACTTACCTCGTTGTGAAGTTGTGTAATGCGTCGATGAAGCTCCGTTATCTTTCGCTCAGCCTTGAGGTTCACCTCGTACTCTACATCATTTCTGACCCTCTCCTTGGCCGAGTTGAGGTTTTGAGCGAGCAGCACGATGATGCTCAGAAAGATCGCTTCGAGCGATACCGACATGGTCAGGAATCCAAACGGGTATGGGTCAAACGCGGCGATTCCTGGGATCATCTCCAAGTTGACAACGATCCACGCCAAGAAGAGTAAGGCATTAATAGCCAGGAACGGCATGCTCCCGCTGAAGTCTGCGATCTGATTTGCCATCTTCTGAGGAAGTGAGAGTTTGTTCTCAACGGCAGCATTAACGTTGTCGGTCGCGCGCCCCATCAAAAGGTGGTCAGCTTCTCGTAAACGTCGCGAGATCATCGCCAGGAGATCGAGACTGGCGTCTGGCTTTTTTTGCAGGAAGTCCAAGAGAGCCGCTCGTGGACACTCCCACATCTCACTCTCTTCCGTCGTTCGGGCGCTTGCCGAACGTGGACCAGGGTCGAAGACGGAGGTTTCTCCAAAGATATCGCCCATTGAGAGTGTAGTAAGCGCTATCTTGTCCCCCGCAAAGTCATGAACGTAGATCTCAACGCTGCCCGACTGCACGATAAAGAGAGAGTCACCTTGTTCACCCTCGTGGAAGAGGTGCGTGTCGGCTGCCAGTGTCCTTTTTTTTAGCCCTTCATGTAGAGCCAAAAGCTCGGTGTCGTCCAACAGGGAAAAGAGTTTTACTGAGCGAAGAAACTCATGGTGGGTGCTGACAGGATGGTCTGTTGTTGTCGACATCTCGAACGGTCTCCGTGCTGACGAGTTTGTCCACTTAGGGTACCAAGACTTGAGGCTATCTCACCAGAGATGTACGCATGAGCGGAAATGTGCAAGGGTCTGGGAGGGTACTTAGTATGGAGGTCGTATGACGTTTCGGGCCACAATCGAGGAATTTCTCTCTACCTCTCACTACGTTATGAGAACCTATCTCAGTGACATGTCGGACGAGGATATTTTGACCTGTCCGGTCGATGGAGCGCACCACGCCGCCTGGCAGTTGGGGCACCTCATTATGAACGAGCGCCGAACGGTTGAGGCGATTCGGGCTGGTGCGGGGGTGGATCTCCCCGAGGGGTTTGAGCAGGCGCACGCCAAGGAGGTGGCTGTGGATTCCCGACGCGGTACTTTAAAACTCTCTCAGTATCTTGAATTAATGATCGCTCAGCGCGACAAGACAAAGCAGGTTCTTATGTCTTTGAGTGATGACGAGCTTGAGCGACCCGCCCCTGAGTTCATGCGTGGCTACGCTCGAAGCGTCTCGTCCGCGTTCATGATGATCGGTAGTCACGAGATGATGCATGCTGGACAGCTCGCGGTTATTCGAAGGAGGCTGTCGAAGGCCGTTGTTATCTAGCTCGATTCGAATGACGGATCGGGCATTGAAAGGGGGTTCATCCCTGAGTCCCGAGAGGCTGGGGGCCGACCCCTTGGGCCTGAGCTGCTCGCAGCGTGGACTCTCTGGCAGGTCGCGGTGCGCCGCTGTTTGGTGACAGCTCCGCTTTTATTAATAGTATTAGTATGTTAGTTAATTTCCGAGTCGGTTTTGAAAAAATCTGGGGCGCTGTGTTTAGAATTTTCGGTGTGGTACTATTTGGCGCGGTATTTTTCCAAGGAGGGATATGCGAGGCATATCGGTCGTAATTCCAGTCTATAACGAGGAAGAGAACGTAGCTGAGGGGTTTCGGGAGGTTGCGGGCGTCCTGGAAAAAACTGGCATGCCCTATGAGATCATCTACGTTGATGATGGCTCTCGTGATACCACGGTTGCAACGCTCCTTGAAGCGGCCGGGAACGACCCCCATCTCCGTCTTATTCAGCTCCGTCGGAACTTCGGTCAAACTGCAGCTATGTCGGCGGGTTTCGATCACACGACGTACGACATCGTTATCGCACTCGATGGCGATCTGCAAAACGATCCGAAAGAGATCCCTCAGATGGTCGCGAAGCTTGATGAGGGGTATGACCTGGTATGTGGCTGGCGCAAAGCTCGTCGAGACAAGTTTATAAGCCGACGTCTTCCGAGCATGATAGCTAATCGAATCATCTCGTATGCGACAGATGTTCGACTTCACGATTACGGCTGTACCTTGAAAGCGATGACCGGTGATATCGCTCGAGGTCTTCGCTTGTACGGTGAGATGCATCGGTTTATTCCGGCTCTCGCTAATGAGATGGGTGCCAAGATCGTTGAAGTTCCCGTTAATCATCGTGAGCGTAAATTCGGTACGTCGAAGTACGGCATCTCTCGCACTATCCGAGTTGTGCTTGACCTCATCACCGTGAAGTTCCTGCTCGGATACTCCAAGCGTCCGATCCACCTCTTTGGTCTGGTTGGTGCACTCTCAGGTTTGTTCGGTGTTGCACTGCTCTCGATCCTTACGTTTCAACGGATGTTCCAGGGCGTTCCGATGGGCAATCGACCGTTGCTCTCGCTTGGCGTCATGATGATCATTATCGGTATGCAGTTTACGGTGTTCGGTCTTCTTGCCGAGGTTTTGGCGAGAACGTACTACGAGTCTCAGAACAAAAAGACTTACGTTGTTCGACGGGTGTTTACGGGCCTTGATGTAGATGGCAGTGCGCCGTGGAAGCGAAAAGCAGCGAATTAATCGGTACTGAGAGCCCCACCGCGCATCCTCTTCGATTGTTGCTTGATGGCCGCAAGTTGAGAGATGGCGGCATCGGTGTGTATATCGACAATTTGATCCTCGGTCTCTTGGAGATCGGCGGTGTCTCAATCACTGTCATCTACGGCGACGATCGGTGTCGCGACGCTTCCTACGCAGATAAGGTGGAGTGGCTCTGGGATCCCGCCACTCCGTATTCATTCGATGAGATGATGAAGATGTCATCTCGGATCGATTTCTCTCGTTACGATATCTTCCATACTCCGCATTACATGCTCCCGTATCGCATTCCGATCCCAACGGTGGTGACCGTTCACGACCTTATCCATATCTCCCATCCGGAGAAGATGTGGTACCCAGCGGTCGCGAGATTTCTCATTCGCTCCGCGGTGCGGCGGGCGGATGGGGTTTTGGCGGTGAGTCGCCATACCCAAGCGGGCGTAAAGAGATTGACCCGTGCTGCTGACGAGAAGATTCGTTACGTACCGAACGCTATCTCTCCACGCCTGCTTTCTCCCGCTTCTGAGAGTATCCTTCCGAACGTTGAGTCGCCGTATCTTTTCGCGCTTTTTTCCAACACCAAGCCGCATAAAGGATTGGCGGATCTTGTTGCCGCGTATGAAGAGTTTCGGGAAGGGCAACAGTGGAGGGCCTATGCGGCGGAGTGCCCAATGCTCATTCTCGCCGGATTCGGTATAGAGCGATACGTCAGTTCGGCTGAAGGGCGCGCTGTGCTCGCGGGAGTTGAAGGCGTGCGCGCAATCGGAGCCGTTTCTGACTCGGAGCTCGCACTGTATGTCAAGGAAGCGTTGGCGCTGGTGGTTCCCTCTCACATTGAGGGATTCTGCCTGCCCGCTGTTGAGGCTCAAGCTGTTGGCACACCGGTCATCTGTCGTCCCGTGCCAGCATTGCTTGAGCTCGTAACAGAGAAGGATACCGTTGCAGATAGTTTTTCTATCACCTCATTGGCTAAAGCGATTGAAGCTGGTCTCGCAAGGGGTGGTGCTTCGGATCGAACTCCTGCAGCAGCACATGTACAACTTTACTCCTGCGTGAACATCGCCTCGATGGTACGATCTGAGTATGAACGGATACTCGCCCTAAGGAGAGGATCGTGAGAGTCGCATTGGTGCACGATTGGCTGACGGGGATGCGGGGCGGCGAGCGATGCCTTGAGGCTTTTCTCTGTCTATATCCTGATGCCGACATCTTTACGCTCGTGCACGTTCCAGGTGCCACCTCCGCACAAATCGATAGACGGGTAAAGGTCACGTCCTTTCTTAACTCGATCCCAGCTATCAAAAAATTCTATAAGGCTTTTCTACCTCTCTACCCACTTGCGGCGCGGGCATTTGACTTTACAGGATACGATCTCGTTATCTCGTTGAGTCACGCCGCTGCAAAGAACGTGCATGTTCCACCGGGTATTCCTCACATCTGTTACTGCTTTACCCCGATGCGATACATCTGGGATCAGGCTGCTGCGTACATTCGTGGAGTGAAGTATCTCTGCGCGTTGCCCCTGATTACGCTCCTACGGCGTTGGGATGCCGCTGGGGGCCAGCGGGTATCTCATTTCATCGCAATTAGCACCTTTATCAGTGCGCGCATTCGACGATTTTATGGCCGCAGCTCGACAGTCATAGCGCCTCCCGTTCGGATGAGCGATGAGGTTGCCTTTGAACTGACGCAGCAAGAGAGAGATTTTTTTGACCAGCATCCTGAGCCATTTTTCTTGTGCGCAGGTGCCTTAGTTCCGTACAAGAAGATCGATGTAGCGGTCAAAGCATTCAACGAACTGAGTCAGCCCTTGTGGGTTATCGGGGGCGGGCCTGAGCAACAATCCCTCGAAGCTATGGCCGGGCCCACCGTTCGGATCCTTGGTCGAGTGAGCGAGGCATTTTTGTGGGAGTGCTACCGACGGTGTCGAGCGTTAGTCTTTCCTGGTATTGAGGACTTCGGAATCGTTCCGGTCGAGTGTCTCTCGGCTGGCCGACCGGTGATCGGTATTGATGCCGGGGGGTTGCGCGAATCAGTTGTAGGATGGCGCCCCTGGTTAGGGTCGAAGCTTGTCCCCGATGAGCACACCGGTATATTTGTACCTAAAGAGCGGTGTGGGGATGTCTCCGCACTCGTTGAGGCGGTACGAACCTTTTGCGAAGTTGAGGGCACGTTTAGCGTAATCACTCTCAAGAACCGAGCTCGTCGGTTCAGTTACGGGAATTTCTTCGAGGCGTGGGGAGCCTTTTTGCAAAAGGTCAGTCTAGAGCAGGCTCCACAACACGCCGGTGTTGAGCGAGCCACCGCCGTTGGGGCTAAGCACGGGATACAATGCTGAAGCAAAAGCGACAATTATTTGAATACCTCTTCATGGTAGCTGACCTCGCGGTCATCAGTGTCGCGTGGGTAGTCGCGTACTGCCTTCGCTTCATGACCGATATCGTGCCCGCAGAGAAGGGTATCCCGGAGTTTGGGCCCTACCTCTCGATGACGATATTCATTTGGCTTATATGGGCATTTGTTTTTCGACGCATGGGGCTCTATCGCCCGATGCGGGGAGTGCGACGAACACGCGAACTGTGGGTTCTCGTCAACGCCAATGCGTTGGCTATCCTCCTGCTCATCTCCATTACCTACCTCTTTCGGGAGAAAAGCGTTCAGTTCTCTCGTCTGGTATTCGTGTACTTCTGGGCTCTTGCCACGCTGTTCACGGTTGTACAACGGATCTCTCTTCGCTTCCTACTCCGGGAGTTGCGTCGCAAGGGGTACAACCTTCGCTACATGCTGATCGTTGGGGCCGGCAAGGTTGCGGGAGATCTCGCCAGCCGAGTGCGCCTTCATCAGGAGCTAGGGGTGCAATTGCTTGGGTGTCTCTCGAAGAGCGGTGATGAACGACGAGGTCCGGGAGGAGTTCCGATCGTGGGACGATACGAGGATGTCGGTAAGTTTATTGGTCGTACCGACATCGACCAGATCGTTGTCGCGTTGCCCTTAGAAGACCATCAGATGCTGCCGGCGATTATGGAGCAGCTCAAAGACTCTATCGTGGATATCAAGATCGTTCCCGATCTTTATCAATTCGCAAGTTTGGGTGGCGCGATCGAGGAATTCGAGGGGCTTCCCGTTATCAGCCTTCAGGAGTGCCCGTTGGATGGCATTAACCTCTTTACGAAGCGAGCAGTGGATCTCGCGCTAGGCGCGCTGTTGCTTGTGCTCTTCTCGCCACTGATGATTTTCATCGCTCTTCTCGTGAAGTTGACCTCTCGAGGTCCCGTTCTCTTCAAGCAGGAGCGGGTGAGCTTTGACGGAACCCGTTTTTCCATCGTCAAGTTCAGGACTATGTATACTAATGCGGAGAGTCACGGTCCGGGATGGACTACCCCTGGCGATAATCGCGTGACCCCCCTGGGGCGGATTCTTCGCTCAACCAGTCTCGATGAGTTGCCGCAGCTTCTGAATGTGCTCAAGGGGGATATGTCTATCGTAGGTCCCCGACCAGAGCGCCCGGTCTTCATCCAGGAGTTTAGACGCCGGATTCCTCGATATATGCTCCGCCATAAAGTTCCTGCCGGTATTACGGGGTGGGCTCAGGTGCACGGATGGCGGGGAGATACCTCGATTGATAAGCGCATCGAATACGACCTGTACTACATTGAGAACTGGTCCCTTATCCTGGACCTTAAGATCCTGTGGATGACCCTTTTTAGGGGGTTCAAAAACAGGAACGCGTATTAGGGTTCGGTCTTATTGCATCCTTTCCAGAAGTGGATCTCTGATCTAACCTGCGATCATGCGAAACATGTCGCTGTTCCTCATGATTTTTGTCTTTGCTGGCTCGATCGTCTTCGTTGCTGCTCGGGACATTCAGGCTCGTCTGGCTCCGGCTACGGACTCAGATAAGGCTCACATGCAAGAGATTCTTAAGGATATCCAAGGGGAGCGAGTAGTTCCTGCGGTAAAAGCCGCGATGCCCAAAGAAGCGATGCCTGATCGGTCGCACGGTAGTTACCTCGCTCGCAGAGATATCGAGCGCCTCAAAAAGTTCATCGTGAACCTGGTGCACCCTGAGGATGGAGCCGATTCGAAGCCGAGTGACGGGGCGGAGGTAGAGAAGAGGTAATGAAAAGCGGTAAAAAACTACAAGGTGTTATTCGAGTTCTTCCGATAGTGTTGGCGACTACCTTTGCCATGACGCTCTCGGGGTGCGTGTTGGTGCCATTTATTCAAGCGTTCAAAGAGGTCGGGGCGACCGAAGGTGATCGCATGGCCCTCCTCGATAAGGAGATAAAGGGTTTTAACTCGGCGATAGTGTGGGGAAACCACACGGAGGCTGCTTCCTACGTCGCTCCGGAAAGTCAGCTCAAGCTGTCGTCTCAATTGAAGGACACGAGTGAGGAGGAGCGGATCGTTGATACTAAGGTAACCAACGTCGTGTGGGGAGAGGGCGCTCGAGAGGCCAGCGTTAAGGTAAAGACCAAATTTTATCGAGTGCCGGTGTACGTTGTGAACACGCGCACCGAAGAGCAGAAGTGGACGTGGAATTCCGGTTCTTGGAAATTGGTAGATCGCTCGGTGCAAGAGGGATAAGTGAGAGAGAGGCCGTCACGTCCATGGATCCTTCGTTTGTGCTGTGTAGTGCCGGCGCTGCTCCTCGTGCCAGTGCTCACCGGATGTTCCTTATTCGGCCCCACCGCGAAGACGCGCGGAGCCGGGGGAGTGCCCCTTGAAGCGAGCGCTGGAATCGATCCTGATGTGACTCCTTTCGTTCTTGAGGTAGTAGATGAGGCAAACGACGGAAGGAAGCTCGTGGTTAAGGGGCGCCTGATCCCTAAGGTTACCAAGCCAGCCGCGGAGGTCGTCGTGCGGCTCTCTGCGCTCGACAAAGAAGGCGAAGAACGGGTCTCCTTCCACAATATGAAGGATGTCCTCGGCACAGGAGCTGGTACGGCGAAGGGAGTAGATATGCTGGAAAAAGGGGTCGCTCAGCCCTTTACGCTCTCCATGCCGCTCAAGGGGATCACGAGCTATCAGTTAGAGGTGCTATGGGGCAAGGAAGCCGCTCCGTTTTCGCCTGCGGAGGTCGCTCCTGTCGAGCAAAAAGAGCCTAAGCAGTTCATCGCGTTGCGAAATTTGGAGGTTCACCGCATCCCCTCCGAGAGCTGCTCGAGCCCAAATGAGTGCGTTGTGAGGTTCACCATTACCGGTGAGATGTTCAATTCGGGTTCCGGAACTATCAAGGATGTCGTGATTTTGGCGGGATTCGCCCCGACCGGTACGCTTGATTTGGACGGTCAAATTCTTGAGAATGAGAAGCGCGTTGAGGTGCCTAACTTGCGGTTAGCCCCGGGGGCCTCCCAACGCTTTAAGTTGTCTCTGGAGAAGCCAGTGCCAGTGACAAGCACCGTTGCCCCGCAGCCGGTAGTGCGTATCGCGTCCTTTCGTTCCGAGTAGGAGCGAATCGCGATGAGTACCGCTGATGGTGGTACGTATCGTCTACGTGGTCGCCCATATGTCATCCTCGTGTGAATCCGAAAGCAATCGAGCTGATTCGTCCGCTGAAAAGCCGACGCAGGGGGTGTATATCCGCACCTTCGGTTGTCAAATGAACGAGCATGACACGCAGAAGCTCTACAAGATCCTTGAGAAGGAGTACCATCCGGTCGACGCTCCAGAGAAGGCAGACCTGGTACTGATCAATACCTGTAGTGTGCGGGATAAACCTGAGCAGAAGCTCTACAGTATGCTTGGTGAGATGCGCGAGCTGAGGAGTGTGAAGCCTGAACTGATGGTTGGAGTATGCGGCTGTGTCGCCCAACAGGAAGGGGAGGCGATTCTCAAAAAAGGGCGAAACGTCGACTTCGTTTTCGGTACGCATAACCTCTCGCTTGTGCCCTCTTTGATTCAATTACGGAAGAAAGGGGCGCCGCCTCAGGTTGCGGTCAACTACCGCGAGGACTGGGAGGAGTTACCGTTAGGGTTCGCTGACTCGGATCCGTCCAAGCATGGAAAGGCAAACCATGTGACCGCCTTCATCTCAATCAGTCGTGGGTGCAACAAGAGCTGCACGTACTGCATCGTTCCAACGACGCGAGGCCCCGAGGTCTCTCGAGCGATCTCTGAGATTGAGCGAGAGGTAAAGATAGCCGCTCATCGCGGTAGCCGCGAGATCGTATTGCTTGGGCAGACCGTCAACTCCTACGGCCTCGACCTATCCCCTCGGGTATCTTTTGTGCAGCTACTCGATCGATTATCCCAGATCGAAGGAGTTGAACGGATTCGATTCACCAGTCCCCATCCGCAAGAGGTCAGGTCTGATTTCATCGAATGTGTCAGTTCAAATCCGAAGGTATGCCGACACATCCACATGCCGCTTCAGTCGGGTAGTGACCGGATCCTCAAATTGATGAATCGAAACTATCGTCGA
The DNA here is from genome assembly GCA_041178185.1 of Pseudomonadota bacterium. Taxonomy (GTDB): domain Bacteria; phylum Bdellovibrionota_C; class UBA2361; order UBA2361; family OMII01; genus OMII01. The sequence goes on from JBEGVS010000015.1 coordinate 46,782, forward strand.
GAAAAGTACCTTAAGATAATCGAGGACTTGAAAGCCAGGGTCCCTGATATCGCGATAACAACCGATGTCATCGTTGGATTTCCAGGAGAGACTGAGGAGGATTTCCAGCAGACCTTGGAGATCATGGATATCGTTCAATTTGATCTCGTGTACTCGTTCGCTTTTTCACCACGACCCGGAACCCCCGCCGCTTCGATGCCTGAATTA
>JBEGVS010000016.1:0-27912 GCA_041178185.1 Pseudomonadota bacterium
TCCTTGTTCTCATGCGGGGCATCTCTGATGTCTTTGCTGAGGGATGTAAGATGCGCGCGTTTGAGAAGGGTGATGTCTCCCTGGTCAGTGGACTGCTCTCACTCTCTCCCCTGATCTTAACCCTCATCTCTCCAGTCATAACGGGGGATGTCGCAAGCGGTTCTGAGGTAGTCGGGATCGCCTTTCTAGTTTTTGGAGGCCTCGTTATTATACGTCGGGATAGGTCCACGGGTAAGGTTGTTCAACCGGCTGCCGTGTTGTACGCGCTCGTTGGGTCGGTTGCCTTCGCCCTCAATAGCGCCCTCGATCGACTCGCAGTGGGTCATGCAGGCCCGGTAACCTCGGCTTTCTCTGTGACGTTATGCGCCGCACTTCTAACGTTTCCCGCGTTGCTGCGAGTTCCCTCTGGCACTTCGGAGTTAAGGGGCAATGCACGGGCCTTTCTCCTTCGAGGCTTTTTTGAAACCGGTTTCATGGTCGCAAAGATGGCCGCGCTGACAACACTTCCCGCGCACGTCGTGGTTGGCGTTACGCGGCTCTCGATGATCTTCACGGTGGTGATTGGCGGAGCGTGGTTTAATGAAAGGGACCGGGCCCGGCGTGTTATTGGGACCTTAATGATGTACGTGGGGCTCCTCTTCCTACTCTGGTAGAGGAGTGACCCCGCAGACAGCTATCTCCCATCGGCCTGGAGTAATTTAGTCGCCAGCCCCTTTGCGCGATCCGTGAGGCGATAGCCACGGTTTCGGTACCCACCATGTGGCAACGGATCACCGGTTACCTCGATGAGCCCAGCCGCCCTCAGTACCGGCGTAATTCGCTCCAATTTGGATTTGCAATCACCATGAACCTGGCGCGCTATCTTTCCGAACTCTGCAATCGTGAAGGTCTCGTCCGCTAAACTGAAGCGTCTGATTAAAGCCTCCGCTATATTGACGAGCGTATCGAGACGCCCCGGACCTGTGACATAGGATTGAAGGCGTATTTCGCCCCGGGCCGTGGTTTCAATCAGAGACCGTAGCTCCCGATAGAGGGGAGAGTTGCCTCGTCCGGGCGCTTCGTGCTCGTCTTGCGACAGTAGGCCTAGGGTGCGATCAAGTTTGAGGATCGCGAGATCGCAAAGTGGCATCGAGGCTTCGGTGAGAAGCGATCGAATCTCAACCAGTTCTTTTTTTATCTCTGTTGTATCTCTCATAATTTGTATCCTGATAATTCGTATTCCTAGTGGAGGAAGGGAGGGATGCGTCGTGGTAGTTCAGCGCTCCAGTCGGATGCACGCTATCCTACTACGACTTGGCGCTAACGCAAAAAAATGCACCCGGTTCCACTTTTAGTGGAAATGGATAGGGTGGCTTGTTGAAGGCGCAACACCCTGGAATGGATTACTTCACGTTGATGGTTGAAAGGGATTCGCGCTGTGCCGCATTCCACGGAACTGATGCAAACCCCTCCGCACCAAGAACAACTCGTTGGAGCATCGCCAAATAGGCTGGTACTCGGTCTGACCAGGTATGGCGAGCGGTGCGCGCATTTTCTACCAGCATAGCGTAGGTAGCACTGTCCTGACTTGAATTCAGTGCCCACGTAGCCGTATTGGTAAATGCGGTTGGGGTGTACTCATTGAAGAGGAACCCGTTCCCCGTCATAGCTTGGTGGTTGAAGTTCTCAATAGTCGCTGAGATCCCGCCGATGTTTCGACCGATGACGAGCGTGCCCGCCGCGAGGGCCTCAAGTTGGGTGATGCCTCCTGGTTCAAAACGAGAGGGCATCAGGAAGAAGGTGCTTCCGAAGATGACCTCAAGCGCTTGAGCGTGTGGGATGTAGTCGAAGTAGGTCGCGACGCGGCCTGGATACCGTGACGCAAGGTAGTGCAACGTATTTCGCAGGTCGAGTGATGCGCGGTCACCTTCGGTAGTCGGGCCCGCCACAAGAAGTTGTATATCCTTATGTCGAATAAGGAGCTCTTCAAGTGCAGAGTGACCGCCAGAGACGAATCCGGAGAGGAGGGACAGCCCTTTTTGTTCAGCGAGACGACCTACAAAACTTATGAGTCGGGCGTCCCTGGTGGGGGTTAGTCCAAATCGACGTTGTAGCGACTCCCGAACGGACGCTTTTGCAGCAAGGAGCTCCTCGGTTGAATCGAGATTGGTTTCCGGAACTCCACTGATGGATGAGAGATATCGATTGATATCGGTTCGACTTACGGCATTGCTAATGCCGAACACTCGATCGCGTTTGTGTTGCAGGACGTAATCTATCCCATCTCCACCGGCCGGTTGCGTGATCTGTGTGGCGTACGGTTGGCTCACGGTGAGGATAGCTCCTGACACGTGCTGAGAGGCTGCCATCGTTAGGTTTAGTAACCCGTAGTTGTGTGGGTCCCTAAAGCCAAAGAAGTGCTCAGGTGCAAGGTTGAAGAGGGGCCAAAGGTCCTCATGGTGCGCGTGGGTGGGGAGCCGTCCATGATAGTCGGCCCCACCGTTATGGATCATGTGAATTGTTTTCGCCTCTTTCAGCCAGGATACGTTTTGGTAACGAGGATCAAGAGCCGCAAAGGCGGGGACGCAGGCTGTCATCCAGTCATTAGATATGATGGCAGAGGGTCTGATGCCGAAGTGCTGCGCGATAATCGTCTCGAGTGTTGCTCGAGAGAAGATAATAGCTCGTCGAAGTTGTTCGTCAGCGTAAACCGGTTGATAGAGCCGGTCGAATACTGAGGGATTCGAAAGCATGAAAACGCGCAAGCTTCCTGATTGAGCAAGAAAGACCTTGATAGGTATGGCAGATGGAGCCCGACGGTGATGCGTTGTGCCGATGTGGTAGGTGGGCCCAAGGTTGACGGTGACCGATCCGAGATAGGTAGGGATGACCTTCTCTGAGCCGAGTTGAATGCCGTTGGTGAGGAGGTGCTGGGCCGCAGCGTGTTTGTTTCCGTTCGCGTAGGCATAGAGTGGGGTGATGATGGTAACGGGGATTCCTGCTTTTTGAAGCTCGATCGGAAGTCCCGAGATAACTTGCGCGAGGCCACCGGCTGCGGCGTGAGGGCCCTCAGGAGTTGTGAAGACGATCTCACCGATTCCATAGGTAGAGAGTAGGGGGGCGAGTTGTTCACGCATCCCCGTTTCATGGAGAGCGTGATGAAAATCATCAAGGTACGCATCACCCCCGAGAGGTTCGATCGCTTCTTTGAGGAGAGCGCCGAGACCCAGGTGTGGAGCGTAGGAGCGGATCGTTTCGATCTGTTCCGGAAGGGTGCGGGGATGTTGAACGCTTAAGGACAACATGCTCACCGCGATCTCACGCATCTCGGAGAGCATTCTCTCTCGATCCCGGGTGATCTCCACATCGTCGTGTCCGATCGTAAAACGGGTATCATCTGTTCCGAGCGCGCCGAGCCATACCGCATCCTGCTCGCCTCGAGGACGAAGAAACAGCGTGGCGCCGTAGTGGCCGTGGTGTGGCACGTAGATCTGATGGGCTACCGAAAGTTCGGTCGTTGTTGAGCACTCAGAGGAGCCTACGAGCTCGTCCTGCCATGCTGGAGCCACTGCGTCGTAGCTGCCCCAGTGCAGGTAGAGATCGACGGTGGTATCCGTCAGAGCAGGGAGTACTACTGAACAGGACACCTCTACGGTGTTTCCGTTTGGTGTAGCTCGCAGTGGAGAGAGGAGCTGAGCCTCTTGTTTGAGAATGTTGAGGGTTGAATCGAGCGGTTCGTGACGACGGTCGGGGATAATAAGGGTAGGGGACTCGTCGATATCAAGAAGGATGGTTGGAGCTATCGTCCCGAGAATCTCAACGCTTCGGACGATTCGGGCGGCGCCTGAGGTGATGTTGGACGGCTTAAACTCTAGGTCGTGCTTGTACACCGCCAGGCCCTCACGAGGGACGTCAGGGACGGCATCGATAATCTTCTGGATCAGGGCGGAGAACTCTTGAGCCTCTTGCTCCTTGAGTGAGGCGGCGAGGAGGTGGCTGATATTACGGTGGGTTCGGCTGCCCGGTCTGACGGCCATGGTTGTGGGAAGGCGGTGCTTCCCGACGGTGCTCACCGAGTAGCTGCCAGAGGCGAGATCGAGCTCGAGGGAGGCCTTTACGGAGCGTGTAAGGGGTCGATTCGCATAGGATTGTACCCCCTCATCTCGAAGGCTTGCGACCAGTGATTGGTAGGCCGCGCCGTTTACGGCTATTTCAAACCGAAGAACCTCGGTGTCCGCTACTTGGGTACTCATGACACATCCCTGTGATGGGATGATGACGGTGCGGGGCCAAACGGTGCTTGGATTTGAAATCAGAGAAAAAAGGTGCAGAGTTGGTACAAAAGATGGGAGACCCGAGACGTGGGCCCCCTCTTACCAGTGTTGGTCGGGCTTCATGAGGTGATTGGTGACGTAGTCGTACACCCCTTCCTCCAGGGTGTGCAGTGGGGCGGTATATCCCGCTGTCCGAAGCTTATCCATCGGGGCCTCGGTGAAGTACTGATACTGAGATCGAAGGTCGGTCGGCATATCGATATAGGCGATCTTGACCGGCTTGCCCATCGCGGTGAATACGGCGTTGAGGAGATCGTTCCATGACCTCGCCTTACCTGACCCGACGTTGAATATTCCGTTCGCTGATGGGTTACGCAGGAACCACCACATGATGTCGCAGCAATCTTTTACGTAGACGAAGTCTCGCATCTGCTCGCCGTCCTTGTAGTCAGGGCGGTGGGATTTAAAGAGGGAGAACGTCCCCGTCTCTTTAATGGTGTTGAACGCCTTCCAGGCCACGCTCGCCATGTGACCCTTGTAGTACTCGTTTGGGCCATAGACGTTGAAAAATTTTAGGCCGACAACCTTATCGAGGATCCCCTGGTCTCGTGCCCACAGGTCCATCTGGTGCTTCGAGTCGCCGTAGGGATTGAGCGGTTTGAGAGTATCGAGGAGAGCGACGTTGTCGCTGTACCCGTTGTTGCCATCTCCATAGGTAGCCGCGCTACTGGCGTAGATGTATCGGATGTTGTTTGCGAGACAGTACGTGGCGAGGGTGCGGGAGTACTCGAAGTTGTTCTCCCGCAAGTACTCCAAGTTTCTCTCGGTGGTACTCGAGCACGCCCCGAGATGAACGATAGCGGTTACCCCTTTTTGCAGGGAGTTGGTTCGCACCGATTCGATGAACTCTTTTTTACCGATATAGGATGTATAGCTCTTGTCGGCCAGGTTCTTAGCGCGAGCGTTAGAGTCAAGCTCATCAACGATGAGGATGTCCTTGATCCCTTCAGCGTTCAGCTTCGCGACGAACGCGCTCCCAATAAATCCGGCGCCACCTGTTACAATAATCATGGGAGGAGAGTACCTGGGTTAAAGGACTGATGTCTAGTTTGCAAACCTAAAACAGTACGGTTCTTTCCTGTCTCTTGTGAAAAAACGCCCGTTTAGGGGGCGCTTTACATGGTTACAACAGGAGCAGGGAAAACGGAGAGCGGGATGAGCGAGGAGAGGGAGGTGCGAGCCGCTCTTTGGGAGCAGGCTCTATTCCTCACCTTTGATCTCCTTTGTATGTGCTAAGGTCGCTATACGTCGAGTATCACCTGCGCACGATCGTACCGCACCTTCGTATAGAATGCGGCTGCGTCTTCAGCGGAGCGGTATCCCAGGGCACACGCCACCTTGGTTGAGTAGCCACTTTGATTCAAGCCGAGAACCTCGTCGTAGGCTACCGGATTGATACCCTCAAGTGGGCACGCGTCTATCTTTAAAACCGCTGCCGTAGAGAGAAGCATGCCGAGCGCAAGATACGCTTGGCGAGTCGACCAGTGTTCACACGTGCCCTGTTGGGCGAGCGCATCCAAGAATCCCTTCATCATTCCGCCGTAGTCCTGAAGCGCTGCTACGGGTACGCCGCGGGTTTCCGATATGCTGGCGAGGAAGCGCTCTACATCGGCGTGTGACACCTCCTTCTTGGCGGCGATTACAACGAGGTGGGAGGCCTCTACGAGCTGTGGTTGATTCCACGAGAGGGGCTGGAGTTGCTTGCGCACCTCCGGGTTCTTCACGACGATGAACTTCCACGGTTGGAGTCCGAAAGAGGAGGGGGCGAGCCGCAGGGATTCCTCGAGGGTATGCCAGTCTTTCGCAGCTATCTTTTTCGTTGGATCAAAGCGTTTTGTCGCGTAGCGCCATGAAAGCTGTTGCTCAATGAGTGAGTTGGTATCTTGGGTCATCGTATCCTCCAGACGTTTGTTTTTCGTAGTTCTACTTCGAATCGGTTGAGTGGAACAGGGTGATCAGTGAGCCAGCGGGAAGAAGGCGTGAGGTATTCTTTTCTTGGAGCGAAAGACTCTCGATCGAGATCTCCACCCCTTTGTCGTTGTACATATCCAGCGAAATATTTCGAACGACGTCAGAGGTGCTCGCCGTTGAGTGATTGGTAAAAAAGACAGCGCCGGCTTTAGGATTAAGGACGTTGAGCATCAGGGCAACGATGTCCGGAGCCTTCTCTTCCAGCGTCCAGGAGTTGTTTTTAGACACCCGACTGAATGAGGGAGGATCGATAATAATGATATCGTAGAGGTTTCCTTTGCGATGCTCTCGCCCCATGAATCCAAGGGCGTCGTCGACAATCCAGCGAATGTTGTTCTCTGGAATATTATTCAGTGAGGCGTTCTTCTTTGCCCACTCAATCGCTCGTTTCGCCAAATCGACATGGGTCACGGTCACATACGGAAGCGAGGCGCAGTAGCACGTCGCGAGCCCCGTGTAGGCGAAGAGATTTAAAACCTTGAGGGGGCGGGCCCCGTTGTCGCTGAGGCGGTCAGCGATCGTTTTCACTTTGGGAAGGTAGAGGGCGTGCTCTGGAAAGATGCCGAGTTGTCCATTCGACATGAGCTCAAGTTCAAGACGGATCCCAGCGACGGTCGCCTCCCATGTCTTGAAGCTGCGCCCCTCAATGTGCCACCGGTCCGGTGGCGAATACGAGGCGTGCGCCTCTTCCCACACGGAGGGGGGCTGTCGCCGACGCCAGGTGCTCAAAGAGGATGGTCGGTCGATAACTTTGGAGCCAAATTGCTCCAATTTGCGGCCCTCGCCGGAGTCGAGGAGGGTATAGCCTTCAAATGGGATCGTCATGGGGGGAGTATTGCACGGAGAGATCGTTATTTCGACAGGAGGGACCTTCCTAAACAGCTTGCTGCGGTAGGGATATGCAAATCACGCCCTTAACCTATTGAAAGCTCATGAGCCTCTGATGGCCAAAGTGACAGAGCGCATAAGCGGATGAGGAGGGGCATTTTTTGGGAAGGGACGACTACCCCTTCGATGGCTCGTTCGATTGCTCTTCAAATTGATCGAAGCTCGCACGATCGACCCCCCGGTGAACTACTCGGAAACGGAAAACGTCACGGAACATCGAGAGGGAGTCACGCACCAGGCTAACCTTGGATCCCGGCACGTTTGTCCAGTTGATAGGAACCTCTTTGATGGTCAAATTTGCTTTGTGCGCCATGTAGAGGAGTTCGACATCAAAGCTAAACCTGTCTGCCCGCTGTCTCCTGAAGAGGAAGATAGCGGCTTTTCGAGTGAACATCTTAAACCCGCACTGTGTGTCAGCGATTGAAGGGAGCAGGATCAGATTGACGCATTTGTTGAAAACTCTTCCGAGTAGCCGACGGTGGAGTGAGGTCGCCACTTTGGTGTCTGCGGAGGCGAGCGCCCGCGAGCCGATAGCGATATCCGCTCCCCCCGTGATCGCCGCCTCTAGTCTTTCGAACTCTTGGATAGGGGTCGCTCCATCCGCATCCGCGAAGAGAATTCGCACCCCTCTACAGTTGAGAACTCCAAGACGAACAGCGTGTCCCTTGCCATAATTCCGAGGGAGTTGGATCAGTCGAACTTGACTACGAACCCGCTCAAATTTTCGCACAACCTCTGCGGTGCCATCGGTGCTACCGTCATCAATAACGATCACCTCGTATGAGATCCCCTTACGATCAAAGAAATCGATAATATCGATGAGCGTTGGGGGAAGTCGTCGCTCTTCATTAAAAGCGGGTACGACGACACTGAGCTCAACCTGGGGGGAGGTGATTGGCTGCTGTTCGATCCAGGTATTGAGGCGCTCGTTGCCGTGCGGTTTCTGAGAGGACATAAAGCTCAACGTGTACTGTGCGGTCAGAGCATACATGATTCATGTCCGTGCTGCGATACCCTCTGACTCCGATATCCGTGTCTAACGTGCCGAGATGTCTCGAGAGAGGTTGTCTTGAGGGGTGCAAAAAGTTGAGATAGGTGCTCTCGGTCGGTATCGTCTGACATCTCCCAGCGGGCACAGGAGGCGTCTGGTGAAGGCAGTGGTCTTGAAGACAAAAAAACGCTTTCCCAGGTGGGGCGGGGGTTACATAGTAAGCCGGTACGCCCTAATCCTGCCTCCTGTGGCCACGCGGCACTAGTGTGGTGGGTCGAAGAAACCACTCCCCGGGTCCACACTAACAACGGTCTTCGGGAGAGACGGGAGGAGCGTGCCAAGGTGGGAAAGGAACGATATGCGAGTGCTCAATTCTGAGATTCTTTATGAGGGAAAGCTACGAGCTGTGCGGGATACCGTTGAGTATCCCGATGGGCGGCGTCATCAGCACGAGACTATCGAGCATCCCGGGGCCGTAGTTATTCTTCCCCTCACTGCCACAGGCTCAGTTGTTTTTGTTGATCAGTATCGTCATTCGATTCGACAGCATATCCTTGAATTACCGGCCGGAACCTTAGAGAGGGGAGAGGATCCGAGCGTGTGTGCCGCTCGGGAGCTCATGGAGGAGATCGGAAGAGCTCCCGGAGAACTTATCCCGCTAGGAACGCTCTATCCAGCTCCTGGATTCTGTAATGAGGTTCAGTACCTCTTTTGTGCTCGTGACTTACGAGACCAGAAGGCGACACCGGACGATGACGAGTACATAACAACTGTAGAGCTTTCTCGTAGCGAGATAGACGATGCTATTCGATCGGGAAGGCTTGCTGACGCGAAGTCATTAGCGCTTGTGTTACGAGCGATGGTAGCAAATCTTTTGTAAGGAGTTTCGCGTGGGAACAAAGTGGAACGGTATTAAAAAGGCGCAGGGCGTGTTCGGCGGTGGCGTCATGGTGGTGTGTTCCCTCGTACTCATGTGGGCTGGAGTTTCATCTGACGAATCCACCAATAATCAATTGAGTGATCTGGTTGAGAAGGCCGTTGAAATCGACCCGAACCAGCCGGACCCCAATGACAATGGAAAGATCGTTATAGCTGCTTCGGCATGGCGTACCGATGATGTGTACGAAGATGAGTTCTTAAAGCCGTCTACCCCCCTTATTGTGCGACGGCGAGTGGAGATGCTTCAGTGGGTCGAACGCCGAAAAGAGAACAGTGTTGCTCCAGCCTATGCCCTGGAGTGGGTTGAGGGGCAGGTAGATTTCTTTAATTTTCAAGTGCCACAAGGGCACGAAAATCCACTTCTTCAAATCAACCCTCGCAATTATCAATCGACACAATCACGCTTTGGAGACTTTGATGGTAGTCGCCTCTTGGACGCGATTCGCAAGTTGCAACCTCTCGCACTCTCCCCTGAGATGCTGAAGGACCCCTCACTAGAGGTATCGAATAACAAGCTCGTGATTCGAAGAGATCCAAACATGCAGCTCCCCTCCCTTGGTGATATGCGAGTATGGTACGAGGTCCTTCCGCAGGGAGACTACACAGTTCTGACCGTTCAAGAGGATGAGCGTAGTTTAATCGGTGCGCGGCCTTCCTCGAAGCTCTTCATCGAACGGGGATTGTTGGGTACAAAAGACTTCCTTTCGAAACTTGAGGGTGGGGCAAACGCAAGCTTTCTAGGAATGCTGTACCTTGGGGGGCTGCTGCTCTGTGCGGGACTCATGTCGCTGATGATGCCGAATGCCAAGAGGTTCGACTTAAACCCGCATCTGAACGTACAAGGCCCCCTGGCGGTCGTGGTGGTGAGTATGGGAGTTTCGTTTGTAGTGACCGCACTCTTCTTCTTGCTGTCTTTGGCTGGATAGGGAGATCGACAAGAGTTTGCCTGAAACCTACCTGCTTCGACCCCGTTTTTTCGACGCCCCAAAAAGCGCATCTCGAAAAACGCGCGCTCCTCTGTGCTAGTGGTAGCGAGTGGTGGGATCGGAATCGTCCTTCGTGCCCTTAACAACCCGAAGTCCAGATTTACTCTTGAGGCGCTTTAACTTCCAGTTGTAGTACGCGAGCTCTACTCGTCGACGAGTCTCAGAGAGGTTGAAGATCCCTCGCTGGTACATGTACAGATAGGTTAGGCCCGCAGCAATGAGCTCCGGCAGTACCACCATGACGCCTGAAAAAACGGCGCTGAGAACAACAAAACCTAGACCTATCAGGGCGAAGGTCTCGCCTCTGAGTGGTGAACCCCAAAAGTTCAGAAGCTGTCGAGAAAAAGCCGCTCTCAACCCGTACGCTATCCAAATTGTTGAGATGATCATCGATGCCCCGTGATAGGCGAGTGGATAGTTGGCTGGAAGGAGCGCAAAGAGGACAAGCGTTATCAGCTCGGAGATGAAAGGGATACCTAACGCTACCGAGAGGAAGCGCTTTTTGCCCCAGCTATCTTCAAGAGATCCCCCGATACTATAAATGATCAGGGCCCCAAAGATGATCTCCATCGGGTGGATCGCTACCAGTAAGCCGGTGAAAGGGCGCCATGCCTCAAAGTGAGAGAGGACTGTAGTAGGGATGAAGAGAAAAATAATCCCCCCAAGCAGTCCGTTGATCACCGACATAGCGATCATGCCGATCGCCAACTGATGCGCTGAATTGTGGAAGGAGATGGAGGGTAGCACGGCTCTGCGGTTCATGAGTATTCGTACGTGAAAGTGGCCCGGCTCATCCTTCGTGGACAAGCCCTTTACCTCTAGGGGCATGCAAGTTAACCCAGGCTCTTGCACGCTACCCCGAACAGGGCCACTCCGCAATAAAGCCTGAAGGTGGCTGGCTTACTCAACAGTATACCAGTCCTTTACGACCGTACGCTCGATTTTTCTGGGGTGAAGTCAGATGGGGTTGCTTCGCTCATATGGGGACCTCATGCGGTGACGCGCCAGAAAGCTTAGGCGGGGCGCTCTCTATTGACTCAGCAACTTTCGGATGAGCACGATTCGCTCCCGGAGCTGTACTTCGGTGCATGCTGTTTGGCTTTGGAGCTTCTGTTGTGCATTGAGCTGTGCGTGGATCTGAGCGTGCGTTCTGCCGGTGCGTTTGTGGTACATGTTTACCAACTTTCGAACCTCCGCGCTGAGGAAGGCTTTCTCCTCGGCGCGTGTGCGGCGCTCATCAAGCCGTGCCGTTACTTTTTCCGTTACAACGGAGTGGAGCTCCTCTTGGTGGCTTGAGCCAAAGAGGGTGAGCTGATTGCCATGGACGATAACTGAGTTGAGGCCGCTGTTTCGTGATGCGAGCGCCTCCCACGCCGGCTTCTCCGCGGGCTTTTCCCGCTCACGATCGCGATCGAATTCGTCGTCGTTCTCCCCTTGGGGGCGAATGCAGTGGCGTATCTCATTCTCTATCTCTTCAGCGAGTCGAGTGAGCGTTGGATCGGCCGGGAGGTAGCAGTAGGCGACCTGAAGGGCATTGAGGGTAGGAATACGACGAACGATTCGACCAAGGAATTGTCGAAAATACATCTTCGTTCGAGTGGTGGTGGCATACACACCGACACGGAGTCTCGGTATATCGACCCCCTCGCTCACCATGTTGCACGCGACGAGCCACGGCTCAGAGGAATCCCTGAATCGCTTGAGCTTTCTGGCGGCTTCTGCCTCTTCAGAGAGGACAACCACCGGGGGAATCTTCGTGATTGAGGCGAGGAGCTTCGCGAGCTTTCGAGCGGACGTTTGATCGGCGGCAACGAGAAGCGCGCCGGCGTCTGGTTGCTCCCGCCTGGTCTTCATGAGCATGTCATGGGCGTCGCGCAGCATCGGCTCAATCCAACCACTCTCTGCGTCGAGGGCCGCTCGTAATCGTCGAGACTGGCCCATGCCATCGAGTTCGTCGGTGAAGAGCGCGCTCGCATCACCCGCGGCGTCTCGCCATGCTACCTCACCTCCGTAGGTGAAGAAGGCCGTTGGTCGACACACCCCTTCCTCAACCGCGCGACTATAAGAATATGAGTAGTCCGCAAGCCCAAAGCCCGATTCGTCGTAGGTGACAAACGGAATAGGGGAGTTGTCGCTGCGGAATGGGGTGCCGCTCAAGCAGATGATGAATCGGGCTTCGTGAAAGGCGGCTCGTAGACCGTCTCCCCACGATAAGCCGTCTCCGGCGTGATGGACCTCGTCCAGGATGATGCAAGCGCTGTTTGTAAGCTTACGAAAAAGTCCCGGCTTCTGAGCGACTTGCTGATAGGTCACAACGAATCCGTCATAATCCCCACTTAGTACCCCCTTGCCATTCGAGAATGAGCTGTCGAGGTGGAGGTCCATGTTGGTGGCAGCGCGTGCCCATTGTCCTTTCAGATGAGCGGTTGGAACTACGATGCCGATCCTACTGGCGCCCCGTTTGCGAAGCTGATGCATCGCTAATACAAGTGCTGCCGTTGTTTTTCCTGCGCCAGGAGTAGCTTCGATGAGCAGCGTGTTATCTCCGCGTAGCACGCAGTCTCGGTACACACCGAACGCTTCCTGCTGCCAGGGTCGAAGTTTAATTTCTGGGGAAGGCTGGCAGGGCGGAGCCTTAACAGCGCGTGCGACACTCATGGAACAACGTACTTCCGAACTACGAGACGAACGTATGTGGTAGTAAAATGGAGATCGTCTGTCGAGAGACAAAAAAAACTGAATGAGAAATTATCTCTCTTGCGCGGAGATGGGTGAGTTGTATTGCGGAATCGTGAGGGTGGTTTTTTAAAAAAATTTTCAGTTGGCGATAAAAAAAGGGCTGGCGAAGTGCCAGCCCTTTTGGGATCGAAATGACGTCCTTACTTAGTCATCGTCACCATCGTCTCCTCCGCCAGAGCCGCCGCAACCGCGCTCGCCTTCAATTTTTGTCGCAAAGTTTACATTTGATGCGTCAACGTATCCCTCAACCTTTACGCACTTTCCAGAAACAAGATCTGCTTTGGAGGAAACGCCACGTCGGAACTGTGTGGTGCTTGTCACGGTGAAGGTCTTGCCCGCGACAACGAGAGATGGATCGGTGAACGAGGTGATACTACCCTTAGCTTCGACCTCTCCCTGCTTATCATCATCGTTTTCGTAGTCGTCATCGCCGTCACTAACTCCATCATCGTCGGAGTCCGCATCGCAGATGCCACTGCCACGCGCCTTCTCAAAGAGGTCGCTCACACCATCTGAGTCTGAGTCGAGTCCCAACGAGGCTGCCGCTGTCTTCAACTTTTCGCGGTCGGTAGCGCTGAGTTTTGCGATCGCCTTAGCGAGGCGTACCTCTGATCTGCGCAGGTTCCTGGCCGATGAAAGGGTAGACCTGTAGTTCGGCGCCGCATCGGCATTAACGGCAAAAAATATTACGGCGAGCAGAGCGACGAAGATGCGATTCATGAGGGGATGCTCCTGAAAAGGTAGACCTTTTGTAGGATACGGTAGGATTTTCGTAAGCGCTATCAAACTTTGATGGCGCGCCCGGGCTGTTTAGTAACGCCCTGATATAGCTCAGAAAGTAAACAGTACCCCACCCGCGAGCGCGCTCACCCACCGCTCGTCATCTCCGAACCGTTTGGCGTGCTCGCCAAGGTAGCCGATCTCGTAGTGTGCGTTGCCAACCCGCCAGAAGGTGCCCACGAAGAGACGGTTTCGGTCGTAGCCACGCCACGGACCTCCCTCAACGGTATTGAGGGTCACCATGAACTCGTCAAAGACGGTGATGCCAAAATCGTGAGCGTCAGTGAGCGGCAGACTGCCGCGAAGCATGTAGCGGGTGCGATTCGACACGCCATCGGTATCCTCGATCCATCGTTGCTCCTGTCGCAGTCGATGTTGCAATGAGATGTTCCAGAGGTCGTGTTTGTAGAGGATCTGTTGCCAGAGCCGTTGCTCGTCCCGGTAGGTTCGATAGTAGTTGGCATTGTAAAAGGTAGGGAGCCATCCGTAACCGGTGAATACGGAGAGGGAGGGGATTGGATCGTACACCAGCGCGGTTCGAAAGATCGCCGTCGCCAAACGTTGCCAGTCATCGCCTAAGCGCGGCTGTACTTCCACAAAGAGTTGATACGTTTTCGACTCGTCCAGCGGTACTAGAGCCGCTGTGGCCATCCACGCCTCAAAGTCATGGGGAGTTGCCCATGCCAAGTGGCTCCTGAGCAGCACTACAAGGGCGATACGTGTAAACCAAAAGCGAGCGACCATGAGCCACTTCTACAATGGTAAACTGTGGGTGACGGATGATGGGGTCGCTATCCCAGTCGGGTCAGAGAGAAGAGCTGTCGTTGCAGAGACCTTATCCTCGTGATGCCGTAGTAAGGTATCCCTTAGATCGTACATAGATGAGCGTCCTCGCGAAGAATGTGCCCGTGCAGCACAGCCACGCAAGGGTAAGGAGAAAGGAGGCGCCCATCGCCGGCCATGGGATACCACCCCCGCGAAGAACCTCGCGCATCCCTTCAAAGATATGAGTGCACGGGAATATCAGCGCAAATGTCTGCAGAGGAGCGGGAAGAGCGGACACCGGGTAGAATACCGCAACGAATGGTTGGATCAGGAAGGGGACGATCCACGCCAACGATTCAGCCGCTTCGCCGTAGCGAAGGATGAGTGCCGAAGTAAAGAGTCCTACCGTCCACCCGAAGAAAAGAAGGAGTCCGAAAAGGGGAAAGAGCGCGAGACCGAGATCCATCATATTGAAGGCGTATAACGTATACGCGCAGATTCCGAGCCCGGTTGCGGTGATACTTGCTCGTATGAACCCTACGATAGCCGTAGAGACAATAAGTTCATGGGGGCGGATCGGAGAGACGAAGAGGTTGAGAGTGTTCCCCACCCACATCTCTTGAAGGACGGACATCCCAACTGCTTGTTGCGCTCTGAAAAAAATATCCCACAGCACGATCCCTCCGAGCATGAAGAGCACCGCTTTCGATTGGGTGACCTGCTCGAGGTAGAGGGTCACGAATCCCCATACGAGGAGATCCATCAGAGGGAAGAAGATCAGCTCCGCGATCCGGATCCCTGACCGCTTGTAGATAAACATGTAACGGAGCACCATGGCGACAATTCGGGAGATCATTGCGCCTCTCTATCTTCTTGATCGCGCAACTCACCGTTGCGGGCGATCGTTACAAATACCTCCTCAAGACTGTTGAGCTTAGAGCGCTCTCGAATCTCTGCGGGTGTTCCGGTTGTAACGATGGTGCCGCGGGCGAGAAAGATCGCCCGATCGCACAACTCCTCTACCTCATGCATGTAATGAGAGGTGTATATGATCGTTGTTCCGTAGTTGCGACGAAGCTTTTTGAGGAGTTCGCGAACCTTAATAGCGATGTCTGGGTCTAGGCTCGCGGTTGGTTCATCAAGAAAGAGCACCTCCGGTTTGTTGAGGAGTGCTTTACATAGGTTGAGTCGAGTTTTCTGCCCCGCAGAGAGGGTCCCGATCAGACTCGTCCCTGGGAGATCTACCTCTAACTCAGTGAGTACTTCGCGAGCTCGTTGGGCGGGGTTCCGCACGTTATAGAGCTTGGCGTAGACATACAGACTCTCATCGATAGTGAGATTTCCTGGTAGGGATACGTACGCTGATGCAAAATTAACCCGCTGAAGAATTGAGTATCGGTTCTTCGGCATGTCGAGCCCCAGAATAGAGATCGTACCTTGATCGTGCGAGGTAAGCCCAAGGAGCATGTGGATGGTGGTTGTTTTCCCGGCGCCGTTTGGACCGAGAAGGCCAAGGATCTCTCCGCGGTCCGCTGTGAACGAGATCCCTTTGACCGCAGCGGTCGTACCGAAGGTCTTCCACAGATTGTGAACGATAACTGATTGCATGAGAGAAGAATTGTAGTCTCGCTCGAAAGACACCGTGTGTCTAGAAGAGCGCGCAGCATGATTACCACGATATATTGAATCGCGCATGATGCGAAGCATGAGAGCTCCTATCCACCAGAGTTGGTCTTATCTTCGGGAGGTCGACGGGAAGGGATTGCTGATAAAGTTTTCGGCGGAGCCGTTTGACCACAACTTCATCCAGTCATGAAAAACCTGAATAGCTCGCTCCTTAGAGCTAAACGGCTCGAGCGCATCAGGATCGAAATGGGAGATAGTCTCTTTCGTGAGAGTTATAGATTCAGCAGGGCGCGAGTCGAACGGTTTTGGGAAGGGACGTAACTCAAGGATGAAGCTCTTTTTTTGTTCTTGATAGGTGACCAGGAGGTGATGGGTGATCAGACCGTCCTCATTGGGGAGCGCTCGCTCGATATGCTTGGATCCTCTTGGGGATTGAAGGATGGTATCAACGGCGACCCATGCCTTGATGATCTCGTCATCCCGTTGAACAGGAGCACCCTCCTCTCCACGGATGATGAGGGGTTTGGGGGTAAGCTCGTCTCGAATGGCATGTGCGAAGTCGTGAGAGATCTTTTGGATCCTTCCGACGCGATAGGCGGTCCGCAATGCTTTTGTGAGATGCATGAGGGCGCTATCCTCGGTTCCCAATTTGGTGTGGAAATCCGCGACCGGAGTATCTGGTGAGAGCTTCCAAGAGTGCGAGGTTAGCGAGAGGAGGAATCGCCGTGTATTTCTTTGCGAAAGCCCTTCGATTGCTATTACGGTGTCGCTCAGGGGGAGGATTCGCAGTGAGCCGGTCTTGAGAGATATCTCGCAACACTCAAAGCGCGCGATCGCCATTCGGGCGTGACTGTAGAGGACGGCGGTTGGCGTTTGCGTTAGATGTGGGAGGCCCCATGCTTCCATGTACCCTGCCTATGCTTCCGTTCATAGGATCAAAAGAGCGCCGGGAGATGGAAGCTCATGTTCGGTGTTGCGCCTTTGTCCGGATACCATCCTGGCGCGACTACACGTCGATGACCGTGAGGAGCATGGCCGAGCTCCTCGTTACATCCGTTCTCGTCCGGAGCTATCTCTCGCTGCTGAGATGGAGGGCTCTCAACGTTGAGACCTTTCCACCCGAATCGTGCGGCCGGAACTCGAAGTGGTAGTCAGAGATAGGAGCGCTGCGGAGATCTCCACACGTCCCGCTCTGATATACCTCTTATCTTCGTTTTGTCCCGAAGTGCTTCAGGCTACCCAGGGGATTAAAAATATTTCGTGTTGTCAACGGGTTGTGGCGCCTTCTGCGCCGCTTTTAAGCGCGTCCGCGCGCTCGCCGTATGGCTTTACGCCTCGTTCGGTGGGCGTTTCGCTGGTACACTTAATGACAGTGCAAACGATTCGGTTCCTCCTCGCGCATCTCTCCACGTTTCGTCGCATGTTCTGGACGCTCCTCTTCGTGGGCGCGCTCGACGGCATCTCGACCTTCTCCGTACCGATTCTTTTGGCTGAATGTACAAAGCCGCCGTTCTCCATCGCTCTCCTTAACCGGTTGGTCCCGACCATCGTTGTGTGCCTCTCCCTCTCGCTTCTCTTGCAGTGGTGTTTGCGTTCGTGGGGCGAGAGCCTCTCCGGTTGGTTTGGAAATGAGTTGAGAATTAAGCTCTTCTCACGAGCCGAGCGACTCAGTATCGACACGCTATCTGCGTACCACTCGGGATACGTTGCGTCGTTAATAAATCAGGTGGCGGGCTCCGTCGGCACCCTATCCTCGACGATCGTCTGGCTTGTTGGACATCTCACCTCAGTTCTCACGCTCTTTGTAATCTTTACCGCCCGTGAGTCGATAGAGATGGCGATCCTGAATCTTTGTATTCTGGCTGTCTTTGTGTCGGTCGGTGTCGTCCTCGCTCGTAGGATAGTACCCCTGGCTGATACCAAGAATAGGACGCAGGCGACGGTAATGGAGAGATTCATCGATCTCCTCACCAACATCTCAACGGTCAAGAAACTTGGTATCATCTCATGGGCCGATGCAAAGCTTCGTGATGACTCGGCCGTGAGTGATGCAGCGATCTTTCACTTCCAACGATTTCACGCAAACCGTTGGAGTCTTCTGCACGGAATCTTCTACACCTCCTTCATCACAACTCTTGCGTTTCTTTTGAGCGGTGTAGGCGCCGGAACGATCTCCGCCTCTATTCTAATCCTCTTCGTGGCGGGATTCGGTCGGGTGCAGAATCTAGCCGAGCGGTTGTCGGAGCTGATTAAATCTCTTCTCGAAACAAATGCGTATGTGGCGAAGCTCGAAGAGGTATTGAGCCAGGAGCGGACATTGGGAGCGCTCTCAATCGATCCACTGCGAGAGATCTCATGCGTTAAGATTGTCCACCGTCACACCGGAAGCTCACACACGATCTCCATCCCGAGCTTCTCGCTTAAAGCTGGAGAGCGTGTCCTGATACAGGGAGCATCCGGGCAGGGTAAGAGCACATTTCTCAGTATTTTGGCGAATCATCGAGAGCCGCGGGAAGGGAGCTGCTTTTGGAACGGCATACCGTACTCGGAATACAACGAGTCGCTCACGCATTCGTTTGCCGTGGTGTCTCAGGAAGCGGAGCTCTTTAACCTCTCGTTGCGAGAAAATCTGACTATGCATGGGAGCATCTCTGATGATGAGGTGTTGAAGCTTCTTCACCATCTTGGCTTAGGCGATCTTATGCATGCGTTGCCTGAGGGGCTCGATGCAAAGGTTGGAGAAAAGGGGGTTCGTCTCTCCTCGGGGCAGAAACAACGAATTAACATCGCACGAGCTCTTCTACTCAAGCGGTCCGTCATCATCCTTGATGAACCAACCTCCCACCTGGACAAAGGCAGTGAGCAGCTCGTGATTGAGTGCCTTCGAAGGCTTCCTCGAGAGGTGACCCTTGTGATCGTGTCGCATCACGGTGAGCTCGGAGCGTTGTGTGATAAGGAGTACCGCTTCGACGATGGGTGTCTCTCCCCGGTCCTCGATGTGAAGTGAGGCGCGAAAGCTTGGAGCTGACGCGCATAGGAAGCGAAGAGAGATACGTGTCGGGTAAGGTGGGTGACGACACGCCCACAAGTATCTCTCACTTTAGGGGCGAAAACGGGACCCGGGGACGAGGGCAATACAAGCACCCGCGTACTATAGGCCGCAGATAGGCATACACCCGAGGAAAAGTTGCTTTACTGGCCGAAAGGGGGAGCTTCTATTTCTGAATCGACTCTGAATTCCGCGCAAGAATCAGAAGTGGGCGCTGTATGATAGGTCTTCTGAGTCACCTTAAATAGAGGGAGGCTCTGACTATGTTTAAGATAAAACTTAATTTCTGTTCAGGTAGCACGATTGAGTTGTTTCGCGTCGATTTTTCGAATGGGCAGGCGGCGACTATCACCAGCATACGGGGCAAAACAGCTGGGGCCTATCGGGGGGTCGGGACCTTTCATTGGTCTTCCGCTGTTCGCGCAATGGCATGTTTGTTTTTGAAAGCCAAGATAGACGATGAAACCAGTCGGTTAGAGCCGATGTTGAGTGGCGGGAGCAGGTCTCTAGCTGCATCGCTTGATTACGCAATCACTAAGCAACCAGCTTGGATTTTGGATATGTTCGGCGTGTTGTCGAACGGAAAAACACAGACACGAAGATTATTTCGTGTAACAAACTCCCACCGAAAAAGGGGTGGTCCCGTCTCCATATCCCTCAATATGAATGCGTGCCCGCGGCATTGTATTGAGATAACCCTCGACGGCGGGTCGATCGAATGTCCGCAAAAGCTTCGCATCCTGCTCGAATCTATTGAGGCGTACGGTGTTCCTACAAAGACAGTGATTGATGACGAGGAGGAGTCGTCCAGTGAGGGAGGAGAGCCCCTTCCGGATAAGTGGCTCCCAATACTCGAGTTGAAGGTGGCGTGACTGGAATTGCATAGTTCCTTCAGTTGGTTGCGGCGTGTGGTCGTCCCGCTCTCTGAATTTTTCAGGCGGCATGCGTAGATTTTTCGCCGGAATGGGTGCGAAGAGGGTATAGTCCCCCTCGCATGAACCGGATGTCTTTAAAGTTCCTCAGCAATGACTCGACTGCGGAACTATTTGAATCTGAATTCTCGTGCCCCCTTGTCGGTCGAACCCTGCGATGTGCTCGGGGCCGATACGCCTTCACAGAGTCTTTAGAGGGGACCTTCCAGTGGACGTCAGCAGTTCAAAGCATGAGCGCTGTGGCAATAAAGTCAAAAATTGCCGGGCTCACGCGGACGACTCCCCAGGCATGGCCTCAAGAAGCAGGGCTCTGTAGCGACACCACCTCCTGGGCGCTCTCTCTCGATTTCGCTCTTTCTAAAAAGCCGCGTTGGTTGCTCGACATGTTCGGAGTGGATCAATCCGGAGCGCCGATCATTAAGCGGCTATTCATCCGGATGAATCCGGAGAAGAAACGGCCGGGACCTGCTTGGGTGTCAATGAATCCGGCGTTTTTGGATCCTAAAAATATAGGCATTTTTTTGGATGGTGTTGAAGTTATTAGAGAGCCTGAGCTAAGGATGCTGCTCAAACTAATCGGCTTGGGAGACGAGGCCTCGTTGCCTAAGAAGGGCGCTCGTCAAGTAGTCCATCTTCCTAAGCGGCCCAGGTCCCTCTTCGATATGATTAAGCGGGAGGTCTTATGTGGCCTCAACGACACCGCCGTGTTCTCGAGCGCCGCTACCAAGACAACGCTGTCGTTCCTTGCAAACCACAACCTCTTTCAACATATCGGCGGTCGACCAAATCATCTCTTGGGAGATCTGGACCTAGGTTTAACTGATAGTGCTCGCCTCGGGCTCGGCATGCCTGAGAGTTGGATGTTGAAGCAACTTTGCTCAAAGAAGCCTATCCGCATCCTCTGCGGCGTCGGAGCCGTGACCTCTCTCTGCATTTTCCGATACCTCACCTCCGTCAAGGGCTACAACTTTGAGGTGTCGCACAATTTCAGCTCCAGTCAGGACATCATTCACTCTTTGCGATCAAAAGGAAAGGACGACCTCGTCGATGGCGTCTTAATGGCATTCTGTTGTAGCGTGAGGCTCTGTCAGGGAAGAAGTAGCTTCTCACCGCTCGTGATGATGCCAATTACGACCCATGCGGAGTTATCACGCGGGAAAGATGTTGCGCGGTACTTGTTTCTGACAGATGTTGTGACGGGATCTCATTTTCATCTTGACGATGAACGCCAAGCACTTGAATACCAGCCTAAAGTAGAACCTCTGCCGTTTGCGGGTCTAGAAAAAGAGCTCGCAAAGCATTCAGATGCCCGTGCCGTGCTGTTTTGGCCGTACTATGAATATGCAAGCGGAAAAAATGAATGGAAGATTAACGAGTCATTTCGTCGGGTGCCTGCCTACGAGCTCGTGAACCTGTGTGTCAACCAACGGATATCACGAGATGCGAAATTAGCACTTGCTATCAACATAGCGATCAGAGATGCGTGGCTTACGCTCAGAACGAATCCAGCTTTAGTTGATCGGATGATTGTAGCCCTTATTGATGATCCCAAATTCTTCTCGGCTTTTAGTAGGCTCGGTCCTGACTCCATGATGCGGGCAGTTGGAGGTTGAATTCTCGCTCCCCGCTGTCAGTCAACTATCCCGAGCGATCTCTCAAGCCTAAAAAGAATAAACAAGGGAAAGCGAGAACGCACTTCCCAGAATTGCGGATCGAGGGTTTGCGCCTCAGGGATCGGGCCAGGCTCCAGGCATTCCACTACGCAAAGTCCAGCATCGCGAAATTCACGGAGCATTCCGGAGAAGTTCTTGTGGTAAAAGGATGCCTCAAAGGTGCCACCAAGTTTTGAAATAACGGGACGCTCGTGGAGATAATCTCCAAATAGCGAGATACTTCCGCTGGCTTTGTCGACCTCAAACCCTAGAAGCTGGCGCTTAGTGGTTGCGTTCTCGTCCTTCAAAGCTGACCACGATGCGGGATGATGAGTTGATATGACGATGCTTCCTTCTTGAGCGAGCACCCGTCGCATGCCTGTTAATGTCGTGTTCCAGTTCCGGACATAGTGAAGTGCAAGGCTTGAAAACACGACATCAAACGAAGCTGGTTCGAAAGATATTTGTTCCATGTCCATCTGGTGGAATTCCAGTGAGGGGTATTGTTGTCTGGCTTGTTGAGTATTACCCGCAGAAAGATCGATGCCGACTACCTTTTTGGCTCCGAGAGCAGAAATGCGTGCACACTCTTCACCATAACCACTCCCGACGCAGAGCACTCGTTTCCCCTCAATCGGTGGAAGGAGGTTATAGATGGCAGGTTTTTCAAGGAGATCGTGCCCACTCCCTCGGATCTTGTGCCATGACGAGCCAGCAGTGTCGTACTGTTGCATCACCACATCTTTGGCCAATTCGACCTCTGCCATAACTACACCCCAACATTTCACACAAGGTCGACGGTAGATTTGTTTCACGACAATTTCAATTGCATAATTGCGTAGGATCCTCGGCGTTTAAGGGCGCATCCCTAACACCGAGTAATCATAGAAACTTGCTTGATTCCAATTCTAAGATGGAGGCGGCGGGGCGCGAACCTCCTAAGTACCAGTAATACCCCGTGCGCTTAAAGTGGTAAGCGGTACAACGGTTGCTGATTCCCGCCCCCGCATACGGGGGGTGTCGGGAGCATAATCGGGGTATGTAGTCTCTACAGCCAGGACGAGCCTACCAGGTCGGCACGGTCAGGTTTCGTCGTCGAGAGCGTCCCGAACCATCCTTCGTCTTTTTTGGTCGAAAATCATTCGTTCCGGAGAGCGAAGGGATGTCCTGCTTATTCATCAGGTTGTCGTGCCACTGGGAAGGGGCCCCCTGCGTGTGAGTGCCCTGTGCTACAGTGATACGCTCCTTGATCATATTCTCTATCTGGCCACGGATAATTTTAGCTGCGTTGACAAATAATCCAGCAAAAGCGCCGATCTTTTCGCTCTTAATCTTACTCTCCAGCGCGTCGGTGATCGCGCGGTCGATATCTCCATTGAGGTATAGACTTCCGAGGACATCCTTCACATCCTGCAGGTCGAGACACTTGAAGCAATCGTTCATCGCGAGGAGGGCACGCTCTACCCGGATGAGGTAATCCGGGGTCTCGCCGGTTGCCGTGCGGGCTTTTTCTATCTCGTTGTGCATCACGACGGCTAGGGGCTCTCCACTACTCAGTTGGGTGTAGGCGCTGTGGAGGGCTTCAGCGAGTTGAAGTTTCTCTGCCGGGGTGGCGCCAGGAATTTCGATCGTTCCGCCGTTGACGATGGCCTCTTTAGCCTCAAGCGGGTCTACCGCGTTGCCCTTCTTGTCCCGTACTACCGCGTGAACAGCTCCGTGATCGAAGTGTCCTACCGAGGAACCATCTACTCGGATATTGCGGCCGTGTCGGTCAACGCAGAAGGGGCTCCCAGAGAGGATGTTACGCAATTCAACGTAGACGATAGCTTTTGCTACCTGGCGTTTATGGCGCGTCTCTTCAGGAGTGGTGGAGGGAAGGTCGTTGAAGGTAGGCCCCCTCATCTTCTGCATGCGTCTAAACTCCGGACCGTGGGCACTCCAAGCTGCGGTCGCGAAAGGGAACGTTTCCTCGCCGATACGAACGGTAAGACCGTTGTATCGGGTCCCCATAGCGTCCGCCTGCGTTGCGCCAACCCTTCCGTTGGCCTCCAGAATTGCGCTCGTTCGCGCGCTCTGCACCATCTCTTCGACTGCTGGTGCGATCTGTGAGAACGCGCATTGCGCGTCCCTAAGCTTCTTTACGAAATTATCCATGATTGCAAACCCGTCGTTGGCGCGTGCCTCTGCCTTTGGAGTAAGGAAGGTAAACACCTCGTGGCCGGCATCCACTGCGGTAAAGAATGAGGCCGATTCAAGCACCGGGCCAAGGCGCGGATTTTGAAGACGGATGCTTTCCGGGACGGTCTGCTCGTAGAGGGCCCATGCCTGCTGACGGGTGACCGATTGCTTGCCCTTTAAGGGCTCCATGTCGCGGGCGATATCAAGGGGTGTGCTTGGGTGATTTGCGATCGCCTGCCCAAATTTACGCCATGCTGGACCCATCGAGTCGAAGATAATTGCAAGCGTTTGCCCGACACTGAGGCGGCCGATCTCGCTGTTTGACCTTTGTGCAGCTGCCAGCAAGGCGGAGAGGAAGATAGGTCGCCGATCGTTATCGAGAACTCCCTCAGCAAGGAAAGCCTTTAGGAGTTGCTGACCTTCTGAGGCGTACCGTATCGGCCGGTCATGCTTGTCGGTGAGTGGTAGGAGATCGGCGATAACATACTCGCACGCTTCATTGAAGGCTGTCTGAGTGCCAGCCTTACGGTTATTGAAGCGGTCCTTAGCGGGCATTAAGAGCTCCTCGAGCAATGCCGCTCGGTATTCTATCGGTGCACGCCTATAGTTTTCGTGTAGACGCTTGCACTCTAAGTGGACGCGGCGCCGGGTGTGGGGAGATTGGATATTGTGCGACTGATTCGCTTCAAACATCTGAGCCGTGGCGAGACCCTCCTCAATAACAAAGGTCGAGAAAGCTCGAAGCCGTTTTTCCGTGAGTTCCCGAGTCAGGAATTCGATGGTTTTAAAACGGTGCTCCTTCGCTTCTGCCAACAATACAGAACTTGTTTGGAACGCCCCGTAGGCTAGGCCGAACTTTTGAGTTGCTTCGTAATCGATCTGGCCGTAAATCGCCTGCTCAATGGCGTGACTCACTTGGCGTTGTGCGAGAATCTTGGTGCCGAACGCATTAAGCATCTCCGCGCGAATTGAGGGATGACCTTTCTCCGCAACTCGGTCTAAGACCGGCTGGAGGTTTGAAAGATACGGACAATCTGTTGTGTTCCATGTAGAGGTGTCGTCCTTGCCGAAGACCTCCGCGACCGATGTGACCCATCGAGAGATCGCGCCCTCGCGTATATCAACGTCTCTCGGTGGGGTTCCAAAGAGTAAGTTCTCGAGAGCC
The DNA here is from genome assembly GCA_041178185.1 of Pseudomonadota bacterium. Taxonomy (GTDB): domain Bacteria; phylum Bdellovibrionota_C; class UBA2361; order UBA2361; family OMII01; genus OMII01. Next base: position 24,975 of record JBEGVS010000016.1, read on the forward strand.
TCGATCTTCTCGTTTGCGTTGGTCGTTGCATCGATACTCTTGAGCACGCGATTCGCGAATTCGCTTCGCCATGCCTCGTTGGGGAAGAGGCTGAGGCCCTGGATAGCTCGATAGATAGTCCCGAGTGTCTTGGGATCTGTGGGCCACGATTCCTCCGCTTTGAGGTATTCGATGAAGATGAGGTCAAATTTTTCTTGTCGATACAGTTGTTCGAGCCAATCTCCATGAGAGCTTAGAAGTCTGTGAAGTTCGGAGTGTCTTCCAAAGTCTCTCAGAAATTCGTTAACCTCAAGTGTTAGCGCCTCGCCTGTGAAAAGGGTGAGGGCTGTTTGTCGAGGGGTGGCTTGGTCTATTTCTATGCCCCCCATCTTAAGGTAGGTGTCGATGACCTCCTTGAGTTGTTCCAACGTGATCGGTTTGCCCAACCCACAGGCCTTGCGCGCGAGTTGCAGGATCAAGGTCTCCTGTAGGTCGTCCATCTGAGAGAGGATCTGTCCCTTTTCCGGCAGCGTGAAGAGCTGATGGGTATCGGCGGCTGCCCAGGTAGCGTATTGGAGCAAGGTAGAACGCCCATGATTTTCAAGTTGGCGGCTGTAGACAGTTTCAAAGTTGAGGGGGGTAGAGTTTTTAAGAAAAAAGTCCCTAATGAAGGAGCGGTAGGTGGTCCGCTCCGGTTCGGTCGTCACGTTAAGCATGCCGTCGAAGTACTGTAACAGATTACGGGCGGCATATGTGTTCTTTGCTACCAGGGTGCGTATCTCTGCTCTTTGTACGTCGTCAGAGTCCTCGTTTAAGAGATACGTTGGACAGATCGTTTCCTCGTTTACCTTAAGATAGGCGTAGGGGGCCTTCATAAACTCTTGGTAGGGCAGGTCCTGAAATGAAAGAGTTCCTGCCCGCCTAGAGGCGGAAACCGCTTTGGCTTCTGACTGCGCGGCAATCGTTGGGGTATGTTCAGCGACCCTCGCCCGTCCCAGAGCTGAGGATACCGCATTCTTAAGATTCGTTTTGATTGTGCTACGGTTATTGGCAAGGGCGTCGACTTTTCGGATGAGCCCGCCGCCGTTAGAGAGTAGGTCGAAGCGCGAAGTGGATCCATCGACAGCTTTCGGTGTGCATACGTTCCCTTCATAGTTGTATCTCGAGGTGTCCTCGGCAATATCGAGGTGCGCTGCCATCCACTCGAGATCGCGGATTCCGGCGCTCAGGGGGATTCGATCGTCCCACGTGCCAAGGCAGAGAAGCGCGCGCGCTATCTGATTATCCTCGTTGGCGGCTTCCGCGAGGTAGTGCCAGGGAAATACCACGTCGTCACCAGAGCTTTTCGCATCTTTGAGCCGGCGTTTGTAGGCGCTCTCTCGCTCGAGCTTGAAGTGCGGTAGGTTCACCGAGCTCCAATTAAGGGATTGCCAAGCGGGAATTCCCTCTTCAATCGCTTTTATGAACTGACTCGCGGCCTGCGCTTTTTTCCCACTGGTTGCATCGTGCTCGGCTCCAATAAATTCCTTAGCTGCTTTGGCGACCTCAAGTAGTCGAGGCGCGTAGTAGCGGGTCTTTGTTGGATTCTTCCCGTCAAGAACGGTCTTTATTCGAAAGTGGAGTGAGTTAAAAGCAGCGGGGCGATCAAGGAGTGAGTCCATCATCTCAGCAAGGACCTTGCGAGTCTCTGTATCTCCTTCGTCCACACTCATCGCTCGGATGACCTTAGCAAGATCGTCTGCGCGATGATGGAACTTCGGGTCAAGGTCTGTGACCATAGATCGCAATAACGTTGCCTTCTCGAAGTTTGATAGCTTGTCGTAATGAGCCGCTTTGAGTTTGAGGGTCACGAATGACTCATGACGAGCACCTCGTAGCTTTTCTCCTTCGATGCGCAACTCCTCAGGGAGGGGTTCCGTTTCCTCCTTTAACTGCCCTCGAAACTGTCGAAGAAACGCGAGTCCTTTCTGAAGCATGTTAAGTCGAGGAGGTGGAAGCCCGTGAGGATCTACCATGGCATACAACGGCGATATTTTGACGTCCTTCAGTATTTTCAGGGCGTAGATCTCCGCCTGAGCCGGGCTCAGTCCCCTCTCTTGCATCGTTAAGAGTGGACGCAGATCACAAGTCGCTTCCTCGGTTTGTGTTACCGCAACAGCGCCGAAGATTTCCCTATATTGACGATGAGTAAGTTCATGCAGGAGTACCCACGAGAGCTGATCGAGGTTCTCAAAGGTAGCTAGGATCTCACGGTCGAAACAGATCAGGCTTTGGTTCGGACTCGGAATGATGAAAGCGTTCTGCTTTCCCGCATCCGCAATGACAAACGTGATCGGATGCTTTGTTTGGTCGAGTTCAGGGAGAAGTCGTTTCGTGAGATTCTCCATTGCGGTCTGGAAGGTTATGCCTTCAGGCGAGAGGGGAGGCACGATGCGCTCCGATTCAAGGAAGGTTGCAGGGAGGGTGCTCGGCGTTACGCGACCCGCCATAAGCTCTTTGTGAACGTCCTCAATTGCCCGCTCTCCCCACTTGGTCTTCAACTCTATCCTGCGGGATTTCAACTCGTCGACGATGGGGGTGCTGGTAGAGCGGGTGGACGACGGTGATGCAGGACCGAGCGTGTCTTCGTCACCATGCACTCGAAGCACCTGAACAGCGCCAGTTGCCTGAACAGCGCCAGTTGCCGGTGCGGCATCAGGCCGCGGTTTCGGGTGCGATGTAATCGAAGCCATATATGCGCCAAGTCCTTCTCTCGGGAATATCTCAGGGAAAGTTATGCGGCGGGAGAGGCGCACTGTAGCTTCAAGCAGGCTTGGGACCTAGGAGGTTCTCGTAGAAGAGCGCTCCTCTTCTCAGAGGCCGCGCGCGATTCAGGCAACCTGTCGAAATCGCTTAGAGTTTGTTGGTGGTGGTCATTCAAAAAGGTGACGGGGGGTACTGCGCGCTCCATGAGAGAGCT
>JBEGVS010000017.1:0-4572 GCA_041178185.1 Pseudomonadota bacterium
CAAACAAAACAGGGGGGTATATGACATTACAACTAATTGGAATCGATTTGGCAAAGAATGTATTTCACTGTACCTTCCCTCAAACTTAGTCAGGCGTCCAAAGTCGCGGATTAAAGCTGGAAAAATCAGATGGTTGGCAATTGGCTGCAAGGTTCGGGGCAGGGTACAGGGTACAAGGTGCGGGGGCGTTGGCGAGGGACAAGGGGGCGAGATCTCGTTTCCACTAATAGTGCGATCCAGGGCAGGTGGTTGCGTAGCTTTGGCGCCCCGTCATACTTGGGGAACGAAGAAGGAGATACTCCATGGCAACCACTCTACAAATAATCACAGACACTCATGCAGGAAGCGCTGCTGAAGGACACGCTTCGCAACGCAAGTTGACAGCGCAAGCACCGGAAATTTTAAAAGAGGTTTTGAAAGAGGGGCGCGAACGAACAACCCTGGATGGCGTGGTTGACCTTGGAGACCTCATTCAGCACACTGGTAGCACAGTTCCTGAACACGAGCGCGCCGCGACGGACCTTGCCAATTTCCGAAAGACCCTTGATATCTTCAATGAGTGCCGTCTTCCAACGTTTCACTGCATCGGTAATCATCCGGTGATGTCCGCCACTGAGCAGGCGCTCACTGATGCTCTCGGCCTCGACAAGCCCTACTACGCGCGCGACATCGGTGATCATCGTGTCATTATGCTGCATAGCAGGTTTACCCATGTCGCGGATGCTTCAGGACGCAAGAGCGGAAGCGGAATCTATATCGATGATGCCCAACTTGCCTGGCTTCGCGAGGAGCTTGCGCGAACGGAAAAAAATGTCTTGGTGTGCAGCCATCATCCGATAAGCGATCAAGACCTGACCGGCAATGTTTGGTTCGATCGGTATCCGGAGTGTGCGTTGATGACCAACCGAGCAGAGGTACAACAGATACTGGGGGAATCGGGCAAGGTGATCGCGGTTCTCAACGGCCATACTCACTGGAATCATCTTTGCAAGGACTCCTACGGACTCCCTCACATCACCCTTCAGTCTCTCAGTGAAAATTTCCGTAACGACGGCACACCAGCTGCAACCTACGGTATAGCGGTCCTCAAAGACGCCACCTTCAATCTGGAGGTATTCGGCAACGATTTGATGCTCCGCAATGCCGTTCAGAGTCCAAAGCAGATAGTAACGGACTTAGCGGCAACCTATGACGGGATAGCCAGTGTATACGATGCCAAGACCTCTCAATTCGGAGAGCCTGAGCACCGGGTGTTTGATGGACTGATTGAGCTCCTCAAAGCGGGACACGGTCATCATGTTGTGGACTTCGGGTGCGGACCGGGACGAGATGTGCCGTATTACGCGTCCAAGGGATTCCATGTCACGGGCGTCGACGCTTCCGGAGAGCTGCTCCGTATCGCCGGCGCGCGCTCGCCAGAACAACGCTTCGTACAGAGCGACTTCGCGACTGCTCAGTTAGCACCGAATTCAGCCGCGATTGCGATACACAATTCGTCGCTCCAGCACGTTCCACGAGCTGGATTGCGAGATGCCTTGAAGAAGGTGTTCGATACCCTCGAGCCGAATGGCATCTTCTACTGCCACTATCGTTCCGGATCGGGAGAGAGTCTCTCGATCTCCACCGAGTACGGGCGTCCGATAGCTCGCTTTATCGCGCTCTACACGGAGCAGGAGATGGAGCAGGCGATGCGAGAGGTAGGATTTGAGATTATTAAATCAGATACGTTCGATCACAAATACTCGGGGCTGAAGGGCAAGGTGGTGCAGTACAAGACTCGCACGTGGGCCCGTAAGCCATCGGTTGAATAAAAGGGGGACGCCTGGAATCTCCTGGTACCCTGTACCTTCCCTCAAACTTAGTCAGGCGTCCAAAGTCGCGGATTAAATTCCGAAAAAGCAGATGGTTAGCTAGTGGCTGCAAGGTACAGGGTACAAGGTGGACAAGGGTACAAGGTGGGGAAAGGTGCAGGGTACAAGGTGTCGCGAACAAGATGTCGCGACAAGGTTTCGGGCACGAGCAGTCAGAGGAGTTAATAAAATCAATTGGTTGCGTAGCTCGCCCCCGTTTAATCTTGACGCGTCATGATAGGTCATGACACTATCTTCTTATGGATACGACCGAAAAGTTCAGCACCAAGATGAACAAGGATGTCCTCGAGAAATTGCGAGACTACGCGCAATCATCAGATCGCTCCATCTCCCTTATCGTGTCAGAGGCTGTGGCGGAGTATCTCTCTCGCGTAGAGGTTCGTCCGGCGTTTCGTAGCGCTGTTGATGATGTGATTCGAGAACATGAGGAGCTCCTTCGAGAGCTCGCCAAATGAAGGAGACGATCTATCCGACCCTCGAAGAGGCGATCTACCTTCACAACATCCTGCTCGATAGATTTGGAGGCGCTCGGGGTGTTCTCGATAAAGGGCTGTTAGAGAGTGCGCTCGCTCGCCCACGTTCCGGTTACTATCGCTCGTTGTCGGAGCAGGCTGCTGCTCTCATGCAGAGCCTTGCGATGAACCACCCTTTCGTTGATGGAAACAAGCGGGTTGCGTTCGCCCTCACAGCGGTCTTTCTCAAACTGAACGGACTATCCCTCAAAGCAGAGCCGCAGGACGGGTTGCATTTTGTCGAGGTGACGCTGATTAAGGAGCGTGCAGCCCTAGATTTGATCACATCGTGGATCGAAGTCCGGGTGCGATAAGTCCCTGAGTGAGCCAACTTCCACTGGTACAACTTCCACTGGTACCCTGTACCTTCCCTCAAACTTAGTCAGGTGCCAAACCCGCGGACTAAAGCCCGCTAAAGCAGATGGTTAGCTAGTGGCCACAAGGTACAGGGTAGAAGAAGGGGATCACAAATATTCGGGGCTGAAGGGCAAGGTGGTGCAGTACAAGACTCGCACGTGGGCCCGTAAGCCATCGGTCGAATAAAAAGGGGACGTTTCCCTTTCTTCGTCTCACTGTCTAAGTGTCGGGACCAATCTACCACGCACCTTGGCCAAAGATACCTCGCACCTCCTTGGTGATTCGAGCCCATCGGTCGGTTCGGTTCAGATTGAGCCACGAGAAATCGTCGTTTCGGAAGTACACCAATGCCGCGGAGAGTGCGGTGGCTGCAGTCATCACACCAACTGCGATACCGCCGGAGAGATGGAAGGACTGAATGAGCGCCAACCCCAGGCCAAGGGGAACTGAGACGCCACCGAGTACTTGCCACCGCGCGTCAGAGCGCTGTTTACGCTCTTCAGCTTGCATTTGTAGGAGATTGGCCTTCTCCTGCTCCTCAACGACCCGTTTTTTGAGAAGGCTTGAGTGACGGTCCCATGTCCACTCGATCGCTTCGGATATCTGCTTGCAGGTATCCTCGTGAGAGTTAAAGAGCTCGATAAGAGAGTCAAGCCCGGTCGCCGAGGATTGCCGTGCCCCCGTGCCGCCTTCGTTGACCGAGAGGGTGGCTGAGCGAGCTACCCCCGATTTCATCATGCTCACCCGTCTTCGGATGTTCTCTACGGCAACATGCATAGTCGCGAGCACTTCATACTCTTGATCCGTCAGGAGTTCGTGCGAGACCTTCCGTAATAATGTGCTTATGCGCCGATCTAACTCGACCTCAATCTCACAAAGGGGATCCAGCGACTTTTCAAGAATGAGGCGTGCGATATGTAATGGTTGAGAATTGAACCCCTCGGATACCATCTTCTCCTGGGCACCTTGAACGCCGTGGCTCTCACCGCTGTGGAGTGAAACGAGGTGATGTGGTCCGGCAAGAACTAAAAAGATATCGGATTTCTCAACGTCATACGGTCGGTTCGGATCGTACTGAAAGTCTCTTCCGTGCAGCACTTCGCAATCTTGCGGAGTCAGCGCAATTCCTTTGTCTTTAAGCTTCTCCAAGGCGATACGCACGGCGTCCTCCCTCTGAATTTTGGGGGAGTCAGGATCAAGCTGCTCAACGCGCACATCGAGCCAGGCGTTGCCCGCGCTTTCAATCGTTTGTCGTCCCATGTACAAGTCGAAAGAACTCGGCCTTATCTCTTCGAAATTCGCGAGACGAATGTCAGTGATCATGAGAGATTGTGAAGACTCTGATCTCTTCGGTGTGATTTGAGCAGTGTTCATTCGTAAACCGTACCCTTAAAAGGGGCTCTAACGAAGAAAAACCGCCCCATCCACTTCTACCCCTTAGCGTCACTCGACTTTTATCGGGCGCTGACCCCAATTGAAGTAAAGCTCGAAAAGTCCGATGGTTACTAATCGATCGCAAGGCACAGGATACTACGCGGGCAGGGCATCAACCGCCCCTGTAATGCCCGCATCCGGGCAGGCAATAGGGCATCTCTCCCGGATGAGATAGCATTCCTTGGCGACTAGAGCTCCCACCCAGAGATCGGACCCAAGGAACTAAAAGAACGTAAACATTTGAAGAAGCCGTAAAGCACAGCACCGTATGCGTCATGCTGGCCCAGCGTATTCTATGGCTCTTGCTTGCGAGATAGTCGTGCCCCCACACCAAGAACCGCTGCCGTCAACGCTACATTCGCGGTGGCGACCGCCACGATCGACCAACTTTGATGAAC
>JBEGVS010000018.1:0-13252 GCA_041178185.1 Pseudomonadota bacterium
TCTCCCGACCTCTTTGAGGGGATCTACCACACTCTCGGCAGCACATCTGAGTAGGGTGGAGAGAGCCGCAGACCCTACACCGCGGTCACCCTGTTAGGCTCGTTTGAACACAAACCGCTTCATGCATACGAAATTAAATGCGGCAGAGGCCACTGCGGCAGTAGCGAAGCTGAAATTAATTCCGAGCTCTCCGGTTCCGAGAAGCATCAATCCCGTTTGGTTGATCCCGGCGTTGAGGAACATAGAGACCACGTAGATAAAAAGGTACGAGAGCACCTGCTCACGATTTGAATCGTTCCGTTTAAAGGTGAAGGATCGATTTACATAGAACGAGTAGATCGTTCCGCCGACGTAGCCGATCGCTTTGGCGATGAGCTTCATATCGGAGATCCACATGATCGAGCGGTAGAGAATGAAGTCTACAAACACGGCGCTGCTACCCGCGACGAGGTAACGGGCTACCTGACCGCGGGTTGATTGAGTAGAGAGGAATCGTAAGAAGAGGTGTTTCATGAGATCCATGTGTGCCTATTGATGTATGACCCTTCGCAGATTTTGTAAACACCTAAAGGCATTCAATTTTATCCTGTTTAACGAGGGACGTCGCAGAGATGCCGCGCGGGTGTCCATTTGGGATGCTTAGGCGTGCGGAACGGTCCCGCGTTCACCAGACAATTTATGGCTCCCAAGGTGGACGAGGCGCGGGCTATAGGCTAATAAAGTTAAGCGTTATTGTCACTTAGCTCCATCGATAGTGAAGTGTATGAAGGTCTCTCTCGTCATTCCGGTCTACAACGAAGCGGGGCACCTAGCTGAATTTTTGAAGCAGGTGGACGCCCTTGCGCTTGAGGGCGTTGAGAAGGAGCTCGTCATCATCGACGACTGCTCTCGAGATGAGAGTCGAGCGATTCTTCAGAGCTTTCAATTTTCTTCACCAGTGAAAATGCACTTTCAAGAGGTAAACCAGGGCAAGGGCGCCGCGATACGGAAAGGGGTAGAGCTAGCGACGGGAGATATCATCGGCGTTCAGGATGCTGACTTTGAGTATTCGATGGATGATATCCCAGCGATTATCGCGCCACTCGTTGCAGGAAAGGCCGACGTTGTCTTCGGGTCTCGGTTTAAGGCAACCGTTGTTCAGGTGCATCGAACCTTTCACTATCTCGTGAATCGGCTTCTCACGACCCTCAGCAACCTCTGCTCCGGTCTATACCTGACCGATATGGAGACGTGCTACAAGTTTTTTAAGGCGGACGTCATAAAAAACATTAAACTTGAGTCAGCTCGATTCGGTTTTGAGCCTGAGATAACAGCCAAGATTGCGGGCTTGAAGTTAAAGATCATAGAGGTGCCGATCTGGTACTTCCCTCGAAATTACCTAGAAGGAAAAAAGATCACCTGGAAGGATGGCATCGCGGCGCTCATCCACATCGTCACCTTTAATTTTTTCCGTAAGCCGCAAAGCTATCTTTTACCTACGTTGCCAAAGCAGTACATCCCCCAGGGACGGCAGTGGCTCTAGTAGCGCTAGTGCTCTAGCAGCGCAGTAGTTTAGGTTGAGTGGCCAGATGCTCGAGACGCCTTCGCTGCTTGCCTTACAAGCTGCGCAACATCCCACGCTTTAGAGAGAGCCAACGAGGCCGCAGCGCGCACGTGCGGCTCTTGAAGAAAGGATCGCGCGTTATCCGAGAGGATGCGACGAATCTTCGCATTGAGTTTTCGATCCAGAGCCGGGGATTCGGCTTGCACCTCATGCAGCATCGAACTGAGATAGGCGGCTGCCTCGAGCCGTTCGTAATCTCGGGAGGCGTTAAATTTATCGATAGCGTGCGCTCGTAACAGATAGCGCCCTCCGATGATAATAGTCGTAGCAGCCATAGCGGCGGTGGTTGCGGCAAGGTTGTTGTTTTGCCCAAACATCCTTCCGATCTTTCGGGCTGCGATAGTCAGAACCGATGCCGTGAAGGCGATCTCGTGGGGAAGCAGGGGAAGGGTCAAGAAGTTTTTCAGCACTGGGTAATCGCGCGGGTCGCTCAGGGCACCTTCGAGCATTTCGGTGAGCAAGCGAAGCGAGGTTTTATCTTTATTCTGCGCTATAACCGAGAGCCATGGATTCGGTGCTGTACGATGCTCGGCATACCAGAGGCGAGCATTGTACACCGCTGTTCGAAGTTGGGGCGCCGAGAGTTCGCTATCTTTGAGAAGTATACATGCGATAGTGGCCGCGCCATCCTTTCTATAGGGTGTCTTACGTGCAGCTAGGTCTAACAGTTCATAGGTGATGGTTGGGTCCCTTTGAGCTTTATCGGCGTCGATAATACGGGCAGCGGGCGCACATACCGCAAGCGACCTGCTGTAGAGGGGATCCCTCAGGCTCATCATCGCGTAGGCTTGAACTGGAAGCTCCGATGCATAGGGTAGGAGCGCTTCAAGCAGCTTTCCTCGATTGGAGGGTCGACGGATCAGGTACTCTTGCTTGCATAAGAGTGCGACAGCGGGGGCTCGCACCTCCTTGCGGTTTATCGCTTCGACCAAAAGAGCGATGTGCTCCGAGTCTCGACCGTTGCATCTCCTCAGAGCGCTCGCTAATTCGGCCCGCTCGGGCGTCTTGAGCCCCTCGAGGGGATTCGTTGCAGTATCCCTGCGCCCCAGAAGCGATTGGGGAGGAAATGCTGGGCTCGGTCGTCCGGGTTGAAAAGGGGGCATCATAACGCGACTGCGCACTTTACCGTCCTTTTTTGCTATCGCAAGACCCCTCTCCAGAAAACCACTGTGGGTGACCGATCGTTGCTGATTCCGACAGTGCCATCCGGCTGAACCTGGCAGCGGCACAGCTCTGGCGCAACTTTAGGGGAAGTACGCCGATGACCGGGTATGGAAACAGCGCTTCATGAAAGGGACGATGCCTCACCGTCACGTTGCGGAACGACGCCAGGGGGCTCATCGCGTGAGCTTGCGCTCTCCTCCACTGAGGAGGCGCGCGCCCTTCTCCCCTATGAGAGCGCGGTTAAGATGCGGGTGCTGCCGCTCGCTGTCGTGCGAAGCGCTGCCTCTGTTTCATTGCGATGCGTCCTTGCGGAGGATTCGGATGAGATCCGCAGGAGTCTTCAATTTCTCACGGATCTTGAGCCACTTTGCTCTGTATGTGATGGAGATGTTGTTGATGAAGCAATTATTAAGGCGTATCTCGCGCATGACCAACGGGTGCAGGGAGATATCGAAAAGCTCTCCCGAACCCTCGCCACACCGAGGCGGGCAGCTGATGGGGCGGTGCCACACGCTATCGGAGATTCGGCCAAATTTCTCGCCACCCTCCTTGAGTTCGCGGTAGCCCGAGGAGCTTCCGACCTGCATCTCTGTCCCTCCGAACAGGGGGCTTTCGTTCGTCTACGAATCGATGGGGAGCTGCTCACTCAGGAGCACCACCACTACCCCGGTGAGGCGCACGCACAGATGGTATCTCGTCTCAAAGTTTTGTCGGGGCTGGATATCGCCTGCAAACATCTCCCCCAGGATGGGGCATGCACGGTCGCTGTAGGAAATACAGCTAAGAGTATTCGCCTCAGTACCCTGCCAACTGTTCATGGTGAGAGCGTCGTAATTAGATTCCTCTATGCCCGACGACTTCCTCAGCTCTCAACACTCGGTGTGGAGCCGATGACGATGGCCTTGCTCCGCAAAGCCATCCATAAGACCGGGGGAGTGATCCTTCTCACGGGGCCTACCGGTAGCGGCAAGACCACCACGATGTACTCGGTGGCCCTTGAACTGCAGAATCACGGCCGAAATGTTGTCACCGTAGAGGATCCGGTCGAGGCCCCGCTCCCGGGAATGGTGCAGGTGCAGGTACGAGAGACACAGGGTCTTGATTACCCTCGAGCGATTCGTTCGGTGTTACGCCACGATCCTGATGTCATCTTGATCGGAGAGATGCGGGATGCAGTCAGTGCCAGGATAGCACTTACGGCGGCGCTCACCGGACATCTCACTATCTCCTCGTTGCACATGGGATCAGCGCTACAGGGGCTTGAGCGGTTGCGTTCTTTTGAAATTCCGGCGAGGGAGTGTGTGCAGGGGATATCGCTAATTCTCAACCAGCGGCTTGTGCCTCGCCTGTGCAGGGCTTGCAAAGTAGTTGACCCGCACGGGTCAGAGAGATTTAAGCGTACAATATTTCAGCCTGCCGGCTGTGCTATGTGTGGAGGAACGGGATTTGATGGACGGGTCTTGATAACGGAAGCTCTCGATCTGCTCTCGCCTATGGCAAAAGACGCGTATGGAGATGCCCGCACCTTTCGTGAGGCGATATCCGCCATACCATCTTCGGCGTTTATTCCGTGGACCCAAGCGTTGGAATACCACCTCACTCGGGGAGACCTCTCCTCTCGTCAGGTTCAGGAGTTCGTAGATGAGGAGATGGCGCTCGACTAAGGTAAGAAGTCGGTGTCCCTGGAGCGTAAATATGGTAATCAAAGGTAAGCACTTCTGGAACCTCGTGTATGTCTCCAAAAAAACTCCCCCTTCGACCGAACGTGTGTATGTTGGTGTACAACAGCAAGGGAAAGCTTTTTTTGGGAGAGCGATGTGGAGAGCCGGGGCACTGGCAGTTTCCTCAAGGAGGGGCCGAGGCTCGCTACACCCTCCGACAAAATGTGCTGCGTGAGCTTAGAGAGGAGCTCGGTTTAAAAAAAGCGCACATCGGGAAGGTCACGAAACTAGCGGCTACCCACGAATATGAATGGCGCACTCCACCTCGATACGCGCATAAAAAGTGGCGGGGACAGAAGCAGACGTTCTGGCTCGTGGAGTTTGTTGGCACAGATACCGACATCGACCTGACAAGTGATAAAGAGCCGGAATTCTCATCGTGGAGATGGTGCTCGGTCGCAGAGGTTAAACGAAGAGCCCCAGCGTTTCGCCGGGCGGGGTACCTCAAGCCACTCAGGGAATTTCTTGAGTTTAAGAGCGCCCGACGTGCAATAAAGGCTCCTAAGAAATTGACCCCCCGAGTGAGAAACCGAGCATAAATATCCCTGGTGCGGCATCAGAAAGAGACAGGAAGATCCCGCAAAGATCTCATGAATCGCCGATTGGGTGTAATCCGGGGAATTGAGGCGTGCTCATACCCCTTGGCTTGGTGTCGAGATGCGACGTAGAGTAAGCCAATCAGGAAAGGAACGAACGATGGCTATTCCCAGCGATAGAGGGGGCTCGACGAGAGCCCACAAAAGGATCCGACTTAAAGAGCAGGACGATACCACTGCGCGGAAGATAACCGAGCAGATGAATATCAATCCTGTGATCGGAAGGATCCTCGCCGCGCGTGGGTTTCAGCCCAACGAAGATCTTAAGCACTTCATATCGCCAACCCTCAAGGAGGGTCTGCCTGATCCCTCGAAGCTCAAAAATCTCTCGCAGGCGTGCACCTTAATCCACGAAGTTCACAAGGCAGGGCAGGGGATCGCAATTTGTTGTGACTTTGACGTCGATGGACTCTCCGGGGGATCGATCGTTCACGACTTCTTTAACAACGCGAAGGTTGCATCCCGAGTTTTTGTACCGGACCGCTTTGTTGATGGGTACGGACTCAATGAGAAGGTTGTTCGCCAGATCGCCAAAGATGGCTACGGACTCCTTCTCACTATCGACTTTGGAACCACGAACGCGAAGGAGCTCTCGGTTGCTCGTGAACTTGGTTTAAAAACCATCGTGGTAGATCACCATCACATGAGCACCGATGCTCCACCGGTGGATGTGTTCATTAACCCTCACCAGAGCGGATGTGGGTTCGCCGCAGCTACCGCGTGCGCCGCGGGTTTAGCGTGGTACCTTGTGCTTGGATTGCGTCGCGAATTTGGACTTGAGACGATAGATCCCCGGCAATCACTCGATCTCGCATGTCTCGGAACGATCTGCGACATGGTGCCCTTAGTCGGCATGAATCGAGTTATCGCCAAGCGTGGACTAGAGAGGCTCTCAGATACCCATCGAGCTGGATTGCGAGCCCTGCGAAACGTCATCGGTATCCGGGGAGCCGTTGGCTGCACCGACGTGTCCTTCGGTATCGGTCCCCGTCTCAACGCTGCTGGTCGGATCGTGCACGGTGAGCTTGTGGTAGAGCTTCTTACCACTAACGATACCGGTAAGGCCGAGAAGCTTGCCCGCCAGTTAAATGAGCTCAACGTTCAGCGCCAGGACATTGAGAACTCCGTCAAAGCTGAGGCGATAGCTCAAATTGAGAAGGATACTGAGCATCGCTGGGGTCTTGTCGCCTGGAATCAGGAGTTCCACACAGGCGTTATCGGCATCGTCGCGCAACGTCTTGTCGAGCACTTTTATCGACCGGCGGCGGTCATGGGAATGGACGTGCCGGGGGTCTTCAAAGGATCGGTGCGTGGCATAAAGGGATTTAGCGTTGTCGAAGCCCTCGCTGCATGTAGCGAGCACCTTATCAAGTATGGCGGACACACGGGAGCGGGTGGTTTCTCGGTTAAGGAGCAAGACCTTCTCAAGTTCAAGAAAGCCTTTAACGAAGAGTGTGAACGGCGCCTCAAAGATATCGAAACGGTTCCCTTCGTAGACGCAGATACCGAGGTAGAACTATCAGAGATCACGATACCGCTGGTTTCTGAGCTCAAAAATCTTGCGCCGTTCGGAGTCGGAAATCCCAACCCACATGTGCTCATTCGCCATTTGCGAGTGGTTGAGGTGCGGGACATCAAAGGTGCGCACCTGAAGACCCTTCTCAGTGATGGCAAGAGATTTATCTCCGGTGTTATGTGGCGTCAGACCTCGCATCCCGCGCTGACACCTAACTCCTATGTCGATATCGTCTTTCGCCCAGAGGTGAGTACGTATCAGGGCACGACCGAGCTACAGGCGAATTTACAGGCTGTTGAGGCCTCGCGCGAGCAGGCGGCGTAGCGTCCTAGCTTGAATTCGCATCCCGCGTTGCGCAGCGCTCAGGTTCTCTACTGCTCAGCTTTTCCAGTACTCAGTGGCTCTGCGATGCTGATAGCCCGATTGAGGTATCTCTGTTTCGCCCCACCACGAGCAGGAGAACCAGATAGATCCACGGCAGTAAAAAGAAAAAGTGAAAAATCATTAACGAGCTCGCCGTGAGCAGAAGGGAGATTACCTGCGTGCTGACGGCGATAAGGAAGACGCAACGACTGGCGATACCTCCCGTTCGCGAAGAGGCTTGAGCAAGGAGGAGATAGTGGCATGGGAGGAGGACGGCTTGATCGAATACCCATCCGTAGCTTGAGGTTGCTAGGGAGAGGCACAACATAGGAGGAAGGATCGTGCTCCATTCGATGCGCGGCCTGCGCCACAAAAAATATATCGCCGTTAGCACAAAAGCTACCGTAGTCACCAGAAAAAGGGGCCAGCTCGGATTGTTACCTGTTGTGGAGATAGCAAGGAGTCGAATGGCCGTGACGGTAGTGTGTGTCATCCAGTTTTGATACGGAACTACTCCGGTTGAGGCGCTCACGCCGGTCGTCATCGATTCGATCCACCAGGTGAAAGAGCGGGGCTCGATCGCAAGGGTTATAGCCGCCAGGAGCAGCGCTCCTCCGATCGCCCCTGCAAGGAACCTCCTCGAAGATTCGCGGGGAATTTGCGTCAACCAAAGGATGCCTGGGATGATACACAAAACGAAGAGGTGCGGCTTGGCGGTTAGCGGAAGGAGCGCTAGACCGGCCAGCAAAAACCTGCGATGGCGAACGGCTAGTAAGAAGCAGGTGATGGAAAGCGCAAAATATATTCCGAGCTGACCGAATCGAATTGAGTAGAGCGCTGGAAGAAATGCCAGCGTTGCAAGGATGCCCGATATCGGCCTGAGGCCTGGAATGTTGAGAGCTGTAGGGGTTTTCGCCGCGATAAAGAGAAGAGCTGCTACTTGAAAGATACACCATATGGTAGCGCTCACCATAAAGGAAGGTGCCAGGACCGGCGCAAGTAAGGTAAAGGTCCACGGCGGATTCCAAGAGTAAATGACATCTACGCTGCTGTATGTGAGGGTAGCTTGAAGAGTTGAGAGAGGGGCAGGATCGTACGGGCTTTTACCCTGAAGCATCAGGTGCCAGGCTGACCAATACTGCACAAAATCGAGGGTTCCGAATGAACCGGGTTTAAGGGGATAGAGCGCGAGAAGGATGGTCACCGCTACGGCGACTAGGGCGTAAGGCATCCATTCGTGGATTCCTCCGTGTGCAGAATTAGTGCTCGTTCGACCCATAGATCGAAAGGATAACCACGAACACACTCTTTGCAAACGAGTAAACGCCACGTGCGTCGTTACGCGGCAGATGATTCTGACACAACCACACGAATCTTGTCCTCGAGCATATTCACGACGTCGGCCATATTGCCAGCCGCTCGTTGAATTGCCGAGAGCGCCTCTTCCGCCATCGGGGAGAGACCTTGGCTGGAGTGAGCTACGAATGCCATCGCAACGATCTCTTGCAACGGATTGTTCAGGTCGTTTCGAATATTAGCTCCAAGCTCAGAGATGCGGCTCTGTATCACCTGACGCTCATCTCCTTGTCGGGTCGATACCCTACGAAGCTCCACAAAGCGATATCCCGGATGTGATCCAAGTTCTGCTCGAGTGGAGTGAAGGTCGCTAATCACAACGAGTTCCGGTGGAGGCGACATCATTTCGATAAACTGGTGCAGCGTACCGAGGGCGCCGTCGGGAAGGATGGCGCTCGAAAGGATGAGGTTTATCTGTCGGCGCTTTAAGATCCATAGCGCGAGACTGAGAGTTGGCGCGAAAAGAATGGTTGA
Organism: Pseudomonadota bacterium; assembly: GCA_041178185.1. GTDB lineage: Bacteria > Bdellovibrionota_C > UBA2361 > UBA2361 > OMII01 > OMII01. The sequence continues at coordinate 8,794 of JBEGVS010000018.1, forward strand.
GCCGGGGAGGGTACGAGAAAGTTCGAGGGTTATCTCGTGCGCCATGCTCTGGCTGGCATTGATCACGAGAACCGTACACCCTTCCTGGGCTACCACGGGTGGCTGGGCAGGAAGGAGTGGCTTGAGATTCGTCTGCTCAACACGTTGCTGAGACGGCGGCTCTGGCTGAAAGGTCGGGGTAGAAACTGCGCTCGAAGAGGGGACTGTTCCCGCGCTACCATTGGTCCCGCGTGAGAGATTCTGCATCTGTTGGGCTGTGAGGGCCGCGTACCCTTGAGCCTTTGGAGTTGGTTGGGGATTAGGTACGTATATCTGCTCGGTCCGAGTTGGAGTAATAGGTTGGAGCGTCGACTGCTGAACGACCTCCTTTAAAACCTTTGTGTCATCCATCGTCACCGTTCGACGGTTCAGACGGGGTTCAAACGTACCACTGGACATACCTACTCCTAACGTATTGGTTAGGATGAACCTTGTGGGTCGATAGGTGCGGCACGAGAGAGGATTTTAAAGCAGAAATACTAACCGTGTTTGTAGGTGTGCGTTCCCTACCTAGTCCGCTTCTTACGGCGTTGTTTAGTTCGTTTACGCTTTCGGTGCAGGCTCTTTGGGCGCTGCAAGATACTTGGTGTCACAAGTTCTTCGTCCTTCCCCTGAAGCTCTAGGTTACTGATTAACGCTGCCGGGGAGATCGTGGTTATCGGCAGGAGTCCCGATTCAGCGCCACAGAATCCGTTATCCACCACCGGGGTGTCGCCCATAGCGATGATGTTGTTGAGTGACTGGAGCGGAGTCCCCACGAAGTTAACCCCCCGCACGGGAACCTCGCGCCCGTTGGGATACACGAGGGTGGCGTACGATATGTCTCCCGAGAACGCCTGAAAGTCGTAATTGGTGGTGTCCGTTTCGCCCCCTGATGTTTCGTAGACGATCATTCCGAAGGGTTTCTTTTGACGTTTGACCTCTTGGACGAGTCGGTTTTTGAGTAGGTCGATCGGGAGTCCGTTCTTGCCCTCGACGATCGTCACGGCCATACGACTAATCGGCCGTTGATTCGAGCGTGTTCGAGCATGCCCATTTGATTGGTACTTCCCCTTAGCGATAGCGGAGCGTGTTGTCAGGTAGTTCTTTAAAATTCCATCTTCGATCAGGACGGTATCGGAGGCCTTCACCCCTTCATCGTCGTAGGCGTACGATCCGATGCACCGCTGTCCCAGAAACTCCTTGAGGTTCGGGTTGTCTCGCACGGTGATCGGCACCTTGAGGACCTGTTTCTCTTCCTGTCCCCGGAACGTTTGTCCCTCCCCCATCGAGAGCAACCTACTGCCCTCAAGCCGGTGACCGACAGCCTCGTGGAAGAGGAGTCCAGCGGGACCAGGGTGAAGTAGCACCGGACCTGAAAAGGCGTGAATCTTCTTGGCGCGCGAGATGCGCATCAGTTTTTCGTACTTCTCGAGCGCTAGCTTTTTAAACTCCGCGAAGTCCGGGAGCTCTGCAAGAGAGCCGCAGTTGATAACGAGCTCCTGCTCGAGTCGTGAGCCCTCCTTGGTGAGTTTGTGGAAATTTGCGGATAGAGAAAAAACTTGAGAGTTCTGCGCTATAACGCTCCCCTCGGTGTTAACGAAGATACGGGTCTCCTGTGACGCGTCGAACTCAACCCAACTGCCCGAGAGACGCGGCAGCGTCGACATCCACAGCGAGGCTCTTTTGCAGAATTTATTCCACGCTTCATGGTCAACCGCATCCATGCGAGAGAGGTGTCGATACGACGCTCTCTTCGCTTTTGTGAAGGAGGGAAGACCGTTGTTGGGATCGCGAGTAGAGATACGACTCGCTTCCTTGGTGTTGTACTCGGTAAGAGCTTCTCTGAATTTGCTCTCCAACAGTTTCCACACCGTGATGCGCAACCCATCGAAATTGTTGTCATCAATCGGAACGTTTGAGTGCGATAGTGACTCAAGATCTTCGTCCATCTCACGGAGGCCACCGTCGAGGACTTGGTCGTAATCATACGAGCCAACGCGTAGGTCACAGTTGACGGTGCGCGAACGATCCGTCTGCGATCGACATGTGGATCCACTGCTCGCCCAAGTGTTAAACCAGTGGACATCCTTCAACAAAAACGCGCAGTAGTAGGGATGTACAAAACCACGGACCCTCATCTTGAGTGCACGACGAGCGTCCTTCTTTAGAATAGGGATCAGTTGCTCGACTGTTCGTTGTGAAAGCATATACCTAGATTAAGGCACTCTGGTGCTTTCCACCAAATGCCAAGACTTAGCGATAAGTTCAATTATATTAATCGGTTAAATGATGAAAAAGGTGCTTACGGCGGCAGAAAAAATGTAAAATTTTTAAAATTTTTTTGGTCGTTTTGGGGGTGTTTGGGCCCCCATGGGATAGGAGTTTTCCACAGGTTTTCCACAAACAAGGAGTTAGCCAAAACCGCGAGCCCCTGGCCACCCCGCCTCCAGATAAATGATGGCTATATCCTACAAGAGCGTTCAGCTCCCTTTGGGTCCAGCGTCGGCTCCGGAAAGACCGTATTCCTTTAACTTATAGAGGAGAGCGCGATGGCTGATCTCGAGGATCTTTGCTGCATGTGTTCGATTGCCCCCCGTCTTCGCCAGCGCTCGCTGAATGAGATCGATCTCAAGGGCCGCAGTCTTCTGTTTGATGGAAAGGTTGTCGTCCTGCTCTTGTGGGCTCGCCGTTTGCTGAAGTCGCTTGGAGTGCGCACGAGCGATCTGCGCCGGTAAGGACTCGAGGTCGATCTCGTCACCTTGAGAGAGGACCAGTGAGCGCTCCATGCAGTTCTCCAACTCCCGTGCATTTCCGCGCCATTCGTACTCAAGCAGCACCTTCATCGCTTCGGGCCCGATCTTCTTCACAGGTATCCCGAGGCGCTTCGAATGCTTTTGTAAAAAGTGCTCGATAAGGAGGGAGATATCTTCCACACGCTCCCTCAGCGGGGAGAGGTGAATAGAGACTACATTGAGTCGATAGAGGAGGTCCTCGCGAAAACGCCCCTCTCGTGCATCGTTCTCAAGGTTGCGGAGGGTAGCAGATACAAGGCGTACGTCGATCGGTATGCTCTGCTCGTCACCAACGCGACGAATCGTTTGTTCTTGAAGCGCTCTCAGTAATTTAACCTGAAGGTGTAGCGGTAGTTCTCCCACCTCATCAAGAAAGAGGGTTCCACCGCTCGCCTCTTCAAAGAGGCCTTTTTTGTCCCTGCTCGCATCGGTGAACGCGCCCTTTTTGTGGCCGAAGAGTTCGGACTCCATCAAGTTTTCTGGAATAGCTCCGCAGTTGATGGCGATGAACGGCTTGCCTCGACGAGGTGAGCTCTCATGAAGCGCACGCGCGAGGAGCTCCTTACCCGTTCCTGACTCTCCGGTGATCATCACCGTGGTGTTAAACGGAGAGAGTCGTTTGATGGTTTCGAATACCTCTTTGAAGCTCGCGCTCTGCGCAACGATATTTTTAAAAGAGTACTTCTCTGAGAGATTGGCTTTGAGCGCCTCGTTCTCACGTTTAAGACGCTCGAAATCCTCAAACTTACGTAAGATAAAGAGGAGGTCATCTGGGTTGATAGGTTTGGATATGTAGTCGAACGCTCCCGCGTGAGCTGCTTGCGTTGCGATCTCAGCATTGCCGTAGGCGGTCATGAGGATCAGTGGAACAGCTGACGCTTTATGTTTAAGAACATCTAAGCCCGACATTCCGGGCATTCGAAGATCACACAGCACGAGATCATAGGAATTATGCTCAATTGCATGAAGGCCTTCCTCGCCCGTTGCGGCGGTATGAGTTGAATAACCAAAGGTTTCAAGCACAGCTTGAAGTGACGAACGAACCTCCTTGTCATCATCGATGATGAGGATATGCAGTGGAACTGAACTGACTGTAGAAGTTGAAATCATAGCTGTGTAGTTATCCACCAAGTAATCGACATCGTCGGATTGAGGAGGTGCGCGATCAGAACGTGAAGGTCAAAGATGTAGCCGACCGCCGCGACCGCCAGGTAGGGACCGAAGGGAAAGTAGCTCGTATACGATCCTCTGCGTGCGAGCAGCATGCCGATGCCCGTGATTGAGCCTAAAATGGAGCCGAAAAATATCGTGAACCAGGCGCACTCCATTCCAAAGGTAGCACCGGTAAGGGCGAGCAGTTTCACATCGCCAAGTCCGAGTCCCTCTCGCTTTCTAATTTTAAAATAGAGCCACCACACGGCCAGTAAGAGGCCGGGACCCATCAGAAGGCCTAAGAGCGATTCGAGAGGATTCGAGACGAAGGGATAGGTGAGCACCTTTGTCGGAGCGTATCGATTGATAACACCTATAGCGAGACCAACGAAGGTGGCCGGATAGGTGATCACATCTGGGATGATCATGTAGTCGAGGTCGATGAAGGTAATAACGACAAAGAGGCATATAAAGCCAAATGCAACGAGGCCAGT
>JBEGVS010000019.1:0-30409 GCA_041178185.1 Pseudomonadota bacterium
TTCGTCGTAACAGATGTCTACGTTCCCAAAAAGAAGAGCCGAAAGATCTTCATGTTCGCCTCTTGCAAGGAGCTTAGGTTGGCATTCCTGGAGACGTTCCACAGCTTCATCCGTAAGTGCAAGGAATGCTATCTCCTCATGAAACAGGGATACACCGACGTCCCTTGGCCCCCAGGGTGTTTTAAACCTCCCATACCGCGATTGTGTAACGCTTTCTAAGATCCACTATCTGATAAAGCTGAAGAGTTTAAGGGATTGGTGTATCTCTAGAATTCTGTAAATCAACTATTTGCGAGTCTTCATGGGGTAAACTCGTTCCTCTTGGCGAAACAACAATTTCTTGGGCTGAACTCGTTCTTAAAAAGATAGCCGAATCCGTATGATTACTTAGTTTGAAGTTTGAGGGGGAGATAGTTGGGCTGTACCAGGTAGGGCGCCCAAGTGATGCCATTCGACCACTGGCATCTGAAAATCAGGAGCCAGGGGGTTCTAATATCTTTTCTATTAGGCGCATGAGTGAGTGGTCACAAGGAGAGCCGCTGCTAGCCGATGGGGCCTTTTCACATGAAGCGTACGAGAAGTATGTAACCGATACCAATCTTGCCTCGTACCTGGGTAGCATGATCGGAGCGTTCCCGAATCAGTCATACGGATTTGAGGCGGCGAGAGCGATATCTCGTCTTGATGATAGCTTGCTGCCACTACTTGTTGCGCTTGTCCTCAGTCGATCAGTGGATGATTGGCCACAAGAAGAGGTCTTGCCCTTGCTGCAGAGCGTGAATTCGTCATCGAGTACTCGGATGCTTGAGGAGCTCGCACTGGAATGTGTTTTACCCCACGTGCGAGTACCGGCGATTCTTATGATAGCGGAGCGTGACCTTGCCCGAGCCGAAAGCGTTACGCAGCGGGTTTGGAACAGTATGGATGCAGGGACCCAGCAATGGCTGGAAGAGGACCTCGCCGAGATCAAGGCCGCACGTTCGGCGATGGTGGAAAGCCAGAGCCCGTCGGTCAGGTTGAACGCTGGATGGCGAAGCACCTCAGCGGACTCTTTATCAGGTCTCATCACGCCCTCCTTCGAGGCATGTAGCAGCCATCAAAGTGTCGATCTGAGTGGCTTTCGACCGGCTGTGCTCGGTACCGCGTTTCAGTCTATACGAGGGAGCTTCAATTTCGAGATGTTCTTCAAGTATGTCGGTCGATTGGGAAGGGAGCTTCACATGGAAGATCTGCGTGCGGCGCTACCTAAGGCAAGCGAGGCTCTCGCGGTGCGACCCCTTGAGCCGGTAGGGGGCGAATCTGGGTCTCCTCTTTTCCGGGAAGTTATGATGGACGCGCACTAGAGATAAGTCGGAATTGGCCATGAAACAAGGAACGCTGACTTGTGAGTAAGGTGCTACCCATATTCAGGACCCCGTACTACTTCCGCGCACATAGCGACTTATCACTTTTATACGAGGCATATGATTTCAGTTCTCAGTCTGAAGTTTGAGGCGTCCCGCTTGAGTCTTCTGGTCTTCGTTTCTCAAGTCTCCGTTAGTATACGTCTCTTCCTTGAAATTCACCGATGTCCCCGGAGCTTGTCGTCTCTCGTTCGAGCGAGTACTCGACGCTTTTATTTCACGGTCCTCAGAGCCGATCGTAACACAGCGATTAACACTATGCTTCTTTAGTCGGTTGTATTGATTATACTGGTGGAACTTGTGAGTGTTTTGCTGTGTCAAAAAATGGGCTGTCAGCTTGATGGGGCTCGTGTATCTTCCACACAAGTAGATACCTCTGGTGCTCCCCACTAGATACCGGGATGATGCGGAGGTTGTTATAATCTCTAAGTCCGAAGCCGAGAGAATAGGGAACCATACGTCGCGCCGAGTGTTTGATATCCACGCGCAGAGTCGGTGAGGCTCTTGATCTCATCCTCCGTAAGAGAACGCATAACTTTCGCCGGCGTGCCAATCACTAAACTTCGAGGTGGAATCTTCATCCCTTTGGGAACGAGGGTATGCGCACCGATGATGCACTCCTCGCCGATCTCTGCGTTATCGAGAACGGTCGCTCCCATTCCGATCAGACACCGATCGCCGATCGAACATCCGTGGATGATAGCTCGGTGTCCGACGGTGACATCTTCGCCGATGAGGGCAGGGGACATTCCGTGGCTTGTGTGTACGAGGGTGTGTTCCTGCAGGTTAGTTCCGCGCCCTACCTTGATAGCTTGGATGTCACCACGAAGCACGGCGTTGAAAAAGATCGAAACGTTGTCGCCGATGGTGGTGTCTCCGATGATCCACGCGTCCGGCGCCACAAAAGCTGAGGCGCTGACCTCCGGGGTTTTCTCTTTGAAGGGAATAACCGGCATGATCAGCGCCTCGAACTTTTGGTAGGTTGTGGGTTTATCCGCAGATAGCGCGCACTTCCTGACAGATTCTCTCAACACTTGGAAGGAGAACAACCTCAAGCGCTTTCGAGTACGGCATCGGAGCCTCAAGGGTCGAGACCAATCCTACCGGGGCGTCGAGCTCGTCGAAGATCTCACGGGTGATGAGGTGTCCGAGGAATGCTCCGTAGCTTGCAACCTGGTGTTGCTCTTGGACGACAACGCATCGGTGAGTCTTGGCGACCGAGGTGAATAAGGTCTCTGTATCGAGCGGACGGAGGGTTCGAAGATCAACGACCTCAGCCGAGATACCTTCCTTCGCAAGTGCTTCCGCAGCATCGAGGGTTTGGAAGAGGTTCTTCGACCACGTAACGAGCGTAACATCTGTCCCCTCCCGCTTGATGTCGGCCTTGCCGATCGGAACGAGGTACTCCTCGGTTGGAACTGGACCACGCTTGCCGTAGGTGAGCTCGGACTCAAAGAAACACACCGGATTGTCGTCTCGGATCGAGCTCTTCAGCAGTCCCTTCATGTCGTAGGGAGTAGCTGGCGCTACTACGATGAGACCAGGAGTGTAGGCGTAGAACTGCTCAAACGAGTTGGCGTGCTGAGCGCCTAATTGAAACGCTGCGCCGCCCGCTCCTCGAAACACGATCGGGCAGGAGAGCTGACCACCCGACATCAGGCGCGCTTTTGCCGCGGTGTTGAGGATTTGGTCGATCGCGCACAGCGAGAAGTTAAAAGTCATGAACTCAACGATCGGACGAAGTCCCGCCATCGCTGCTCCGATGCCGATTCCGGTGAAGCCGGTCTCAGCAATAGGGGCGTCGATAACGCGCTTGGGTCCGAATTGATCGAGCATACCTTTGGAGCACTTGTACGCTCCGTTGTAGTTTCCTACCTCCTCGCCGACGAGGAATACCCGCTCATCGCGGAGCATCTCTTCCGTCATCGCCTCTTGAAGGGCGTCTCGAATCTGAATCTCACGAACTGCTGACTGAGCTGAACTATCGTTTAACATGGCATTAGACATAGGTGTAATCCATTGCTGTTTCTGGTGCAGGGAACGGGGACTCTTCGGCGAAGCGAACGGCATCTTGGATCTCTTCCTCGATCTCGTTCTCGATTCGGATGCGAAGATCCTTCATACCTTGGGCGTCCATGGTTTCTCCGAGAACCTTGATCGGATCTCGAGACTTCCAAACGTCCACATCTGCCGCAGTGCGGTACTTACCCGGATCCGCCATGGAGTGACCACGGTAGCGGTAGGTCTTCGCTTCGATAAGGGTTGGAAGGTTTTGCTCACGGGCGCGTTTCGCTGCTGCGTGCATCGTCGCGCGAACGGCGTAGATATCGTGCCCATCGACGGTTTCGCGAGCCATCGGATAGGCAAGCGCTCGGATAGAGAGATCGTCCGTTGGTGCTGTTCGCTCTAGCGGCGTTCCCATCGCGAATTGGTTGTTCTCGATAACGAAGATGACGGGGATGTCCCACAATGCGGAGAGGGCCATACCCTCGTGGAAGGCGCCGATGTTGATCGCGCCGTCTCCGAGGTAGCACACAGCGATGTTGTCCTCCCCTTTGTACTTCTCTGCGAACGCGAGGCCAGCAGCGACCGGCACCTGTCCACCAACGATTCCCCAACCGCCCATGAAGCGACGCTCGGCGTCGTAAAAGTGCATTGAGCCTCCGCGCCCCTTAGCGCAGCCGGTCTCTTTACCCATGAGCTCGGCCATTCCAGCGCGGGCTGATCCGCCACGAGCCAGGTAGTGTCCGTGGCATCGGTATCCGGTCATGATGTAATCGGTATCCTTTAGTACAGAGATCGTTCCGACTGCGACGGCCTCTTGTCCAATGTAGAGGTGTAAGAATCCGCCGATCTTCTTCTCGGTGTAGAGGCGTGCAGCCTCCTCCTCGAAGCGACGGATGCGCAGCATCTTCGCAAACAGGTCAGTTAGAACTTCGTGTTCCATCGTTTTCTCCGCGTGGGAAGGAATCTGAAGAGCCGAGCTGTGAAACTACTGCGAGCGGCCAACAGAAAAAGTGTAATACCAAGTGGGGCTTAGTTGAACTCCACCACCTACCGGTCTTGGGACGCGGCAATAAGCGCTTCGACCCTCAACCCGACGGGGCTTTATACCAGCCGCTCTAGGGGCTGTCCACCCAGGGAGAGCCGACTTGTTTGGGGTTGCCGAAGGAACGAGGACGACTCACGGAAAATAGGCCATCATGTTGATTATACTAAGAGAGTATATAGCGGGTTGGCCGACAAAGGTCGTATCATGCACCCTATGTCCGGTTTGCGATACCTCATGGCTGTTGACCCGAGTCTGACCTGTTCTGGATGGGCGCTCCTCTCCGTTCCCCAGGGTGAGGTGCTCGCCGTTGGAAAGATCAAAGCGGCTCCTCCCTCTCTTCCGTTGGCTACTCGACTGGAGCGTCTCCAAGGTTCCATCGCAAAGGTGCTGACCAACCTCTCCTTGGGGGATCTGGACGTATTGGTGTGCGAGGCTCCCACAACGATGAAGGACCCTCACAACGCCATCAAGGTTGAACAGGTGAGGGGGCTCTTTGAATCCGCTGGCCGCAGCCGCGGTGTGGTTGTGCCCGGTCGAGTCAATCCGCGCTCAGTCCAATTTGAGGTCATGGGGTTAAAGGGGAAACAGCTTGCGCGCTCAGAGGTCAAGGCAGCGGCAGTGAGGACGGTTCAATACCTCTATGCGCCAGCGCTGCAGCGGCTCGGGTTGGAGGTCACAGGTGACGAGCTGAAGAAGCATCAAGACATAGTCGATGCGGTTTTGATAGGTCGATATGCGCTGATGCGGATACAAGGGGCACTCGATACTCGGCAACCCCTGGAGTCCGTTTTCGATACGCAGAGCAAGCAACAACGAAGTTCCTGGAGGGTACGGTCATGCGCGGTATAACCGATGTAATCTTTCGATCGAGGGTGGTGTTTTCACTCACCCTCACCTCGTTGGTCGTGTCTTGTTTCTCTCTGGTCAACGCTGAGGAGTCTGCAAAGGATTCGAGCGGTGAAGCTGCTCAGGCAGAGCCTGCGCCTCAGAAACCCAAAGTGAGGCGCACCCCACTTGCTGGAGAAGACCCCCGAGGTCCGAGCGATCTCACCGCCTGCTCCCAAAATTTAAAGATGTACGGAACGTTCAACACCCTCAAGGTTCGTAATCCGGCTTACACTCGACAGGAACACGCTGAGAAGATAGCGGCGCTCGTTGAAAGATTTGATGCAGTTAATTGCGATGTCATCGCGCTACAAGAGGTGATGGGGGAGAAAGAAGCGGACGCGAAAACCGCACTAGATGAACTCGCGGTGGCGCTTGGGAAGAAAGATAACCGGGTGTTTTCTAGCAGGGTCGCACCACCCGGCGAGGGCGGCATGACGCTCGGGTTTCTGGTCGCGAATGACCGAGCTTCGATTCTTAATGCTACCTCATATGCTAAGGTCGAGCTCCCAAAGCTTGCTGAGAAACAGCGTCCAAGGCTCTTTCTGAGGACTCCCATGGAGCTTCAGATCTCGGTGCCCTCTCGAAACGACCAGGAGCTTAAGACTATCTCGCTCGTGAACCTCCATTTTAAATCAAAGCGAGGCGCGGCGTCGGATCCTACCGGGTTGGAGTGGGAGACCTATCGTATGGAGATGGCTGAAGCTCTGCGACGGATTATCGACCATCGACACAAGCAGGCGTTCGCATCGTCCGATTCGTTGTTGCTCGTGATGGGTGATCGCAATGGAAATTACGATGTCGCGAGTGCCCGAATACTTGAGGGGTCCCTCGTGTTGCAGCAGTTTCGCACCGACGGCGCATGTCGGTTGAGTAAACGTGGCGTACCTATCTGTAAGACCGGAACCAATCTACCGCAACGACTCTTTAGTGTGTTTGCGCGAAACGAAAGGGTACATTCCCTTCCCGGTACCTTTAGCTTCGAGGGGGAGTATTCTTGGCTGGATGATATCTTGATGCCCGCGGAGTCTTTACCGTTTGCGTGGAAGAGCGCGTACAGCGAGGGAGAATACGACTCTGGTGTGGTCTACGCCCCCAAATCAGCCTCTGATCACGCTCTCGTGTATGTGAAACTTAATTGGTAGCTCTAGCGAGCTGCGCCATAACCGCTCTGAAGGACCCGTTGAGGCTCTCAAGGTGGCAGTGGTCGTGGAAGCTTGATGTATAGAAGGCTGCCCGAACCTGCTCCTCAATCTCACTCTCTGAAAACCCTGCTTTTCGGGCTTTCGCTACTTCGTTGATCAGGTCCTCAGTATTTTGGGGGATAGCGAGAAGATGGCGTTTCGTGAGGGCTCCCGTCACGGCGCCCCCGTAGCTAAATCCTAATCCGTTGATCTGGATATTCGTAAACTTTCGAATAGAGGCGAGGGCCTCTCGCACGTTCGTATCACCACCGGGAGCAGCGAGGTTTCGTCCTTGAAAATACCCGAAGGTCTCGTCAACGATCGCGAACTCATGCGGGACCACCAGATACGCCGTCGAGTGCGGTCGGTGTCCGGGCGTTGACACACTTCGAATAGTGATGTCCTCGTCCAGGAAGATCGAATCGTTCTCGACGAGATGTTTATCGATGGTGAGTCCTCTAGCGAATTCCTCAAATGTGAGCGTCGCTGTACGTGAAGGGGAGGGAAGGAGAGAGCAGATTCGCTGGTCGTGGTCGTAGAGGTTTCGGACGAATGATGGATCGGACAGCTGCGTATGCATCGCCGCAGTTCCATACACAATCAAGTTCGGGATCAGGCGCCGCAGAAGGGGGATTCCCGCCACTCGATCAGCATCGAGATGCGTTATGAAGACCTTCCGTATGTCGGGGAACGAGAGCTGCAGCCGGGAGAAGCGCTCTTGCAGCGCTCCAACATGGATGGAAGCTCCGGGATCACTGAGGGCGATGCCCCCATCGCCGGCTACGACAGCATACCGGCAGGTTGCGCCAAGGGTAATAAGGTATAGGCGCTCGTAGATGAGGCCCGAGGCTCTTAGAAACATGGTAACCCTCGATGAGACACGACGTTACCAACTCTGCCATGCACCTGAGTCAGGACCACATGAGAGAGCAGGTTCCCTCATTGTTTCATGGGATGGGGAGGTAACTCAACCAAGAGAGTATGGCGGTTCTAAAAAATTGCGCCCCGGTCCCTATCGCTCGTGACCTTCTCATATTCTGGAGGTCTCGCGCTATTGGAACCGGGGCGCACAGGAGAAAAGATTAAGAAGAGGTTTATAGGTTCGCACTCCGATGTAAGAGTGCGAACGAACTACCCATTTGCAACTGCTTTTTTCTTACTCTTTGCGGACTTCTCGGGGGCTGCAAGGTCCTCATTGGTTGCATCTCCCAATTGACGGGGGGCGTTCCCAATTCCGTACGAGTCCAAAATGAGGCCACGGATCTCCTTAGCCATCTCTGGGTTTTCCCGAAGGAACTGCTTCGCTCCCTCACGCCCCTGGCCAATTCGCTCACCCTTGTAGCTGAACCATGCGCCAGCCTTATCGATGATACCCTTCTCGCTACCGATATCGATGATCTCTCCGAGTAAGCTTACACCCTCGTTGAAGATGATATCGAACTCAGCCTCGCGGAACGGCGCGGCAACCTTGTTCTTCACAACCTTCACCTTTACTCGGTTACCGGTTACATCGTTAGAGTCCTTAATCTGTCCGATACGGCGAACGTCCAAGCGAACCGAGGCGTAGAACTTCAGAGCATTTCCTCCGGTCGTTGTTTCGGGACTTCCAAACATAACTCCGATCTTCATACGAATTTGGTTGATGAAGATGATCGTTGTGTTTGATTTCGCGGTAATGGCGGTGAGCTTCCGAAGCGCTTTGCTCATGAGGCGAGCTTGCAAACCTGGTTGTTGATCACCCATCTCACCTTCTATCTCGGCTCGTGGTACGAGTGCCGCCACGGAGTCGATGACAACAAGGTCAACTGAATTAGAGGACACGAGTGCCTCTGCGATCTCGAGAGCCTGCTCTCCACAATCGGGCTGGCTGACGAGAAGCTTGGACGTATCTACTCCAAGGCGCTTAGCGTAGTTGACATCGAGAGCGTGCTCCGCATCGATGTAGACCACCGTTCCACCTGCTCTCTGAACCTCCGCTGTGGTGCTCAATGCAAGGGTGGTCTTTCCTGACGATTCCGGGCCATAAATTTCACAGATACGACCTTTCGGAATTCCTCCGATGCCGAGTGCTAAATCGAGGGAGAGGCTTCCCGTCGAATAGCTCTCCATTACCTCGCCCTCATTAGACTCAAGGCTCATGATCGCGCCCTTGCCGTATTTCTTCTCAAGCTGGGAAATCGCCGTTGAGAGAGCTTTGCCTTTCTCTCCGCCTGTCTCACCGTCTCGATCGTAAAGTTCCATACTATATCTCCTCTTACTCGGTTAAATCGTAATAGTTATTTATTGTTAGGCCCTTGCTCGCTCTCCCCCGTACCATGCCCTAAAACATCGGTATGCTAAAGAGAGAAAATCAAACCAAACTCTTAGTGCAGCTCTCGAATTACTCCGATCAGTCGACCCTGTATCGTAACTTTGTCGACCGTTATCGGTTGCATCGTTGGGTTCGCCGGGATGAGCATTACCGAACCGTTCTTTAATCGGCGATATCGTTTCAGAGTTGCGCTACCATCATCAAGGAGTGCAACGACTATCTGTCCATCCTCAGCATTCTCTTGTTTCTTGATGACCACGATGTCGCGGTCGCAGATGTGCTCGTCGATCATCGAGTTCCCACTCACCTCAAGGCAGTAGACCTCTCCGCGACCGTCGATCATGCTCGGTGGAATGTCGATCGTCGCAGCTTGCTCAACCGCTTCAATCGGACGTCCCGCGGCGATGACTCCGACTAGGGGCACCGCCGTGGGTCCAAGTTCGGGGGTGACTCGGTCAAGAAGCTCCAACATTCCATCCACACCACGTCGGATGAACCCTTTTTGCTCCAATCTCTCTAAGTGGAAGTGAGCAGTGGAAGCGGATTTAACCCCAATAAACTCCGCAATGTCCTTGAGGGAGGGGGCGTAGCCCTTTTCCGCGAGGAATTTCCTCAAGAATTCAAGGGTTTGGCGTTGAACTGGGGCTAGGGTGCTGGATTGGAACGACGATGCGTCCTCTCCTATGGGTTTGCGCGTTTTAGCTTTCATGAGGGTCCTTTCAAAAGCTGTCTATGGGCGTACTATATGGAAAAAGGATAGAATCGACAACTATAATATGCAGGTTAGGTGTATTTTTTTCGCGATAGATCGCCCATAGGCCATTTTTTGCTTTATCAAAGCAGGGGTTATTCCGAACTCTATAGCTAGAGGGGAGATAGTTCCCCCATGTGAGAGGGCGGCACGCGCTATCGGCGATGCGAATGATTCCTGGAGGAGAAATGGTGGAGGGCGGCGTACGCAAGGAGGTTAAGCTCCTTGTGGTCGACGATCATTCCGAACATTTCGACCAGATACGGGCATTCGTTGACATGTACAGCTCCCAATTCATCATGGAGTGCAAGCTCGCGCTGGATAAAGAGGAGGCTCATTCCGTCATGGCATCCTGGAATCCGTCGGTGGTTCTAGTGGATGTGCACCTTCTCTCTGATGCCCTCAACCTGATTCGCGAGATGAGTGCCAAGGGAGCCTCTGTAGTCGCAGTTAGCGAAGCTCGGATTCCGGAGCTTCCCGAAACTGCACAATCCTACGGTGCGGTTGGGTACTTTACGAAGAGCGATAATCCCGACGATGTTGAGACCCTTGTGGGATATATAGCCTCGGTTGCCTCATCCTCCTCGACTATAAGCCACTAGAGTCGACCAATCGTCAGTATTAAACCCCCTTTTTAGAACGCGATTCTCGGGCTACTCTCTTGAAGTACGAGAGTTGATACGTTTCTCTCTCTTGGAGACAGGTATGACGGATAAGTCTGTGTTGGAGAAGGTCGCTGGAGCGATCGCGTTAGTTTCAATTGCGGTAGCAGTAACGGGCACCAAGGGATGTCAGGAAGACTATGCGGTGGGTGCGCAAACGTCCATTAATACCAACGCTCCGACCACTACCGAAACGGGGACCCCTACCATCACAGCTAACGCCACCGGAACGGTAGCCGCGACGGCTAGTGCAACAGCTACCGAGGATGTCAGTGCCGACGAATCGAGCCCGTTGGACGTTGGAGATACAGGGCTGCTTGAGGAGCTCTCTGTGTTAGGAGACAAGGAGAGCGATGATGACACGGCTCCCCGCGCAGCTGGGGGTGCCAGCTCTCCACAGGGTAGCGGAAATTGGTTAGGGAAGGCATTTGATGGTTCCAGCTCTGCAGCGGGCGAATGGGAGGATAGTGATGGGGATGGATTCTCCGACGCTCGTGAGGAGAGCTCAGGTTCCGACGCAAACGACGCGTCTTCCGTACCGAGTGATGCGGAGAGGGGGCAACTTGAGTCGAGAATCCGACAACTCGATCAGGATATGGATGGCCTCCTCAATGAGGATGAGACCAAAAGGGGTACAAATCCCAACCTCTCGGACTCAGACGGTGATGGACGATCAGATGGAGCTGAGGTGTTATCAAGCTCGGATCCATCGGACGCCTCAGCCACCTACGTGGATACCGATGGCGATGGCTTGAGTGATGCATTCGAGCAGGGACGTGGATTTAATCCGAACAGTAACGATTCAGATAACGATGGATTGCGGGATGACCTTGAGGTCGTTGTTGGTAGCAATCCATTGAAGGTCGACTCTGACGGCGACGGTATCTCCGATGGTAGAGAATACGACCTCAATAGCGATCCGCTCCTGGGTCAGCCTGATCGGGCCGCTAACTAATACGGCACATGAGGGGCTATCAGGTAGCCCCTTAAACATCTTGTCAACGTAGCCGCACGCGCATACCGGTTCGACTAAGGGGCACAGTAGCGCTCTTTAGGGATTCGGTCGGAGCGGACGAATGGGTTCTCGGAAATTTATCCCCATAGAGGTGGCACTGAGCTTCCCGAGAGGTCCCCGACTTTGAACCCAGGTGGCATGTCTCTGAAGAAAATCCTGAGGGGTGTGTCTAGATTCCTTACCTTGACGAAGGTTGGACAGGAGCGCGAGTAATGCGTCGTCCGGCTGATTATAGAAAGCGGCCGCTGCCACGAACCAAGGGGTATCCTGACCAACGTATGTTTCGATCTGACCGATGATAGGGGCGAAGCGCGCAAGCACATCTAAGAGATCGTGTACCGACACAGACTGGCCGTCCATCAAGCGACGGGCGATAATGTCCCACCGCTGGTCCACAGGAAGGGTATAGAGCTCCGTCTCTTTCTTCCACGGAGCGAGGATCTCCGTAGGAGCTTCGACGGTTGTGTTGCCCTCCAAGAGCTCGTGTCGAACCCGTTGTGAGACGGCTAGAATCTCGTCCTTGGTGAAGCCGATGAAGGGTGCGCCGATCGTCATCAGATCATCATCGAGAGATCCCTGGTCGGGAGCTACAGCTCGCAGGCTCTCCTCTACAAGTTCCGACATGGAGGGGATTCCCCGATCGAGGCGAGCTCTCTGTTGCTCCCGCTCCTTGGCAAAGAAGGTTCCTAGGCGTAGGAAGGGCTCGAGTGCGGCTTCGCGCGCCGAGGCACGTTCACACCACTCGAAAAGTGCAGCCCCAACATGTGCTGTACCTGATACAATCCGAAGTAAGGTCATACCAGGGGAGCCCTTCTTGTGTCCGAGTGCGGCCCCAAGCGCTTCGAGGGCGGTCTCCTGGATAGGAGCCCCGACGCAGGCCCGATGGAGTGCTCGCCGTGAGGCGATCACCGGTAGGCCCGATCGCTTCAAAAATGTCGACACGATGTTGTCGATGAGGGTCTTTCGTCCATTCGGCTCGGCGCTCGCACCGTACTGGAACTCGCGTGCAACGATCTGACACAGCAGGATCCGACCGAGGGGTGCGGTTTTCGTCTGTAAGAACTTCGCGAACGAGTCACTCCACGCTAAACGCATAGATTCAGTCAGGGGTAAGCCCGCAAGCTCCACGGTTCGGCCTAGCTGAGAGGGGGTCGGCGCCACCTTTCCTGATATAAACTGCGAAGCGGCGCCGATCCGAAATCCTCCTTGCATCGAGTATGCCTTATCTCTACCCGGCAGGCCTTGAACAGCTATCTCCACGAGCTGCCACGGTAAGACGGACGTCCGTCTAAATAAGAGCTCCTTGAGCGCAGTTCGGGCCTTGTGAATTCCCAGATCTCGAGCTTTGGCTTCGATTCGCTGTGCTGAGCTTTCGTTGTTTGGCGCGGCTTCGGAAGGGAGTGGGAGAGGTGTCGTGCTCGTTTCGTTCTCGTGTTTCGATCCATCGCTATCCTGTGACGCTCTGCACCAGATTGCGCGAGCGAAATCCTTCGGAGTGATAGAGAGATCCTCTCGCCGAATTCCCCACAGCATCATCTCAACAACCGCAGCTGCTCCGGGTATTGCGAAGGGGCTTACTCGGGCGAGAAGCTGGCTTCGCAGGGCGTTTATCTCTTGTTGAGCAGCTTCGGCCGATTCGGCTCCAAGATAGGAGAGAACTGCTGGAGGGCATACGGGGGATGCCACCGCCTTCACTATACCTAGCTGAAGTAGCTGCAATGGCCTTCTCTCCGAGGGAACCATAGTACGAAGGGAAAAGAGAAGGTCCTGGTTGGAGAGCCCTTTTTTTCGACATCGATCCAGGAGGCTCGGTATGCTCACTTGCGTGGTATCGGGATGGTGTTGTCCCAGAGCGTGATCAATTTCGGCTATCGTTACCCCGGGCAAACATCGCAGAGTTTTAAAAACGTCGGCAGACCTTGATGAGGCCGTGCGTGTTCTCTCAAATAAGGTGATCTGGTTTCGAAGCTTTTCGATCGAATCGGCCCCTCGTCGATGGTGTCGGTGGTAGCGCACCACCTTTGAAAGGTGCTCCCGAATCGGAGCGGTTCCCTCTTGTCGATCCATTTCTCGGATCCATATCGTAAGTCCGTTGTGAATCGATCCCTCCGTCGCCACGCAGTTCAAAAAGATCCTCGTGGGGTCGTTCCAGTCAAGCCCGAGAAGGTCTGTCAGATCCGCGAACGCTTTGGGTTCGACAACACCAACTTCACTAATCCAGTGAAAGTGCCGCGCGACGTCTGACGAACGAGCTCCCGTGGACTGCAACAGGGCGCGTCTGGAGGTTCCATGCTCTGCAATGTAGGCGTTGAGGACACGTTGGAGGTCGTTATGATTTTCCGCTATGAGATGCCGCGCAAACTGTTCACGCCAATCCATCTCGAGTTCGATTGAGGGCTCGAATCCGCACAGGCGAATAAAACTTTGTAGTTTGGGATAGGTCGGAACCTCCGCACCACTCTCCAAATTTTGTAGGAGTGGAACGGAGGTCTCCATCAAGCGCGCAAGAGGAGCGTACCCGTTGATGGATATGAGACTGGAGATGGCGCCTCGCACGGTGCTCAGATCTCTTTTGTGCACGATCCGTTCGAGAGCGCTTTTTGCAAGCGCATCGCCGAGGGAGCTTATCTCGGCTACTACGTCAGCAGTTTGCAACGAGCACGGTCTTCCCCATTCGAGTTTTTGAATCTCGCTTTTTGGGAAAGAGAGCTGCGGGTAGTCGATACTCCACAACTCTCTCTCGACTGCTACGGGAGAGGTTATTGAGCTACCTTGCCTCCGCCACTGTGCCAGGATCTCCTCTCTTTTCTGACTCAGAAGGGACTGCACCTCCTCATGCGTGCGTCCGATTAGATGAGCGAGCACTCCAAATGGAGCTGCCGAGCTCCGTTCGCCGTAGGATAGGGCGCGATATACGGGCAGGGCTGGCTTTCGAACACCCTCTCCCGCTAGGCCGAGCGCATCCGCTAGTTGAGCATTTGTGAATCCACGCTCATCACGAATCGCACAGAGTCGGCGCTCGAATGTCTCAGGACGTAGGTTCCATCGTCGAATCCAAGCCCGACGAGTACGCTGTAGGTCGGATTCGGTTATGAACTTACGAGCCCGAAGTTCGGTAAAGAGGGGCTGAACCTTCTTCCAGGACACGATCTCGAAGCGATTGAGCGCATTAATGACGATAGACTGTAATTTTATCGTGGGATCCTGGTGCAGACTTTCTTGGGTTACCTTGAGCCCACAGGCCTCAACGAGTTTGTACAGCTTCCCGAGCTCCTTAGGCCGTCCGAGCTTGGCAGAGTCGAACATCCACGCCTCTTCAAGCTCTTTGACGCGCGGATTATCCCATAGCTTTGGGGGCATATCGCGCTTCTTGATGAAACCGAGGCTCCGACCGATCCGGAGTAGCTCTCCGAATTCGAATGGTAGACCTAAGTTTTTTCGTCCCCACATCGTTTTGTAGCTGTAGCCCGAGAGGGTATCGAATCGCTGTGGCCCGACCTCATATCGCCATCGAGCGAGGACTCCATACACCGACCTGCCATGCTTTTTCGTGAGGGTGAGCAGAATTTCCCGCTTCGCTTGGCTAAGCATCTCAGACACGTGCGGATTGCTAGCTTTATGCTGGGCGGCGATATTTTCCCACCCTTTGAGGAGAAGATGAATGGTCTCCGGATCGAAGCGTGCGCGGCGGAGAAGGCGAGGTGATTCCAAACCAGCGAGTGTCGAGTGAGACAATAATCCATGCATCGTGCTGTACTGGTGAGGGGGGAGCTTTAAGATCTCGCATCGAACTCGTGCCATGATCCAACTGAGGGGATTCGAGCGGTTCCAAGCACGAAGTAACCCGTTATTGAGCGCTGTGAACTCTCTGTTCGAGCCATCGAATTCGGACCGCTCGAGCAAGCGTAGCGGGCCCCAGAGACCCTTTTTGGTATCAGAGGTTGCTCTGCGCGAGCTCTCAGGTGAGTTGCTCTGACCCTCAGGAGCGGAGATAGTGAGGTTGGTGATCTCTTCGGTCTTCGCGGGAGCGGGTTGGTTTGGACGCACGGGTTCTGGGGAGGGCGGAATGTTCAACGACATGATAGGTGAAAGTAATACAAATGGTCGTGAACGCAATAACTTTTGCGACCTCACGAAGGAGAGATGTCGTAGCGCGGGCAATTCCTAAACGATCAGGATCAAACTCTTACACTTGGCGGATGGAGGGACGGTGCCGTACTGCGCACCCATCGAGATTGGAGGCGTCCTTTGATGTTTCGGCTACGGTGTGCGTACGGTTTGTGCCAGCTGCGTTACGTATGAGCCGTCTGAGAGTGGCGTTCGGTCGCTTCTAAAAGCTCCTGAATGTGTGGAGAGGGCACGCATCTACACAGGATCTGAAACGCGAACAGGCCTCTCCAGAGTTTGATCCCCAATAGATTGAGGCGGGTGAGGACGCGCGCGAGGAGGCTCGTGCCACCAAGGGCGAGGGGAAATGGAGCTGGAATGCCCTCTGTCCGGGTTACCTCAAATCCGGATTGTTCGCACAAACGCACCAACGAGGAGAAGGTAAATAAACGTGTGTGGGTCCGGTCTAAGATGCCCCGTTTCCCGTAATCGAAGAAGCCGAGCAGGAGCATGATACGGATGACGAAAAATGCGACATTTGGAACGGTGCATAGTAGTTCAGCGCCTCGGCATGCCGGTACACACCGCAGTCGCTCAAGGAATCTCTCGGGTGAGGAGAGATGCTCTATCACGTCTAGCGCGAGCACTTTGTCGAATTGCATGCCGGCTAAAGCCTGACCCAAATCAAGGGTATTGAGGTCGCCCTGAAGGCATCGCACACCTAGGGCTTTGAGGTCACTTATATCCTCCACTTCGATGGCGATGATGTCGCATCCCCTCTCGAGAAATGGAGCAACTAGCCCTGCCGATCCCGCCCCAAGGATCAGGATTTTTTCTCCGTTTTTCACCGATGAGAGCGCCATCGAATGAGAGGAGGGGAAGTGAAATTTAGGAGCATAGTGAGGTGTCGTAGCAGTCTCGGTATCGAACTTCGGATTATAAAAAATGCCGAAGGATTGAAGGCGACTTTGTAGGCACGAAAGCAGGACTGTGCACGCGTAGGGGATCCCGTTTACGTGGCAGATCTCATCGCCATAATAGGTGGGGATAGGGACCTCACTGATTCGAGCGTTTGTCCGAAGAAGTTGGATGATGATATCGGTGTCAAAATCAAAGCCGTTTGAATTTCGCTCGAAAGGTATCATCTTCAGGATAGCTGTGGAGTACAGTCGATAGCCGCTGTGCCACTCTGAGAGCCTTGCGCCGGTCAGAAAATTCTGCACGGTGCTCAGGATAATATTCCCGAGGAATTTATAGAGAGGCATCCCTCCCTGCAGCGCGCTCATTCGATTGATCATACGAGACCCAAACACCGCATCGCTTTCGCCAGTGAGAAGAGGCTCAAGTAAGTCGGGCAATCGCTCCGGCGCGTACTGCCCGTCGCCGTGAAGAAGCGCTACAAAATCGAATCCATGGAGAAGAGCGTACTGATAGCCGAGCTTTTGATTGCCTCCGTACCCGAGATTTTTGGGGTTAACGAGCACCCTAACTGGGATGTCCTCCGCGAATACATGATTGCGTGCGGTGGTAAAAGTTTCGTCCGAGGAGCAGTCATCGATAATCAGCACCTCGGTGGAGAGATCCGATCTTCGGAAGAGCCCCTCGGGAATACGCTCAAGAACACGATCGATCTTTTTTTCCGCATTATACGCGACAATGAAAATAAGAAGCCGCTTCTTAGACATCACATCCTCGGAGGAGTTTGCCACTACGTTCGCATATTCCGGATCGGGGAACCACCCACAATGTGAGGTCTCCCGTGACGACACCGTGTGCGAACGCTAGTAAGTGTACGGTAATCCTCGAGTGACGCGGGTTACTCCTTACTTGTGCCCACTACTCGGCATGAGATCTCGGCTCCAAGAGCGAGACAGCTCGTCGCACCGGGTGAAGGTGCGTTGAGGACATGTGTCACAAAGGGGGATTCCTTGAAGGAGAAGTCCTCTTCGAGAGAGCCATCTGGTCGCACCACTTGAGCGCGAACTCCGGAGCTACCCGGAATAAGATCCGCTGCTGTGAGCGAGGGTACTAATTTTTGCAACGAATGAACGAACGCGCTCTTGAAGAGAGAACGGTATATTTCGTGGGCTCCCGTGCGCCAGTGTTTTGTGACCAGTCGGCGGAATCCACTGAAGCGCATCATCCGGACCACATCTCTCGTATTCACGTCGCGCCATGAGTAGCCTTCTCGCGCGAGCGCGAGTACCGCATTCGGTCCGCACTCCACCGATCCGTCCAATCGACGGGTGAAATGAGGTCCGAAGAAAGGAAAGCGGGGATCGGGAACTGGGTAAATGAGGGTATTGCACAACTTGCGAGCCGATTCACGCAGCTCATAGTACTCTCCGCGGAAGGGGATGATGCGATCCTCTGTGCGATCTCCAAATTTTCGTGCCACGCTGTCCGAGTGTAGGCCTGAGCAGTTGACCACATGGCCAGCATGAATGATGTCGAAAGTTCCAGAGAGGATCCATCCTGCACCCGTTCGCGTAGCGGCCCGTAGTTTTGCGTTCGTAATAACTTTGCCGCCCATTCGAGTTATCTCTTTGACAAGGGCTAGGGCGAGCTCCCTAAAGTCAATCACTCCAGCGTTAGGCACCCAGAGGCCTGCAACCCCCTGCGCATATGGCTCTCGTTCTTTGATCTCATCGGGCGAAAGAAGTGAAACGGCGATGCCATAACTTTCGGCTCGAGCTTGGAGGTTTTGAAGAACGGGCAATTCTTCGCCTGACGAGGCAACGATTAATTTTCCGCAGATCGCATGCCGTACACCGTGCTCTCGTGCAAAATCAACCAGGGCGTTCCGTCCGGCCGCGCACAGACGCGCTTTGAAGGACCCGGGTTCATAGTAGATCTCGCTGTGGATCACTCCGGAGTTCCGTGTGCTTTGATGCGAGGCGACCGTTGGCTCCTTATCGAGGACGCAAAGGGATGCTGTTGGTTTGTTTTTGAGGATTTCGTATGCGGTGCTTAATCCCACTAGGCCAGCACCAATGATGACGTAATCGCTCTTCATAGAATAAGTCTACCAAGGCGAGCAGGGGGGAGCATTACTAAAAATGGATCGACTGCTCGCTAGCGCTCTCTCCACCGGTAGTTACGTCATTTTTTGCCATACCGCTGGTGCTGAGCTTAGCACCTGTTTAGTGATGTCCAGGTATGGTCAGAAGCTGCGTAAAGAAGCGATATACCTCTAAGCCGGTGTCTGGGAAGACCATGTTGGATATGGTGAGTGAAACGACAAAGCTGCCGATGAGTACTGGGAGAGCCAGCACTGACATCGAGAGAGCTGAAAGCAGCTTGGTATTGGTGAGAGCTCGCACCGCGTTAACAAAGAGGAAGAATGAAAAGGCTATCGCTACCTTCGCGCAGGTTGGAAAGAGATACAGAAACCAATCGGAATGATGCACCTGTCCTGTAGCCAAAAATTCGAGAACAGACACGCGCCCACTAGCGATATAATTGCCCAGATAGAAGGCCAGCATAAAAGGGATCAGGCCGGTTAAGCAGTAGAGAGTGGCCGCCCATATTTTGCCGGGAGAGACAGAGAGGAGGAGAAGCTTGAATAGAACAGACAGGAGCAGGCAGAACCAGACGAGTGTTAAAACAACCGTCATAGTGATCGAATAGTTAATCTCCGGTGTGCCTGGTTGGAGTGCCCGGTAGTGTTGGTACCAGAGTGTTGGCGCCACGAGGACAAAGAATGTTGAGAGTGGGGCGAGTATCAGGTAGGGAGGGTATCGTCGTTTCCTGAGGAGGTGATTCATCATCCCGCCCGGATCGATCGGAAGGGAGAGAAGTGTGTCGAGAAGGGAGAGCTTTTTCTTGATCGCTACCATACGCCTCCGCTCATTGTGTGCTACCTCTGTCTGTTTTGGCGAGAGGAATAAAGAGGAGGAGTGAGCAGTTCGTTTTATGCGTGAGCTCACAGATGTCATGAAGGCGGGTGCGGCTCCGAGAAGGAAACATTTGAAATCCTTAACCATTTTTTGAGGTGATAGCGCTCACAACCTAGAGAGACTTTGGGTGAAGTGATTGCAATTTGTTTCGATTTGTTGTTCAATCGCCCTCCTGCGGTGTTACCGACGTAACTTCGTTGAATTGAATCCTTCGGGTAGGCAGCTCGTGAGCTGAGCCAAGAGGGTTTAGTTGAGCGGGAGTAGCTCAGTCGGCTAGAGCATCAGCCTTCCAAGCTGAGGGTCGCGGGTTCGAATCTCGTCTCCCGCTCCATTTTGTTCCTATTACAACTTGGCTTCGCCAAGATTGTAATGACGGGCAGGATGGGGCTTTGCCCCCTGCACCCCCGGTGACATTTTCCGTTTGCAGTTTTGTTCTACTATAACTTGGCTTCGCTTTGCTTCTATTCCAACTTGGCTTCGCCAAAATTGTAATGACGGGCAGGATGGGGCTTTGCCCCCCTGCACCCCCTTGCACCCCCCGGTGACATTTTCCGTTTGCAGTTTTGTTCTACTACAACTTGGCTTCGGCGAGATCGTTAGAGGGGCTCGTTCGCTCGGGCTTTGTCAGTGCTTGGGACGACTTTTCGTGAGAGGCGATTGGGTTGCGGTCGGTATGTTCCTCTGAAGGGTTCTCACTCCCGATTCCAACGCGATCGTATGAGTTCTCACCCGGTCCTCTACACTCAACAAGCGATCAGTTCTTGGGGTGATGACATGGTTAGTGTAGTTCATGGTGATAAAGCGCTCGAAATCAAAGACGTCACCTCTCTCTATGCCCCTTGCTACGACACCATCGACGGTGGGCTCCCCATAGATGGCACGTTGAGCTGACACGGTGATTCCGGCCGCGGCGACAGCGCGAGTGATATCCTTCCCGATCGGGGGCCGCAACGGGTCGAAGTTGCTCTCGTAGAGGTAAAATCCTTTGGCTTGGGGTGGAGATGAGGTTACTTCGCACGATGCTGTCGGAGTATCTTCTTGCAGATCAAATGCAGCGTCGAAGGATATCGCCATCTTCTCAAGCATCGTGACTACTCCCCGTACCTCAGGCGCGATGGAGTTGCGAGTCATCTGCTTATTGAGGTCGAAGTGCCCCGAGCTTAGGCGTGAACTTCCGAGTAATCCGACGGGGTTTACACATGGGAAGGCATAGATATCGACGGGCAGTTGCCGCAACGAAATGCTCAGCAGATATGCGTACAGCGCCAACACGCCAGCCGGCGCATCTCCATGGATGCCCGCGGTGATCAAAATGCTCAGCCTCCTGCAGGCTTGACGCACGGGTGGAGCATACCGAACAAAAGCAACGGAAAGCTCTCCGTGGGCCGGGGATCTAACGCTTGTGATCGTCTCAAGCGTTACGAATGGCAGCGCAGTATATGCTGACAAGAGGCGATGGTAGGAGGCATGTGATATCACCGTATCAGCGATCTCGTCGGGAAATTGATTGATGATTGAAGCTTCCATGGTGGTAGGGCTTTTTAAAAATTGTTCGCTGAGCAAGGGGCTCATTCGTTGAACGATGGGGTTAAAGTGGTACGACCGAGTGAGAGGGGGGCGCTAGGCGCGACGACGCATCTGGAGGCGTAGGGCATGCGCCCGGCGGAACGCGAAGCACCGGTATTTGGTGCGCATGGCAAATAGAGCTGGGTGCATGCTTGCGTTCATACACATAATAGTCCCTGAAGAGGTGGTCGAAGTCAAAGCAAGCGCAACTAAAGTGATTACATTCTGAACCCTGGAGCTGAGGGTTTATGAACTTGCCCAAGATAGTGGGTGGTCAGCACGCCCTTTCCCCAGCGCACCGAGCACCCGACCGAAAACGTGTTGAGCGATCGGCGTGCTATGCCGTACCGTAGGGAGATGCTACTACGAATTCTTCTCCTCGCACTTTGTGTCTTGGTTGCTTCGCCTGTTTGTCATGCGCAACGTCCGTTTGAACAGCGTGGTATCGCCATATTGCAAACCGATAAGGTCTTTTTTGAGCGCGTCGCCGGGATGGCACCGTTTGAGGTGTATGTGAAAGGGATCGTCGATGCCATGGATGGCGCGGTAGGTAAGTTGCCGAAGTCATCTCCGGCCGGTGGTTTCCTTGTTGTGGCTGTAAAGCCAGATGGCCGTTCTCGCGTGTGGTTGGATGTTGCACCGCAACTTACAGAGGATGTGGCCAAAGTTATCGAGACGGCTGCGCGGAGTGTCTATCCTATGCTCGTCAAAGAAGGGGTCGTGCTTTTCGCGGTGAAGATCTCTTTATGGGGTGGTGAGCCCCCTAAAGGGATGGTGCCCCATCCGAAGGAGTGGGAGTCTGAAGCTGATAAGGCTGGCGGATCGATTGAGCTTGGAGAGCTCGTGCTGCGAGTATGGCCTGATTGAGGGGTTCAAGAAGAGGGGGTCGCGAACAGGTCTAGTCCGCTGTTGTCATGGGCGTTTTTTGGCCTCGTAGGGCGCACATCGCGGTGTTATTCTATGTGGAGGCGGAATGTACGCCCCTCTACGCTCACGGTGAACTATGCGCGATATCTTGTCATCTTTAGGTCTTGAGGCCACTAACTCAGGTGCTTTTGGTAAAGGTGTTATTAGCTCTTCTTCGGGAGCAACCCTAGTGAGTACCTCGCCGATTGATGGCGCGGAACTCGGCCGAGTGGTGTGCGCAGACGACAGGGCATATGAGCAGGTCGTGAAGGACGCACATGCCGTCTTTCTTGAGTGGCGGAAAGTTCCCGCTCCGGAGCGCGGACATCTTGTACGAAAAATCGGAAACGCCCTGCGTGATTCTAAGAAGAGCTTGGGGAAGCTCGTCTCTCTTGAGATGGGAAAGATCCTAGCCGAGGGAGAGGGGGAAGTTCAGGAAGCGATTGATATTGCCGATTTCGCCGTTGGGCTCTCTCGACAGCTCTATGGCAATTCCATGCACTCTGAGCGTCGTAATCATCGGATGTATGAGCAGTGGCATCCTCTTGGAGTAGTAGGGGTCATCACCGCATTCAACTTTCCGGCGGCGGTATGGGCGTGGAATGCAATGATCGCGGCGGTCTGTGGCGATACCGTTGTCTGGAAACCATCCGAGCTGACACCGCTTACGGCCGTTGCGATCAATTCGATTTGCCGCAGCGTCGCTAAAGAGAGTGGATTCGAAGGTGTATTCTCACTGGTTGTTGGAAATGGCCCTGAGCTAGGTAAGCGCATCGCTGCTGATCGTCGCATTCCATGTGTTTCAGCGACGGGATCGTGTCGCATGGGACGAGAGGTGGCAAAGGCTGTCGGTGACCGTCTCGGTCGGAGCATCCTCGAGCTTGGTGGTAATAATGCGGTCATCGTGATGGATGACGCTGACATGGATCTGGTGATGCCAGGGGTGCTGTTTGGTGCCGTCGGAACGGCGGGTCAACGGTGTACAACGATTCGTCGTGCTATCGTGCATGAGAAGATCTACGACACCTTTGTGGAGAAAATGATCGGGGCGTATAAGCAGATCAAGATCGGTAATCCCCTCCAAGAGGGAATTCTGATGGGTCCGCTTGTATCGCAGAGCGCAGTGGACGCATACAAGGCTGCAATTGCACGCGTGCCAAAGGAGGGGGGGCAGATCTTGTACGGAGGGAACGTTGTGCCTGGGCTCTCCTCATCTCTCTACGTCGAGCCAACGATCGTGAAAGCTCATCCCACGATGGAGTTGGTTGCGGAGGAGACCTTCGCGCCGATCCTCTACGTGATTCCATTCAGGAGTGTCGAGGATGCGATAGATCTCAATAATGGGGTTCCTCAAGGTTTGAGTTCCGCTATCTTCACGCGCAATCTGAAGGTAGCCGAACGCTTCCTCTCAGCAGCGGGTAGCGATTGCGGCATCGCAAATGTAAACATAGGAACCTCTGGCGCCGAGATCGGCGGAGCGTTCGGTGGAGAAAAGGATACCGGCGGTGGACGGGAGTCCGGTTCTGATTCGTGGAAGCAGTATATGCGGCGGCAGACCACAACGATTAACTACGGCGATGACGCTCCTCTCGCGCAGGGTGTCGTGTTTGGGTGATAGACGATCTCTCATGAGTGAGGGGGCGTTAGGGACGTGAGGCCGAGGGCCTGAAAACGGCACTTCCAGTAGGAGTGCTCCGTAGGATGGGTAACTCCTTAATTCCTTTGAGGTTGTTTAACGGTGTGCACCCCACCTCCCGTGTTTTCATTCCCTGATCGGTATGCTAGAAAGATGAACTCTAGTCGCTAGTTAGCCCTGGTGCTGGAATTGGTAGACAGGCATGATTCAGGGTCATGTGTCCGTAAGGGTGTGGAGGTTCAAGTCCTCTCCAGGGCATTCCTTAATATATTCCCCCGCTCGATAGGGATGGGATACAGTTAGGGGAGTGACGGTTTGTGGGGAGCGGCCCCTAGGCCCACCATGAGACGCGTTGAGCGTGGTCGCTACTTTTTGATTACGTCGAAGGACTCTATGAAACTTTCTCGCACTTTTTTTCTCGCTCTTATGATGATGGCGTGTGTCATCGTGAGCACCAGCGGATGTGATCGTCGGCCTCGGCCTTACGGGGGACTTCCTCTTGAGAAGGATGCTGCGCCGATCGATCCTCAAAATATTAATCAATAACCCCCTCGCTTGAGGTGGTGAGCACGCTTGGTGAAGATTTATGGCTGGAAATGTTCTTGCCGAGAGTGAAGCGCGCGGCCACGAGCAGGTAGTTTTTTTTAACTATCCAGAGGTCGGCCTCAAGGCGATCGTCGGCATTCACAGCACCGTGCTTGGACCAGGGCTCGGTGGCTGTCGCATGCGCCTCTATCCAAATGAGTCTGCAGCTATTGAAGATGTCATGCGTCTCTCAGAGGGTATGACGTACAAGAGCGCACTTGCAGGGCTTCCGCTTGGCGGCGGGAAGGCATGTATTATTGCGGACCCAGCGATGAAGGAGGGACGCGAGGCGCTATTCAAGAGATTCGGTGAGTGTTTGAACTACCTCACGGGGCGCTATATCACCGCAGAGGATATGGGCACGTCCGTTGCCGACATGATGGTGATGAAAGCGGTTACCAAGCACGTAGTCGGAACCGATCCCAAGCTTGGAGGAGCCGGTGACCCATCCCCATGGACGGCGAAAGGGGTGTTTCTCTCCATGCAGGCCGCTGCAGAACGGGTGTTCGGTGCGGGGCTATCCCTCAAAGGTAAGAAGGTCGCGATCCAAGGAGTTGGACATGTAGGGATGTATCTTCTCGGGCATCTGGTTGAAGCAGGCGCGGATGTGACCGTGGCCGATACGAACGAACACAATCTTGAGGAAGCGTCCTCGAAGTATGGCGCTAAAGTTGTTTCGACCGAGGCTATATATGACGTCCCATGTGACATCTTCGCTCCCTGCGCCGTTGGTCAAACGATCAACGCCGCTACTCTGCCTCGTTTGTCATGCAAGATAATTGCAGGAGCAGCTAACAATCAGCTTCCCGACCGTTCCGTGTATGCCACGATTAAGGAGAAGGGGATCTTGTATTGCCCTGACTTCGTGATTAACTCCGGCGGGGTCATCTGTGTGTGTGCGGAGGTTGCTGCTCGAGGTCAAAACACGGAGTGGATCTTATCGAAGGTCAACGATATCTACGCTACAACTTCAAAGGTGCTTGACGAAGCGTCTCGCCGTAACCGATTTACCGAAGAGGTTGCGGTTGAGCTCGCGAAGGAAGTTATCAACGCGGCGAAGAATCGAGTATCTCAGTGAACCGTCGACCTATCACTGCGCAACCAGCTTCGGAGCCATTTAAGCTCTCAACAAAATTTGCGCCCGCGGGGGACCAGCCCCAGGCTATCGCGCAATTGACGGAGAACCTTCAAAAAGGGGTCAAGTTCCAGACCCTTCTCGGTGTCACGGGCTCAGGAAAGACCTTCACGATGGCTAATGTCATCAGCAAGATCAATCGCCCTGCGCTTATTATTGCGCCCAATAAAACCCTTGCCGCGCAGCTGTACGCTGAGTTCAAAGAGTTCTTTCCAGAGAATAAGGTGCGGTACTTCGTGAGTTATTACGATTACTACCAGCCAGAGGCGTACGTTCCCTCGACGGATACGTACATCGAGAAGGACTCCGCGGTGAACGACGAGATAGACAAGATGCGTCACGCTGCAACCAAGGCGCTCCTTGAATCCCGCGACTCCGTTATTATCGCGAGCGTTAGCTGTATATACGGACTCGGTGCGCCCGAGGATTATTTCAAGTTAATGCTCTATCTCGAGAGGGGTGACAAAGCTGAGCGTGAGAAGATTATTCGTCAGCTCGTCTACATGCAGTATAAACGCACCGATATCGATTTCACTCGTGGCACCTTCCGAGTTCGGGGAGAGAATATCGATATCTTCCCATCTGACCAGGATTCCTCCGCTATTCGAATCCTGTTTTTTGGGGACGAAATCGAGGAAATTCGCGAGATCGATCCCCTTACGGGGGGTACCCTACGAAAGATCGATTCGTGCACGGTGTATCCGGTAAGCCACTTTGTGACCGACCGAGAAGCGGTTGATAAAGCGATCGTCACCATTCGACAGGAGCTGAAAGAGCGCTGCCGTGAGTTAGTGGTGCAAGGAAAGGCTCTGGAGTCGCAACGACTTGAACAGCGCACTCTGTATGACCTTGAGCTGCTCGATGAGATCGGTTTCTGTCCCGGAGTAGAGAACTACAGTCGACACCTGGCAGGTCGACAGGCGGGAGAGCCACCGACTACTCTTTTAGATTACTTTCCCGATGACTTTCTCCTCATCGTGGATGAAAGCCACGTGACGGTCTCTCAGCTCGGAGGTATGTATCGTGGCGACCGTGCACGAAAACAGACCTTGGTGGATTTCGGATTTCGCTTGCCGTCAGCGCTCGACAACCGTCCTTTAAATCTCGATGAGTTTTGGGAGCGCGTAGGGCAGACAGTTTTTGTGTCAGCCACCCCGGCTGATTTTGAGCTTGAGAGAAGTGAAGGTATCGTTATTGAGCAGGTCAATCGACCAACCGGACTTCTCGACCCACAGGTAACGATTCGGCCAGCGACACACCAGGTGGATGATCTGATCTCAGAGATTCAAGCTACCGTTGCAAAGGGAGAACGGGTCCTCGCAATTACCCTGACCAAAAAGATGTCTGAGGACCTTTCAGCGTACCTGCGAGAGGTTGGAATTAGGGCGCGATACCTCCACTCAGATATCACTACGATCGAGCGAGTCGAGATCCTTCGAGGCCTTAGACGGGGTGACTTCGACGTGCTGATCGGGATTAACCTCCTTCGAGAGGGACTCGATCTTGTAGAAGTGAGTCTGGTTGCGATTCTCGATGCCGACAAGGAGGGCTTCTTACGCTCGACCCGGTCGCTTATTCAGATTATGGGTAGGGCTGCTCGAAACGTGAACGGCCGAGTGATCTTGTTCGCCGACCAGATGACCCGCTC
This sequence comes from Pseudomonadota bacterium, assembly GCA_041178185.1. GTDB lineage: Bacteria > Bdellovibrionota_C > UBA2361 > UBA2361 > OMII01 > OMII01. The sequence goes on from JBEGVS010000019.1 coordinate 26,746, forward strand.
CATGAAGGATGCGATAGCTGAGACCGATCGTCGACGAAAGATACAAGCTGAGTTCAATCAGGCACACGGGATAGTTCCTCGAACGGCCACCCGCTCAGAGCAGATAGCGCTCGGTGACGCCGCTGCTGAGCAAGCCGTACAAGAGGGGGCTCCAAACTACGGTGTGGTTGTTCCAGAGGATCCGAAGGAACAGCAGAAGCTTCTCGAGTCCCTGAAGAAGCAGATGTTTGAGGCCGCAGCTCGTCGGGAGTACGAGAACGCCGCCAAGCTGCGGGATACCATCAAGGCTATTCAGGAGGACCTCATAAAGAGGTAAGGCACGAGTAACAGCGACCGCTTTTTTTATGTATTCCCCCATAGTCTCTCTGCTCCACCTGAAGGCGGGGAACTTCGACCGCACTAGTGAGCAACATATCGTGGTTGTTCTTCACGCGTATAAAAGTGTCGATAGATGTATCGCTCGAACTTGGATGTTGCGTAAGTTTAGAGCGACTTCGAGGACATGGAGCTCGATTTGAACATAAGTGCAGAGAAGAGCTGCATGGAAATAGTAATTTCAAGGGTCCAAGGCCTCAGGTGGTTGGCGAGGACCTCTCCCGTGTGTTAGGAGGATAGAATTGGAAACTGAGTCGGCCTCACTATAAAATTATTCGGTTGCCGTTCGTAGCCGCCAGCGAAGAGTACCGGCTCTATTTTTCCGGAGCTGCTCGTCCCTGATTAGAATTGCAGGTGACCCATCCTGAGGATCTGGATACCGTCAATTACCGGTAGGATATCTCCCTCAGACTTTGTAAAGCCGCACGTTAGACGGATTCTATAGCTATTTTCGCCACCTCTCCCGCAAAGGTATGAGGCATTCCCGGGGATGCAAAAGATATGTGATTCTATAGTCTTGGGGGGCAACCCGTGGACGTGACGTGATTAGAATGCTCCAATTCCTTAATGCCTTCACAAAAGATGTCGACCCTGACTCTAGCGGAGAGATCGTCCGATGGTCGCGCAACATGTGATGCTTTGTTTTTGCTCCCTGGCGCTTGTGGCGTGTAGTGGCTCGGACAGGGACACATCACAATCCGAGCTTGCACCAACACCTGTTGTAACCGCGCAGCCCCCATCTGTTGCAAAGCCGAGACCCACAACCACTCAGGTGCCGTCTACGCCGACCCTAGCCCCAACCAGCGCTCCCATCATGGTGCCATCAAACACCGCCACTCCGACGGTCGTCCCTCCAACTGCGACCCCATTTACCATGGTCGGTGACATGTTTAACGAGCGAGTCACCTACGCAACATACGTGGGCAACAACGAGGTAGCGTTGGGAGATTTTAACCGGGACGGCGCCCTTGATATCGCCACTGCTGCTGGGGCTGGACAGGTGGACATATTGTTGGGCAATGGAGATGGTACCTTCGTTGCAGGTGTGGCGTTTAGCGCTGCGCGCGCAAATTTCTTGGAGTCAGGATATGTCAATAACGATTCCAAGATAGATCTTGTAGTGGCTGATTATATTAACGGCGCGCTCTACACCTACCTTGGTAATGGAGATGGGACCTTTGCAGCTGGTTTGATGGTAGATGCCCCTGGAACATCTCAGGGGCTTGAGCTCGCATACCTCAATGGCGATAGCTTTATTGATGCGGCGACGGTAAGTCCGTCCTCCAATCAGCTCGTAATATTTCATGGAAATGGAGATGGCACGTTTTCGCTCACGCAAACCCTCAGCACTGGGTCGACCCCCTTCAACCTCAAGGGAGGCGATTTCGACGAGGACAGCGATATCGATATCATCATAGGAAACAGTGGTGATGCGACCCTTTCGCTCTTTCTCAATCAGGGAGATGGAACCTTCGCCTCTGCCATAACGATGGCAACATCGGCATACCCTGAGGTAGGGGCGACCGGAGACTGGAACGGAGACAACCACCTTGATGTCGCAGTGGTACACACTTCAACCAGCTCGCTCTCGATCTATCTTGGCGAGGGGGATGGGTCTTTTAAGTTTCCCCTTCAAGTTTCGACTGATTCCGTGCCTTTTGGAGTGGCAACGCTAGATAGCAACCTCGATGGGAAATTGGATCTAGCGGTGACCACACTCTCTGGCTTCCTTAATATATTTCTTGGACGTGGTGATGGTACGTTCCACAGCAAGATCTCAAGCTCTAGCCCAGGAAGTCCACGTTACCTCAAAATCGGGAATTTTGACCAAAACAGTTTGCCCGATCTCGCGGTTCCACTTTACGACGGAGGTAGTGTAGATGTGTACCTCGCCCGCTAAGAGATTAGGATTGTACACGACACGCGCCCCAGATCTCTTGAGCTCGGGAATGTCACACTACCTACCTGCGGTTCAGCAAAAAAGGTTGCGGGTCTCCTTTAGCGCCCCATGAACACGGTCACCCCTACGGTATTCCCAAAGGATGGATCCTCATACGGGATCGCGAGCCCTTGAGCGGCACGCCCGTTTATCTCAATTCCCCTGACGCCATGCTCGACTCCTCCATCGTTCACTACTCGCACCTCGAAGGTTCTCCCTGTTCGCTTGTATGAGAACGAGAACTCGTTCCATGAACTAGGAATTCGGGGATCGACCGTGAAGTGGTTAGGTTGTACCCGCAGTCCGATGATATGCTCGAGCCCTGCCTGATACAGCCAACCTGAGGAGCCGGTGTACCAGCTCCATCCCGCGCGCCCTCTGAGGTCTCCCTCGGAGTAGACATCTCCACACATAACGTACGGTTCTGCTTGGTAGGTTTGAACACCCTCGGCTGTTTCAGTGATGGTCACCGGATTGATTAGCTCAAAGAGTTCAAGCGCTGATCCACCACGACCCATCATAGCGTTTGCGATGATGAACCAAGCGGAGGCATGGGTGTATTGTCCTCCGTTCTCTCGAACTCCTGGTGGATAGCCCTTGATGTACCCCGGATTCTTCTCGCATTTGTTGAAGGCTGGGGTCAGAAGTTTTATGAGCTTGCCGTCCCGGTCAACGAGGAAAGACGAGGCCGAGGCCATCGCCTGGTGAGCCCGCTCTAAGGGTGCTGCACCACTGATAATAGACCATGATTGGGCGAGCGAATCGATCTTACACTCATCGTTCGCAGCGCTCCCCACAGGAGTCCCATCATCATAAAAAGCCCGTCGATACCATTCGCCATCCCATCCGTGATGCTCGACCGCTCCACGGAGACGCTCAGCTCGTTGTCGCAGGTCGTTTGCGGTTTGGTGGTCTCCCTGCGCTTCAAGGATCGGGGCGAAACGTTTAATGACCTCGATCTGGAACCACGCAAGCCACACACTCTCGCCCTTGCCGTGACGTCCGATCTCGTTCATGCCGTCGTTCCAGTCACCGCAGCCGATCAGGGGCAGACCGTGCTCTCCGACCGCTTCGGTGATCTTCAAGGTACGGAGACAATGGTCAAGGATGGTTCCCTCTCCACCGTTTAATTCCGGAATAAAGTAGGTCTCCATCTGCCCCTCGGCAAGCGGAGCCCCTCTCAAGAAGGGTACGTTTGTATTCAGGATTGAATAGTCTCCGGTTGTTTCGATGTAGCGACTCACAGCATAGGGTAGCCAGAGAAGGTCATCCGAGATACGAGTTCGTACCCCACGTCCAAGGGGAGGGTGCCACCAATGCTGCACATCCCCCTCCAGGAACTGATGGGCT
>JBEGVS010000020.1:0-25148 GCA_041178185.1 Pseudomonadota bacterium
CGAATGCTCCGATATGCGGCTCAAGCATCTTCTCAGCCAGGGCGGTGCGATTTACTTCAGGGAATGCGTCGATGTTGTCCGCGAGGCACGAGGCGCAACCCGATACGGGCAGTACACGATAGGCCGCGTAGTTGGCATCCACTCCAACGAAATTTTTAAAATTAATGATAGCTGCCTGTGCATCTTCAGGCGAGGCTTCGACCAATCTCTCAAATACCTTATTATGATCGATGCCTTTGAAGAGGCCGAGGTGGGCGGCTAAAAAGCTTCCTTGCCGAGTCCGGCCATCGTTCCCCCTCTGGAGTAGGTACTCAACGATGAGGGGATGATAGGCTTCGTCTAAGGCCAAGACACCCGCTTGATCTATGTCTAAATTTCCCACGCGAACTAACTTGGGTGGCTCGATTGGCACGCTGGAGATATCTGATCGGGAGGAATCGCTGGTGGTATCCGAGGCAATGTGTCGAGTGCCTGATGTTTGGCCTTCCGCCTGGGCGAGAAGTCGATGGATCTTGAGCTCAAGATCTGCCGATGGTAAAGGCAACTCTCGAAGGTCTTCCTGCGTGGGACTCGCGCCATTCAACGGAGAGCTGGTATCCGGTATCGGTAAGGTAGAATTATCCCCCTTGGGAGAGTAACTTCCGGTATTACAGACCGATTTGTTAGAGGGATCTGGCATTTTTATCTTAGTCGTTCTCGGTATCGTTTAATTCTATGTTTTTGTCTCGTCACATTTCATTCAATACTTAAGAATTGTGGCAACTTTGAACTCTAGCAAGTTACCTTGATTATGGAGGTGTTGGAGATCTCTGAAGCCTCTTCATGGGGTACGTTGAATATTTGTAAAACTGGATCTGAGGCGTAAGGGTCACGGAGTCAACGACGCCTTCAAAGTGTTTGGAGATCTCTGCGAGGATCACGTTCGCTTCGGTATAATTGGAGACATACGTGAATATCTCCGCGGATTGCCCACCAAAGAAGAATGAGAGCCAGGCTATTTGGGGATGCTTTCGACAAAATGCGCGAAGCGCTTGTTTGTGCTGCGCGCTCAGGACGCGCGATTGCAATCTGAAGCATACCGGTAAATCTTGGATCGCCTTGATATCGACGATGTAGTAGTGGCCCAGAATGATCCCGGCTTTCTCCAGATACTGAATCCGGTAGGAGAGGGTGTTTAGTGGCATGGCGAGATGCCGAGCAAGTTGTCCCCTGTTGTGATAATGCTCATTTGCTAAGGCGTAGAGTATCTGATGGTCGCGATCTTCGAGCGTGAAGGGCTTGGTGCCTTGTTGTAAAGGCTTGTAGTGTAGGATCGGACGTCCCTCGGTAGGTATGTCAGGTGCACCAGTACCGGAGTAGTCTTGTTCCTCCAGACTGAGGAGGGTCTGAAGGTGAAACGGATGGGGAAATCTCTCGGCCAGATTTTCGAAAAGCTCTCGGCGATGCTCCGGGTCACGGGTAAACGTACGCAGTTCAATGTGACTTTCTCCTCCGAGCTCGACGACAGCTCCAACCTCATCGGTGTTACAAAGTATGTCGACAAAATCCTGCTTGTATTTCTGAGATAAGAGCGGCAGGGAGATGTTAACGACATCTGGAACAAGTCCCAGCGCATGCGGATTTACAAAGATACTACGGCGACGAAAGATCCCGTTGTCGAGGAACAACTTCACCGTGCGTCTGACGATGTGCTCTTTGATGTGAAGGTCGCGTGCGATCTGCGACTCAGGGGTATCGGCCCGGAGGAGCGTGTGCAGCAGTATTCGTCGTTGCGCTTCAGACAGTTTCATGGGTTTACGAGCGGGTGTCCCCGAATCCTTTATCGCGGTGAGTCGATAGCGGGACCGTAGCCGGATGGTGCGGCCAGACCGCGCGACCGACCCCTGTTCGTTATGTTTTTCGGCTCGCCGCGCGTGTACTATAGTCAATTAAATAGTTGGTTTCTATGTATTTTTAGGATCTCTGCTTCGCTTGCTCGATATTGTGCTCTCAGCACGGACACATTTGCTTCGGCTGAAGACCACAAAGTGTCTATCCGCCTCATATAACTAAATTTTAGGCGGCATCTCCAAACCGGTGAAGAGTCACAATCCGCCAGGCCAGCGCCGAAGCTTCGCAAACGTTTGCCTTGAGGAAAAGGGCGCAACGTCTACTCCCCGAAAGGCCCCCTCCACCCCTGCTGAGGGGGTCCGAATATTTGTTCCTAAACGCCGGATGTGGTACTCCTGCACCACTTCTATCGGTCGTTCCGCGGGGATGAGAGTTCAGCTATGGTCGCATTTCGTTTCAAGCATGTTTGTTTAGAGTCTTACGCAATCTCCACTCCTCCCACTGAGGTGAGTTCAGCGGAGATCGAAGACAGACTTGCCGGGGTATATCAGCAGTTGGGAATACCGTTCGGAACGCTTGAGCGTCTCACGGGCATCAGCTCTCGTCGATTATGGGATGCTAGCGAGCGTCCAAGCGGTCTCGGTACCGACGTCGTGCGTCAAGCGATCGATAACTCCGGTCTCGCTGACAAAGATATCCGGGCGCTCTTCAGTTGTTCCGTCACCCGCGACTTCTTTGAGCCAGCCACGGGATGTCTCATTCACCGCAATCTTGCGCTCCCCGAGGATGGTATCGCTCTCGACATCAGTAACGCATGCCTCGGATTCATGGATGGTCTCTATTTCCTCGGGCAGTTGATCGAGTCCGGCATCGTCAAAGCTGGCGTCGTTGTCTCGGCCGAGCATACCCGCGTAATCCTTGATAACGCCTTTAAGAACATCCTCGAGGGTAAGGAGCTTCCCCGTGATAAGCTGCTCCGGTTGCTTCCGACCTTTACGATCGGCTCTGGCGCCGTAGCGTACGTTCTCACCCACGAGAGCATCTCCAAAACTGGACACAAGATCCTTGGAGGTGCCACCCGCTCTGCCACTGAACACTGTGACCTCTGCGTTGGAAATACCGACTACCACCTCGTCGATGGTCCTCCACTCGGTCCAGTGATGGAGACCGAGTCCTCGAAGTTGATCGCGGCAGCAGCCGTGCTTGGTCAGCGAACCTGGAAAGATGCCTCTGAGGCTCTTGAATGGACGAAGGATGATGTCGATCACATCTTCTGTCACCAGGTAGGGCGACAGGTAAATGAAGCCTTCTACAATACCCTCGGCCTTGATCACACTAAGGAGTTCACGATCTATCAGAACCGTGGAAATCTCGTGTCTGCTGCGTGCCCGACTGCGACCGCGATCGGGATTGAGCAGAAGGGTATCAAGAAGGGAGATAAGATTATGATGACCGGCTTCGGTTCAGGTCTTAACTCGCTCTTCCTAGGCATCCAGTGGTAAAGCGAGCCGCAGGGCTCTCATAACAGTCGTTCTTACGAGGGAGTAGCTCGTGTCAGTTCAGGTGCTGCCGTTTCAATCCCGTTTTGTGACCGTTGCCGGCCACAAGATGCACTACGTTGATGAGGGCTCAGGTCCCGTTGTACTGTGTCTGCACGGTAATCCAACCTGGTGTTACTTTTATCGCAATCTCATCCGAGAGCTTCGCTCATCCTTTCGTCTCATCGCCCCGGACTTTCTTGGGTGTGGTTTATCCGATCGCACCCCTGGTAAGAAGTGGAAGGCTATCGATCGTATCAATCAACTTGAGGAGTTCGTTGACGCTCTCGGCATAGACCGTTTCTCGATCGTCATGCACGATTGGGGTGGACCACTCGGCACGGGATTCATGCTTCGGAGGCTTGAGAAGGTTGATCGGGTTGTGTACCTGAACACCACACTCACGGAGACAGAGGCGCTTCCGAGTTTTATTAAGATCGCTGCAACCCCTGTGATCGGTAAATTCTTTACTCGCCATACCGATACCTTTGTCCGCCTGACGACCGCGACCGGCATGGGTGCGCACACAAAGCTCACCCCTGAGGTGAAGGATGGCTATAGAGCACCGTACACGACCCGACAGCGTCGGGATGCGATCTGGGATTTTGTTGAGGATATCCCGTTTGATGCTTCCCACCCGACCTATCAGCAAATGGTGGAAATTGCCGCCGGACTGCCGAAAGTGGCCGAAAAGCCCGTAAAGATCGTATGGGGATTGCAGGATCCATGTTTCCATCGAGAGATGTTGAGCAAGGTCGCAGCGCATTTCCCCAAAGCTGAATTGCTTGAGATTCCAGAGGCGTCGCATCTCGTTCTTGATGACGCCCCGAAGGTCGCTATTCCCGCCATTCAGGAGTTCCTCGCGCGACCATCTGCGAGCGCCGACAAAAATGAAGGCTCTTCGGATGTCGAGGGAAGGGAGCAGGGAAGTGTTAACGTGGTCTACAGCCAGGTGATGCGAATCGCGGAAGCCGCGCCCCACCTCTCCGCTGTTATCACTCCGCGATGGGTGCGGGATCCGATTAACGGTAGCGCGCTGCATTATGCGCACACTACCTATGGAGATCTCGCGAAGCTCATTAATCAGTACCAACGGGGGCTGGGTGACCTTGGTCTCGTCCCAGGAGATCGTGTTTTGATGCTCGTGACTCCGGGTACAGACTTCCTGGCTCTGAGTATCGCGGTCATGGGACGCGGAGCTACGCCGGTATTTCTCGATCCCGGCATGGGGTTGGAGCGACTCTCGCGTTGCATTCAAGACGCTAATCCAGATGCTTTCATAGGCTCGCCTCGGGCGCACCTCCTGCGACTTTTAAAGCGCTCGCTTTTTCACCGAATCAAGTTCCACGTAACGGCATCTGAGTGGGCGTTCACTCGTGGGCATTCGTTGGGATACTTCAAGCGCTTTGCGAATGCTCCGCTCAGCCCCGTTCCACTGCCGATACTGAGAAGAGATGATTGCCTCAAAGCTGAGGATTGTGCGCTTATCGCGTTTACCTCGGGCGCCACGGGCACGCCGAAGGGGGTCATTTATACGAATGCCATGCTTGCTGAGCAGCTGCGCGTGATCCGCGATGTTCTTGGGCAAGAGGGGGGCGTGCGGGATCTTACACTCTTACCTGTATTCTCGCTCTTTAATATCGGTCTCGGGGTGGCGAGCGTCTTCCCAACGATGCCAGCGGGTAAACCGCTCGCGCTTGATCCAGCGCAGGTTGTGAAGTTGGTGAGCGATCTCGGTATTGAATCCTCGTTTGGCTCTCCGACCCTGTGGCACAAGATCGCTGAGTATACCTTGCGTGTTGGGACAACGTTAACCTCGATTAAGCGCGTGTTTATGGCCGGAGCTTCGGTGCCAGCCTCCACACTCGCACTCGTGAAGCGCGCCATTCCGAATGGGGAAGCATCGACCCCGTACGGAGCGACGGAGGCCCTACCTGTTACGTATATTACCGCCTCTGAATTGACGAATCGGTCATGGGCTGCCGCTGTTTCAGGCGAGAGAGGGACCCCTGTTGGCCGACCGGTGAGAGGTGTTTCGGTCCGAATTATCCGGCCAACACATGATCCGATCCGTTCGATTGAGGAATGTGAGGTGCTGCAACCCGGAGAGATCGGTGAGGTTATTGTGCAGGGAGTGGGGATTAGCCCGGAGTATCTTCACCGACCCGACGCGAACAAGGCAGGAAAGATCCTTGATGGTGAAACGTTTTGGCATAGGATGGGAGATGTAGGATACCTCGATAGCGAGGGATACCTCTACTACTGTGGTCGTAAGTCTCACTCTATCTACACCGAGCATGGCGTCTTCCACAGCGTGCCGCTTGAGGAGATATTCAATACGATGCCCAAGGTGCGTCGATCAGCTCTCGTAGCCATCAAAGGCGCTCGTGAGCCAGCGATAGTGATTGAACCGTTTCCACAGTTTTGGCCCGAGGATGAAAAGGATCGGGAGACCTTCCTCCATGAGCTTCAGGCATGCGCGGCGGGGTCCCCCCTTACCTCCGGCATTAAAAACTTCTTCTTCCACAAATCGTTCCCGGTGGATCCGCGGCATAACGCCAAGATATTCCGTGATCGATTAGGAGATTGGGCTGACAAGCTCCTCCAAGCACAACGAGCGGCGTAACGACACTATGGCAAAAACATACCTCGTCACGGGCGGTGGTGGATTTGTAGGCAAGGCTCTTTGCAAGGAGCTCAAGCGGCAGGGACACACCGTGATAAGTCTCTCTCGGGGCAGGTATCCCGATCTTGAGGTGGCTGGGGTCCAGACCAAGCAGGTAGATATCGGTTCGAACGTGGATACCTGGATCGGTCTCTTCGAGGGGATCGACGGCGTATTCCATACCGCTGCCAAGGTAGATATGTGGGGTGACCACGAGGGCTTTTACCAGACTAATGTGATTGGTACTCGGAATATACTCACCGCGTGCCGGCAGGCAGGAGTTAAGAACCTTGTATTCACAAGCTCGCCGAGCGTGATTCATACCGGCTCGGATCTCATCAATGTTGATGAGTCAATTCCGTACCCGCAGCACTACCATGCGTTTTATCCTCAGACAAAGGCGCAAGCTGAGCGTGAGGTGCTCGCCTCTGATGAGCCCGGAGTCTTTCGCGCCGTAGCGTTGCGACCCCACCTGATTTGGGGGCCAAATGACACCAACTTGATCCCAACGGTGGTGGAGCGGGCCAGGGTGGGACGCCTGACCCGGATCGGCTCCGGAGAGAATCTTGTCGATCTAACCTTCATCGACGATTGTGTTAACGCGCATATCCTTGCCATGAAGGCACTTGAAACTACCCCGGATAGAGTTGGAGGGAAGGCCTACTTCATCAGCCAGGGAGACCCGGTGAAGATGTGGTCATGGATCGATGAGGTGTTGGCCGCGCACGGCCTACCCCCGGTCAAAAAGGCTCTCTCAACTCAGGTGGCGTATGCGCTGGCATCCGTCATGGAGGTTGTTGCCAGAGCGCTCTCGCTTGTCGGGGTTCGCATAAAGCCGCTGCTTACTCGCTTCTTAGTGTCTGAGATGTCTACACATCACTACTTCAATATCGTGCGAGCCCAAAAGGATCTCGGATATCAGCCCTCATGCTCTATCGCTGAAGCGATGAAGAGATGTTTCGCATCAGCCGACCAAGAGCTTGCAGCTGGAGGTCGATAGATCCTCCCAAGCCTTCGGCTTCATCGACATACCGTTGAATGCCGCGGTAACACCGACAACGTGTCTACAAATATTCTGCGTTGTGAGGTGTGTTGTTGTATGAGCAGTTTTAGGGCGCTGCGTGCTTTTCGAGTGGAGAGCTCCTGTTGGATCCTCGCTATGGCTCTCTCAATAGTGGAATCCAAGAGATCCGCCGAGGTGGCGAGGCTTGCTTGGAGTGGTGCTAAATGAATATCCGAGCACAGCGTAGAGGGTGAACAGCTCTGTACAACGCGAGCATGTCGCCATACGTCTCCCCACGCCCGCACGTAAAGATTGTGGACCTTGGCGCGAATCGATGTTCTGAAGCGGAGGTTTTGTCGAGTGGGCTTTTCGTCCACCAGTAGTCGGGTCGCACGACTGATCGTGCTGAAACGTCGAGCGAGACTGTGATCGAGAGTCGCGAGCTTATCAGAGATGTCGCTCGTTTCACAGGTAGGCGGTGCATCTACTCGAGTGGGTGTTTGAGTCGGTGTTGCAGGTGGTGGGGTAGGGGTGGCGGGAGATGTGCAAGAGGTCAGGTTGATAGTGATCTCGGCAGGATGTAGAGAGGAAGCGGATGCGTAGGCAAAGCTTCCACTGGCGCCGAGTGATGTGTTTCGCCCCTGCGCTCCATCACCGATCTGAAACGCCTGGAGCGTAGTGGCGACAGAAACCTTATCTCCACTGAGATCCCTTTTTCCAAGAAGTACGCCCTCTATTTTTTTGTAGTAGTACCATGAGGAGGGGTCGATCGAGCCACCCGCGCTTGTGTAGGCCGAGGATTTCAGGTTGAGGACAGGACTCTGCGGGGGAGGCGATTGAACTCTCCCCGTCAAGCTCACGATCATTTCGTACGCCTTCGACGGGTCGCTCAGACGATAGATCGTTCCTGACAATCGAGCGCTGCCGTTGCCGTATTCCTCAAATACAGCTTGGTGTTCAAAGACGAAATCGTCTCCGAGCTCCGACAGGGAGACCGCAGATGTTCCCTGACCATCTGTCACGGATGAATCGGATACGGCGGGTACGGCGCAGTGTGCAAACTTTAAACACTCTGGTCCGGAGATAGAGCGAAGGTCAAATCCCTCGATAGGATTTGAGCCGAAAGCTGGATCGGATGGATCGGTGATATCCCTAATTCGTAGGTATGAGATCCAGGGAAACGCTCCGAGTTGTAATGCGGCGCTTTCGCAGGTAGTGCCAAGAGGCACGAAGTTTTCCCCGTCAATAGAGCCGGATATCTCCGCTCGTACCGGGTAGGAGGAGCACGGAAGCGCTCCTTGGGGACGCTCGACAGCTAAGAGGCCGGCCGATGGATAGTTGGCTACCGGAACCTTAAATTGCAAGGTGATGGAGCCACCAATCCCCAACTGAAACGATTCGTTGTCAGTGGTCGACCGCAACAAGATGGTAGGATCGCTTGTCTCCGTGGAGAGAGGTGTCCCGGTCGAGGATGAGCCTCTTTGAACGTGTATCACCTGAGAGGGACGTTCGATCTCGCAGCTAGAGAGTGCCCATGATGATGTGCTCGGTAGGGCGATTCCCATGAGGGTGATGGTAAGAAAGGTGAGGAGAGTCGATGATCTGTCCATAGCAGTCTCTAGATAGTAGACGGGAATGCTCACGTGTTTATGGTTACCCGCCCGTTGAGTCACCAATTGCAGGTACACGGAGGGTATAGTCTGTCGTCGCTGAAGCACATGAGAGTGAACATGATACGAGAGCGATTGGGTTACATGGAGAAGGGATTGCAAAAGGCCAGTGAAAGGGGGGCAAAACAGTGCCCGCGGGGGCTCCGGCTTGAGGGCTCATGAAGAGACCGTCCTCGCCGCTGCAACGGCGGGGTCTCGAAACGTTTTACGCTAGACGACGACGCGGTGTGCGTTTACCTTTGTTGAGGTCGGTAGGTAGGACGGTTTTAGTTCCATGCAAAACATTAGCCGCACATGGTCATTTCGGCTCTCGATAGTTGCTATCACGTCGTTCTTCTTGGTCTGTCAGCTTTGGAACGTCTTTTCAGCGCAGTGCATCTACCCGGTAACCCACTTCGGTCGAGCTGGAGATTTCAAAGGATTTTTCGATACGGTTCAAGCGGCTCTCGACTCTGGAGCGATAGACCTGGCGGGAGTGTTTTTTAAGCCTCCTTTCTTTGCTCTCTTACTTTCTCCTTTGGTCCCGCTGGGCTTCGACACCGCTGCCGCTCTGTATCAGACGTTGGTGACGTTCGTCGTCGTGGTGGTAATAACCACGGTGTGCTGGTTGAAGACGCGCGAGTTCTGGGCGACCTTCGCCCTTCTTCTAGTAGTGCTGTGCTCGCATGCATTTCAATTCCTGCTCGACCGAGGCAACGTCGATGCTTTTAGTTTAGGGTGTGTTTTCTTCGCCGTACTCGCGCAGCAGATGAGGGCGACACTCCTCGCAGCTCTTCTGTTCGCTGTCGGGGTTCATCTGAAATCGAATGTGATCGTTTTTCTCCCCATACTTGTGGCGCAGCGAAGCTTGGTTCAGACCGGGCTCGCAAGTCTCCTGTTTGCTCTCTGTATCTTTCTCATCGCTGCACTCACCCCTGAGTGGTCATTACAGTGGCTTGACGCCGCCACCCATCGAGCCAGCTGGGGGGGAGACCTGCGAGAAAATGGCAGTATCTTTAGGGCCTTCATGCCTGTGCCACACGGGGAGTCTATCGCGTGGATTGTTTTAGGCATTTTGGGCTCGCTGATTATTCTGGGGTGTCTACACAGAGCCCTTACGGCGGACCACACCCGGAGACTCGACCTTCTTCTCCTCTCTCTTCCCTTGAGTCAGGCGTATCCAAGACACACATACCTGTACGGGTATGTCTTTCTCCCCCTCCTTCTTCTCCTGTACTGCGAGATCGCTAGCCGTCCGGTAGGTCACTGGACAGAGAGATGGTGGTGCGCGCTCGGATGTTGTGGAGTGGTGCTGTCATCGGTCCCGAGCGCATTCGGGATTAATAGTGGGATAACCGCACAGTGGTTCCATGTTTTGCCCTCTGTGGGATTGGTTCTCATGCTTGTTGCCAACGTACTAATTCTATGGGCGACAACGTCGACGCCACGGGAGCCGAACGAGGTAGTGCAGGTGCAACGCGGTCCTGCACGAAGAACCTTCCTACGGTTCGTCAACCTATGCTCTGTGTTGTTATTCCTGATGCTGTGTGGTGCGAGTAGCTACTCGTTGGTCAGCTATGCCCGAGACCCCGATAGTCTTGTTATGTGGCTTCCCTTCTCGAGGGGGGTAGTGGAAGGGGCGCCAATCCCCCAAACTCCATTCCGAGTTCGAAGAGCTAAACAGGGATGGGGATCGCTCGGAATTAATCAGGCCGTCAGTAAGAATCCTCTTACGATCGGCGGGGTGCAGTACGAGAGCGGACTGGGGACGCACGGAAGGTCATCTATGGAGCTACTGCTACCCCCGGGGGCTCGATACCTCAGTGGCAGGTGCGGGCTCGATGATGCTGCGGGTAGGCTCGCGGCTGGCTTCGTTTGTGTCGTCAGAGGGGGGCAAAACGAGCTCTTCCGGAGTGGAATGATGAAGGCGCCTGGCAGCTCCGAGAGCTTCACTGTCCCCGTATCCGGACTCTCGCTTGTGACCTTGGTGATAGAGAATGCCACTAAGTCGAACAGTTGGAACCAGGCGGATTGGGTAGAGCTGCGAAGTGAGTGAGCGGAGAGGGTATTGCGTTCATCGGTGCTGAAACTATTTTCTGGAATGCTCTCTCTCGCCCACCTTTGTCGCGGGGAAATGTAATCTCCTCGTTCCTGACGGGCAAGTGTCAACGACGTCCTGCGGCGCGTAAATTTTGGGGTCATTAACGTGGAGGGGGCGAAGACCCGGAGGGCTTATCCAAGGAGTTGTTCGTAGCGAGCGCTCGAAAGGTATAGGGTGCCAGGTGGAGATGGCTACGAGTAGAGTTTCTCCAAGGAGGGTAGCCCCTTCATATCGGGGAAAAGAGTCTTCTGAATGGACCGACGGATACCGTCCTCGGTATTCGCAACGTGCTCGAGCGCAACTGAGGCAAGACGCACCACATGATCGGTCAATTTATCCGACTCAATCAGAGCTTTGATTTGAGTATCCTCATTACTTTGAGGGGATAAAAACAGTTCCAATTGCTCAGATAGTTCGCGAGCCGATCTTTGAAGCGCTTCTCCACCCAGATTGCACGGTATGATCACCTTGCGGTCCTTCGATGTAATTGCCGCATCATGGAGGGCGTCCATGAATGGTATAGACGCCACGATGGCGTGTTGCAGCCGATGAGCTACTTGTCTGCGGGCTATCGAGCCACATGTCAGAAGCACATTTTGCGCGTTTTTGATGGCCCAGTAATTCTCCTCCGGGATCCAACCGTTAGCATCCTTTTTTAGGCCGAAGGATGCAAATTGAGCGCGGGCCTCTTCATCTAGCCGATACGATGCCTTGTGGAAATTCTCCCATCTAGAATGTTGAAGGTCATCTAGGAGGACGTAGGTCGTCAAGAGACCGATGCTTCTATGGAGCGAGAAATTCATTGAAAATAGCTCTACCTGTGCCGATGTAACGAGTCTCGCTGCCTCTAGGCTGAGTGTGGCGTTGGTAAGCTTAGCTGCAAGAAAATCCTCTCTAATCTGCGAGGCGCGCGATACAAGAGCCGCCTGTCGTGGAGACGAGGAGCCAAATGTGTCGAGGAAGCGCTCCTGTATTGTGCTAGGGGCAGAGAGCCTCAGGCACTCAGTCGCCTCTACCTCCATAGTATGTAGCCTTGAGGCAGGAATCCCACCGTCACGAATTCGTGCGACCGCGTCGGAATGCTTATTGATGAATTTCGAGGCTAGAATATATTCGGAGACGGTCTGCTCAAGTGAGTCTTGAGCTGCGCTCTCGGAGGTGGCTTTTTGGGCTCCCACATTTGGCTGATGAATCATGATATGTCTCCTGGCTACACGCGAGGAGCGTAGCATCACCGCCGAATAGAGAATCCGGAGAAGAAATCAGAGGTAGTAAGGAAGGGATACGAGGTAACTATTTCTCTGAGCTCGTGGCCATGATTTTCGGGTCGGGATAGAACGTCACGTTCGTAGGGAGAAAGGAACGGGCAGAGAGGCACTACCGAGCATCCGAAAACGTGACGCTAATTCCCCATCCCACCTGCAGAAGAGTCCCATGTAAAGGTCTTACCGGACCCCTTCGGATGAGTGGAGGTTCCTGTAAATCCGGTCTTTGAAGCGGTGATGCTCAGCACCACTCCAGAGGAAAGTTTCTGAATCCCCGGCAATTGAGCGCATGTTTGGTTGTCGCAGCTCAGGTACTCCTCGTTTTCGAGGAAGTAGGCCTCCTCTGCCATCGCGACCGACCGGAGATCGACCTCGGCTCGCGAATCGAAGCTACGTGCACGGTAGTCGCTGTAGCGAGGGAGCGCGACGGCTATGAGGGCGCTTATGATTCCCATGACGACAAGAAGCTCAATTAGGGTAAAGCCTCCGGTAGAGAGTGGTGGACGTTGCTGCATGGGACCTCCTCGGTAGGTGTTATTCCGAGAGGTGTATCGGCCCATCGCAGTAAAAGTTGCGTGCCCGATTTGGTACTAAAAAGTTGAGATTATCGAGGGCTTCTTTGACGATGGCGCGGCGGTGCCCTTGCCTTGGACTGTCTCCTGTTGCTTCTGCATACGCCACTTTTTTAGGGCGTAGGTGCACTGTGGTGTATACCACCCCTGTCGATAGCAGGTGACGCCCGGAAGATCAGGAACGATCCGCTCGGCCATGTCGATCACCTCGGCGCATTTAGCGAGGATGTAGCGGGTTCGTTTGAGATTGGCAGCTTGCTGAGGGGAGAACTCGTTGGGATTCCGAATCACAGCGATAAGCTGTTTAAGTTGTGCCGCGCGCTCCGGGGTTGTTTTGGGATCATCGAGCTCCTTTTGTGCTTTGCCCGCCATCTCTCGTTGATAGTCACTGCGAATTCCCGATGGGATTTGCAGCAGCTTGGCGCGAGTCTGAACTATCTCTGGTGGTTCCACGCTTGATTGCTCTCCCTTTTGAGGGGCTAGACCTACCGTTGAGACCTTGCATGCCATGTTGAGAATCTGATCGTACAAGGTGGCTGCGTCATTGAGAAGTGCGCGCTTCTCATCAGGGGTCATTGCAGCCTGATACTTGGAGTTCACGTCCTTCAAGGACGCCTCTACCTTCGTGATCCGCTCCAGTGTTGTCGCTGAGAGTCCAACCTTGAGCGCTGGGTCAACATCGTCTTTGCTCGAGGGATAGACGACCCATATCTTTTGGTCCTGATACGCGTCGATGCACGGTTTTGCCGATATCCCATGCTGGACGCAGATAGCGACTGGATTTCCAGGGTTTATCTCCAGGAGCCGTTGCATGCGGGCGATGCATGTTGGATCCGTTGGATTCCCAGCATAGGAAAGGGTCTGCGGAAGTTTAGCCATGCAGGTAGTGGTGAGATACTCCTCAAGAGCGCTGGCGAGGTCGCTGATGACCTTAGGGTTTGCCGCGAGCTTCAGTCGGGATTCGGCCATCTCTATCTTCAGCTCATTCAGTCCTACCGCTCCCGAGATAGTGTCGGCCCTTTGGTGTGTCTGGGCTGGTTGAGTTGGTTGGGTCTGTGCCGATGCGGAGAGTGCGCACGTCGCTGTGATAAGGATGGCCGCTATATGGACTGACAACTTCATGAGCTCTTCTCCGGAGACGATGGTCTGATCGTAGTGCGAATGTCCGGAGTCGTAAAGGGACACTTTCAGAGGTTCCGGTTGTAAGGTGGTGGGATCCGTCGTATTTTTGGTGGCTTAGGTAGATGTCTGGAGGCCTGGTTCGCGAGAGGGGAAAACTCGCCGACATCTCGCTCTCCATGGCTCAAGCGCGCGACGAAGGGAGCTCCCAGAGGGGCTGGTTGGCTTGATCCTCGTGGGGGGCTCTGCTAGCGTCCCTAAGATGGTATCGGGGCCCCGCGGGGAGCTATCCCGAGCCTGCAGAGGTCCACAAGTGGGGCCGCCAAGGAAAGGTAGTGTTCATGACCTATTCAGTTCTGGTCTCGACCTCAAGCTTTATCGATACCCCTGGAGATCACGTTCGTAAGTTACAGGACACGGGCTGGGAGGTGGTCAAAGCGCGGGGACCTCTTAATGAAGATCAGCTCCTTGCGTACATCGGGGATGGTAACAGATTCGACGCGTTCCTGTGCGGTGAAGATGATTTTAACGGCAGGGTGCTCAAAGCTGCGGCTCCTCGAGCTAAGGTCATCAGCAAATATGGCGTCGGACTGGACAAGATAGATCTCGCTGAGGCCGAGAAGAACGGCATTAAAGTTACTAATACTCCAGGTGTAAACCACACGACGGTCACCGAGCTTACCTTCGGTCTCCTGTTGAGCCTGACGCGGTATATCCCCGAACAGAACGCGATGGTCCATAAAGGCGAGTGGCGTCGTCAAACCGGCCGCGAGTTGGCCGGAAAAACACTCGGCATCCTTGGCTTCGGTCGTGTCGGGAAAGAGGTCGCCAAGCGAGCGATGGCGTTCGGTATGAATGTGCGTGTCTTCAACACCTCATGGTCCGCCCAGCACTCCCAGTTCCTTGAGCACGTTTCGAAGGTCTTTGCAGATCCCATCTTTGAGGAATATCCGCCAACTATCCAACGTGCCCCGCGAGACGAAGATATCTTCCCTCACTGCGACTTCCTCTCGGTGCACATGAGCTTAACAAAGGACAACCAGTTCTTTATCAATCGACGTCGGCTAGGAATGTGTCGACGGGGCGTGTACATCGTGAATGTGAGCAGAGGTGCACTGATCGACCAGCGAGCTATGGCGGACGCCGTCAAGAGTGGTCAGGTTGCTGGGTACGGCGCTGATGTGCTTGATCCTGAGCCGGTCCAACCGGATAATCCTCTCTTGGGATTGCACAACGTTCACCTCACTCCACATGTGGGAAGTCGAACGTACGAGAGCGTGGTGCGACAGGGATCTGCGGCCGTTGAAAACCTGATTCGATCGTTGCAAGGTCAACCGGCCGCAAAGGTTCAATCGGCGTAGCCACGTCGAAGTATCGGCGCGGTTAGGGCAGGTTTGTGTATGCAGTGGATCTCCTATATTCCTAAATCCTACCTCAGTTGGTTCGTCGGCATGATGGCCAACCTACCGCTTCCTAAGCCGTTTTCAACGCTCTTGGTTCGATGGTTCGCTGGCGCCTATAAAATCGATCCCTCGCTTGCTACCCGACCATTGGAGAGCTTCTCATCTATCGGAGCTTTTTTTACCCGGGACCTTCGTCCGGAGGTTCGGCCTGTCGGTGAGGGGATCGTGTGTCCCGTTGATGGCACCCTTCGATCTGTTCAGGATGTGTCTTCGGAGGGGGATGCAACCCTTGTGAAGGGTCGCACCTACTCGGTCGCTGGGCTCCTAGGAGATGACCCCCTTGCGGCGAGATTCGCGAATGGGCAGGTGTGGAACTTCTATCTCTCTCCACAAGATGCGCACCACATATTTAGCCCGGTCGATGGTACGGTCGTTCGGTCCGTGCACGTTCCCGGAAAACTGTGGCCCGTTAATGACTGGGCTATCTCGGCTGTGGATGGCCTCTTCGTGGTAAACGAGCGCGTTATTTCGTTCATCGATACACCGAACGGGATGGTCGCGGTAGTAATGGTTGGCGCCACTAATGTCGGTCGAATCGCGCTCTCCTATACTCCGCTTGAAACAAATCGAGCACCGTGGCGCAAACATCATCAACAAACGGTTGAGCACTCGCCGACCATTCCGGTAGGGCGTGGCGACAAGATCGGTACGTTCAAGATGGGCTCTACCGTCGTTCTCGTTTTTGAAAGGCGGTCCTTCGACGCTTCCAAGGCTGGAACGCAGATGAAAGTTACATACGGAGCGCCGCTGGCAGCACTTTGCCGGGGTTCATAATATTCAACGGATCAAAGACTGCTTTAATACCTCGCATCATCTCCAGTTCTTCAGCAGTTCGTGAGAAGTGAATGAAGTCACGCTTCAGCATGCCGACGCCGTGCTCAGCTGAGATACTCCCCTTGAATTTCTGCACCGTCGTAAAGATCGTTCTGTCTGAGTCGTGGCAGCTCTTCCAGAACGCTTCGTCCGTCATGGTGGACGGCTTGAGAACGTTGACGTGCAGATTGCCGTCACCGACGTGGCCGAAAACGACAACCTTGAAGCCCTCATACGCCTTGGTAATAGACTCGTGGAGCTCGCTGAGAAACGCCGGAATAGCTGGAACTGGAACTGATATGTCGTTTTTGTGCAGGGTATAGTGCATTGAGAGCGTTTCGCTGATCAGATCTCGAATGTTCATTAATTCCTGAGACTGCGCACTCGACTCACTGACGACGACATCGAGGATGAGCCCCTGTTCGTAAGCCTCGCCAAACGCCTCCGTAACGAGGGCCATCGAATTCGAGTTGTTGAGTTCGCACTCCACGAGCACATAAGCCGGATAGGTATCGGAGAGCGGATTTCGAAGCTGGCGATGTTTGATGACCTCAGCGAAAGCGGAGCTATCGATGAACTCAAACGCTGAGAGGTCGCGTAGTTTTCCGCGGCAGTAGGTGAGTAGCGGAAGTACTGCGTCATGGGAGGAGAGTCCGCATAGGATCCTTGTTGTATCTTTTGGGGGCGTTGTAAGTTTAAGAGTTGCTTCAACGATAATCCCTAGGGTGCCCTCAGATCCGATGAAGAGCGAGCGGAGATCGTATCCGGTATTATTCTTCCATAGTGAGCCATTAAGTTCGAGGATCTCTCCCCGGCCCGTCACGACCGTAAGCCCAACGACCCACTCACGCATGTTTCCGTAGCGGATGACCCGGATGCCGCCTGCATTTGTAGCGATGTTGCCACCGATCTGAGCCGAGCCACGGCTTGAAAAGTCAACGGGGAAGTAGAGGTCGTGCTGCGTCGCTTCAAGCTGGATGCGTTCAAGGGGCGCGCCAGCTTGGCACCGAATTGTGCGATCTATCGGATTGACCTCAAGCACAGCGCGCATGCGTTCCAGCGACAGGATGACCTCGCCGTGAGATGCGGTAGCTCCGCCGCTGAGTCCTGTGCGTCCCCCAGAGGGAACTATCGCGATGCCGTGTCGAGCGCAGGTTGTGACTACGAATTGTACCTGCTCAATAGACTCAGGGAGCACGACAAGACTCGGAGCCGCGGGGAAATCCTTAATCCAATCGCGGCCGTAGAACTGCTTGGATTGCTCATCTGCGAGAATCTGGTAGGCCGCCAGCCGGGCTGCGAGGTCGCTCTGTAATGTGTTGATATCGCTCATGTATATTTCCTGAAGCAGCTGCTCTCGCGATGCTGATTAGACTACGTGCCAGATAATTCCACGCTTGCGAGTTTTGTGCACGCAAGCCTGTAGTACACGGAGTGCCGGTCGATGAAGGTTGTCTCAAAACTTAAAGCAAACCTCTCCCTTTATAAAGAGTGGATTGAGAGATGGGGCACATTACCGGTTCGTCCCTGGGTAAAAGCGGCAGCTTTTTACCGGAAGGGAAAGTATCAGGAGGCGGCAAGCTACTATAGGGCCGGCCTTAAGTCTCATCAAAGACACCCTGCGCGAATTAACGCGCTCCTCGATCTCTCTCACTGTTTGTTTCGTCTCAAGGATTTCGATCAGGCAGCGCAGTGCTTACGACAGGCGAGTGCCATCTCAGAACATGAGCGTGAGCCGTACGTCCGACTGGCCCGTTTGCAGCTATGGCTGGGCCACTCAGTTGAGGCAGCGTGGACCATACGTACCGCCTTGCTGTCGCTTCCAGCCGATCCTGAGTTGGTTACTCTTTTTGTGACAGCAGCCGTGGAAAGTACGGGAGCAACACAATTTCTTAATGAGGCGAGAGAGCACTTACGCAACATGCACTGTGAGCCAGAAGCGGCACCTCGCCTGGAGGTTGCCCGAGCACGGTTGAAGTTGCATGACGGGGATTTTGGAGAGGCTCGAGAGGATCTTGCCGCAATGGCTAATAAGGATCGTGGTCCATTTGAGGCCGTAGTTGCCTTCGCCCACGTATTACTCGATGAAGGAAAGACGGCGTACGCTCGGCACCATCTCCATCGCGCGCTCACTGTTTCGCCCGAGCATCCAAAGGTCTTACGGCTCTTAGCGCTCTCCTATTTGCAACCGGGACATTTCTTTGAACCGGAGCACGCTATTCAGTTATCGACACGGGCGTGCCAGGCAACTGGCTGGGTGGGAATGCACGAGATGCATACCTTGGCCAAAGCTTATGCGTTGTCGGGCGACAAGGTCTCCGCTCTTTTGATCGCTAGTAGAGCGAAAGAGGCAGGGCGCACGCTCCTCGGGATCTATCCCGAGGTGCAGAGTCTGGAGCAACTTATTCACAGTCTCTCTTCTGGCACGCAGGCGTAGAGGCCGCGGTGCCCTTCAGCGATGTTCATATCCTACAAGGTGAACATGCGGGCCCTAATAGGCTGCACGGGCTCATTTGCGGCCAAAAAGCAGAGAAAGGGTCGGAAACAGTGGTATCAGGTCGGGGCGAGTAGGTGACAAAGCACTGAATGATCGGCATTATCGGGGTATGCAGAGCCAAGAGAGATGGATAGTTGAGCTTGCTTCGCTTGCGGCAGCGTCGCCGCAGATACCGGAGCTGGTCCCCCTGGAAGTTGGGTTCGAGGTGGCCGGTGCCAAGCTCGGGCTCGATCTTCTCTTCGGCCGTATTACCGATGGAAGTAAAGCGAGCAGTTGGATATCCGGTACCAATGAGGCTCTCTCAGATTTGGTAGCGGGAAAGATGACCTTGCAAAAAGCCTACCTGACCGGTCAAGTGAAGCTTTCGGGAGAGCCTGAGGGGTTGCTACGTTTAGCGTTTCTGCTCGACGCTGCCCAGGCTCTCAAAGAGCGCCAAGCTAGCGGCGCGATGGACGGGAGCGCCCTTGTGTAAGCGTACTGGCTTAGCTGAAGAAGCGCCTCGGCTGTATGGAGATTTCGTGTGAACTTAGATGAAGTGTACCAGGAGCTGATCCTGGACCATTATAAAAGTCCGCGCTGTCGTGGTGTTTTACTCAACCCCGACCGAAAGGTCGATCTTACGAATCCGCTCTGTGGGGATCAGATCTCGCTCACCCTCAAATTTTCGGGGGACACGATCTCGGAGATAGCGTTCGATGGTCACGGATGCTCGATAAGTCAGGCTACAGCATCGATCATGGCCGAGCTCATCAGGGGAAAAACCAAGGATGAGGCTCGGCGTCTCTCTGGGCTCTTTCGAGGAATGATAAAGAGCCAGGTGGAAGGGGATGCCCTGAACGATCTCGGTGACGCACTTGCCCTGGAGGGTGTGAAGCGGCACTCAGCACGGATTAAGTGCGCTCTGCTGGCTTGGGATTGTATTGATAGAGGCC
Organism: Pseudomonadota bacterium; assembly: GCA_041178185.1. Classification (GTDB taxonomy): domain Bacteria; phylum Bdellovibrionota_C; class UBA2361; order UBA2361; family OMII01; genus OMII01. The sequence continues at coordinate 19,448 of JBEGVS010000020.1, forward strand.
TTGAGGAGCGAGATGGAGCGGGAAGCCTTCGAGACGAAATGCCGAAGTAGGACACTCAGCTTCTGATTTAGGTCTTGCAGACTTCTCAACGTAGGTCTACTTCTCATCGAATACCAAGGGAGGAGAGGCTACTCCCCTTCCTTTGAATTCTTTTGAACCGGGGGATCCTCATGAAAAAAATTCTCGCGTTGCCTCTCGCTATCCTCTTGAGCAGCACCTGTTGGGCTGCCGACTATCAAATAGATCCAAGCCATAGCAGTGTGGTCTTCAAGGTTAAACACCTTGCGATATCATCAGTGCCTGGGCGCTTCGGAGACGTGTCCGGGACCTTCTCGTTTGACCCGGGCAAAATCGAGGATGCTCGGGCGCAGGCCACCATATCGGTGTCGAGCATCAACACCATGGATGCGAAGCGGGATGAGCACCTAAAGGGAGCGGATTTCTTCGACGCGTCGAAATATCCCTCTATCTCCTTTACGACAACAAGAGTTGATAAGGTGAGCGATTCAGCCTTCAAGGCCCACGGAGACCTCTCCATCCACGGTGTCACGAAGCCGGTCGTTCTTGATGTGGTGTACGGCGGCTCTGCAAAGGATCCGTGGGGGAAGGAGCGCATCGCCTTTGAGGCTAAGACGCTCATCAACAGAAAGGACTTTGGGCTCACCTGGAATAAGGCAATTGAAACGGGCAGCCTCGTCGTAGGGGATGATGTGCAGATCACGCTTGAGATTGAAGGGATCAAGGCCCAGGGATAATAAGAGCGGTACCCAATAAAAAAGGCCCCTCTTTGCCTCCCCAGCAAAGACGGGCCGTAACCCTTTTTGGGGTTTGATATCTGTTAGGTTGTTACCCATCCTTCGGCGATCGCCAACTTTACGAGCTCCGCGTTGGTCTTAAAGCCGAGTTTCTTGAGAATATTGGAACGGTGCGTATCTACCGTTCGCACGCTGATTGAGAGCAGCTTGCCGATCTCGCGATTTGGCTTGCCGTTCGCGAGTAGTACCATGATCTCTCGCTCTCGGTTCGAGAGCACGGAGCTGGAAGGCCACGCCTCCTGTCCCGGCGCGCCGTTGCTATTCGAGGCTATTGATGGACTGAGGTAGGTGCCGCCGCGAACTATCTCGTCGATGGCGTGTTCCATCTCAGAGAGGCCACCCTGTTTGGAAACGAAACCTTTCGCTCCTGCTTGGAGAGCTGCTTTAGCTGCCCTTCCTGATTCATCACCGGAGAGGAACAGTACTGGGATGTCTATCCCTCGGCGACGAAGCTCATTGAGTATCTCAAGTCCATTCGTCTTGGGAAGTGAGAAGTCGAGTACTATCACATCCGCCTTGCAATGAGGGGACTGATTGAGAAGCTCGTTGCAGCTTCCGGTATGTCCAACAACTGCGTATTTTCCACGATGGCCAAGGGCTTCCGCTAACGCCTGTCGAAGAACGAGGTGATCATCAACGAGATAGAGCTTTACCGGAGAGTTGAATTGTTCAGTTCCGAACGACATACACCACCTTTACACGTAAACGTTGAGAGGGAAGCTTCCCCATCCTCTGCGCGGTGGGGAGATGTTCATGTTTGAAGAGCTCCCCGTGCGCACAGACATATATACGGATTACCCGTACAGAAAGTTTACGCTTGGGGGCTAAAAGGTACGGAAAACCTCGAAAAAAGATTAAAAGCAAAGTCTTTTAAGTGGGTTATTTGCCTCCTCGGTGCTGCTCGAGTGACAAGGTTTGCACCGTCCTGTTAGGTGTTTGCGCCCTCAGCAAGGGTCTCTCCTTGGTCGCGAGGAGCGTCATGTGTTCAGAGTAGAAAGTTTCTCTGCTCGCGCCGCTTGACGTTGCTCTATCTGTTTGTGTACATCTGGTGCTATGTCGCGTTCATCTTTGACGACATTTTCTATGCCTTGCCGCGCGATGCTCTCGATCGCCGAGTCCATTATTATCGCGATTTGATCGGAAGTAACTGCTGTTACGCGGTTATTTCCCATCACCCCAGCCCCCCGTATTCATCACTCAAGTATTCGTTAGACGCCTCTCCGAGGGCATGTACAAAAGATTTTATGTTTAAGGACCACTCTCAAACGACCCAAGCAACAGGTGCTACGCCGAAACACAAACCCTTCGATCCCGATCTCGATCAAGCTCGCAGGAACACAACGCTTTCGGAGCTGTATGTCGATTTTATGAAGTTGCACGACATTCGGTTAGAGTTCTCTCCCCTCTCAGAGGAGGGGGTATGTACCGCCGACGCAACATGCAATCCCACGAACGCGTACAAGGTTCGAGGAGCGCTCGTGAGCGCGGATTTAGCCAAGAAAGATGGGCAGACCACCTTGGTGACAGCTTCGGCAGGTAACCATGGAGCTGGACTTGCCTACGCGGCGCGCCAACTAGGTATGCGAGCTCTTATCTACGTGCCTAAGAACGCCCCGCAGGTAAAGGTAGAGACCATCCGTTCATTTGGCGCGGAGGTTCGATTGGTTGGTGATTCATTTGATGCGTGTTTGCAAGAAGCCCGCAGAGATAAACTGGTAGCGAGCGGCGCTGCTACGTTCGTTCATCCTTTTGATGATAGGGCGGTGGTGGCTGGACAAGGCACGATAGGATTTGAGCTCTTCAAGCATCTTAAGTCTAAGGGGCTTGCTCGCCAAGCAGAGAAGGTGAGAGTAGTCCTGCCTATTGGTGGGGGTGGTCTCGCGGCGGGGGTCGTTAGTGTTCTCAAAACCGTTTGGCCAAAAGAGTTTCCTCCCCTAGAGGTCGTGGGGGTGGTTGATGAGAGCTCTCCTGCTTCACTTCTCGCGATGCTCCGAGGTCGACCGGTGAGAGCGCTCACCGATACGATAGCTGATGGGACTAAAGTTGAGGTGGTGGGAAGGAACTTCCTCGCCGTAGCTCATCTGCTCGATGGATTGATCCTCCTTCCTCATGACGAACTCGTTGGAGCGATGCGTCGCCATGAGCAAAAGACGGGGATACGTCTGGAGGGAGCGGGAGCGCTCGCGCTAGGGGGAGAGGAGGTTATCCGACGGTATAATTTGTTGCACGACCCGAGCTCGGTTGTAAGCGTTACGCTCCTCACCGGTAAAAATATCGACTGTGAACGTTTTGAGGCCGAAGTCACAGCTGGCGTGCGGATGGATACTGCGAAAAACGATAGACAGGGATTTGATGTTACTATCCCGGAACAGCCCGGGCAGTTGCTTAAATTCCTAGAGGTAGTGAAAGAGTATAATATAGCAGGCCTTACTTACATGCGTCGCGTCGGAGCGGAAACGGGGCGCCTGCGTGTTGAATTTGAGGTCGCTCATGAATCTAGGCTGGGGCTCCAAGAGGCGATCCAGGGCGCTTTCTCGGACTCAAGTGAGCTGCTACGCGGACAGCAGATCCTTCATGTCGGTGGCGGACAGGGGACTGAGGCAGGCACTGAAAAACTCATTCGTCTCGATGATGCGCCTGGGTCTTTTCTGAAATGTGTTCGTGAGCTGCACGAGAGGAACGATCTCGGTCAGGTTGATTTCCTATTTTATCGAAAGCCCGCAAAGAAGGGTGCTCACGCGCAGGTTGTGATGGGTCAGGCGTCTCCCCTCCTTGAGCAAGAGAGGGATGTTCACCGACCGCTTCTGCACTGAGCAGAGCCCAGGACAGTTGAGCTACACCGTCCTGGGTTACTCGAGGCCCTACAATGTCTTCATGTCGATCACGAAGCGATAGCGCACATCGTTCTTAATCATTCGCGAGTATGCGTTGTTGATCTCGTTCATCGGAATGAGTTCGATATCTGACACGATCCCTTTCTCTGCGCAGAAGTCGAGCATTTCCTGGGTTTCTCGGATACCTCCGATCATCGACCCGGCGATTGAGCGGCGTCGAGGGATAAGCGAGAAGGGGTGCACGGCTGGTGCTTGAGGGGGCACGCCAACCAACACCAGGGTTCCATCAAGCTTTATCATCGAGAGTACGGTGTTGAGGTCATGTTCAGCGGATACCGTATCAAGGATGAGGTCAAAGCGATCGGTCGCTTTTTGTACAGCTTCAGCATCGGTTGAGAGCAGGAAGTCATCCGCCCCGAGACGCTTCGCGTCGGCCTCCTTGGATTTCGAAGTGCTGATAACGGTGACATGCGCACCGAAAGCCTTGCCGAATTTCACCCCCATGTGCCCCAGCCCACCGAGACCGAGGATGCCGATCTTGCTCGAGGTCCCGACCTTCCAGTGGCGAAGAGGTGAGTACGTGGTAATGCCAGCGCAGAGGAGTGGAGCAACCGCTTTCAGATCGAGTTTGGGTGACACTTTAAGCGCATACTTCTCGTCGACGACGATCTGTGATGAGTATCCTCCATAGGTCGGAGTCTTTTGATCTCGCTCAGTGCCGTTGTAGGTAAAGGAGACGTGCCCCTGGCAGTATTGCTCCTGGCCACCTGAGCAGCTTGGGCAGGTGCGGCATGAGTCGACGAAACAGCCGATGCCAGCGATGTCGCCCACCTTATAGTTTGTAACTTTTGAGCCCACTCGCGCTACTTTGCCGACGATCTCGTGTCCTGGAACCATCGGAAAGATAGAATTGCCCCACTCTCCACGTGCTTGATGGATGTCGGAGTGACAGACACCGCAGTACAGGATCTCGATCAGGATGTCCTTGTCTCCGACCTCTCGTCGGTTGAATTCAAAAGGGGCGAGGGGGGATTTTTCGTTGGTGGCGGCATAGGCCTTGGTTGGAAGCATCGTTGGCAATCTCCAAATAGAAGCAATAGTCGGTAGTGTAGCCGTGTGAGGGCGAGAGCAAAAGGGGAAAGGATACCTGGCCGGTCCGTTCCCCGACGGGCTGGGACTCGCGCGACGTTTTTGCTGCGGCTTCCGGCTCGTGTGGACACGCGCCCTCCCGCGTCACGGGTCTCTCCAGGGCAAGGCGACCATTCCTGGTCGTCACAAGGTTGCGCATCGCAAGATATCTCAGCATCACCCCTAAATCACGGAGTGCCCTCCCTGCCATGACGCCAAGGTACTGCCCCCTCAACTCCGCGTACCCACAGGCATATAAAAGGCTAAACATCTGTGCCAAAACAGCCGATCACCCTATCGGGGAGCTACGGATACACCATGGCAAATGGACCAAACCAAAAAGATACCAAAGTGCCAAACGGGACAAGCGCTTCCCAAGGATCTAGTAACGACCTCACTCACCCTGCAAACCTAAAACCGTGGGAGGACCAAACACGTTCTCCAGCAGAGCGTTTGAATTCGTACAAAGAGTTCGTTCGAGAAAAGGTATCTGAGATCCTAGCGGCAGCCGACCGCGTGAGCGACGACCCAGCGAAGGTCCTAGAGATTCGCGACGATCCTGAGACGAAGCGGTGGGTGACAGAGGCGCAAAAGCTTAAGGATCTTTCGGCCGAGGATTTCCGCAAGCACATTGATTTTCGCCCCGAGGTCCGAGAACTTTTGGGCAAGAACTTTCTAGGCTCTAAAGCGTGGCGCTCTCAAGGGATCGATGTAGGAGTTGCTCCACCGATCCCAGCCTCAGTAACTAAGGAACTCCTTGAGTCTGAGTGTCCGCTTCATCCTGGGCAAAAGGTAAAGGACACGCATATCTTAATGCTAGTGCCAAAGACTGTGAACGGAGAGGCGTACACGGCGCTAAAGCTTGATGAGCTGTGTGCAAAGCGGAAGGGGTCAGGGGATAGGTTGATTGATAGCCGCTATCAA
>JBEGVS010000021.1:0-39056 GCA_041178185.1 Pseudomonadota bacterium
GTATGTACGTAGCTCCCCGATAGGAGGGTCGGCTGTTTGGGCACAGATGTTTAGCCTTTTATCTGTGGGTGGGTACAGGGGGTTGAGGGGGTAGCGCATCGGCGTCATGGCGGGGACGTCGCTCTTTTCTGAGCGCCGTGTTGAATGGGGCGGAGATATTTTGTGATGCGCAAACATAGCGAGCAACCCCATCCTCCAACAAAGTGTGCGCGAGTTCCGGCCCGTCAGGAGCCGGGCCCTCCGGGTATATGGTGGTGGGTGCTATCGTGCGAGCTCCGGCCCGCCCTCCGGGCACCTGGGCACATGGTGTGATGGCTTCGCGTGGGTTGTACGATTCGGAGGGTAAACTGGAAGGGGCAAGAGAAATTCGACCGAGGTGCGGCCCGCTGATGGGGGGCGCTACCTCCTTTCGTTCTTCGGAGCACTAAGCTCTACCACCACTGACACCCGAACGCCGGACCGGGATATCTTGATCCGTTTCCTCGGCGAAACGGCAACAAATTTATCTCGGACATCCCGTTGGTAGCGAATGTTTAAAAGCTCTCGATAGCAGTCATAAAATTCAACTGACTCGTTATTCGATTCCCATTCGCTCATCCACGAGACGACTCGATTTCGATTCTCTTCCTGAAATATTGCCAAACGATCTCGCCGCCACCCTTGTGCACACCTCGCGCCTCTCTCTTTAGACGAGAGAGCAACTCCCAACAGCGCAGACACTGCGAACTCACCAACGGTGTCTGAATAGAGGCGCGTTGTTCGTTCGCGCGGGCTCTCTACCTGGTCCACCGGTAGTGGCTGGGGAAGAAAAGAGCGATCGACGAACTGCTCAGGGTGTACAATCTCCCGGGAGGTTTTCGGTGGAGAGGAGAAGGCTGCATTGAGCGCCGCGAGGCCGCCATGTCGTTGCACGTAACGAACGAATGACAATCCCTCAAAATAGGGAAAGAGGAGGATGCGCTCCAGTGCCTCGGGGACCTGTAGCGAGGTGTCCGAAAACCCTCTCTTTTGCCACCGCTTCGATGACGTTGCGGTTGAACTGCTCATAAAATCCTGCATGATCGCGGTAGCATCCCCCTCGACCAGAGCCGCGCGAGACATTAACTCATCGCTCTCTCGAGCCTTGGGATCCAAGAAATCAACCAGACCGAAAAGCTGATCCTGCAGCGCATGCGTAAGTTCGTGAACCGCGACCGGCTCTTGAAGTTGCTCGGCCATGGTATCGAGCATGACAAACTCTTTACGGTCCGGGTCATAGTATCCCCCGATCTGTTGCACGTACGCCTGCACGATCTCCTGCTCGTAGGGGTAGTCGTCCGGCACGATGCCCAGAGCTTGGTACCACAACTCCTCCATAGCCAGCGTTTCCTCGGGGAACTTCTCTGCGATAGTCTGCCGCAGGAATGCCTCGATATCAGTTCTTGAACGGACGATGCACGGAACTGAGGCTCGAGGCTCGAGAGCTCTAAGCTTCGCTGCTTCACGAAGAGACCGCTCCGTTACGGCGCAGATACCTGGCTCTGCCATGGCTTGGGGAGCGAGCAGCCCGCACCAGATAGTTACAACGCAGAGTGGTACGCGGAGGATATTCATAAAAGCATTGCTCGAACTGTTGAATATGTACCTCGAAATAACGAACTGCACTTTGAGCATTTTAGCTCGGAAAAGGGGTTCGAATCGTTGCGGCGAGCACTCTGGGCGAGGTACATTGCACGAATGTCGGCTCGCTCTAAACTCACCATTCGACAGGCCCGAGAGAACAACCTGAAAGCTCTCGATCTCGACCTGCCACACGATTCCTTCGTCGGGATAACCGGTCTCTCCGGTTCAGGGAAGTCCTCTTTAGCCTTTGACACTATATACGCAGAGGGACAGCGGCGGTACATCGAAACCTTCTCCCCCTACACTCGGCAATTCTTCGATAAGGTGAAGCGTCCCAAGGTTGACTTGATCGAAAATGTGCGACCCGCGATCGCCATTCAGCAACGTACCCGCATCGTAAATTCCCGCTCCACTGTTGGCTCGATGACGGACATTAACGACTTTCTTAAGATCGTGTGGAGCAATGTCGCTATCCCTGTATGCCCAGAGTGCGGGCTTGAGCTCTCGCGCTGGGACCCCTCTTCGTTAACTTCGCTACTCGCGAAATGGGTAGGAACTAAACAGGACTCAACCCTCCTTCTTGGCCTTAAAGTCACAAACTCCAAGGAAGTACTCGAGCGACTCCAGATGCTCGGATACTCGCGCTACTTTGACAAGAAAAAGGGGAATCTTGAAAATCTTGAGGAGAATCCCCCGCTCAAAAAGCTCAAAGAGGTATCGATTATACTCGATAGGTGCTCGAACGCTTCTTTTAGCCCTGACCGGGTGCGAGAATCGCTTGAGCAATGTTTCGCTCTGGGAAATGGCACCGTTGAGGTGCTTGAGGTAAGAACCCGGACAGCGCGCCCATGGCTTCGAATTCCCGTTTCAGGAACCGCCCACGATCCGCATCAACGGTACGAGACCCATATCTTCAAGAGCACCTATCACTGTGGTGATGGAGAGGTATCGATTGAACGGCCTCGCCCATCGCTGTTCTCCTATAATCACCCGATCGGCGCATGCCCCGAATGTAACGGATTCGGCAAGGTGCTCGTTATCGATCCGCACAAGTGCGTTCCAGACCATAGCAAGTCGATCGCAAGTTATGCGGTTGAATGTTGGAAGGGACCATCTGCCTCAGATGAGCATCGCAGGCTTCTATCCTTTTGCAAAAGCGAGGGGATTCCTATCGACACGCCCTGGGCATCGCTTTCAAAGGAGCAGCAGGACCAGATATTCAATCACAAATCTCGTACGTACATCGGCGTCAATCCGTGGTTTCAGTGGTTGGAGAGAAAGAAGTACAAGATGCACGTGCGAGTATTCCTCGCTCGGTATCGGGGGCAGATTGAGTGCTCGGTGTGCGGCGGTACTCGGCTCAAGTCGGACGCGTTAGCGTACAAGATCGGCGGCAAGACGATCGCTCAGATCTCTTCGATGCCACTCGACGAACTCTCGCCATGGTTCACCACACTTCAAAAATCTTTAAAGGAAGCGAAAAAGCTCCCTCGACAGTTAGCTGAAGTGTTCAAAAATATCTCGAGTCGGCTCGACTACCTGGTATCCCTTGGACTCCCCTACCTAACCCTCGATCGACTCTCTCGAACGCTCTCTGGGGGGGAAACGCAGCGCGTTAATCTCGTGTCCGCCGTTGGAAGTAACCTCATCTCAACTCACTTCGTATTGGACGAGCCCTCGGTCGGACTCCACGCTCGTGACACAGAGGAGCTTATTAAAGCGCTTCACGATCTCACCGATCGCGGCAACTCCCTAACAGTCGTAGAGCATGATCCTGATTGTCTTGAGGCCGCGGATACCATCGTCGAGCTTGGTCCTGCAGCCGGAGAGAAGGGCGGCGAGGTTACCTTCTGTGGGCCTCAAGAGGAGTGGAAGGGTCTAGGGATGCGGCCATTTGAACTCAACGATACGCCACCCCTCTTTGCGAAGCGGCTTGAGATTCGAAACGCTCGTAATAGAAATTTAAAGTCACTTGCGGTTGATATCCCGCTCGAATCGTTTGTCTGTCTTACCGGAGTATCGGGGAGCGGCAAGAGCTCACTTCTCAAAGAGGTCATCGAGAACGCCTACGAACTGCACACCGGTGTTATTCCAGGTGAGAGCACGGTCGACGCTCAGGTCACCGGTTTTCAACACGTCCGACAGGTTCTCCTCATCGACCAATCGCCGCTATCGAAAACACCACGAGCTAATATCGCCACATACACCAAAATGTGGGACCGGGTGCGTGACCTTTTAGCTTCAACCGACGAGGCGAAAAGCCGCGGGCTCTCCAAGTCATCGTTCTCCTTCAACGTGGCGGGGGGACGATGCCCAGCATGTGAGGGCGCGGGCTTCATCCGTGAGGATATGCAGTTCCTAAGCGACGTGTTTATGGAGTGCGAATCGTGTCTCGGTATGCGCTTTCAAGCCTCCGTTCTTGAAGTGACCTATCAAGGCCAGAATGTTCACGAGATCCTCTCGATGAGCGTCGACAAATGTAGGGAGTTCTTCGAGAAGGATCTCCTCATCTCAAGCGTCTGCAAAGTCCTCTCACAACTCGGTCTCGGTCATATCACCCTTGGACACCCACTCAGCGACCTCTCCGGTGGAGAGGCGCAGCGGTTGAAGCTCGTTCCCCATATCATGGAAGGATCGCGAGGCACCTCCCTCTTTCTCTTTGATGAACCAACCACGGGGCTCCATGTACGGGATGTGGAGCGCTTGATCGAACTCTTCCACTATCTCCGGCAACAGGGACACTCCATTCTCTGCGTCGAACATAACCTTCGTCTGATTGCAGCTGCAGACTGGCTCATCGACCTCGGCCCGGAAGGTGGCGCAAAAGGCGGCGAGATCGTCAAGGTCGGAACGCCAACCGAATTTGTGCGGGACCCGACCGGACCACATGGAAGGAAGAGTCTCACCGCGCACTATCTCGCTCAATTTGCCAAAGAGTACGCTCGTCCTCAGAAAACTCGGACGACCAAAGCTAGCTCGCGCGCCAAGAAACGAGCGGCCAAAACGCCAGCCACTCACATCCACATTCGCGGGGCAAAGGAACACAACCTGAAGGATATCAACGTTTCGATACCTCTCAATTCCCTCATCACCCTCACAGGGGTTTCGGGATCGGGAAAGTCCACCATCGCAAAGGATATTCTCTATGCTGAGGGTCAGCGAAGGTATCTCGACTGCCTGTCACCCTATGCTCGGCAATTTATTAAAGAGCTAAAGAAGCCGGCCATCGATGATATCTCGCACGTTCAACCAACGATCTGCGTCTACCAACACACCTTTCAGCCCTCCGCGCTCTCAACCGTTTCAACCATGAGCGAAGTGTATAACTTCCTGCGACTTCTTTTCGCGAAGATCGGGATTCAATACTGCCCGGACCATCCAGAGGAATCGATCTCGCCACTTTCAGCGGAGCAGATAGCGCAACACATTAAGTCCGCCTACTCCGGCAGCATTCGCCTCTTAGCGCCGGTGATCAACAACAAGAAGGGACACCACCGCGCAGTGTTTCAACGCGCGATTGAGACCGAGATCTCTGAAGTTCGAGTCGATGACGTTATCGCGCCCCCCTCCAAGTTCGTTGACGAAGGGCTCGCGAAGACAAAGATCCACTCTATCGATTTCGTCACGGCCCGCTTCAACGCGAAGACTATGCCGGTTGACCTCATCACGGAGGGGGTACAACAGGCACTCAGCATCGGCGGCGGAACGGTCATCGTGGTCGGGCCCTCCGGTGAGCGGGTGTTTAGCTCGGAGAGAACTTGTCGAGTGTGCCAGCGCGGATTTTTTAAACCCGATCCCGAGGACCTCTCGTTCAACTCTCGACGAGGGCGGTGTCCTAAGTGCGATGGCTATGGAACGGTAAGAAATAAGGTCTGCCCGACGTGTTACGGCTCACGAATTAATGAGATCGGTCGAAATATTCGACTACTCGATAAGAACATCTTCGAACTTACGGCCCTATCGTCGGTAGACCTCCGAGCGGCGCTCAAAAAGATTTCGGCTGATACCTCGCTCTCTTTTATTGCGGATCCCATCATCCAGGAGCTCAATGGTAAGCTCGACACCCTAACACACCTCGGACTCGATCACCTTTCACTCAACCGTGAATGCGCCACGCTATCTAATGGAGAGTTGCAACGACTGCGGCTTGGCACAGCTATCGGATCGCCTCTGTGTGGCGTAACCTACATCTTCGATGAGCCAAGCGCCGGACTCCACCCCGCCGATAACAAACGGCTCCTCGGCAAGCTCGTTGAGCTCAAGGATCGCGGAAATACCGTCATCCAGATTGAGCATGAAATCGATAACATTAGGGCGGCTGAAGAGATCATCGACGTAGGCCCCGGAGCCGGAACACACGGGGGAGAGATAGTTTTCCAAGGGTCGGTCAGCGAAGCCGTTGCTGCTCAGAAATCTCTCACGGGGCTCGCCTTAACCCGGCCGCTCCAGGTTAGAAAAGAACCCTTAACCTCTGAAGAGAAGTTGACTATTCGTGGAGCAACCAAAAACAACCTCAAATCTCTCAATATTTCCGTTCCACTCAGAAGCCTTGTAACAGTTGCAGGCGTCTCTGGTGCTGGAAAGAGCTCCCTTGTTCACGGTGTAATAGGCGAGGCGCTCGATGGAGGCGCAGATAAAAAGGGAGCGTTCGAGGGGCGACACGGTTCCGTTGAAACATCTACAAAGATCGATAGGTTTCTGATCGTCGATCAACAACCGATCGGGAAGACCTCTCGATCGACGCCTGCTTCGTACCTTGGGATCTGGGATGAGATTCGTAAGGTATTTGCCGAGACTCTCGAAGCGAAATCTCGAGGCTGGGGGCCGAGCTTCTTCTCCCACAACACCGGCAAGGGACGTTGTCCGACCTGTAAGGGACAAGGGCAACTCACCCTTGAGATGAGCTTCCTTGCTGAAGCAAAGGTTGAGTGCGAAAGCTGCATGGGAAGCCGATTCACTCCTGAGGCAGACACGGTCAAATTTCGAGACCTTTCGATCAGTCGCTCCCTTCAACTGACCTTTGATGAAGCCCGGACGTTCTTCATCAATCACCGAAAAATTCATCAGGTCTGCAAGCTCGCGTGCGATCTTGGATTAGGGTACCTCACGCTTGGACAACCGTCCTCCACCCTCTCCGGTGGCGAAAGCCAAAGATTAAAGCTCGTGTCTGAATTGCATCAGTCTCGTAAGGGGCATACGCTCTACATCCTCGATGAGCCAACCACAGGGCTTCACCGTCTCGATGTAGATCTCTTGCTGAAAGGGCTGCACGCGCTCGTTGATCAGGGGAACTCCGTCATCGTCATCGAGCACGATGCGGATATGATCACACAATCTGATTGGGTCATCGAGCTTGGGCCACAGGCTGGTGACGCTGGAGGCAAGATCGTATTCGAGGGAACACCTCACGGATTGCTCACTGCAAAGACCCCATGGGGATCGGCTCTCAAGGAGCGGATTGCGATGCACTCCGAACTCTTTGCTGACCGCGCGGCGTAGTCAGGCTACTTGCCGCCTGGATAGCCGTTCACTCGTTGGCGAGTACGCGTTGCCTTGAGACACACACCGTAAATCTCGCCACCGTTCGTCAAATCCCACGAGTGCTTTCCACCTTTGAGAACGTTCTTGATTCGTATCAGAGAAAGTCCGTACCCCATGTAACCAACGTACTTTACGACCGGTAACTTCACAGCCGCTACAATTCGTCCATCTTTCCACGTGTTCTTCGTTACAAACTCATTTCCATACCCTACGGTGTTCATGAGCAGGATCGGTTCACCAAAGTACTTTCCATCTGAGGACGGCTTTATCGAAGCCACCGGCTTTCGAGAGAACTTCTGCTCTTTCACGCTAAGGGTGATTGAGAAGGTCCGGTCATACAGAGCCGGATCAACGCCGGTGAGGTCGAGCCTAATGTGCGCGACATAGCGGTCTGTCTTGCTCCCACACGCGTTTTTAAGGAAATGAAACCAAGGCGAGACGTATCCGTAGTAGGGGTTGTATGAGGAGGCCGTTACGAAGCTATCAGTAGTATCTTTTACGCCATACGCTCTAATGCCATATGGCTGGATGGTCGGATGATTAGTAGCGAGAGCAGTTGCTGCATCGAGGTTTCCGATGAACCCCCCTCGCGCAACGCCGCGGATACCCACAGGGCCAGATAGATTGATCTGAACAGCGCTCGACATATTTCCGGTCGAAACGAAGAACACAGAGATAGCCTTCAGGGTTCGCTGCCCAGGACCCATACGAATTTCGTACTGCTTTCCATCCGGCACTATCTGGTAGGGAGGAAGCTCTTGAGCGAACGCGCAGGTCCCGCCCACAAGGAGAGAGGCCAAAAGCAACAAGACGATACGAACGTTCATGGCATACACCTTTTCAAAAACTCTTCATGAACAGTTATGAAGAGAACAGGTGCGTATGTGACATGACCATTCCGTCCAAGCGAACTACCTCATGCTAGGTCCACGAGGGGGCGCTGCGGCCCTCTCTAGAGGGGGCGCAGCGCCTCAATAAAGCCAACCTATTCAGCATGTTACGCATCGCCTTACCGACCCCTGAAGCACTCTTCGCAGTTATTCGGATATGGGGGTGCATACGGTTTTTTTGAAGTTTTTATGTCAGATCGCTCCCTCTCTTTCATGGCCGACGCTCTCTCAAAGCTTGAAACAGCCGTTGAAGCTGCGGCCCGCTCGATCAAAGCCGGTCATGTGACGGATGCAGCGATTCTCACCAGGATCTCGTCCTATAGAGAGATACTTCGTCGACAACACGCTCTTCTGGGGGATCTCAAACGGGCGTCTGACCGCGAAGACTGGAGGGAGGTGTGTCGCATTACGAGCCTTGTTCACGGATCCTCCCTGATGATTAAGGTCGATGCAGGATTCCTCATTTCAAAGCTAAAGTCTCGCGATACCTCCTCTAGACCGGCTTCCCACTAAAACGGCCCCTCGCCCCCAACCGCCATCGATTCCTCTCTACCGTTATAAATCTACGCACAGCGGATACGTATGTTGTCCGATTGGCTGTTCCTTGGTACATCCATCCTATGCGGAGATGGCCCCTTTTACGCTCATGTATACTAGCAGCCGTTGTAAGCGCTCTCTCGGCGCCTCACGCCACTCAAGCTGAGTCACAAACCTCGGCGATGCCTCCGGAAAGCAAAGGTCATATTATAACCATCACCGAGCAGGGCCCCTCACCGGTACAGGTGAGAATGAGCAAAAATGATAAGATGGCGTTTTTTCTAAACGATACCTCAGACTCGCTCCTGACCATTACGGTTGAATACAAAGAACATTCGACCCATTGTTCTTCGGGGAACTTAAAAATTAATACAGACGGCAGCATTCGGTCGACAGAGCCCATAGCTCCCAAAGACTTTGCAAGCTCGTGTTTTCATGATCGTGGAACCTATTCGTTCACGGTCAACGGACTTAAGAATCATCCCCTGGGGGCACGCGGCTCCATCATCATCGAATAATTTTGCTAACCTCGAATAAACGGGGCGAGGATAGGAGGCCTGGAAATATGAAACGTGTTCGGTGGTCTTCCCAAATTCTTCTTGGCCTCCTTTCAGTGGCGATCACTGCCTGCGCACCTAAGGTCACCTCCTCACTTCCTGTAGGAGGCTCGTTACCCATCTCCCTTGCAGTCCTTCCCCCAGACTACTCCAGCGACATTCCTCGCGAGCGGGTCGACATCGTACATGAGGCCATCGTCCAGGGGCTACGCAACAGAAACTTCCTCGTGGCGGAAGCGAGCGTTATGGCGAACCTATGCTCCGCGCCCTCCTGCCCCGAGCGTTCCGAGATAGCTCGAAATTACCTCATCGATGGCTTTGTCACCGTAAAGCTTGAGTCATTTTCTCGTAATAATTTTATCGCCGGCTACTACAATCAACTTCAGGGCACAGTGTCCGTTACAGATACGAAGGATACCCCTCTCATTTCAGTCGCTCACACTGAGAATGAGTCTGGTGGCGTTCTTCTTCAATCTGGACAGCTCTTTCAGGGAATCATCTCCCAGATCCGTCACAGCGGCGACGAGGTGTTTGATGATCTCGCTGACAAATTTGCTCATAAGGTGGTTGAAAAGTTGCCGCAGCCTGCAGCCTCTGTTTCTATGACACGTTCTGAGGCGATCAGTCTGGCTCTGACGTCAGCAACAGCGCAGTGGAGCTCACCCTCAACATACACAGTGTGCGCGCGGGGCACTCCTCATTCGTTCGCCTACCTCCTTCTCGGGACTACTCGCACACCGCTTCGAGAGGTTTCCCCCGGATATTACTGCCGAGCGTTCTCATCTCTCGTCTCAAACCCACAAGGGGGAGTTGAGGCGATAGAGCTTCGAACAGCTTTTGGCAATTCGGCGCGACAAACGATTTCAATTCCGTCTGCGCCCCCGTGTGCTCTCAAGGAGCGAATCACTCCTTCGGAGGGCGAACGCACAGAGATTTTATGTGCGACTGTAGCCGGAGACGATTCTACTCGAAGCAAAGGGTGCTCGTCCTCACTGCCTCACTGCGGTGTGGACAGGATTCTGGTCTACCAGGCTTCGAATCCAGCTGGACCATACCAAAAAGTTTCCGAGCAAAGATCCGCTTCTATCAGGCTCCCTCAAGCCAATACTGTGGCGATTTTGGCCATCGGAAAAGGAGATGTCTCGTCTCAACCAGTTACCGTGGAGGCTAAGAAATAGCGTATGATAGTTTCACTTTTTCAACGCGCTCGTCTGGCTTTTTTCGTGCTCACACTTTCAGGATGCGCCGGTTCCTACACTCACACGTTAAACTTCAACCCTTCCGAACCAATCCGCATCGCCGTGCTTCCCTTCGCCCAGGTAAATGATAAGGGCGAGCTGATTCGAGCCGACGGGGATCTTCTTATCGACAACGTGGCTCTGGTATCATCTCATCTGAAACAGACTCCCTCCCAATTTGTGCAGACGGAGGTCCAATCCGAGCTCTCAAAAGCCTCCCTCGATGTCCTGACTCCCGGGATAGTAGAGGCCGCACTTGTCCATAACGGATTTACAGTTCCCGGAACGAAGCCGGTTGAGCTGGATCTTACTAAAGTTTTTGCGGCGGCCCCTCACGACATTTGCTCGAAACTTTTATCGTGCGATGCAGTTCTCTACGGAAAAGTGCTCAAATGGGATCGAAGCTACTATGGGGTGCAGTCGGTTAGCACGGTCGCAATCGAGCTCAAACTAATCTCCGCTCATAACGGGAAGGTCCTTTTCGCGACAAACGCTCAAGACTCTGACAGTCGCGGACTCACAAAAGGACCCACCGGATTCTCCAACATCGTCATAGAGCCAATCAAAGGCCTCGACAACTCGATCATAACAGCGCTAGCGGATGACCTCGTTGAGAAATCAATCCGCCCCTTACGTCGCGACGCAAAGCCGGAGTTTCTACAGGTCGCGCCCCCAGCCATTATCGGAGCAGCTCATAGTGCAGAGGGCGGAAGGATAAAGGCTGGAGGGAAGCTCACGGTAGTCGCGCTTGGTAGCCCCGCTCTGACCGGTACATTTTCCATCGGGACCGCGGTGATCGACATTCCACTTGCCGAACGATCTCCTGGACACTACGTGGGCGAGTATATCCCTCTACCAACCGATCAGTTCGAGGGACAACAAGTTACGGTATCGCTTCGCGATGCGGCGGGGAGAGTTACTCAGTTACCACTCGCTGGATCGGGAGTTTCTTTTAGGTAGTCTCACGATGCTCCACCGCTCCCTTAAAAAAATACTTATAACGACCATCATGATCGTTTGCGGCAACCTTATCAGCGGGTGCGGCTCATCAAAAGCTCCTGCAAATCCCAACATGCAGGGACTTCAAGAGATCATTCAAACGGATTTCGCCACCGTGCAAGGAGCTCGCGAAAACCTCGCGAGCTACAGCGGCAAGGTGGTGCTACTTCACTTTTTCGCCTCCTGGTGTCCTGACTGCGCGGCCGAGGCACCATCTCTGAGGAACCTCGATGCGGCGTTACAGGGCTCCGACTTTCAAATCGTCGGTGTCGCGCTCGACGATGATCCCTTTGAGGCTCGTGGCTTCGCAAGCCGATTCAAGCTTCCGTTCCCCATCATCGTTGACCCCCAGGGTGAGTTAAAGCAGTATTTCTCCATCAAAGAGGTGCCTACAACGATCTTCCTCGACCGCATGGGAGTTCCTGTAACGTTCCAAGACCCTGAAACGGGCATCGCTACCGCCAAATTAGTCGGCGCCCGACGATGGGATACCGAACGACCCGTAGAGATGATTGCGGGAATGATTGAAGCGAGATAGCGCTCCTTGCTGGCCGGCTGCCCACCGAACTGGAAGGGTTGCTTTCTACTTTTAGTAGACTTTAACAGATCCAACGAAGTTGCCATAAAAGCCCTACGAAAACGCACTTTTAGCAGAGATCGAGCCGACTAGAGCGCCGGCCTGTTTGAGTAAGGATCTATTCACTGTCACATTCTCTACGTATGGGGCACATGCTGTGCTCGTGGCCACTATAGCGGTGCGGAGAGGATCGATGTTCCACGGAATCGACAATAAAGTGAAAGTTCAGCTAGCGAAAGCGGATGACGGCGGGGGCTCGTCCTCGTTCCCAACCGCTCGCATAGACAACATTCGTATTGATAGCTTACACGGTCCTCACTTAACTATCTTGTTCGATGTATTTGCGAGAGCTTTCGACCACTATGCCTCGTGGGACCTTGAGGTCAAGAAGCTTAAAGATACCTACGGGGACACCGCATACGCTAAGATGGTGGACGAGCTTATCAACGGCATCAATAATTCCGGGCCGGTTATTGCGTACAGAGAGTTTGGAGCAAGCACCGCTCTGATACGTGACTCGCTCGAAACGCCACGGCAAGCGCTTGAGAACGCGGTCTCGTTGCTCAATAAGATCGCGATTGATTTGCAGCGCTCGTCCGTGTCTGGGGGCAGCAGAAGGTCGGAGTTACTAGCCCACCTCGCCCATCAAATAAAAAAGGAAGGCCCCTACAAAGCTTTCGATGAAATCGGACATGAGCTTCCATCTCCCTTCACTCGTAACTCACAAGGTGGCCAGGGCGTCTTCTACGTAACGGCTTATGTTGCGGCCATGCTGTGCGAAAACCCTCCGAACGCGTTTTCGACCATCATCGAGCATGGTGGGCTATCCGCTTTTTGGCAGGTTTCGCGCCTACAAGAAAAACTGATACAGCACCTCAAGCGGGAAGGAGCTTTCGCTAGCAGCGAAATGCTCAACGGCCTCCTCGCCTCTCTCGTTCAAAAATAATTTGTGGAGCAAAGAGCAAGGCTTCAAAGAGCCCTCCAGCTCTTCGAAGCCTTACCCCTTGCACCACATGCAGTCTTAGTGCGCGATCCGATTCGAGAGGTTCTGCGCGATCACATCGAGGAACTGCTCGGTGCTCAAATAGTGCTCGCGTTTGAGGTCGTCGCCGTAGATGCACAGCGCGAGGTCCTTGGTCATCTTGCCACTTTCAACGGCATCTACACACACCTCTTCAAGGGCACTTGCAAAGCTCACCAAGGCGTGATTCCCGTCGAACTGTCCGCGGAATTTAAGTCCCGTTGTCCAGGCGAAGATCGAAGCGATCGGATTGGTTGAGGTCTCCTTACCTTGCTGGTGAAGACGGAAGTGACGGGTCACGGTTCCGTGAGCTGCCTCCGCCTCAATAGTGCGTCCATCTTCGGTCATGAGCACCGAGGTCATCAAACCAAGAGAGCCGAATCCTTGGGCGATGGAGTCCGATTGAACGTCTCCGTCATAGTTCTTACACGCCCAGAGGAATCCACCCTTCGACTTCATAGCGTATGCTACCATGTCATCGATAAGACGATGTTGATACTCGATCCCTGCCTTCTCAAAGGCTGCCTTAAACTCCGCGTCGTACACAGCCTGGAAGATATCCTTAAATCTTCCATCGTACGCTTTGAGAATCGTGTTCTTCGTTGAGAGGTAGGTCGGAAGCTTCTTTGCGAGGCCGTAATTCAAACAGCTACGGGCAAAGCTCTGAATGGATTCATCGAGGTTATACATCCCCATCGCGACACCGCTGCTTGGAAAATCGAAAACCTCATACTCGATCGGTTGTCCACCATCAGCTGGCTGGAACTTCATTGTAAGCTTACCTTTGCCCGGCACCTTGAAGTCCGTTGCGCGATACTGATCACCGAAGGCATGCCGACCTACAACGATGGACTCTGTCCAGTTCGGAACTAGTCGCGGAACGTTCTTGCAGATGATTGGCTCACGGAACACCGTACCGCCGATGATGTTGCGGATAGTGCCATTTGGCGACTTCCACATCTTCTTCAATTTAAACTCTTTGACCCGCTCCTCATCAGGGGTGATCGTGGCGCACTTGATGCCGACACCGTATTCCTTGATCGCCTCAGCGGAATCGATCGTTACCTGATCGTTCGTCGCATCACGGTTCTCAATCGAAAGGTCGAAGTACTTAATGTCGATGTCGAGGAAGGGGAGGATGAGCTTCTCGCGAATATACTGCCAGATGACGCGGGTCATCTCGTCGCCATCAAGCTCCACTACGGGATTTTCAACGTGAATTTTTACTGTCATAAAGCCTCTCTAAGATGCCCTGTATAATTAGCAAGGAAGTTGGGTAGGTAAAAGGGGCTCGATACTGAAACTATCCCCTCTCTGATGCCCATCCCCGCCGGGCGGGGAGGTGTCACTTTTTATAACCTAAGAGGGTCCCCGGCCCACGCAAAGGAGGCAGGCCCCCACCAACTCAGGGCATGTTTCTGATACCGAGACCGTGCTACCGTACGAGTCACTATGGATACGATTTGCTGCATCATTTTGGCCGCGGGAGCTGGAAAGCGCATGGGCCGAGACCTCCCCAAGGCCATCACTCAAACCCGTGAGAAAGCCCTTATAGACCACCTGCTCGATGCGGTTGCCCCCCTCAAACCAGCCAAAACTATCGTCGTCGCAGGTCATAAGCAGGAGGTTTTAAAGTCCCACCTAGCGTCCAGCGCTAGCTCCAAGGGGCACTCAATTGAGATAGCAATTCAGGACCAACAACTTGGAACAGGTCATGCGGTCAAATGTGCCTTGCCCGCTCTGCATGGCTTTACCGGCACCGTTCTCATCACCTACGCCGACCATCCCCTCTTTACCACCGAGACCTTGCAGCTCTTTACCCGGTACCATGCCTTTAAGAAAGCGACCCTGACTATGCTTTCGTTCAAAGCCCCTCCTCCGAACGGATACGGTAAGGTTATCCGAGATGAAAAAGGGCATGTCGTGCGTATAACTGAGGCGAAGGATTGTAATCCAGAGGAGGCTCTCATCTCAGAGGTGAACTCCGGCTTCTACGCCGTTGATTCCGCTTTTCTTAAACCTGCCGTTGAGGCGCTCACTAACAACAACGCTCAAGGGGAGTACTACCTCACCGACATCGTGGAGAAGGCGTGCAAGGAGGGACAAACCGTCGCGGCCTTCCCTCTCGCTGATGCCTCCGAGGCAGCTGGTGTGAACACACCATACGAACTCTCCCTCGTAAACGATATCTTAGCGCAGCGACAAATTAAGCGACTGCAGCTCGAGGGAGTTGCATTTACCGACCCAAAGAGCTGTTTTATCGACGCCACGGTAAGCATTGAACCGGGTGCGCAGATAGGTCCGAACGTTCAACTGCGCGGCTCCACAACGATAGCACATGGAGCGATAATCGAGGGCACCGCCATCATCAAGGACTCAACTATCGCAGCAAACGCGATCATTAAACTTGGCTCTCACGTTGAAAGCTCAGCGATCGGAAGAGAGGCAAGCGTAGGGCCGTTCGCGCACGTGCGCCCCGGATCCTCGATCGGAGATCAGTGCCGAATCGGTAACTTTGTCGAGACGAAGAACGTCACGCTGCATGACGGTGCAAAGGCATCACACCTCACCTATCTCGGCGATTGTGTCGTGGGGGAAAATACAAATATCGGTGCTGGAACGATCACTTGTAACTACGATGGGTACAAGAAATCACAGACCACGATCGGTAAAGATGTCTTCATCGGAAGCAACTCCGCTCTCGTTGCTCCTGTCACTGTCGGCGACGGAGCGCTCATCGCTGCAGGTTCCGTCATCACTCGAGATGTTCCCGCTAATGCGCTCGGCCTGGCTCGAGCACGGCAGGAAAACAAAGAGGAATGGGCGAAGGAGCGACGAAAGCTGTTAGAGAACTCAAAAAAGGGATAGCGCACCTTCGATTCTTAAGTGAATTATGTAGTGTCTCTCGCAAAGGAGTCGCACTCCATGAGCCTATTTAAAAGATTTTACCGCTCAAACCAAGGCGCTGAAGAACCGAAGGCTATCTCTCCCTCCCCCGTTGCGTTGGCGGAGGAGCTTCTGGCAAAAGCAGGAGATCGCATTTCATTTGAACATCCGAATTGGGCTGCCGATCGAATCACTGGCGGCACGAGTCCTGAGTCAATTAAGATAGCGATGGCCCGGCAATTTGCTCGCGTGCTCGGGAGTGAGCTAGGTAGGAATACCCCCTCATCAAGTGAATCTAGGAAGTGCCTCTCAGCGGCCCTGGAACTTTTGCTTCGTCCCGCAGCGATGGGAAAAACATTGTACGGAGCGATCGAAACCGTTTCCCGATCCGGGGACTACGACGACGCAAGTATTCATTTGGCCTCATACATGAACGCGCGCATTCCCGAGGCGAATCTATCGGAGCGTGTGGCTACCGTTGCGGCGCTCATGCGCGAATCGGTCGAGCAAATGTGCATCAGCATGCTCACCCCTCCAACGAACGACCGATCGAGACAAACAATGAGCGGAGACCGCAGCGTTTGCAGTCTTTTCGACTCCCGAGGGATAGTGCGTCAGGTGTCAATCCAGATGATGCCGGGAAGGCTCGCCCAACATTTTCAAGTCGCTCTTGATACCGCCCAGACCGAGATTCGGGAGAAGCGTGCAACTATGGCAACAGCCGAGATATCAACCTGGGTTGGAGATTTTACCGTCGTCCTTCGCGTTGGCGAAGCAAGCTCACGATACCGCACTACACGAGAGGGATTGATAGAGAGCTACTACGCCGCTCTGCTAGAGTATGCGTGTGTCAGTTACGCCGATAGGGTGCGCCTGGGGAAGACCGCTACTTAAGCCCCCCGAGGCGTATCGCCTCGATGCGAGGCTCATGCCGGATATGTATTTTGCGAACAAGCGGCGGATTGCGGGCCGAAAGACCCCTCTCTATATCGTTTCAGGTACATCGCGATAATCGAGATAGTCGCTGGAGTCATTCCTGAGATTCTCGAGGCCTGACCAATAGAGGCGGGGCGATGCTGCTTGAGCTTATCAATCGCCTCTCGACGAAGCTGCTTAATTTGTTCGTAGGGGAAGTCAGTGGGTATTACCTCGGCTTCGATCTTCTTGAGGTGCCGCACCTCATCTTCTTGCCGATCGAGGTACCCCCTGAACTTCAACTCGATCTCCACCGCGGCGCGAAGATCCATAGAGAGATCTTCGTCGTAGGGAAACTGCTCTAAAATATCATCGAGCGAGAGTTGTGGACGTTTGACGAGCTGCGCAAGTGAAGCTCGGTCCTTGAGGGTGGCGGTCCCCTTCCCTTCAAGCCAACAATTAATTGACTCTGAGGGCTTTGCATACGTTGTCGAAAGCCATTGCGTCGCACGTTCGTAGGTGTCCTGTCGCTGCTCAAAAGCTGCGCGTTGCTCATCGTTGAGCAATCCATACTGCAACGCTATCGGACAAAGGCGGGCCGCCGCATTGTCCTCTCGAAGGATAAGACGATACTCGGCGCGAGAGGTGAACATCCGGTACGGTTCATCAACTCCATTTGTAGTAAGATCATCGGTCATGACACCGATGTACCCTTGGCCTCGGGTAATGATAAGCGGATCCTTTCCAAGCACCTTGAGAGCTGCGTTTGCTCCCGCGATAAGTCCTTGCGCGCCGGCCTCCTCATAGCCACTCGTGCCATTGATCTGTCCCGCCAAATAGAGTCCAGCGATCCCCTTGGTCTCATACGTAGGCAGGAGCTCTCTCGGATCAACGAAATCGTACTCAACTGCATAACCGGGAGCGAGGAACTCAACGTTCTCGAGCCCCTTAATCTTACGGATAAATGCTTGCTGAATATCATACGGAAGCGATGTGGAGATGCCGTTCGGGTACACGATGTCCGAAGTAAATCCCTCTGGCTCAAGAAATACGGGATGGCTCTTCTTATCGGCGAACCGAAACACCTTATCCTCAATTGAGGGACAGTACCGCGGACCTCCCGATCGGATCTGTCCGTTAAACATCGGACTGTGCTCTCGGTTATCTCGGATGAGATCGTGGATCTCCTCATTCGTCGTTGTTTGCCAACACGAGATCTGTTGTCTCGTAATCGCTTTCGTCATGAATGAGAAAGGTGGCGGAGGTGTGTCTCCAGGATGCTCAATCAGTCCTTCAAAGTTAATCGTCGAACGACGTAGACGTGGAGGAGTTCCCGTCTTAAGTCGCCCCAATGAAAATCCGAGCGCTCGAAGCGAATCGCTCAGGTCATTCGACGCTCTATCCCCAAGGCGTCCTCCTTGGGTCTGAGCGGAACCGGTATGCATCAATCCGCGCAGAAAAGTTCCGGTTGTAAGAACGACCCCTCCCGCCTTGAGGTAGGATCCATCCGCGAGACGGACTCCAACAACCTCACTTCCCTCGACCTCTATCGAAGCCGCCTCCCCTTCAATGATTGTAAGATGGGGAACCCCTGTGAGGAAACTTTGAACCCACCCTTTGTACAGGTCCCTATCGGCCTGGGCGCGGGTCGCTTGGGCTGCGGCACCCTTGCTCGTATTTAAGGTTTTGAACTGAATACCTGTGGCATCGATGGCCCGCCCCATCAGCCCCCCCAAAGCATCAAGCTCCTTAACGAGATGACCCTTGCCAACTCCACCGATAGCCGGATTGCAGGACATCTGACCGATACCATCTCGACGAAGTGATACGAGGACGGTCGGCACCCCTGCCCGAGCAGAGGCATAGGCCGCCTCGATACCGGCGTGACCTCCTCCAACAACCACAATTTGACTCGGTTTAGAACGACTCATCAGCTACTTAAGAATCAGTAAGGGCCTGGCGGCCACGATAATAAATCCAATACTTCAAATCACTTAACCAACAAAGGGTCGATTCATCGCCCCCGTGCAAGGCCATCTCGGGAACCCTTTCCGTCATACCCCTCATCTGGATGTAAGAGCTACCAGTTTGTGGGGTAGCTCACTCGGCCCTAACGGCCACCAGATGTGTAAGGTACGGCGAGAGCCGATATGAAAAAAGCAGTTATCCGTAAAAAGTCAGCAATCCTTCTCAGCACCCTGAACGCAATTGCGAAGTGCGCCGGAGTAGCCTCCTACGTTACCCTGGTTTTCCTTTTGACTCAAAAAAACCTGGTCGATCGTAGCGCTCAACAAGCTGCTGCCGCCCTGCAAAGTCAGGCCCGACTGGAAGAGATGAAGGGTTCGCGCCGGGCCCAGCAGGCCGGTTTCGTGTCTGAAATCATTAGGTTACACAACCCAAGCAAGCAAAACACCCAAAATCTCGCCGAGATTATCGTGAGCGAGAGTGAAAAGGCCGGATACGATCCCCTCTTTGTTGCTGCAATAATCCGCTCCGAGAGCATGTTCCGTCACGCGGCAACTTCCTCTCGAGGGGCTAAGGGGCTCATGCAGCTCATGCCGGCAACGGGCAAATACATCTCTGAGCGAGAAAAGATCGCCCTTAAAGACTCACACGATCTTCATGACCCGGCGACTAATATCCGTCTCGGCATCGCGTACCTCAAATACCTCGAGCGTAAGTTCAACGGTAATCGCGAACGAGTCCTCATCGCCTATAATTGGGGACCATCAAAAGTGGTGCTCTCGTTGCGTAGCGGCGCCAAGCCACCAACTCAAAGTCTTCAGTACGCAAAGACTATCCTCTCTGCGCACAGCCAGTGGGAAAGCGAATTCACTCGTCATGCGAGCGCTATAGATGTAACCACGCGGTCCTCAATGCTTGGATAACATAGTCCTCCTCTAACCACTGTCAGCCTCTTTTGCACCACTTCTGAGATCCTTCAGTATTGCTGCGGGAGCGACACTCGCGCTGTGGAACGCACACTCTGCGCCTCTCTAATTCCGCTCAATGGAGCTGTCAAGCAAAGATCAGGTTGTTAACTTCCGAGCAAGCGCACGGCCAAGGGCGGCAGGGTCGTAGCTGCCGTAGGAATCGCGGACCCGCAAGCCGTCAGCATCAAAGTAGCCAACACAAACGCGCCCGCCAAAAACATCTGGCTCTATGCAGCGAAGGCAATTCCTTCCCTCAAGCATCCGGGGCGCTCCATTCATAAGATCGTTGAGCAACGCCGCTGTCATAAGCTCTATCGCCTTCACCTCTCGATATTCTGGATAGAGCTTATGAACGTCATCGTGTGCCGCTCTAAACTTATCTCGAAAATGTCTCTCAGAGGCGACTTTATCAGGGTCCGGATCGCTCTTTGGCAGTAATACCCATGCGCTTTCAGATTGTGGAGCGGACGCCCACGGCTCTCTCTTCCAGGTTGTATAATTAGCATTAATCAACCTCTCTCCTGACCCCTTTCTCGTACCGCACAGCTTATCAAGCTCCAATGCCGTGTACGGCTCCCGATTAACCGTCTGAGGAACAAGTACCAAGAGATGCGTGTCCTTTATCTTTTGCCCAGGATGAAGCGGGCACTCAGACTCAAGAAGCTCCTTAGTTACTGAGGCTGGGATGGTTGGAGCAACTCCTACATCGATCCCTTGAGAGCTCCACGCTTCAGCGCCGAGAAAGTTCTTTCCCAAAAGCTCGCGGACCTCGGGGCGGTAATCAATGCGATAGCAGAAATCCTCTACCGACACATCTTTCACCCACGAAGCCTCATCTATCCACCGCTTCGTCTCAGGGTCATCACGGATCTCTAGCACCTTCGCTGGGTCGTCGCTCACGCGGTCGGCTGCCGCTAGGATCTCTGATACCTTTTCTCGAACGAAATCTTTGTACGAATTCAATCGCTCTGCAGAAGAACGGGATTGATCCTCCCAGGGTTTAAGGTTTGCAGGGGGAGAGAGATCGTTCGCAGATCCTTGGGTAGGATTTGCCCCGTTTTGCGCTTTGGTATCTTTTTGATTCGGTCCCCTTGCCATCGTATGTGCGCAACTCCCCGATAGGAGGATCGGCTGTTTTGGCACAGATGTTTAGCTTTTTATCTTCGTGTTGGTTCAGGCTCTTAAACGGCTGTTGCCTGGCGAGCACGGCGACCGGGGACGGTCGCCCTTGTATGTTGGTAGAGACCCGTGATGCAGGAGGGCGGTGGTCCACTGTCAAGGTCTTCTGGGCCCTTGGGATGCCCTGCAGATTAGAGCTCAATCTTTCAAAGCTTTCAGCCGATGTGAAGCTTGGAGGCGGGGATGTTTGAGGGACTCAAAAAGCTATTCGGCGGCGGCACTAAAGCGCACGGGACGGACCCCGCGCAAGGATCGGATAGCGAGCTCTCTCACCCCTCGAACCTCAAAACCTGGGAAGATCGAAGCCTTGAGCCAGCCGATCGGCTTCAAGCCTACAAAGATTTCGTGCGAGAAAAGGTCGCGGAGATCCTCGCTGCTACCGATCGAGTAAGCAGCGATCCAGCAAAGGTATTAGAGATCCGTGACGACCCTGAAACGCAGCGGTGGGTGGCAGAGGCAGCAGGGCTGCGGAATCTTTCACCCGAGGATTTTTGCAAGCGGCTCGATCGGCCCGAGCTCCGAAAGCTCTTGGGTAAAAACTTCTTAGGCGCTGAGGCGTGGAGCTCTCAAGGGATCGATGTAGGGACCGCTCCACCGATACCTGCCTCAATCACCAAGGAGCTTCTCGAGTCGGAATGCCCACTTCATCCGGGAGAAAAGATAAAAGATACGCACCTCTTGGTTCTTATTCCTAGGACGGTAAATAACGAGCCGTATACAGCGGTGAAGCTTGATGCGTTGTGTGCGACGCGGAAGGGTTCTGGGGATAAACTCATATGCGATAAATGGAACGAGTGGGAGAAGAATGATTGGATATTCAGGCCACAACCAGAGAGCGAGTGGTTGTTGATTCCTAAAAGCGATCCGAATAGGTTTGAGACTCCTGACGCCAAGCATTTTCGGTATAAGCGCATCCGCGAACAGCTGGATGTGCACCTGAACCACTATCTCGAGTATCGAACCGTTTACGCTATAGAGCTTATGACAGCGATGGTGCTGAACGACCTTGTGAATGGAGAGCCTCGGATGCTCGATGGATACAACTACCTTCGATGCATAGAGCAAGTTGAGTCCGGCGGTCAGGTCTATATTGGATTTTTTACTGATACTGGCTTCGAGGTGCGCGTTGACGACACCTCCTCGGACTCCCACGAGTGCATTGGCTATGCTCTTACTCGGTTGATTAGCGATTGAGGCGCATTCATGGTGCGGCACGGAGTGATACCTCCACAGAGCCCACCCAGGTAGCGTACGTGGTTGGTGCAATTCCTACCCGCGCCTCCTTGCGGGCCGGAGCTCGCTTGAATTTGTTTTGGTGCTAGCTCCGGCTCGTGTGGACACGCGCCGTCCGGTTCACCGCATTCCGGGTCTGGGGTCGCCCTCCCGCATCACACGTCGACACCCCACAAGGGACCTTCCCGCATCCGGCATAAAAAAACCGTCCTCTCAACGTTCTCACGTTAAGAGGACGGGTCAGGCATCTCGCCCTGCACGATTCCTTAACTTGCTACGGCCTCGTTATGGAACACCTTAATCGGAGCTTGCGTACCATTCACCACCTCAGGAGTGATGATGACCTCCTTGATGCTCGAGTTGCTTGGGATATCGTACATCACATCGAGCATGCAGGACTCGATGATTGAGCGAAGCCCTCGCGCACCCGTTCTCTTCTCCAACGCTTTCTGCGCGATGGCTGAAAGAGCATCCTCGGTGAAGGTAAGATCAACGCCTTCCATTGAGAGAAGGGTCTGATACTGCTTCACAAGCGCGTTCTTCGGCCGGGTAAGGATCTCAACAAGGGATTCCTGCGTGAGAGGATCTAAACAGGAGACCACCGGCAACCGGCCGATGAACTCGGGGATCATTCCAAACTTCAGCAGGTCCTCGGTTTCAAGCTGTGAAAGTGGATTCTCTGGTCTCTCCGCCATCGGAAGGATGTTGTTTCCGAATCCGAGGCTCTTCTTACCGGTCCGTTGGCTTATCAAGCGCTCAACTCCATCGAACGCACCACCCACGATGAAGAGGATATTACTCGTATCCACCTGGATGAAATCCTGCTGCGGATGCTTGCGCCCACCTTTCGGAGGAACGTTTGCTTTGGTGCCCTCGATAATCTTGAGGAGCGCCTGCTGCACACCCTCTCCCGATACATCGCGGGTTACAGATGGGGTATCGCTCTTGCGCGCTATCTTATCGATCTCATCGATGTAAACTATTCCACGTTGCGTTCTCTCAATATCGTAGTCCGCAGCTTGAAGAAGATTCACGATGATATTCTCGACATCCTCTCCGACGTATCCAGCCTCGGTGAGGCTCGTTGCGTCAGCGATGGTGAACGGAACATCGAGGATACGCGCGAGCGTTTGAGCCAAGAGCGTCTTTCCAGAGCCCGTTGGTCCGATCAAAAGGATGTTGGACTTCTGCAGCTCAACAGCACTCTTGGTCGTTTGATTATTTTGAATTCGCTTGTAGTGGTTGTGCACCGCTACCGAGAGAACCTTCTTCGCGTGGTCCTGTCCGATGATGTAATCATCGAGCGACGCTTTGATGTCTTTAGGAGTTGGTACAGCGAGGCGGTTAGCTTTGCTACCAGTATCCTCAAGCTCTTCGGTGAGGATATCGTTACAAAGGTCAACACACTCATCGCAGATGTACACTGACGGCCCTGCTACGAGCTTTCGAACCTCATCCTGCGTCTTGCCACAGAATGAACAGATCAGATTTCCACCGTGTTTTCCTGAATCCTTGGCCATGGTCGTATCCCCTACAAAACCTTGAGGAAAATCCCCTTACCATTCAGATGCTCAAAGAACCTCAGAAGATTGCATCTTCTTTCATTTCTCGGCGCTTCTGAAAGCCAGGCCTAGCTTCGACCAGTCCTCTTCCACCTCATCTATCCTATCGGAGGATTTGAGCCCCTACTTGAGTGAAAAAACAGCATTAAATCGCCAGGAACCGCGGTAATACCGCTTGACTTTGCGCCGTAACGGGAGAACGAAGCACGACTGCAACCGACCCTTCCGAACCTGTCACGCCCCCTTCTTGCTGATATTTTTCGCTCGGAGTTCGAAAGCACTTTCTTACCCGAATCGTCCCCGTCTGGGAGCCCAAACACTATTTCGCCCTTTGGATGGTCCCCAAGGAACCCCACTACTCCTGATTTGAATCCTAGTAATGAGCTGAAGTCCGTATTACATAGAGAAGTAGAGAGTTCATTCTATCCAAGGGCACTATGGAAAAATTTAAAGTTAACGATCGAGTCCGCCGCAAACCTTTCACTGTCTCCCTCGCTGCCGATCCGATGGCGATCAACGACGGAACCAGCGGTGAGGACCAGATCACCACCTACCAAACTCGCGGCTGTATTGGCACCGTCAAGACGCTGCGCGAGGAGACAACTCTCGCACACAAAGAGTCACGAGAACGCTCGTTAATGGTGCATGTGCTGTGGGACAACGGAACGCTCTCCTACCTCGGGCCTGAGGGGCTCGAAAAGGCGTAGTCACCTCGGCGGTTGCTGTACGAGAGGGCCTCTCTGCCATCAGTGGCTGAGGGGCCCTTTTCATTTCCCGAAAACGTGTCCGTGCTATGAAGGCTACTACTGCGAACGAATCCGTTATCGCCCCCGCAACGTAGGAAGAGGGGTGGCGTAACTTACTCAGCGATCTTCTCCGTCTCGCTCTTCTTCGAAGAAAAGGTCGGCTCCCGCCCCTCAATGAGACGCTTAATGTTTTGCTCATGGCGCATCACAATGAGCGCTGCGATTACCATGAACGAGACGCTCACCGCATCCGGCGCATTCGTGATCAGAGCCCACATAGGCACGATAAGGGTCGCGGCTATCGACGCCAGTGAGACTATCTTCCATATCGCAAAGCATGCCCCAAACGTACCTAAGGCGATGATAGAGGATGACGGATAGAGAACGGTTATGACGCCGAGCGCGGTCGCAACACCCTTACCACCCTTGAGATACGGAGGCACCGAAAGGCAGTGTCCAAGCACGACCGCCACCGCTGCCGCTCCGGGAAACCATGCATCGTCGACAACTATCCGAGCAATAATCACCCCCAACGCGCCCTTGAGGACATCTCCGAGCAGTGTCAGGATACCAGCCCTCCTTCCAACAACCCGCGCGACGTTGGTAGCACCCACGTTTCCGCTTCCGCGCGCGGTGATATCGACTCCATAAAGCTTCGCGATAAGGTGACCGGTCGGGAAAGCCCCGAAGAGATAGAACGGCACCAACGAGATAATGATAACGATCAGATTCATGTTCGAAGTCCGGCAATTACCTTGCGGCGATCGGAGGAGCCAAAGATATACGAACCAGCAACCAACGCAGTAGCTCCTGCGCTCACACATTGAGGGCCGGTTTGCGCGTTAATCCCACCATCAACCTCGATAGTAACGTGGTGAAGCTTAAGCGACTCAAGTTTGGTCTTCAGGTCTCGTATCTTACCCAAAGAGCTGGCGATGAACGGTTGACCTCCCCACCCTGGATTCACACTCATCACGAGCACCAGGTCGCAGACCTCTAGCACATCGACGATGCTCTCGATCGGAGTGCCTGGATTAATAGCGACTCCGTTTTTCATCCCTAGAGACCGGATCTCCTCCAAAGAGCGATGGAGATGCGGACAGGTCTCTTGATGAATAATAAGCCTATCGGCGCCTGCCTTCTGAAAGGCTTGAAAGTGCCGCTCAGGTTCCACGACCATGAGGTGTACGTCCAGGAAGGTCTTGGTACGAGCCTTAAGGGACTGCACAATATTTGCCCCGAAAGTGATAGGAGGAACAAATGCACCATCCATCACATCAACGTGGAGCCAATCCGCACCAGCTGCCACAACATCATCCACCTCCTGTCCAAGCCGAGAGATATCGGCAGCGAGGATGGAGGGAGCGATAACAACGGAGGGGTGCGAGTGGGTCATACCGATCTAATCCGAAAAAAGCCGTCTCCTTTCAACATGAGGCACAGCTCAGAGGGGATAATCTAACCGTCCTCGAAACAGGGATCTAGCCTGTTTATGGTGGGTCGCAAACGATGGCCCATTTCCTGCTTCCTCAGGCCTAGAGGCCAGGATTGGCCAGCTCATGGGAAGAGACGTTGTTGGACATTTATAGGAAGAGGCGTCCATGGAAATAAGCAAACTACTCTCGCAAACGCTGTCACAACAAGGGGTTACCACCCCATCACCTACCCCTGCTCAAGCTCCGGCTGACTCGGAGTTTACGAGCTTCCTGAAGGGCATCCTCACTCCGGACTCGGCAAATAAGGTCAACGAGGAGGATCTTTTTTCCGCTGTCGTTCAGGAGCGGGTAAAGAACTCCAAGGGCGACGACACCCTCAAGAAATTTCAGGAAACGCTCACCCAAATGAAAGAGTCGATGAAGAAGCCAGACGGTCACGTCCCGGTGGAAGACGCTACGAAGGCGGCGCTTGTCAAAGCCCGTGAAACGGGGCTCCTGAGCAAGGAGGAGGTGGATACGATCTACTCCGAGGCATTCGCCGCTGCGCAGTTGGATGACAATAAAGAGGTTCTCTTCGACGGTCGCGGTGGAGGGAATGACCCCACGATCGCTGTCGCGGCGATGGAGCAAGCCCTCCTGCTCTCCAGCGGTATGATCGAGAAGTTTAATGATGGATCCCTCAAAGCCACTATTCGCTCGGTTGAAGAGGTGAGTAACGGAAAGATGGCCCCCCTTGCCGGCCAACACAGCGAGTCGGGAGGAAGCGGCGGATTTCTGTACAAACCGCAGTCCGATAATAACGGCAAGCTTGTTGTGCTCATGCCATCTAAACTTGCAGGCATGGTGGCCGGCGTGAAGATTTACGATCCCTCTGGCAACCTTCTTGAGAGCGGTCGCTATACCGGAAACGGAAATGGCGGCCGAGATCACTATCGCTTTAAGAAGACCGGCTCGGCATATCCTGACGGACTTCGAGTTGAAGCGACCCTTACGACGGGAGATAAAGTTACCTATCGCATCGGCGAGACCTCTCAGCGTACTGAGAACATAAATCCGACGAATGACAACGACACCCCGTCCGAGTACGACGCAAGTGGATCCGATGCAGAGGGAACGTCAGCCGAGGGGGACGCCTCCTCGCCGGAAAACTCACCTGACGCCCTGTAATCACGAGCTCTCCCCGTCGTTGCTGGGGAGAGCCGCCGCACCGCTCTACCGAGAGCGCTTGCGAGACGAGGGACACTCCCATCGACGCTCCTGCTCTCTGCGGCATTCTAGATGAGCTCCGCGCGGCAAACACTGAACTTCTTCGGTCCGCGGAGCCTGTTGGTTTAGTACCGCGGAGAACGCTGGATCAAAATTATCGCGCTACGAACAGCCCCTTAGCTGCGCCCTCCGCGTCTTCTGCGACTCTGCGTTATTTAATCCAACAACGCCCAAAATTGGGAGAGAGGGAGCCCCGCCCTCATAGGTCAACGCACTGGTGTAGGCTAATCAGTGGCGCCGATTCGCTCCCGGAGGGGGCTGGGTATAAGGGCATAGTCGGGCGATTGGGTGTATTTGCACGGCTTTTCCCGAGCGGTCCACCTACGCAAACACCGTCTCACGCATTCAGGTCAAGTTCTAGCACCCACCATCCGACCATTCCAGAGGATAGTCATGGAGGATAACGCGTCATGGGCGTAATCGTTGGAATCATCGGAGTGCTTCTGAGCGTGCTGATCGGATTCATGGGACCGGGTGGTCCTGTATTGATCCTTTTACAGCCGTTCGAATTCCTTACCATCGGTGGTGGTATCGGCTTCACGTTGCTGATTGCCAATCCACCATCCGTCATCAAGGCGATCGGCCCTGGAATCAAAGACGCGATTAAAGGCAGCGGAATCGATGGAGCAATGTATCGGGATCTTCTTGGTCTCATGGGAACGGTCTTTGATACGATGCGTCGTGAAGGCGTGCTCGGCATCGAAGGAGATATCTCCAATCCGCACCAAAGTGCTCGCTTCAACAAATATCCGAAGGTAGCCCACAACCATCACTTGATGGAGACCTTCTGTAGTTGCCTTCGACTCTTCGTCGACGGTGTGGTTAACGCATTCGACCTAGAGCGACTCCTCGACAGTGAGATTGAGACACACCACAACGAGGCGCTCCTCGCACCTACTGCCGTGAAAACGATGGCGGACGCCTTCCCGGCGATGGGAATCGTGGCTGCCGTACTTGGAATTATTATTACGATGCAATTCCTCGATGGCCCTCCTACCGAGATCGGTCACCACGTAGCGTGCGCCCTCGTAGGAACGATGCTCGGAATCTTCCTCTCCTACGGATTCGTCGGTCCCATCGGGACAAAGATGGAACATGTAGCTCGAGAGCAGACAGACATTTTGAAAACGGTGCAAGCCGGGCTCGTTTCGTTCGCAGGAGGATCACCTCCTGCGGTGGCGCTCGAGTTCGCGCGCAAGACGATCCCGAGTGTGTATCGACCAACCGCAGAGCAGTTAGAAGAGATTATGAAGGAGGCCAAGAAGAAGTAGTTAGTCGCTCTGGCCGGGACTATGGCAAACGATAAGCCTGTCATCGTCATTAAAAAGAAGAAAGGTGGTCACGGAGGCCATCACGGCGGAGCGTGGAAGATCGCCTACGCCGACTTCGTTACTGCGATGATGTGTTTCTTCTTGTGTATGTGGCTGATCAACACAGCTTCTGTTGTCACTCGCGAAAATATCGCCTCCTATTTCCGAAAACCATCTCTCTTTAACGAAGGAACCGGCATGCCCCTCCTTCTTGGAGGCGCCGGCATCCTCTCTGACGCCTACGTGCCACCTAAGCCGGTCGACAGAAGACCGAATCAGAACCTGACTCAAGATCCCGCTCAAAAGATGTACGGAGAAAGTGATGTGGACCGCGACAAGCACTACATCATGGACGGGCGGAAAGAACCAAAGCCCCACAAAGGACCGAGCGAGGTCACAGGTCTCAACTCAGACAAAAAAACCGCTGAGGAGCTCCGGCGTGAGGTGCGACTTCGTCAGATCGAGGAGATGTCAAAAAAGACGAGCGATGCTATCCAAAAGCTCCTCGCGCAGAATCCGGCACTCGCTCAAGCGCTCGGAAAAGTTGAGTTCAAGAACGAAGAGGATGGTCTGAAGATCGAGATCATGGATACGGATCGGTACTCCATGTTCGATAGCGGAAGTGCGAGGATTCGAAAAGAAGCTGAGCCCGCCTTCCAAGCGATAACAGATATTATCAAGCAGTATCCAAACGACCTCGATATTATGGGGCACACCGATGCGAAGCCCTTCCCAAGCCGCACCGGTGGCTACACCAACTGGGAGCTCTCATCCGATCGCGCTAACTCAGCTCGTCGGCTTATCGAAGCGCAAGGATTCCCCGCTCAACGGGTAGCGAGCGTCGTCGGCAAGGCCTCCAGCGAACCAAAACTTCCTGAAGCTCCTCTCGCAGCGAGCAATCGACGAATAACCCTGAAGGTTCGGTTTGATCCTGACAAGGCTAAAGACCCTGCTGCAACAAAGGATGCAGAGGACCTGCGGCAACTTCTTGGGCTACCTCCAGGAGCGACCCCGCCCCCAGAGGCGACCCTCGATCCGAACGCTCCGGTACCCACTCCAACCGCGACGCCGACGCCTACATCAACACCAACCCCAACGATCGCGCCGACTAAAACGCCGATCACATCACGTAACGGTCGCTTCATCCTTCCCGAGGGAACTCCCATTACCCAAAATCCGGACTTCATGCCCCAGGACAAGATATTTGGAAACAGTCCGGTCTTAGGAACTCGCGAGTTGTACAGCGGGCGATAGCAAGGTGCTCTCTACTACACTAGGTGCCAGGTCTCTCCTTGTTGCGTTTCTGTAGGCATGTACGGCTCCAGAGGCTGGCGACCTCTCCTTGAGCGCTCGCATACTGATTTGGCTATGTTGCAAACCGAGCGCTCAACGTACAGTGAGCTCATGAAACCATCTCTCTACTCACTTGCAGCTCTCTCAATGGCTATCGGTGTTGGATGTGGTGCTTTTGGCGCCCATGGACTTCGAGACATCATTCCCCCTCAAGACCTCCAGATATGGGAGAAGGCGGTTTTCTACCAACTCATTCACAGCCTCGCTGCCATGGTGACGCTCCTGACCCCTCACACTGTGTGCGACGAGCGAAAATCAACCCGGTACGCGACGCTCTTTCTCGTAGGTACCGTGATATTTTCAGGCTCCCTATACACGCTCGTGCTGACCAATATGCGCTGGCTAGGAGCTATTACCCCACTTGGGGGCACCTGCTTCATCGTTGGGTGGGTGCTTCTTGCTGTGGGGGCATACCGACGGCGAGTGCACTAATCCCGTTCTGAATAGAGTCCTCACCAGTTACTCACGCCTTGTGCCATCGGTGGCCAAGGATAAGGCACCGGACTCTCACAGA
Organism: Pseudomonadota bacterium; assembly: GCA_041178185.1. Taxonomy (GTDB): domain Bacteria; phylum Bdellovibrionota_C; class UBA2361; order UBA2361; family OMII01; genus OMII01. The sequence goes on from JBEGVS010000021.1 coordinate 30,296, forward strand.
TCCACACCGGCTCCACCTGTGAGGAGCGCTCCTTTTTGCTGAGCACTCGCATCCTACTAGCGATGTAGCTGTAATCCGTTTAATCCGAGTAGCACCGCCATGCCTACTGACTCGCTTGAAAAACTCAAACGCCTCCTCATACCGGTCGCAATCGGCCTTACGATGGCGTCATGCGGAGGGGTCGGTGGAGGTGGGGGCGGCGGGGGCGGCGAGGGAGCTAACTACCCGGGATACACGGAGCTCTACGTTGAGCGAGATTCGATAGACTCGGGAGACCTTACTGACATCACAGCCACGGTCGCCGATATCAACAGGAACGGGGTCTTTCTCAAATTCCACTACCCTTCCTCCCTCGCATACCGCAGCGGTAGCGCCATAATGCACTCTGGCGATGCCGAGTCCTGGGCCACAACTGCGCCATTTAGCGCAGCCACAAACGGAACCGATAAGTACCTTGTATTCAGGGTCTCACGCCCTCCGGAGGATGAGGACAATCGGGTGACCATCGGATTCACCTTGCGCGCGGTCTCAGGCGACCCCTCGGCTTACGTGGAGGTGGAGCTCGATAACAACGACCCAGCCCTCCCCGACTCCAAAGAATTTAATGAGTCCTATCCACAGTTCTCGGGTGATGATCGGTGGAATATCAGCATCGCCGGCACCCCTGCCGCAACTCCGACCCCCGCAGCTATAGGTTCGGCAACCCCCGCCGCGACGGCAACTCCGAGCAATTAATTGCGCATTCTCCCAATCTTTGGGTTGAGCATTTTCCGGCGTTTAGTAGACTACCGTTTGAAAGACACGTGTGTGCCAACAAGGTAGTTTCATGACCACAGATTGCGCAGCTCTCGCTGATTCCGACACCTCCTCAACCAAGATCGAATGTCGTCCATTTTTGAAGTGGGCCGGTGGAAAGACCCAACTCCTTCCGCAACTCATGAAGCGGGTACCCCCATCGTACAACCGCTACCTTGAACCCTTTCTTGGTGGAGGAGCCCTCTACTTTGCGCTGCAACCCAAAATCGCGTACCTCGCGGATTACAATCCAGAGCTCATTAACTGCTTCGAGGTTGTTCGGGATAATCTTGGCGATCTGAAAGAGGAACTCAAAAAGTACCGCTACGACAAAGAGATGTACTATGAGGTGCGTGAGCTCGATCGACAAGCAGACTACGCGTCGACCTCTCCCGTCGCTCGAGCTGCCCGTTTTATCTACCTCAATAAAACGTGTTTCAACGGACTCTACAGAGTTAATTCCAAGGGACACTTCAACGTACCGTTTGGAGCATACAAGGATCCAACTATCCTGGATGTTCCTAACCTCACCGCCTGTAGCAACGCCCTCAAATCAGCGATCCTCAAGGTTGGTAGCTTCGAAGAGATCGTCGAGGTCTCGGAAGCGGGCGACTTCGTCTACTTCGATCCTCCCTACGCTCCCACAAGCGAGACAGCAGATTTCACCAACTACGTAAGCGGCGGATTCGATGAAGCTGCGCAGGAGCTGCTCCTCCTCACCTGTTTGAAGTTACACCAAAAGGGGGTGAAGTGGATGCTCTCGAACTCGAACACCAATATCATCCAAGAGCTCTACCGTGGATTTAAGGTTGAAACTGTCGAAGCTGGTCGTGCGATCAACTCAAAGGCCGACAAACGGGGGCCGATCCTAGAGCTGATTATCCGGAACTACTAAAGGGCTCGCCAACGCTCGCGCAGTACACGTCACACGCAAAATATACCGCACCGTGTTGCTGTGTGTAATTCCGGTCTATAGTCATAGCCTAGACCCGCACTATTACAATCTCTATGAAAGCGTTTTCATTCTCGGGCTGTCATATCGTGTTCGCCACAAACCACGGAAAGGTGGAGGCCGCAAGACCCCCCTTTCACGACATACTCTCAGCTCATGTTGAGGCAGTAGCGATCGATTCAGACTCCCTCGGCACCTTCTCAGGAGAGGTAGAGCGTCAAGGGTCGATGGTCGATGCTCTTCGCGGAAAGATCCAGCTAGCTCAAAAAATAACCGACGCCCCGCTTATTCTCGCTAGCGAAGGAAGCTTCTCGTCAGCTGACGGCTTCGGCGTTCTTTTCCATGGGATTGAGATGCTAATGTTATGGGACAGACGCACCGGCGTTGAAATCCTAGAACAGTACATTTCATACGAAACCAACTACGCTACAGCAACTCTGCGCTCGTTGAGCGAGCTGCATGAGTTTCTCAAACGCATCAGCTTTAATTCTCATGCTCTCGTGCTCTCTCCCGAGGGAATGCCATTACAAGGGAATGTGTGTAAGGGCATCACGGACCGGACACAGGCCGAGAGTGTATTTTCGAGACAGATTGCGCTCTCCCCATCTCAATCGGTCATGGCGATGAGTGACATGCGTGCGCACCTGAATCCCACCCGGATGAAGGCGATTGGTGCGTGCTGTGAGCTGCTCGCAAAGCGTCTCACCTCTACGTGCCCCTCATGCGGCAGCGGTGGATTTGGCCTCGTTGCGACGGTACCCGGCCTACCCTGCTCTGGATGCGGAACTCCAACCCAACGAGCGCGAGCCGAGGTTCACTGCTGCCCATTTTGTGGCAACAAGGTTGAAAGAAGCCGTTCAGATGGCAAAACCCACGCGCTTCCGTCAGAGTGTGATTGGTGCAATCCGTAAGGAGCAATGGCCCCCTAAAAAGCCGGCCCTGCGTAGGTTTCCCACAGCAGTTGCGCGAGGATCGGCCCCTAGCTCAGAGGTGCGCTACACTGTAATAAGGTAGTCTCCCCACTTTTCCTCCCGGGGACGCCCGGACCTTTCTATCTTGGCTTGTTCGTTGCTCAGCTCTGAGACACCTCGGGTTGATACAATGATCCTTACTTCACTGCCATCACGACTAATCGATCCTAAAGCATGCACGACCGAAGCAGCTTTTGCCGGTTCTAGCACCGCCTCAAGTATCACTTCACGAGCACGCGCATGTGTTTGACCGTGGGAGTTGTTCGGAGACCAAGAAAGCCTCTGCACAGCGGCCCCAAACGTATCTAGCGTTTCAGTGACCGTGCCCTGCAGGTTAGGCGTAGTCTCAATAATAAACCTTGTCACGTTGACATCTTTCATAACTCCTCCTTATGCCAAAATGCGGAAATACCAATCAGCTACACTAAAATACAAAGGAATCCCGATGATGATGTTGAAGGGAAACGTAATCGCGAGGGACAAGGTGAGGTAGTAGGCTGGATTTGCGTCTGGCAATGACGCTCTAACCGCTGCCGGAGCAGCGATATAGGATGCGCTCGCAGCCATCGTTGCCAAGACAGCCGTGCCACCAACACTCAACCCAGAGAGTTGCCCCAGCCCCACCCCGAGGACCGCGTTTATCACTGGCAGAATGATTCCCACTCCCAGCATAAAGATGCCGATAGAACGCACCTCTCGGAATCGGGAGGCCGCGGATATCCCCATCTCCAGGAGAAATATGCACAGCAATCCTCTAAACATCGCGCCTCGTGGGTCAAAAAATAACGCGATACTCTCCCAGTTTTTTGTACCCATCGCGCTCCCCAGAATTAACCCTCCCACCAGCAGAAACATCGTGCGGCCAGTGATAACCTCGTGGAGCAAACTCGCTGTTGAACGCCCCTGTGCGTAGGGTCCCATGAGAACCCCCAAAAGAAGTGCGACTGTGATGCCCGGGCTCTCAAGAAGTGCCACTAGGGTAGGCATGTAGCCCTCTAAGGGTTTCATCTCAGGTCGTTGACTCACCATCGCTGAAACAAATCCCTCAGCCGCTATATAGGTTACCACCGAGACGGAGCCGTAGTGAGCCGCTATGGCCGCGCTATCAACCACCGACAAACGCCCCATTAGTCGTAGGAGCAAAAATGCCACTATCGGCGTCAGCACCCCGAGAAGTAGGGTAGCTAGTGCTGGCCCAACCACCCCACTTAGAGATGCCTGTGAGAGCTCATGTCCCCCTTTCAGACCGATGGAGAAGAGCAGGAAAACCGAGATAGCTGATGAGATATCTTTAGGAATTGCCAAATCACTCCGAACAAACCGGGCCACAGCTCCCAGACAAAAGGAGAGCGTAGCTGGGTTGAGGAGATTGGAGGCGACAGTCGCTTCATTATAGGACATTTATAACCTGCTTCAGATTACATGAAATGGTTATCATCTTTAGGATCTTCCAAATGAGGAATAATGTAAAGACAGCGGTCCGATAAATTTGCTTTTTCACATCTAATTAGGGACTTAGCTCCCTCTTTGTTGGATACATAAGACATGCCCCCCTCCGCCCCTAAGTCCAAACAGCGATCATCGGCTTCGGTTGATCCTCAAACGGCGCGACGGCGCAAGGAGACGCTCGAGTCGGGATGGACGTTTCTAAGCAATCATAGCCATGTGATTATCTGCCTCGCTCGCGACGCGGAGATGCGGGTTCGCGATATCGCACTAGCCGTCGGCATAACAGAGAGAGCGGTGATACGAATAATTGTGGAGCTTGAAGAAGGTGGCTACATCCGCAAAGAGCGGGTTGGTAGACGGAATCGTTATTCCATCGCGTCTGAGAAGCACCTTCGGCATCCACTTGAAGCCCATCACTCAATTCGCTCGATACTTGCGCTGGCACGAAGATAAGGGCACATCGTCCTTCCGCCGGCAAAAATCGGGAGCTCGCAGGTAATTTATTTCCAGCTCACGCCCAGATACTCTCGGGCCCTCGCAACGGGATTTCGACCAAGCCAAAGTCTAAGAGCAGCATCACACTCCTCACCCATACCAAGCATCACAACGGGCTTTCCAAGTGCACGAACACCGTCTATCTCTCCACCGTAGAGGGCGTCGCTACCCACTATCAGCTGGCCAAATCCAAAGATTGTAAACATGCTGTACGCTATGGGGTCCGGTCCGTGGGTTGCTACTAACGTATGTCGCCCCCAATCATTCCGGGACCCGGAGTTCCTCCAGGCGCTCATAGCAGCGACCTTGCTCGGATCGTTATCAGCAATCACACGTGCGTGACCAGCTCCAACCACCTGCCCTAACTCATCGACGACCAGTGCTCCGATCGGTATCTCACCTGCGCGTTCACCCTCTTGCGCAAGACGCAGTGCACGTCGCATGAGAGTCTTGAGTTCCTCTGGCGAGAACTTTCGCGGCTCCGCTGTCGGTCCGGTAGGAATACCGATGTCGCGCTTCCACAGTACATCGTTGCGTGGGTCATTAACCCACCGTGCGAAGGTCTGTTCGATCTTGACGTGAGAGAGTACCACGGGTGTGATGCCAGCTTTTTCGTAATCACTCTTATCCGGACGATAGTTAAGGTCATCCAGGATGCGAACAGTTTTGATACCGAGCTGTCGCGCCAAGGTGCACTGACAAAAGGGACATGGACTGAGGGATGAGGTAGCGACAAGGTCGCCATATCCCGAAACGATCCGCCCCATCCCCTTTACAGCGCCGGTCTCGCCGTGAACTCCCGGAATACCATCAGCGAGCTCGTTGTGACCATAGCCTAGCACCTCGTGACGGCCATCTGAGAGCGGTCGACTGATAATCGCAGCTATCGGAATCATCCCCTTCTCAAGGGCATGGAGCTGCACCTCGTGAACGGCGTCATCAAGCTCGGCGAGGGTCAGGATATCGTGCTTTGCAAAAGAGAGTTTCAACATCGCTATTCGAAGGATTCTACAGGGCCCTACGTTCCAACAAAAGTAAAATCGTAGATCAAGGAATCTTGTACCCTAGCGCTAGTTCTCCCATCGAACTTCAGAGGAGTGAAACCTCCGATGTTGACGATGGGTCACGTAACGGCGAGGTTTAGGAGCATCGCTCCATTCGTAAAACGGCCTGCAGGATACTCCAGGGCCATTCGACATACATTCTTCGATATGTGCGACATTGAGCTCCATCCGCCATCCTCCATCCGCCAGTGACTCGATAAATCGAGACCATGGACCGATACTGAAATGCCTTCGGGAGAGGGGTGCATTCTCGGGATAACGCTTCCATCCGTCCCCATCTTGCACATAGATCAACCTTCCGCCTTTGCTAGGGCTGCGAAGATCGGACCACTCCATAATCGGCTTAGTCATAACCACCAACGTGCGCGATATCCCATCTGTTGGTTCGACCGTTCCGAGAGGTGGGCAGCCATGGTCTACAACTAGCTCCCCGTGATTGAAGATTGATCGAGCCTCCGATTCAAACCACGAAAGGTCCCTCCCATGGCTGTTGATGATGACGAGCGAATCATTTGGCACATCCCTCCAGATAGCTGCGCATTGCGATTGAGGGCCCTCTTGCAAAGCGCCTCGGACTCCGTACACCATCCCGATGACGATTGCGGAGACACCCAACGCTGATCCCATCATCGGGATCATCGCGCGAGACCGTACGATATATGCGACGAACGCAACTCCGCATCCCGCACCGATCCAACACAATCCCGGAGGAAAACTAAAAAGCAGCGCCCAAGGACCTAAAAGGAACCCGACGAAAAAAGTCCACCCACCTGAGAGGAGACCTCCCATCACGGCGGCGGAGAGTAGTCGTACAAGAGCGGGAGCCTCTCGCGGCTTTCGGAAAAAAGGGGCGAAAACGGTTCCTAGAAGAAGAGCGAACGGCACGGTCCAGTACACGAAGGGGATAAAGTCGCGCCACGCTCTATCGTGATGAGCATAGGAGAGCGCAGCCGCAGCGCCCAGGCTGGTCAGCATCGTTAGAATGAAGCCCTTGAGAAAATTCACCTTCCGTCCCCGAAAATTAAGGCAATCCTATATTCATCTACGTTATGGCTCATGTGCCGGACAAAGTGCGCTCTGCGCTTCAGAGCAGAAACTTACCTTTAGCGACACCTTACGACCGTCTTCGACTGGAGATATCGATCCGCCACCCAACGATATCAGAGTTACCAAACCTGAAACGCTCCCGGTGCTCTACTCAAAGTGGAAGAAGGGGTAAACTTTTTGCTTACACGCAGTCCCCTCTTCATACTGTCTATGGTGGGGTAGTGAAATATAGATTCCTCCAGGGCATCGTGATGCGTGACCATACCTTGGCTTGAACTGGCGAAAGTCCTCGGTGTATCTCAAAGGATACGCTTCTTGTCTTCTCGTCATCTCCGTCTCGTTTCGTCAAACCGCTCATAACGTCCTCAACGAAGCTATGTTTGACCATCCCACGTGGTCTTGGACAGGGAGAGTACATTTCATGAATACTAACAGAACGGGTGCAAACCCCCATAAACAAGCAACCGAGCTGACGGAATCCGCGCCCTCGTCACCCTTGTCACAACTTACCACTCCGACAACAAGACCGAGCGCGAGCTCATACGCCAAGGTGTTTTTGGGCATCGGACTTACACTTTCTGGTAGCGGTTGTACGCCATCCGGTCAGCCCCTCGGAATTACCAATCGTGAGAACACCTCGTTCAGGGCGACGTCGGAGAGATACAAAGGCGCTTCCAGTTTTGGAGCGACAGCCGCTACCCTCACACTTGCTGAGAGTATTGGCACTGATCAGCTGACCAAGATTAACAATGATTTCGGAAAATCATGCGGCTCGGGTCAGGTGGCAGCCATGCTCACCCTGCTTGCTCAAAAGCAAGGGAATACGATCTCGGGGGTAAACGAGATGTTTCAACAGTCTCGGGGCACCTCGATATCAGCCGCTAATCTTTGTGCGGCTGTTACGATATCGGGCAAATCGATCCAAGAGATAAATCAGCTCTTCGACAAATCCATTCCGTGGGACTCAGAGGCAGCCTCCATCCTGGTACTAGCCGCTGCATGCGGTAACCGTCCGATAGAGGAGATAAATGGTCTCTATAAGCAAAACCCGGAAACAGGATTACCGGGAGCTCTGCTAGTGCTGGGGTCCGTCATCAGTGGCAAATCCATGGCTGACATGGCCGTCATGTACTCACAGGCTCAGTCCTTACAATCGACCTGTGCGTCTGAGCTAACACTCCTTGCGGCGGTATACAAAACTCCGATGCAGGAGATAAACCAACTATGGAAGGAGGCGAGCGGCTCCAGCGAGGGGAGCATACTCCTCGTTCAATCTGCCCTGGCGGCGAGAAAGCCCATCACAACCGCCAACCATTTCTATGGAGCGTCCCCGTCATGGAGTGAGATGGGATCAGCGATACTCGTCCTCACCTCAGCCTCAAAAGAGCTAGCCGAAAGGGAGCACGGAACGGGACTCATCCCCTTGATCTACAGCCGACCTGTCGGAAAATCACGCCACACCTACTTTGTACCGCTCGTGGTCCCCGGCTCCGCAGGCTTCGAAGGCAAGTCCCTCCCTCTCGCCCCCACTGGTACACCCTAAGGAATCTACTTGTGTCGAAGATACACAAGCCCCGTGAGGCTTAAAGCCCAATTTGAGACACCGAAATACTCACAAGTTCCACCAGTATAACCAATAGTGCAAACTACGGAAGCATAGCGTTGTTCGTTGTGTTACGATCTACTTTGAGGACCGTGAAATAATAGCGTCGAGTACTCGCTCGAACGAGAGACGACAAGCTCCGGGGCCATCGGTGAATTTCAAGGACGAGACGAATATAAACGGGGACTTGAGAAACGAAAGCCGGAAGACTCAAGCGGAACGCCTCAAACCTCAGACTGAGAACTGAAATAATACGCCTCGTATAAAAGTGATAAGTCGCTATATGCGCAGAAGTAGTAGGAGGCTCTGAATATGGGTAGCGCTTTACTCACAAGTAAGTGTTCCTTATGAAGTTCGGGAACTTTGGTGACTGTAAAAGCGTAGG
>JBEGVS010000022.1:0-14311 GCA_041178185.1 Pseudomonadota bacterium
AACCTATCCCCTGACCCCTTCCTCGAATCACACAGCTTATCAAGCTCTAGTGGGGTATACGGCTTCCCATTAACCCTCTCGGGAACAAGTACCAAGATATGCGTGTCCTTTACCTTTTGCCCAGGATGAAGCGGACACTCAGACTCAAGGAGTTCCTTAGTTACTGAGGCTGGGATCGGTGGAGCAACTCCTACATCGATCCCTTGAGAGCTCCACGCTTCAGAGCCTAAGAAGTTCTTGCCCAAAAGTTCTCGGACCTCGGGGCGAAAATCAATGTCCTTGCAGAAATCCTCGGCTGAAAGATCCTTAAGCTTTTGCGCCTCTGCCACCCATCGCTTCGTCTCAGGGTCATCACGGATCTCTAGCACCTTCGCTGAATCGCTGCTTACTCGGTCGGCTGCAGCTAAGATCTGCGCGACCTTTTCTCGAACGAACTCTTTGTACGAATTCAATCGCTCTGCAGGAGAACGGGATTGATCCTCCCAGGGTTTAAGGTTTGCAGGATGGGAGAGATCGTTCGCAGATCCTTGAGCAGAGGCTACCCCTTGGGCATCGGAGCCCCTTCCACTAAATAACTTTTTAAGTCCCTCAAACATATCCGACCCCAGATTTCAAATCGGACGAAATCTTCCAAAGATTTAGTCTTTAGTATGTAGGGTGCTCCAAGTAGGCGTAGGGGCGTCAGATCTACCTCTCAGCCCAGGGCCTGGGAGGGCTCGTTGCCACACGGGCCGGAACCCGCAACTAAAATTTCGCGCGAGTTTCAGCCCGTTAGGAAGGGCCCGCTGCCCTCTCAACGACATAAAAAACGGAGCCTCAAAGGGCTCCGTCCTCTCAAAACATTCTGTGTTTCGTACTGACCTTACTTAGCTGCAGCCTTAGCTTTACGAGCCTTCAGGTTGTTCTTCTTGTTACGCTTCATAACACGCTTAGCGCTACGAGCTGCACGACGGTTCTCAGTCTTTTTAGTTGGCGATGCCATAACACGACTCCTTTAAAAATCTGGAAGAGGGAAGGTACCGGTAAAGTGCCCAAGGGTCAACTCTACCCGTAAAACCCCTCAAATCATTAAATATCCAGGTTTCGAATCTTCAACGCGTTGTCCTCGATGAACTTCCTTCGAGGCTCTACTTCGTCACCCATAAGCACCGTGAAGATCTGATCCGCATCGATAGCATCTTCGATCGTTACCTGAAGAAGTCGTCGATTCGTTGGATCCATCGTGGTCTCCCACAACTGCTCTGGGTTCATCTCTCCAAGTCCCTTGTAGCGGGTAATCGCGAGTCCCTTACGGCCACGGGCGTCTACCCAATCAGAGACCTCCTCAATCGACTCAGCAGAGGCACGCTCTTTCGACTCACCCGTTGCGGTAATCGTGTACGGCCCCTCTCCAAGTTGCGTGCGAGCATCGGCGTATACCGACCGAATCGTAGCGATCTTGTCAGAGATCCACAACCGTCGTGTAACGGTCGTCGTGTACTGAACACCTCGAAGCCGCGTCTTAACACGAATTGCAACCTCTCCATCATGGTCATCAACGATATCAACAATCGGCTCTTGTATAGTGCGAGCTTTAATTGCGGCAACAACATTCGTGAGAAGAGACGCGATATAATCACGCCTCCACGATGTCTCGTTGAACGCGATGCCCGACTCTGACAGCCCCACGATCACTCTCTGATCAAGGCGCTCCATCTGAATCTCAATGAGAGCGCGTTTCATATCCTGAACTCGAACGAGCAGAGGTACGATTGACTCTCCCGTCACAACCTTACCTTCCTTCCCTTGGATTGAAACGCCTTCAGCTCCGCCTCCGACAATAATCTCAGTAAACTCCTTCTCGTTCTTGAGATAGCGCTCGGTCTTGCCCTTCTTGATCTTATAGAGCGGTGGTTGTGCGATGTAGAGATGGCCCTTCGAGATAACCTCATTCATCTGACGATAGAAGAAGGTAAGGAGCAGGGTACGGATGTGGCTTCCGTCAACGTCGGCATCGGTCATTATGACGACCTTGTGGTAGCGAAGCTTGTTCACATCAAAGTCACCCGAACCAATACCGGTTCCAAGCGCGGTGATGAGAACTCGAATTTCCTCAAACGAAAGCATCTTGTCGAAGCGTGCCTTCTCTACGTTCAGGATCTTTCCTTTAAGCGGAAGGATAGCTTGATTCTTCTTGTCACGACCCTGCTTCGCTGAGCCGCCCGCGGACTCTCCCTCCACTAGGAATAGTTCAGCTTCTTCAGGACTCTCGTTTTGGCAGTCGGCCAGTTTTCCGGGTAGAGCCGCGCTATCAAGTGCTCCCTTTCGACGAACAAGTTCGCGAGCCTTACGAGCCGCCTCACGTGCTCGCGCTGCCTCAAGCGACTTGTTTACAATCGTCTTGGCGATCTGCGGATTCTCCTCAAAGAACTTTGCGAGCTGCTCTCCCGCAATCTGTTCAACAAATCCCTTAACCTCTGAGTTTCCAAGCTTTGACTTGGTTTGTCCCTCAAACTGTGGCTCCGGAATCTTAACGCTTACGACGCCAACCAGTCCTTCTCGAGTGTCGTCACCTTGAATACCTTCGTTAAAACCTTTGAGAAGGTTATTCTTGTCTGCGTAATTGTTAAGGGTTCGCGTAAGAGCCGCTTTAAATCCGATCAGGTGCGTTCCACCCTCAGGGGTGTTGATGTTGTTGGCGTAGGTGTAAATGCTCTCCGAGTACTCTGTGTTGTACTGAAGCGCTATTTCAGCGCTAATCCCATCTCGCTCGCCACTAATGTAGATCGGCTCAGGAAAAATCGGCTGTTTTGATTTGTTGATGTGCGAAACGAAGCTTCGAATTCCACCTTCAAAAAAGAACTCTTGTTCTTTATCGATACGCTCATCAACAAGGATGATTCGCAGGCCTGCGTTCAAGAACGCGAGCTCTCGAATACGGTGCGATACCGTGTCGTAGTTAAAGGTCTTCGTCTCTTGGAAGATAGTGTGATCAGGATAGAAGGTAACCTTTGTGCCGGTACCTTCAGCGTCGCCAATAACTTTTAGAGGAGCAACCGGATCGCCACGACGGAACTCCATCGCGTGGAGTTTTCCACCTTGCTTAATCTCTGCTTTAAGCCAATCAGAGAGAGCGTTAACTACGGAAACGCCCACGCCGTGAAGTCCGCCGGAAACCTTGTAAGCCTCCTTCTCAAACTTTCCACCAGCGTGAAGCTTTGTCATCACGACCTCAACGCCGCTTACTCCTTCTGTCGGATGAATGCTCGTCGGAATTCCTCGGCCATTATCCTCAACCGATACCGATCCGTTCGTGTGAAGGGTAACTCGGATGGTGTTGCAGTACCCTGCGAGCGCCTCATCCACCGCGTTATCGAGAACTTCCCACACGAGGTGGTGATATCCTCGGTAGAACGTGTCTCCGATGTACATCGCCGGTCTCTTTCGAACTGCCTCAAGACCCTCGAGAACCTTAATCTGACCGGCGTCGTAAACAAGTCCGGTTGCTGGTTGCGTATTATCCGCGGTGGTCATTAACTCCTCCAAAACTCCGTTGGAAGCTCCGTTCATCATTTTGAGACGGAAGCAGCTCCATAACCTTAGTAGTGTAGGATAGTTAGATACTGTTGGTAAATAGGAAACCTGCACGGTCCTACGCTCGTAATATATAGAAATTACTATATAATTTAAATAGTTTACGCGCACCTTTCGATTGCCTAGGTGGGTGGGGCGTAAATGCTCAATTTTTCGGGATTTCTGGAGCGAAAAACGGTCCAATGCGAGTGTTGTGATTACTGAGCTGTAACGACCCCCTGCGACACCGTCAACATGCGCAGGTCAGGCTTGTGGATAAGTTGTGGAGAAGGTCCCTCTGTGCCTGTAACGATTATCTGTCTCGGTTTATCCATCAGCGCTGTGAAGAGCCGCTCAGAACGCGCTTTATCAAGCTCTGAATCAACATCATCAAGGATAACCACAGGAGACTCGCCCGTAGCGGACTCGATCATCTCAATCACACCCAACTTCATCGAGAGCACCACGCTCCTCGTCTGCCCCTGCGAAGCGTACGCTCGAGCATCAACTCCCCCCAAGGTCACACTAACATCGTCGCGCTGAGCACCGAGGCTAGCGCTCCTCATCGCCACCTCGCGGGGTGCCGCGTTCTCAAAGCGAGCGAGAATCTCCTCCTCCGAGAGGACCCGTCCGTCCTGAAAGAAGTCAGATTCGAGGGAGAGTTTGAGATCTCCATCGCTGGGAGCGTAAAGCCCGTGGAATACGCTCGCCTTATCAGATAACGATTCCAAAAACTTAGCGCGGTTATCAACAATCTTTCCACATGACTGAGCAAGTAGCTCGTTCCAGGGCTTCAAGTGTTCATAGGTGCATCCGGGTTGCTTGAGTACCGCGCTCTTGCTCGCTAAAGCTCTTTGGTAGCCCATCAAGACCTTAATAAAAGGCGGGTTAAGGTCTACCATGTGCCGATCAAGAAACCGCCTCCTGCCCGCTGGAGAGCCTTTGACGAGGGAGAGATCCGCCGGAGAGAACGCGATCACCCTCAGTCGGCCGATCAGATCCGTCATCGACTCGAGATCCTTTCCGTTACTGAGCGCCCTCCGCTCGCCCGGGGTGAACACCAAACCGAGCTCTTCGGTTCCATGAGATGTGGTGACCGTTCCGAAAATAGAACATTCCTTCTCACCCCACTTTAAAAGTTCACTCGAAGAGTTTGTTCGAAAGGAACGAGACCCTGAGAGAAGATAGATCGCTTCAACAACGTTCGTCTTACCGTTTCCATTAAGACCGGAGATGTACACAGGACCTGATCCGAGATCGATCGTTTGATCGGCGAGGTTTCGGAACTTGTAGATCTTTAAACGGGAAACGAACAACGCGGGCTCCTAAAAAAATATCCCCCTTTGCCAACGGCTTCGGGGGATAACAGGTTCGGATTTTTTAAAGTTAAGAAACTCTTACTTGTCCAACCTGAGTGGCATCACGATACCGAAACACGATTCATCAGACTCAGCGTAGAACTTTCCAGGACCTGTCTCTCCGTTAAGTTCAAGAACGAACGGTTGGTTCTCCCCGATCGTTGAGAGTACATCGATGATATAGCGAGCATTAAACCCAACTGAGAAATCCTTCCCCTTATACTGAATCTCAAGCTCCTCTTGAGCCTCTCCAAGTTCTGGAGATGAACTTGAGATACGAACCAAGTTGGTAAAGAAATCAAATCGAACTCCCTTGTTCTTATCACTCACAACAAGGGATACACGCTTTAACGCATGAGCGAGTTGGGAACTTAATACGGTAATCTTATTCCCTTCCTGCTTTGGAAGTACCTGTTCGTAATTCGGAAACTCACTGTCGAGAAGCCGTACAACGAGTTTCCACGCCGGGCCCTCTACAACAAGAAACCCCTCACTAACATCAACACCAACAGGTACATCACCAACGGTCTCAAGAGCCTTTCGAACTTCAGCGATCCCCTTGCGAGGAACGATCACGTGATCAACTGATGCGTTCGTTTTTCCAGCTCCCTTGTGAGAAAGTCCGGTAAAAGCGACACCTTCAAGTGGACGGGTAATTAACGCGAGTCGATGACCATCGGTTGCGACCATTCCGATCCCGGAAGCTTTCCCGTCTTTTGTGATCTCAAGACACACACCGTTCATGTTATACCGCCCCTCATCAAGCGAAACTGCGTAGAGGGTCTTGTTGATCATCTCAATCAGGGTGGGGGCTGGTAACTTGCACTTTGTCTTCAATGCAAGCCCTGGTGGAACGGGATACTCCTCGGCCCCAACACCAACGATCTTCATCTTTGAACTACCAGCAACAACCTCGATCCGATCTCGATCAACCGATCGAATCGTAATCTCTCCATCGGGAAGCTCTCGAACGAGATCACCAAACACCTTTGCGCTAACGGTGATTGATCCTTGCTTCTTAACAGAGGCTGCCGAGGAAGCGATCGCTGTAATCTCAAGATCACTTGCCGTTACTTTGAAGCTCTTGTCCTCTGCCGCTAACAAGATGTTTCCAAGAATGGGCATCGTTGATTTCTTCTCTGCGATTGCGAGAGTGACGTGAAGAAGCTTCGAAAGATCTGTTTTTGAAATTGTAATCTCCATGAGTCTCCCTATTGTTTCTTTATTTAATATAAATCTAGTGAATAATAGTAAGTCAGGCCCATTTCCGGGGATAAGGTACCTAACTATAAGTTTTTAAACTTTAAACTCCACTCAAAACGTGTTGGTAAGCTCTGTAAAATTTTCGAACTTACCCACAGCCAGATTTTCTCTCCACAACGAAGCCGATCTTCCCACCCCTCTCCACCATGTTATCCACAGAGTTTTACCGGGTAGTGATACGCGATCCTCTCCACGCGTGAGCAGCGGGCACATCTTTGCTCTGTCGCGCTCGTTCGAAGGGGGGAGGGGAGTGTGTGAACTACCGGGTGTACCTGTTGATAACTCGGGTGAAAACCTCTTCATTATCCACTTAGCCACATGGCGGTGAAAGTTGTTGGTAATATGTGTAGCTATTTGATTTTAATAGCTTTACCCAAATAACCGCTTCTCGATTTCTTCAACCAAAACCTTCACTTGGGCATCTGTGGATAACTTGCTCGATACAACCGTGGCGGCGTGGATAACGCTTGAATGGTCTCGACCGCCAAAGTGCTCACCTATCTCAGGATAGGAGGCCGTGGTGTGTTTTCTGCAGAGATACATCGCGATGTGGCGCGGGAACGAGAGGTTCTTAGTTCTGCGTTTCGAGATGATGTCGGAGACCTTCAAGTTAAAGTGCGCGGCGACCGCTTTTTTAATGTCATCAACCGAAACGTTGACCACTTTAGGTTGAAGCAGAGGCTTGAGAGCCATTCGTGCCATATCCATAGAGATAGACACGTTTTGAATAGAGCTGACAGCATGAAGTCGAGTGAGGGCACCCTCAAGTTCACGAACGTTTGAAGAGATCTTCTCAGCAATGAGGTGCCCAACCTCTTCCGGGAGGTGGAAGTTCTCAAGCAGCGCCTTCTGTTTGAGGATCGCCACGCGAGTTTCGAAGTCGGGTGCCTGAAGGTCAGCTGTTAATCCCCAAGAGAAGCGAGTTTGAAGCCGCTCTTCGATACCAGGTATGTCAGTTGGGATCTTATCAGAGGTGATAACGATCTGACGTTTAGCGCTATAGAGAGCGTTGAAGGTGTGGAAGAACTCCTCTTGCGTTCGCTCTTTACCGACAATGAACTGAATATCATCGATGAGCAGCACCTCAATGGTGCGTAGTCGGCGCTTAAATTCCTCCATCTTTGCATGTCGAAGAGCGAGGATAAGCTCGTTCGTGAAGGTCTCAGAGGACATGTAGAGAACTCGAGCGAGCGGATTCCTTTGGAGAACCGCGTTTCCAATCGCGTGGAGAAGGTGCGTCTTTCCAAGACCTACACCACCGTAGATGAAGAGTGGGTTGTAGCTCTGTCCCGGCTTCTCAGCTACTCGCATGGCGGCGGCGTGACAGAACTGATTGCTGTTACCGACTACGAAATCCTGGAAGGTATAGCGAGGGTTAATGTTATTAAATACCTCCCCATCGACCGGCATTTGCGCAGAGTTAGGGGATTGCTGGTTTGACTGCTGTTCCTGTTGTTGAGGCTCTTCTACAGGGGTAGGTCGAACTCGCTTAACGATGAACGGTGTAGCTGGACGACGGAGACTCGATGTTCCGTCAGAATTGCTTACAAGAGGAGCCTCTCGGGGAATGATTGAGAGAATAATATTCGGAGCATCGAGGAAGTGAGCTAACCGGTCGCGTAACGCATCCGAGTAGTGAGCGATAACGTAGTTACAAATAAGGCGAGACGGACCTCGAACGGTAAACTTCTCTGCGCTCGAGAGCTCAACATCGACCGAGAGCGGTTCGATGTATGCCGCCACGATGTGCGGATTAACTTCGGAGCAAACATCAGCAACAGCTAAAGCCCAGCTTTGTTCAAGGGAAGCTTGTTCAATAGAAGGGTGAGGGGTAGTGGAACGAGAAGAAGTAGTGAGAGTCTCCTCGTTAGAGGAGAGGGTTTCAGCGATGACCTCGCTCTGGCTAAATTTCTCTGGCGCCAGGTTGTCTACCATGCCCCCACTCGTTACTAGGTCGCTATTGAAGCGAACAGCATGCTCTCAACGATGCGAATCGAACTTTTCGACTCATGATGCGCAAACACATCACTCTCATCTCGTGAGCGACAAAGCGTTATAGTACGAGGGGAGAAAATTACAAGAATTTTGGTGACGAATTTTTAATACCGAGGGAACGGACGGCCGAATAATAGCAAAGTCGATTTTAATTTCAAGTGATTTAAACAAAGAGACTGAGAGGATTTCAGGCGCACTCATCTTGCAATGACATACCCCGATGTAAACATAAACCCAAGGTAAGGACCTAGATGAGGATGGGGAGAGAGCCGTTGTTGAGGTTTGGGTACGCAGGTTACCTCACCTGACCAAGGGTTTGCCTTAATTGCTCAAATCTTATACAACAGGCTCGCTTATAGGGTTGCGATGGAAGCACATTATACATACCTCAATTCACTAGGATTAACCGATCCCAACACGCAGAAGTTTATCACTGCGTTGGCGCTCGGTTCCGCACTACTCTTCATCGGCGCAACGAGCGCGCGAGCTCTTACTCGTCGCCGAAAGATGCTTGGGGTTGAACAGGGAGTTGTCCCAGAGAAAAACATAACAACCTCAGGTATTTTTGATGTATTTATAGAAGGTTTCGTGTCGTTCCAGGATTCCATTCTTGGAAAGGAGGGCCGCAAATACGTCCCACTCACAGCAACCATCTTCCTGTACACATTCATCCTCAACATTATCGGGCTAATCCCCGGAATGCCCGCTCCCACCACTACGGTATGGATAACCGTGCCCCTTGGCATATTTATCTTCTTTGCATTCAACTACTACGGAATCAAAGAGCAGGGGCTGTGGCATTACCTTAAACACTTTGCAGGGCCGGTTTGGTGGCTTGCATGGTTCTTCCTTCCCCTAGAAATACTGGGAGCTTTCCTCCGTATTCTTACGATTAATCTGCGACTTTATTGGAATATTACGGCTGACCACATCGTGCTCGGGCTGTTCACCGAGCTCGTTCAGCTCGTTATCCCAGTGGTATTTCTTGCCCTGGGCACATTCGTCTGCTTTATGCAGGCGTTTGTTCCAACAATCCTTACAATGATATATATATTGCTCGCGACTCAGCACGAGGAGAGCGAGGGGCACCACTAAGATTTTGGTTTAGTTTTTCACTTTGCATGAAAAAAGAAGGAGATGAGTAAAATGAAGGCAATCAAGAACATCGCATCCAAGAGCTTCTACGCTTTGGCCGCTATCGTAGCAGCCATTATGCCGATCGTTTCAGCTGTAGCTGAGGACGCTCAAGGCGGTGCCACATCAGCTCTTAAGCCGGTTGGAGCAGGGCTTGCAATTGGAGTAGCTGTTTTGGGTGGTGCTATCGGACAGGGCCGAGTAGTAGGTTCAATGCTTGAGTCTTTCGGACGTAACCCATCCGTTGGTGGCAAGCTCCTTACCCCGATGATGATCGGAATGGTTCTTATCGAGTCCCTCGTAATTCTTGCGTTCGTAATTGCATTCACGATGTAATTAACGCCGCTCGTTTACGAGATGAGCGAGAAGGCTCCACCGCAAGGTGGGGCCTTTTTTATTGCCTTGTGAGATGGAATCAATAAGTTGAGAGCAGCCGTAGCTGGGATGATCATATCGTTGGAGGGGCTCATCGGTCCCCACACCCTGTGGATAAATCTGTGGAAAAGTATGTGGATATCCACAGGATAACTTGGGGAATACTCGGAAGGAAGGTGCCCATCATCTACTGACAGTTGGTTAGGGCAGCTCGCTAGAGGCTCTCTTCTCAACAGAATTTTCACAGCTCATAACAGGTTTTCCACACAAATGTGGCAGAACTGTTGGTAACATTCCTATCGTTAAGTATTTACTATACTTTGTTCCGGTAGAGTTTTTCCACAGGGGGCGTGGACACGTGCATCTCTCGGTTGGAAATCAACCTCCTAAGTCCTCAAAATATTTTTACTTTGAGATCAAAAGGGGATGTGCCATCGCGGCGACATCCCCGCGTGACGCGGTCACCCTATGACCACCTTGGAGCTACTCGTGCAGACTCTCCAAGTAGCGCTCTGCGCTGATGGCTGCCTGACAACCGGAACCAGCGGCCGTTATCGCTTGTCGGAAGACGTGGTCCTGCACATCTCCGCTCACGAAAACGCCCGGTACGTTCGTTTCAGGGGAGTCGGGCTTATGGAGGAGATAACCGTTCTCGTCCATCTCAAGTTGTCCCTTAAAGAGTTGAGAGTTCGGGGTGTGTCCGATAGCCACAAAGAGAGCATCAGCTGGAAGGTTCGAGCGCGCCTTGGTAACGGTGTCCTCGAGGACAAGCCCGGTAACCCCGTCCTTCTTTGACCCCTCAACAGCAACGACGTTTCTGTTCCAAAGAACCTCAATCTTTGGATTATCGAAGACCCGGTCCTGCATGATCTTGGATGCTCTGAGCGAGTCACGTCGGTGGATAAGGTAGAGCTTGCTGGCGAATCGGGTCAGGAAGGAGGCCTCTTCGCACGCGGAGTCGCCACCTCCAACAACGGTGATAATCTTGTTTCGGAAGAAGGCGCCGTCGCAGGTGGCGCAGGTAGAAACGCCGTATCCAAGTAGCTCACGCTCATTCTGAGCGCCGATATATTTCGGGGCGGCTCCGGTCGAAATAATGAGCGAGTCGCAGGTATAGGTGCCAGATTGTCCCTGAAGTTTAATTGGTCGTTGCGTAACGTCCGCGGTAACGATTGTGTCTACAGCGACTGTGGTACCAAACCGCACCGCCTGTTTCTCCATGAGTTGCATGAGCTCCGGGCCCATGATTCCCTCGGGAAACCCAGGGAAGTTCTCGACGTCGGTGGTGGTCGTTAATTGTCCACCGGCGAGGGGGCCGTGGATGAGAAGGGGGTTAAGACTGGCTCGACCGGTGTAAATAGCAGCAGTAAGACCAGCAGGGCCGGAGCCCAGAATGATTACCTTGTGGTGCTTGGGGTTGTTTGTAGAATCGCTCATAGAGAATTAGCCTCAAAAACTACGGTCAACATGCAGAACCATACTAAAATCACAAAACTTCTCATAGCAAATAGGGGCGAAATCGCGCGACGCGTTATAAAAGCGTGCTCCGAGATGGGTATTCAGTCAGTTGTTGCGGTGTCGGATGTTGATGCGGAATCACTAGCAGCTCGTGAGGCCACGGAGGTGGCACGGATCGGTGGGCAGACCGCAGCCGAATCCTACCTTAATCAAACTAAGATTATTGAGGCCGCACGCTCGATGGGGTGTCAGGCTATCCATCCCGGATACGGGTTTCTCTCCGAAAACGCCGAATTCGCTGAGGCGGTTAGAGAGGCAGGGCTCATCTTTGTAGGGCCCTCTCCGGAGAGCATTCGAGCGCTGGGGGTCAAGACAACGGCTCGTCGCACGGTTTCGGCCGCCGGTGTTCCGATCACTCCTGGAAGTGAGGGAGCAGAAAGTGATGAGGCACTGATTGCCGCAGCGATTCGCATCGGGTTCCCCGTAATAATCAAAGCCGCAGCAGGTGGGGGTGGACGAGGGATGCGCATCGTTCGAGCTGCAGCGGAGATGAAGGAAGCTATTGAGCGCGCCCGATCAGAGGCGCAGAAAAACTTCGGGAGTCCAGAGGTGTACTGTGAAAAGTTTATTGAAGGTCCACGGCACGTCGAGGTTCAGCTGTTTGGCGATCAGCACGGAAATGTAGTGCACTTTGGAACCCGCGATTGCTCAGCGC
Organism: Pseudomonadota bacterium; assembly: GCA_041178185.1. Lineage (GTDB taxonomy): Bacteria > Bdellovibrionota_C > UBA2361 > UBA2361 > OMII01 > OMII01. The sequence goes on from JBEGVS010000022.1 coordinate 11,851, forward strand.
AGCGCCGCCACCAGAAGCTTGTTGAAGAGGCACCGGCACCGTTTCTCGATGAGGATGTTCGCGAGAGGATCCACAACGCCGCTGTTACGGCAGCGAAGACGGTGGGGTACTACAACGCTGGAACAGCGGAATTCTTAGTATCGGGACGTGACTTTTACTTCCTAGAGATAAACACTCGCATCCAGGTTGAGCATCCGATCACCGAGATAGTAACCGAAACAGATTTAGTTCACCTTCAGCTTCGAGTTGCGATGGGTGAAAAACTACCGATGCGTCAGAGCGATATATCTTTTACTGGGCACGCCATCGAATTACGAATCAACGCTGAAGATGTATGTGAAGGATTTCGGCCAGCGCTTGGAACTATCTCCGAATGGCGACGACAGGAATCGCCATACGTTCGCGAGGACTACGGCTATCGAGAGGGGGACACGATTCCTCCCTTTTATGATTCCCTTGTGAGTAAGGTGATTGTACGGGGTGAATCGAGACAGGCAGCACTCTATAACGCCTTTCAGTATCTCAAGGGATACTCGATCGGAGGACTACCAACAACGATTCCATTTCACGCCTGGATACTTGCAAATGCCGACTTCCAAACAGCGGGGATTGATATCGGATATGTCGAGCGGACATTTACTGCTGGCGGTGCGCGCGAGGCATTAAGCCTTCTGCAAACAGACACCGCTCATCGGGAGCCGCAGGGTGCAGACAACTATGTCGAGAGCGTAGAGGTTGTTGGTCGTCAGGGTGAACGCACGAAAGTTGAACTTGTTCATGAGCCAGGGGGAACATTTCTAGCAATTCCTCTTAAGGCTGGACGGGAGCGGTGCGAGCAGACCTCGTGGTGCCGGTCTAATTCGAGAGTATCTGCGTTGGAAGGCGTGGAGAACGCTCTCAAAGAGAATCGAACGACCCTGTTAAAATCATGACCTCTATCCCTTTCGCGGGCCTCTCTCCCTCTCAGGGGCTGACCGTTTGTTGACTAGTCCGGCACGGTCAGTATGCTGGCAGCGCCGACAGAGGCCGGGGAAGAGAGATGAAGTAACGTCTTGCACGGGCACTGCTATGGACACCCCGCCACATGCAGACAATCTCATAATCACGGTTGGAGTGAGTTATGTTAGTGGTGACACCTTGAGAGGTATCATATCGGCGCGGGAGTAACGTTCTAGGGCGATAGTGTCGGGCTCGGTAAGTTTCGGAGTTTTTTAAGATGAGCGCATCCGACCCTATTGCACGCCTTAATAACCTCATAGCGAAGGGCACGCCGACCCCTCAAGCGTTTCAAAGGTTCGTACGTAACTACTTCAAGAAGTATGGTCGGACGTTCCCATGGCGAATAACGAAGGATCCGTATAAGATCTTAGTGAGTGAGGTGATGCTTCAACAGACGCAGACGGATCGGGTTCGGATAAAGTACCGCGAATTCCTAAAGGCGTTTCCAACCTGGCAGGCTTTAAGTGAAGCAACACCAGCGGAGGTAGTGAAGGTTTGGATGGGCCTTGGCTACTATCGGCGGGCCTTTAATTTACACAAAGCAGCTCAGAGCGTATGCAGAGAGTACGGGGGATCTCCACCACGCACCGCTGAGGGCTTGCAGAGGCTGCCCGGAGTCGGTCCCTATACTGCTGCAGCGGTGGCAGCATTCGCTTTCGGTGAGCCCGCACCTATGATTGAGACCAATATCCGTTCAGTGTACCTGTACACATTTTATCCTCAGGTTTGCGAGGTCAGCGACAAAGAGATCCTTCAAAAAGTTGGTGAGACACTCTACAAACGCGATCCTCGTACCTGGTTTTACGCACTCATGGACCTGGGAGTTGAGCTCAAGAAACACTCCAAGGGAATCAATCAAAGAAGCAAACACCACGTGAAGCAATCTAAGTTTCAAGGTTCCTTGCGACAGGTGCGAGCGGCGGTGCTAAAGTTGCTCGCAGAAGCCGGCAGCGTTCGGCGAGCCGATATTCTAAAAAGGCTCTCTTTTGATTCCGACCAGATCGAGGCAGCTCTTGCAGCACTCGAGTCGGACGGGTTGATTCAGAAAGCGCGTGGTGACCGGCTATCGATAGTAGGGTAAGCGCTGCCGCAGGTTCGCACCTCGGGATGGCGGCCATTGCTGGCCGCCACAAGGCTGAGCACCGCAAGATATCTCTGCCTCACGCAGCGCAGCGCTCAGGACTGAGCGACCCCCTGTATCCACACGCAGACAAAAGGCTAAACATCTGCGCCAAAACAGCCGAGCATCCTATCGCTTTTCTTCGCGCTGATCCTCGGGTACCGATTGTTTAAATATCACTGCCCTCAGGAACCTCGCATACTGCGCGACGCCATAGCACCCACCACCATATACCCGGAGGGCCCGGCTCCTGACGGGCCGGAACTCGCGCACACTTTGTTGGGGGCAGGTTGCTCGCCGCGTTTACGCATCGCAAACGGTCCTGGGCTAACGCAACGCGGT
>JBEGVS010000023.1:0-73043 GCA_041178185.1 Pseudomonadota bacterium
GGAGATGCTCGGCTTCGCGCGCGGTTACCTCGCTCACCGTCGTGAAGACGTGCGAGGCGTGCGCTGCCGCTCGCTCAATCGCATACTTGCTCCAGATCGTGTAGTAGCGCGCGGCCTCATCAGCATTAATCCAGGGGAGATTTGAGTAGAAGTTCGGATCGTTCGATGCGATGTAGCGGCCGAGCTGTGTGGCATGAGTGGTGAAGACGGTCGAGACCGGGACGTTAAGGTGTCGGAGTCGGGGGATAGCGGTGCCCGCCATCCACTCGTGGAAGTGTCCGACAATTTTTCGTTCATGAACTGTATCGGTGACGGCTTGAAGGAGATCCGTGATGGCGCTTCCAAACGCGACGACCGCGTCGACCTCGCCGTCGTGTCCCTCAATCGAGATGCCATTGTCGTTCCAGAGAAAATACTTGGTCTCGCCGAGCCAGCTGTAGCACACCTGATAGTCGAGCAGGAGCGCTTGTGGATGTCCGTCGATCAGCCAGTGACCGAAGTGACATCCGATACCTTTCGCCGACAGCCGCTGCAGCGCAGGTTTGAGCCATTCGGGGGCATCGCTCTTTTCAAATTCGAGGGAGCTGGTGTGCTGGTTGTAGGGCCCCACCATAATGTAGTTTTCGCCCCACCGCTCAACCATGCTGGGAGCTTTGGTTTTCATCACGGTGTAGATTCCACCGATCTGATTACACACCTCCCACGCGAACTCGAAGAGGATGCTTGAGGTGTTGAGCTCAGGGAAGTTCATGGGGGGTATTCTAACCTAGGACGTTGGAAAGTGTAGCATATCTTGGTCAGGTAGATCGATGAGGGGATTGTGAAATAGATGAAAAATCGGTGGCCTAAACACAAACTTAATGAGAATTTGGGTATGCCTTGATGAGTCGGTGTTTGAGAGTCGAGATGGCAACGAACGAGAGCGTCACAGTAGGAATTATTGGTGGAAAGGGACAGCTCGGACGGTGGTGCGCCGATATCTTTCAGAGACGGGGGTGCCCTGTTCTGGTTGCTGACCCACTAACCGAATTGACGAACCTCGACCTCGTGGCTCAAGCATCGATCGTCGTTGTGAGCGTCCCGATCGGGGTGACGGGTGCCGTGTTGGAGGAGATTCAGGGGGCTCTTCGGCAGGGCCAGCTTGTGGTCGACCTGACCTCGGTGAAGACCCCCTTCGTGCCCATTATGGAGGCATCGAAAGCTGAGGTGCTTTCAGTTCATCCGATGTTCGCACCGAGCCTCTCCTCTAAAACCGGACAGACCTGTATCTCGTGTGGGGTCAGGCCGGGAGCGCTCGCTCAGGTATTTCTAGAGGCTCTTCGCGGTGAGGGGCTGCGGATGGTGTCTATGACACCCGAGTCCCACGATAAGATGATGGCGGTCGTTCAAGGCTTGACGCACTTCCAGGCGATAGCTGCGGCGCACTGTATGGGGGCGCTTGATTTTGACCCTGGGGAGAGCCTTGAAAGCGCGAGTCCCGTCTATCGACTTCGCTTGGCGATGATCGGAAGGATCCTCGCACAAAATCCACGACTCTACGCCGAGATTCAGATCTTTAACCCCTTTGTGCGAGAGGTGCTTGAGCAGCTTCAGAGGTCGCATGAGCGATTCATGGGGTTCGTTCTTGCCCAGGACGTTGAGGGGTTCGCGGCGGAGTTTGAGCGGGTTCGAGAGAGGCTTGGTTCTTTTACCACGGAGTCCCTGCAAGAGCTTTCAAGGATCGTGTGACATCTGCCTTGCGAGGTCCTCACCTTTTCGTTTGGGAGATAGGTTCGCGGATGAGACATGTTCGGTTCTCCATCCTTCAGGTTCGAGGAATAGGTTGGTCGCCTAAGCGCTCCGCCTCATCCATCATTCCACGGAATCAGCTCCGGCTGATTCGGAAGCAGAATTGAGGAGATTCGCTCGAGGAGCAACGTGCACCGCCGCTTCGTCTGCGCCCGCTTTGCCGCGATGCCGAGCGCTCGTTTTGATCCAACGATAATCAGGAGTTTTTTAGCGCGGGTCACTCCGGTGTAGACGAGCTGACGCTCCAGCAGCGTAAAGTGCGAATTGTCGATCGCGAACACTACACACGGTACCTCCATCCCTTGGGAGCGGTGGACGGTGACGGCGTACGCTAAAGAGAGCTGCCCGATCTCGCCACGTGGGTACTCGATGAGCCGTCCGTCCCACAGCTCAACAGTGAGGCGTTGCTCCTCGCGGTCGACGCTGTAGATCGTGCCCATGTCCCCGTTAAACACCCCGGATGGATCGATCTTGTAGTTGTTAACCCGTTGGCAGACCCGATCGCCAACTCTGAAGGTCATGTCGCCTATCTCCAGGATCTCATCCTCGGTGTGGGATGCGCGCGGGTTAAGTTTCTCTTGGATCCGTTTGTTCAGTTCGATCGTTCCGACCGGTCCCCGGTTCGACGGGGTAAGCACCGCGATATCAGCCCCTGAGAATCCGAACTTTTTCGGTATCTGATCGGCTACCAGGCTTTCGATCAAGCGTCCTGATTCGTCGGTATCGTCTCGCTGAATGAAGTAGGCGTCCGATTTTGTGATGCCGTCCGGTGTTGGAATCGAAGGAACCTCGCCGGTATTGATCATGTAGGCGACTGAGTTGATCGCCGATTCATTGGCCCGTCGAAAGAGCTTCGAGAGTGCGACCACCCGAATATCTTTACAGCTGACGAGGTCACCAAACACTCTGCCCGGGCCAACGGATGGGAGTTGGTCCTTATCGCCTACGAGGATAAGGATCGTTTTCTTTTGAATCGCGGCGAAGAGATCTCGCGCGAGCATGATATCGACCATCGAGGCTTCATCGATGATGAGGGCGTCGTAGGGGAGGGGATTGCGCGCGTTGAAGATGAAATCCGATGTGGTGGGGTCGTACTTGAGGAGTCGGTGGATGGTGCTCGCGGGCGCGGCGGTGACCTGCGACATCCGCTGAGCAGCGCGACCCGTCGGAGCCGCGAGCGCGAAGGCGAGCCCTGCTTTTTCGAAGAGGATCGTGAGGGCTTTGATGATTGTTGTCTTTCCGCACCCGGGTCCACCCGTAATTATCAGCAGCGGATAGTTCGCGGCCGATTCAACCGCCACCTGCTGTTCAGGGGAGAGGGCGATCCCGAGGCTCTTTTGCGCCTCCTCAATGCACCGTGCCACCGCGTCTCCGCCGAGGGCTGGATGGGGGCGGGGTTCGGTTCGCTCGGCGATAAATCTCGCCACGGAGTCCTCGGCGCGATCGAAGTGATTGAGGAAAATCCCCTCTCCGTACGCAGTGAGGTTGTGTTCAGAGAGCAGGTTGTCGAGGTGGTCACCTAGATTATGTGTTTCGTCAACCCCGAGCAGAGTGCGCGCTCGATCGAGGAGTACCTGGCGGGTGAGGTAGCAGTGCCCCTCATCAGAGGCGTCCTCTAAAGCGTACCAAATGCCTGCCCGTAATCGTTTTGCGCCGTGCGGGCTCATGCCGAGGTTGAGCGCTATCGTATCGGCGGTTTGAAAGCCGATTCCGCGTATATCCCGCGCGAGGGTGTAGGGATCGTTTGTGATGGTATCGATCGTTTTGTTCTTATAGCGCTCGTAGATCTTGGCGGAGAGGTTAGGGGAGATCCTATGCTCGACGAGAAATCGTAGGATGCGATCGAATTCAGTTTGCGCGGCGAGAGCACCTTGCAGCAGCTCTGCTTTCTTTTTGCCTACTCCCGCGAGCGCCGCAACCTTGTCGGGCTCTGCCCGGATGACGTCGAGGGCTGCGCTTCCGAACTCTTTGACGATCCGTTCGGCGGTTTTTTTGCCGATGCCGTTAATGAGTCCACTGGAGAGGTAGCGCTCGATCCCCTCCGCTGTTGATGGTTGCGTTTCGATCAGTGATTGCAGGGTGAACTGCTTCCCGAACTTCGGATGCACGATGAAGGTCCCCGTCATCGTCACGTACGACCCGACACGGGCATTGGGACACATGCCGACGACGGTTACTCGCTCGGCAGGGTGGTCGAGGGTTACCTGGATCACGGAGTATCCGTTCTGAGCGTTTCGAAAGGTGACGCGATCAACGGTCCCGTGCAGGGTCTCAGGTTGTTGCGTCTGTTCGCTACTCATCAGTCTATCTTCTTGAGCCCGTGCCACCAACTTGATGAGGAGACGTTCGGAAGCTCCTCAAGGAGCGCTTTTGCTGACTTCGTCTTGAGACGTTGTCGCGCTGCCTCGAACCACTCCGATGCGTCGTCGTAGCCCCGCTCCATGTACTCTCGGGCGCGAACGGCGAGCTCCAGGAGGTCGGCGTCCTTAGCGATGATCCCCGCCTCGGTGTTCTTGTCCTCTATTTGATGCCAGAGGTCGAGGATAGCATCTCCGGCAGCACCGAGCCGTGACACCTGTTCCCGAACGGCCGTGGACTCATCGGCTGTGACGTACCTGTTGGCGAGTTTGTGGATGTCGCCGATTCGGGTCTCTCCGATATCGTGAAAGACGAGCATGGCGGCCACCTCGTTGGGGTCTTTGTACCCCTCGAGTTTGGCTAATACCCAGCCGATCTGGGCAGCTCTAAGGGAGTGGTCGGCGATGCTTTCCGGGGTTTCCATGCCGAGAAGGCGCCACCCCTCTCGCTTAACCCGCGAAAGTTGGCCCATCTCGAAGAAAAACTTAAGGATCTCTTTTGATTGCATAGGCAGCACGGTAGCAGATGGTGGCGGGGTCCACCAAGGACTTCTTAGAGATATACGGTCGGAAATCTTGATCTGCTTCCCAACTTGGCGTACCTTTAGCCCCCTCAGTTCTTGAGTGTGCGCTAGTAGCTCAGCTGGTAGAGCAGGAGACTCTTAATCTCTTGGTCCGGGGTTCGAATCCCTGCTGGCGCACCAGTTTCCTTTCTATCCGAACTTGGCAAGCCAAGATTCGGATGACGACCAGGGAGTTGCCCTGGACCCCCCAGCTACTGTTTTTCTTCTATCCGAACTTGGCAAGCCAAGATTCGGATGACGACCAGGGAAGGCCCTGGACCCCAACGCTATTTTTTCCCTATCCTAACTTGGCGGAGCCGATTCATGCCCCCGGAGGGCCCGTCTCCCGACGGGCCGGAACTCGCTCGAATTTTAGTTGCGGCTTCCGGCCCGTGTGGACACGGGCCCTCCGGGGGATGATTTTGGTTGGTTTAGAATTTCTCGGCGGTGGTTAACCCGCCCCGCCCTTCGCCAACTCCAAAAACAACTTCGGTTGGCTCACGATATCTTTGTCGAGGATGATCTTGGGGATTGAGTTCGAGCCGGAGATCTCGGCTGCCCGGCGAAAGAGCTCTCCAGCGGCGGGGTTGTTCTCAACATCAAGGGTGAGGTGAGGGACGGTATCGGTGGTTAGTTTGTGTTCGAGCTGTTTGCAGGCAGGGCACCAATCCGCTCCCAGGGTGATAATGCGCATGGAGGACGGAGCCCCGACTGAGGAGAGAAACTGTGCGCGCTCCTCCTCGGTCGCAAAAAGTTGTTGCGGTGTCATCGAACGCCACCCCCACATCGCCAAGAAAACAACGACGAGGATGGGAACCGCGTTTCGTTTTAGGAGCGATATCGACCTGCCGATGAGGGAGCTTTCAGCCAGGTGGTTTGTTCTTGGTGTCGGCATGAGGAGCGTTAATCCCGCAAATTTTTTTATCGTACCTCGATATCCATTTTTTCGGGAGTGTCAATCTCCCGCGAAAGGCTTTCGGAAAGATTTCTTCCATCATTCCGCAAAGATTCCTTCTTTCGAGAATCGAAGTGAGCCTCTATAGTTTCGCGCATGAATCTTGCCGAAGTTTTTGAAACGTACCCCGCTAATCAAAGTGATGTTGTTCAAGTTGTTCAGCAGAATGGACCTCAACCCCAGGTAGCTCAGCGACCAGCATCCGAAACCGCGCGCCTAGAGGCTCTCTTGAAGGACGTTGAGGATATCAGTTCCTTAAGTCCTGAGTTGATGGAGCGTGCTATCCTTGAGAAGTTCTGGTACCACGTCACACCGTTTCGCAGCGCATTAATTCGCGCGCTCGAGCTTCCCGTAGGATCTCGCATCCTTGAGATCGGGTGTGGGGCTGGAAATCTTACCCGATACCTCGGGGAGCGAGGATTTCAGGTCGTGGCGCTCGAGACGAGCGAAGCGCTCGTTGAGTGTGCGCGAGCTCGGTGCCGCGATCTGGCGAACGTCGAGATAGTTCACGGGTTCGTAGAGTCCGTGGTTGGTGAGAATAAGTTCGATTTCGTAGTGTGTGTCGATCCGCTCCTCGTCACGAGCGAGTATTTTAACCCAGGGGTTCAACTCTTCGCGTTGTGCCGAAATCTTTTGAAGGCTACCGGCTCATTTATTTTGGCCGTCGAGAACCCGCTGTTCGGTCCAGGTGGAGGTCACGTTGAGGAGTCTCCCGATAACGTTCGGGGTAAGGGAGCTCCCCTCGAAGGAATTCGACAATCGCTTTCAAGCGCTGGGTTCACCGGCTGCGAAACTTTTATGACCTATCCCCACCATGCGGCGCCGCAGCTGCTCGTAGAGACCACCACGGCTCGGACTCGCCGTGTGCCATGGACCTCTATGGTGACGGATCTCTATAAGTCGTCGGCGACGACCCGTGAGGAGGTCGAGGGTTGGTTGCGTGCTATCTGCGCCGAGCGTATTGAGAACGCACTCGCTCCGGGGTGGCTCATCGTCGCTCACGCGCATACTGTCCACTCTATCGTATGGAACGGTTGGGCAGTTAAAAGCTTCGAACTTACTGCGCAAGAGGATCAGGTAGGGGAGCGCATCGATGATAAAGGGATTACGGTAAGTAGTCTTCCACTCAAAGAGGAGCGACTTATCTCAATTATCAAGAACCTCTCTAGGCCGCAGATTAACTCGGTCAAGGATTACAAGTTCTCGCTCCGCGCGGCTGATAGCCGAATCGGTGAGCTCCTCAAGCGCGAGGACGTATTAAAGACAACCTTTGAGGACTCGGAAAAGCGCTTTAAGCGTGATCTCGCCGATGAGCGAGAGATGAAGCGAGTTCGTGAGGCCGAGCTTGATCTCGTGTTGAAGCAGTACCACGCGATCGGCGCCATGTGTCAGGAGATGCGGCAGGAAGGGAAGGCCCTTCGAGAGATGGTCTCAGAGCTTCGTCACAAGTATCAGACATCCGAAACCTGGGCATCTGCACTCGCAGGCCGTGTCGCTGACGCTGAGACGGAGCTTTACACGGTGCGCTCATCCTTGGCGTGGAAGATAACGAACGGACTTAAGAGCGCAAAAAATTCTGTGAAAGAGTTTCTCTTTAGTTGACACCTCTCCATTTCGAGTATATTTCTATACTCATATGGAAATGCAACAAACTCAACTTTTCGCTGATCGTTCTGTAAAGTCATCTGCGGTTCCCTATCTACGGTTAGTGCAACCACTTGAAACTACAGGCGATCTCTGTAGTCCTGTCCCCGCGGTGACTCGACATCAACGGCCCGTCGTCTCGAGCGCTAGTACTCCTAAGACTCGAAAGAGGGGAGTGGGATTGAAAGGAATAGCTCCTGAACACGTCGAGCGGTTTTTGAACCAACTCCACGGCGAAGCCCTGTTGATAGGGGCTCTCTCATACGATCTGGGGCTGAGGCTCTCCCAGCTTCGTTTCTTGCGAGTTCGTGACGTCAACCTCTCCGCTCGCGTGATTGAGCTCTCGGAGGGCGCAAAACAGATACCCGACGCGCTCTATGAGGATCTGAAGGAGCACGTGAGTGAGAAGATATCCGGTGGGCAGGCCGGTCGGGGAGTTCACAAGCGGGATCAGCTTCTCTTCTCTCACGAGGCGTTCGAGCACGTCCTTCGCACATGTATATCATTCTTTGTTGGAGCCGCTCGTGAGGTTGCTCAAGAGGATAGTGCCTCTGACCTCTCGATCTCAGGGGTTCATGCGCATCACGGCGCAGAGCTGGGACAGCGGGTGCGCGATAACTTTCTCCGAGTTATGGGTTGGTTTCACTCTAAGAGAGCGGCTCGGCGCGGGGGTGGGATAACGTCCCCCCTTGGTCTCTTTGATAAGGGACCAAGGATCGTTCGTCGGGATCGTGGCGGGGCGGTGCATTCGTACTATCTCTGGCGGGCTGTGTATTCACGGTAACGGATCAGTCCACGCGGGCGAGCTCTCCACCTTGACAACTGTAGGCGGTATCTGAGCCCTGAAGCTGCCATGGCTGGGCCGGAGTCCTGATGATAAAGAGGAGGTCCGTTTCCGCATGAGGAACGGTTCTGCACAGGTAGGTAGCCATCTGATGAATGTCTCTGATCTGCGGGCTCGGTGGAGAGAGGAGGGTTGCGGTTCCCCATCTATCAAAAGCGAGATCATAGAGTCCCCCCTCTGATGGCGTGGCTACAGAGCGTATAACGGCTGGAAGATGCGATAGCGCGCGCTCCTGAAGAAACGCATGTCCGCGGGCACTCGCCCCAGAGTAAACGCTAAAGGAGAGGTAGAGGTTCCACAATCCGAAGTATCCCAACAGCGGAAGAACGACGCAGAGCTGAAAGAAGATGATACGAGTTCGCGTCCACCGGGGCAGCACGATGGCGCGAAGGGTAGTAGTTGACCTCCAAAAGAGTATGACCACTACGCACATCATGGTGAGGTTCCAGGGAACGATACTGTAGTTCTCATTCCTTCCGAGTGGGCTCGCCATGGCGATAATTCCCCCGTGGAGCAGGACCAACCCAACCACCGCGAACCTTCTGGTGGTATTCAGGAGTAGCGCAACGGCCAGAGCAACTTCGATGAACGGGGTCGCGTACAGAAGCGGTGTGGTGATCCATGATGGGAAGGTTTTGTAGGAGGAGAGCAGGGTGGGAACGATCTCTGTAAAATAGGCAACCCGAAACTTCTGGAGGCCAGTCCAGGCATAGATCATCGTTACGATGAATTGAAGTAGGGTCACCGTATTCCCTGGCGTCTGCTCCCTGCGAGGTTTGAGCCAAAGATCCGACAACGCGCCAAAGATTAGGATGAAAAAATAAGCCCAGGGGTGAATGCGATTCTGATCCTGCGCCCACAGCAGGGCTACAATTGCGACAATTCCCAAGGCTACCATTCCGGACGGCACGAAGATCGTTGTCGTGAGGAAGGCTACTAAAAGGAAGAGCATCCCACGATCATACGGCACCGGGAGTGAGGGGAGTCGAGGATCTATCGGAATAAGGGGAAACGCCCGCTCATTGAGCCACAGAGGATACGTCATCGCTAAGGAGGCGAGAAATCCTATACTGACAACGATACGAAGCGCTTTGAATGCACCCGCGTCCTGTGCGTCGTCATTCGCTACCTTGGGTGCTAAGGTTGGGAGGGAGGCGATCATCAGGGTATACTGGGCAAACGTTATCGAACACCATAGTACGCCCCTCAACGCCGTGAAAAGGGGGCACGATTCCCGATCTGCGTTGTTTTACGTTTGCTCACCGTGCACCAACCGCTCTACACTTGAAGATCTATGGTTGCTCCCGCGAACATCCGGCCGCTCGTAGATCCTGTGGAGGTGGACCGGATCAATTACGTTAATATCCTCTTGATGGTGGTATCCATTCTCGCCGCCACCTACCTTCCCTTTGAAACCTTTCTGCTCGCCTATGCTGTCTTGGGGCCGTTGCACTACCTCACGGAGATCTCTTGGCTTCACGACAGAGCCTATTTCACCTCGGGGCGTCGAGACTGGATGCTCTTGGTTGGTGCGGCTGTGGTTGCGGCGATCGGGTCTATCGTTCCAAATCAGATCACCTCAGGGTTGGCCGGGTTCACGCTCGGGGCTCTCTTCGTCCTTGCCGCTGGAATGGTGTTCGCGCGCTCGGGGATAGGGAAACTTGGAGTTCTGGGGCTCGGACTCGCTGTCGGAGCTATCGCTGTGTGGTGGGATCCGCTTTTCATTCTGTTCACCGCTTTCCTCCCGACGCTCTTGCATGTGTATGTTTTTACCGGGTTGTTTATCCTGCACGGTGCGGTAAAGGCACGCAGCGTTTCAGGGTTCCTCTCGCTCGTTGTTTTTATCGCGGCGCCGTTTATCTGTTTGTTTATCGCGACAACTCCCGCGGGATACACCCCGACGGTGTACGCGCTCGATGCGGTCGGACCCTTTGATTCCCTCGGATGGATAACTCTCGACCTGCTGGGATTGCCTCTAACCCAGGACACGTGGCTCGGCTTTATGCGATTGATGGGATTCGCCTATACCTACCACTATCTCAATTGGTTTTCGAAGACGAGGATTATTAATTGGCACACCGTTCCGCGCCAACGTCTGCATCTCATCGGAGCGGTGTATTTCAGCGCTCTCGCCCTGTACTGGTATGACTATCATGCAGGGTTTATCGCGCTCATGACTTTGAGCTTTGCACACGTCATGCTTGAGTTGCCACTCAACTATCGCACACTTGCGGGGCTCGCGGGCGAAACGCGCCGTTTGCTTGCGGCGCGGGAAGTTTAGCGGGGATTCGTTTCTAGGACCCGGTCCGGAAAATCGGAAAACACCCCGTCGACGCCGATGGCTCGCATCGCTTGGATGTCGGAGGGTTCGTTTACGGTGTACACAAAAACCTTACATCCAGCTTGATGGAGAGCGGCTACTCGCTTGGGCGTTACCATCTCAAGATTGAGGTGCACAGAATATGCCCCGATCGCTCGCGCTATCTCTAGGGTGTTAATCGGATACCCGTAGAGGAGAAGCCCGAGAGGGATCGATGGCGCTACCTTTTTACATGCGACAAGCTCCTCATGATCAAAGGATGATACGAGGAAGGAGTCTGGACGCCATCCCTGCTCAAGAAGGGTAGTGAGGTAGCGAGCTGTTCGCTCTCCGGTGCCCCCTCCCTTTAATTCGAGTTGTAGGTTTGCTCGTCCCCGTGTCAGCGCAATCACCTCTGATAAGAGAGGGATGGGCTCGGTGCCTCGTACCCTGAGGGAGCGGAGCGTCGTGAGATCGATGCCCTCTATGTGGCCTGGCGCTCCCGTCAATCGGCTTAAGGTGCGGTCGTGAAAGACCACTAATTCATCCTCGACCACTCGGATATCGCACTCAATCCACGGAGCTCCGAGCTCGAGCGCTCGCGAAAAGCTTCGTATCGTATTCTCCGGTTCGTAGCCTGAGGCTCCGCGATGAGCGAAACAGATGAGGTTGGCGGGGGACGCACGTGACATACCATGACAGTATACGGGATCCCCGGTGTCGCCAACCAGGCTAGAAGTTCTCGCCCATGTAGTCTATGGTGATCGCTACGGTTTCCGAGGAGTTGACCAAGGCACCTCGGATGTATGCTATACTGAACCAACTCAGTGAGATGGCCAGCGTACGTAGCTCTATGTGCATCATCTTTTTATGACCTCGTCTACATCCTCTCTTTTTCCTCACGGTCGATGGCTCGTTTGTAAGCCGAGAGATTACGATGTGAGGTATCAAATTAATCCGTGGATGGACCTCACAAAGACTCCGGAGAAAGCTCTCGCTGCCTCTCAGTGGATGAACCTTCATCATCACATCCTTCGACTCGGTGGTTGGCTTGAGTATGTTGACCACGCTGATGGGTGGCCAGACATGGTCTTTACCGCGAACGCTGGGCTCGTTCGAGGTCGCGAGGTGGTACTCTCGAAATTTCGATACAAGGAGCGCGCCGGTGAGGAGCGTTACTTCAAAGAGTGGTTTAACGCAGCGGGGTTTACCGTTCATGAGCTCTCCCAGGGAGCTTTTGAGGGGGAGGGGGATGCCCTTTTTGCCGGAGATACGCTCTTCTGCGGGTACGGATTCCGATCGGACCGGGCTGCTCACGAGGAGGTTGCAGCCCTCCTAGGGGTAACCAAAGTCGTCCCCGTGCAGCTCCAGGATCCCCGATTCTACCACTTAGATACCTGTTTTTGCCCACTTACGCCCAAACTTGCTATGGTTCATCCCGGTGCGTTTTCTGCGGCGGATCTCGCGCTCATGGAGCAATCCATAGAGCTTATTCGAGTACCTCCGGAGGACGCTGTACACTTTGTGTGTAACGCAGTAGTTCTAGGTACCAATGTGGTGCTCCCGGCTGGGTGTGACACGACGTATAGAGCGCTCGCCGAGAGGGGATTCACCTCCCATCCGGTCGCGCTTAGTGAGTTTATTAAAGCGGGAGGTGCGGCTAAATGCCTCTCGCTCAAGTTGGACAACCCGTAGGTATATGGCTCGTTGCCGAATTATTTCTGTCGCTGGCGGAACTGCCAGTGGCAAGACCACTCTCGCGCGTGATCTCCATCGACTAGGTGGATCCGAGCGAGTTCAAGTCATCCCCCTCGATTCTTACTATCAAGATCAGGTTCACCTCTCCGTAGAGGAGCGAGCCCTACGAAACTACGACCATCCGGACGCATTCGAGACCAAACTCCTCCGTCATCACCTCGATGCCCTTCGTAACGGGCACCCCGTAGACACCCCCATATACAACTTTGCGCTTCATTGTCGCTATCAGGATAAGGTTCAACGAGTTGAGCCGGTTGATATCGTCATCGTTGAAGGTATCTTAGCCCTTCATTATCCAGAGCTGCGTGAGGTGTACTCATACTCGGTGTTCGTTGATACCGATGATGACCTACGCTTTCAGCGACGTCTGAAACGTGATGTGAGTGAGCGAGGACGTACCGAGGAGTCCGTTCATGCCCAATGGAATTCAACGGTGCACCCGATGCACACGCAATATTGCGCGCCGACGCGTTCCTTGGCGGTCGAGGTTATGACAGGCGAGAGTTGGGACGAGCAGGTAATTAGCGCGCTGTGGAACCGAATTGTTGCAGCTGTCGAGTAGCTGCTGAGACCAATCCTGCGGAGCTCAAGAAAAACGGCCTGAACTCCTCGCGGAATTCAGGCCGTTGGCATGTTTCCTAACTTCGTTACTGACAGCTACTCTCGAAGCGTGGGAGGGTCTGTGCGTTGGTAACGAACTTCGTTTGTACGCGTCCTGCCCAATCTACGAGGTTCTCTGTCGGTAGCGCTTTGCCAGCTGTATCGGCTGACTCAAGGAGCGCCGCCGCTTTATTCACCAACTCGAGCTGCGTTTCAGAGCGAGCGATGAGGTCTGAGATATCGCCCTCTTTGTCGATCTGTCTGCACGAAGGGCAGTTTTTAGAGACCTGTGGGAAGCTTCCCCAGATATCGGTCCACTGCTTAAGATAGAGGTTTTCTGCGCTCAGGATGTAGGCCTGAGCCTTCCTCTTGTTTCGGGTGCTCGTGTTGAGCACGAGTACGCGATTAGCGATTCGTTTGGCTATCCGGCGCAAGATTGAAGCCTCGTTGTCCAATTTCGCGAGCGTGTCTTTGTTGTTGTTGATGACGCAATCATCCACATTTCCACCCTCACATCGAGTCGTTGTAATATTGGCATCGACGAATCCGTTGCCCAGCATCCATCGCAGCGATTCTCCCGCTGGGATGGTCACAGAGACTACGTTGGAGACACGTCCCGTGAAGAATTCGATCGGCTGACCGACGTCCTCCTTACCGGGCGTAAACTTATTCTTCTCACCGATCGGTATCTTCACCGTTTCGGTCGAGTTGCTCTGGTAGCCGAACTTCGCGAGCATTGAACCATCCGAACGCAGGTCGATACACTCCGCGATCGGGGTGATCGGAATCACCGTTGGGATCACCGTTGGCGTTGGTGTTGAAGTAATAGTAGCTGTGGCTGTCGGTGTCACCGTTGGCGTCCTAGTCGCAGTGGGTGTTGCCGTCCTCGTCGGCGTCGGAGTCGCAGTTTTTGTGGGGATAGGCGTCGGTGTTAACGTCGGCTTGCATGTGGGCGTTGGTGTTGGCGCCGTGATAATTTGAGCAGTATAGGAGTGAGCGTTACCACACGATGGTTGCCATGAGGCGCTCAGACGTGTGGGAGAGAGCATAGTAACAATCTCGGATCGCATGAAATCACAACCCCAGCTTGGAAATTTGCAGTGATTTGCTCTCCAGCGGGAGTCCGCCTTTACGCTGTAGGTGTATCCGCCCTGCGTAATCGTGTACGAGCAGGTCGCGTGACAAAAATTATTTTTTTGGGCGTGCGATGTGTGTGGCGCCCATGCGGCAAACGAGGCGAGCAAAGCTACGATGAGGACGCGACGATTGCGAATCAAATCTACTACCATAAACCTCTGAATCCCTCCCGAACTACGGTGAGAGGATCTCCAAAACTACACTACGTAAAAAACGGATCGTCGGGATAACCCTAGGGCTCCCCCTCTTGAAACGGTCCATCCTCCCTATCCGGAGGAACGCAGAGGTCGCTTCTGGATTTCTTAGAGTTGTTTGAGGAGGTTCATGAAAGTATAAGAATATTAATGTCTTAACGGGGTACTTGGGGAACGGGCGTGTTTAACCGATAGATAGGATGTAAGTGATGGGATCGACAGGGGGAAGGATGAGGAAGGTGCTGGGTCTCGTGATTGTGCTAGGTGTTGTCTCAGGGGGAGTCCTCCTATGGCGATATGTTGGGCAGAGTAAAACCCGCATGCTGAACCAGCTGCAGTCAGACTTTGACTCGGGGAACCTCGATGGAATGATCTCCCGTGCCGATGGCATGTTGGAGGGGAGCGGTGAAGATATCGACGCATTGCTCGCTGCGGCAACTGCATACGCCATGAAGGGGAGTGTCGGATTTTCTGAACGGGAGAACGGTACGAAAGCGATCAAGTACGCGGATCGTGTCCTGAAGCTTTCGCCAGAGCACTCAGAGGCATTAAGAATCAAGGCCTACGCATTTGAGATTCAAGAGAGATACGACGACGCCCATGTCCATTATGACAGGTCGATTGCGAGCAATCCGAACAATTTTCAGGCGTTGAGTAACAAAGGGCATGCTTACGACCTGCAGGGTAATCTCCCCGAAGCGGAAAAGCTCTATCGTCGCTCACTTGAGGTTAATCCGACAGGTGAGCACGCCCTATTGAACATAGCCCGGTTGTATATCCGTCAAAACAAGATGCCGGAAGCCAAAGCCGCGCTGGAAAAGCTCGGCGAAACCTCAAAGAACGCTCGCTTCCAGGCTGAGGCGTATCAAAACCTGGCAGAGTTATTGCGGGCCGAGATGAATTATGAGGAGGCGAAGGTGGCGATCGAGAAATCCATCGCACTCGATCCCTCGGTGCCCCAAGCATGGGTGACTCGAGGCCGCATACGGATGATGGACTTTATCTATGGACAGGATGAGGAACTGGATAGAGTTGAGGCCGATGTGCAAGCGTATGCCGATAAGGCAACTGCGTTGAATCCACACCAAGCGGCTGCATATACCTTGCTCTACGACCTCTACTCGGGAAGGAAAGATGATGCAAAGCGCGACCAGTACAAGCAAAAGGCCCTAGAGTCCGTGGATAAGGATATCACCTTGGGACAACAGGAGCGTAAGGCCCTTAGGTCGTACCTGGAGTCTGAGATTACCGTTACCCAAGAGGCAGTTGTGAGGGAAGAGAGCGAAGGGGCCCCGCAGTAGTTGTTGTGCCGTCCGCCATGTCTTGGTTTACCACGGTAGCAGGGGCTCGCTCCGACATGGACACCCTCCCTGACAGTTAGTTCAACTTCGCAACAAAATGCGGGTGGTCGCCGAAACTTCACTGCGATATCATGCGAACCTTCAAGATGGCCACTTTATCACGTGTTAAAACAAGCAAGGAGCAACGGGAGAGGCTACGGGCTCGGCGTAAAGCAACCCGTTCGCAGATTCGTAGTCGTCTCTTCGATGAGGCGCGACTCGCCTGTTACCTCTATCTCGGTGGCTCCGATGGTGCGCTAACGACGGGAGAACGTACCATCATACGACGCGAGTGCGGAGCCTCGCACCTCTGTACCGTTCCCTCTCACGAGGCCCTCTCTCAAAGGGTAAGGTCTTTTGTAACCCTCTGCCGTCCCACCCTACGGGACCGGCGGGAGCTGATGGCACGACTTCATGAATTCGCTCAGTGTGACGGAGCTCTT
The DNA here is from genome assembly GCA_041178185.1 of Pseudomonadota bacterium. GTDB lineage: Bacteria > Bdellovibrionota_C > UBA2361 > UBA2361 > OMII01 > OMII01. Next base: position 15,923 of record JBEGVS010000023.1, read on the forward strand.
TCGCCAGACGAGGAGGAGGCTCTGCGAGTGATTGGGGATATACTGCAGGTTTCAGCGGCAGCCCGAAGGGCACAAAGTCGTCGATGGAGAAGCGGCACGAGAGGTTCTGAGGAAAGAGGGACCTCCAGCCAGAGGAGCCGCCCGAGCTCCCATCAGAGGTCCGCCGATTCCACACGAACTCGCGCTCGCGTTTCTCAACCTCCCCCGCCGCAGCGACACTGGAGCTACGAATACCTCGGTTGTTCTGAACAGGATACCGATGAAACAATAAAGAGATGCTACCGTCGGCTCGCCGTGAAACTTCACCCCGATAAACACGCCTCGTGCTCCCTGACCCCCGAGGAGACGCTCTCCCACCTTCGAGCCTTTCAGAGATTGCAGGAGGCCTACGAGGCTGTGTGGAAGCTACGAGGGGCGTCGAGTTCTCGGCAGCGAACGTAGGTCTCCCCACCTGCGTGAGTGGTGTACGCCGGGCATGCGCATCTCTACATCACCGTAGAGAAAATCAACGTAGAGAGGGTCTACAGGTGTCAGAACGCTTCAACTTCTCGTCGGATGACATCTTCGAGGGTTCCTCGACGTTCAATGACCTTCGCGGTGCCGTTCGTTTGCAGTAAAATAGAAGGGGGGAGGTTCATCGAGTTGTACTCGCTCTTCATAGCGTGGCTGTAGGCTCCCACGAGGTCCATAACCATGAGATCTCCGACCCGTATCTCTGGAAATACGCGCGGCTTTAGTTCCCCATCCTCTCCCCGAGTAAAGATATCCCCCGACTCGCACAGGTATCCCCCGATCACGTAGTCATTCGATCCGGTGAGCTCTCGACCATCTCCTGCGACGAGGGAGAGGGGATGGTAGCTTCCATACATAGCTGGCCGAGGGTTGTGATTAAAGCCGGTGTTGAGCAGCGCGAACCTATAGGAAGGAGTGCGCTTAACGTTCTGCACCTCAGCAATGAGATGCCCACATTCGGCCACAATAAACCGTCCCGGTTCAATGTGCAGTTGAACTGGCTTGCCGTATTCCTTGGAGAACCCTTCAAAACTGTCGGTGAGGCGCTCTCCCCACTCAGTGAGGGGCATCGGTTTGTCGGTCTCCGGATTGTAGACCACCGGGAGACCTCCTCCCAAATTGACGAAGGAGAGATCCTCAAACTGTCGAGCGATGTCGAGCGTGAGGTCCTTGATTCGTAACCAGTGCGCGAGGTCGGTGCCCGAACCGATATGAGCGTGAATCCCCTCCAGCTTAAGGTCGAATTCTTTTATCAGGGCACGCACGTCATCGAGCTGATCAACGTAAATGCCGTGCTTGCTCGCTGGTCCACCGGTATTGACCTTATTGTTTGCCCCGTGCCCCTCGCCCGGATTAATCCTGACCGAGAGCTTCGCTCCACGACGAACCTGACCAAGGATACGCATCTGGTCAAGGGAGCTACAGTTCATCGTGACGTTTATGTCGAGGAGCTCGTGGAACACAGAGGTTGAGGCGCTCTCTCCTGTGTAGGCGACCTGCTGAGGTTCGAACCCCGCTAGAAGCGCCCGCTTCGCCTCATTGAGAGAGGATGCGTCTATCCAGATACCCTCATCCCTAACGATTTCGAGGATAGCTCGGATGGTAAGCGCCTTACAGGCATAGCGGATCACAAGATTCGGGTAAGTGATCGCTGACTTGAGCTCACGACACCGTTTGCGAATAACGGACTCCTCAAAAACGTAGAGCGGAGTGTGAAACTTTTTGGCGAGTGAGCGAACGAGGAGTGGATCGAGTGTCATGACGGAGGACTATACCACGATATGCCAGGACAGCCACGACTTTCAGTCCATGGCGAACGGACCCATGGGGAGTCGATTACCGCTCCCTTGCAAGCCACTCAAGCCACGCGCTCTGGAGCGCAGACACCTTGGGATACCCGAAATACGCTCGTACATTACTCTGGTAGGCCTCCATCGAGGCGCCATCGTGCATGACGCTCAGGATAAATCGAATCAGGTAGTGTTGTTTTTCGGTGAGGGTTGTCCCGGGTGCTTGCTCTCGGAGGAACTTGAGTAGCGTTGTAGCCTGAGCATAGAAGGGAACCGTCACATCCCCAGTTGGCGGTTCCGTCATCGTGAGCAGGGCTTGAAACGAGATACCCCGACCATTGACGAGGTAGTTCGTGACCAAACTCCTCCTGAAATTTTCCAAGGTTTCCTCACCCTCTGCCAACGAGGCGGTTCCCTCGTCGAACCATCGAGGGAGGTTGAGTCCGCAGCGCGCGCGAATAACGATATGTGTCATCTCATGTTTAATGACACCGAACATTCTGGCCTCATCGGCGTTAGCGACAACCGAGGCAGAGGACATCTTACCTCTATCAAAGGTCATAGTAGCTTGTCCTGAGGCTCCCTCTTTCAAAAGGGTGACGTGCAGTGGAGTTACGGGGATCTCAATTGGGATATCACACCAACCCTGAGCCACCTCGGCCAGAGCATGGTTTGCGAACGTGGTAAGCTTTGATTGCAGGCGATCAGGTCCGAAATACGCGATCGGTCCTGAAGCGCTATCAGTGGGGATCAGAAGGGGACGGGTGAGGGGGAGGAGCGTTTCAAGGGTCTGTTGATTCGGTTCCGGGCTATTGGAAGCGAGGCGCGGTGGGGGAAGGACCTCCTGGAATATATTCTGAGCCGTTGCGTTACCTGCCGAGGATGCGCCGGCTATCATTCCCAGGGTAAGCGCTCTGAAAGTTGGAGTTATCATAAGTTCCTCGTCGTGGTTGTACGAGGTCGCACTCCTCTTTTCAATGCTTATGCGAGGGGTCAAATCAACTTTAAGTTGAAAAAGCCCCGATCGGTAGGGGCACGAAGTATGAGTTTTTATGTCTTCGGCGGTTGTGCCCTTGCCGTATTGGATTAAGGGGCGCTTTCGGTGTATTTCTCGCCGTAAAGGCGAGGGCGGGGCAGGCTCAGGAAACGGAGGATTATAACCGTTGAGCGCCACGGCCGATGGGGGGAGGAACGCGGATGCTGATTGCGGCTGTGTGTGGGTATCTTGTGTGTACCGTTTTGCTCGGCGTATACGCATCGAGGCGCGTACACGGTGCTAAAGATTTCATGGTAGCGGGCCGCGCGCTTCCGCTCTACATGAACTTCGCCTGCGTTTTTGCAACCTGGTTCGGGGCGGAGACGCTCCTTTCAGTATCGGCCGAGTTTAGTATCGACGGCCTACGGGGTGTACCTGGGGATCCATTCGGCGCGTCGGCGTGTCTCATGCTCGTTGCGATCTTCTTTGCGCGAGCATTTTATCGGCTCAATCTCCTCACCATCGGCGATTTCTTTCGAGTTCGCTACGGTTCATACGTCGAGGTCGCGACCTCTCTTGCGATCGTGGTGAGCTATCTCGGATGGACCTCGGCACAAATGACCGCGTTCGGTCTCGTCATGTACGTCCTCGCTCAGGGGGCGGTAACCCTCAATGAGGCGATCGTACTCGGCTCAGTGGTCGTCGCCATATATACGGTGTTCGGAGGAATGTGGTCGGTGGCGCTCACGGACCTTTTACAAACTGCAGTCATCGTTGTTGGACTCCTGATCGTGGCGGCCATCTTTGGCGAGCAGGCGAACGGACCACTCAATGTGATCTCACAGGCTCGGGCTGAGGGTAAGTTTCACTTCTTTCCTGCGGGAGGCTGGAGCGACTGGCTCCCCTTTATATCCGCATTTCTCACCTTCGCGCTTGGTTCAATTCCCCAGCAGGATATCTTCCAGCGAGTGACGAGCGCTCGTGACGCAAAAACCGCGGTTACAGGGACGTTGCTAGGGGGATTATTCTACCTCGGGTTCGCCTTTGTTCCGATGTTTATCGGATATGCTGCCTTGATGATCGATCCGTCTGCTGCTGATATCTTCTCAAGTGACGATAGTCGGGAGGTTCAGCGCCTTCTGCCAGAGCTTGTGTTGCGCCGTACACCGGTCTGGACTCAAGTTCTCTTCTTTGGTGCACTTCTCTCGGCAATCCTTTCGACAGCAAGCGGTACCTTGCTTGCGCCCTCTAGTCTTTTCACCGAGAACGTCGTGAAACCGTTTTGTAAAAATATCTCTGATTCGCAACTCCTATTGGCCGTCAGAGGCTCGCTTATTGGCTTTGCCTGCATTGCAACGTGCATCGCCGTTAACTCAACTAGCACGATGTATGAGATGGTTCAAAGCGCCTACAAGGTGACCTTGGTAGCTGCCTTTGTTCCTCTCGCTTTCGGTGTGTACTGGAAGCGAGCCTCTACGCAGGGCGCGATATGTGCTGTGGTTATGGGTCTGGGAAGTTGGTTGCTCGGAGAGTTCTATCTCCCGGAAGGGTCCGATCATCCGTGGGCTGTGCTAACTCCGCAGCTTTTGGGCCTCACGGTTTCGGTTATAGGAATGGTAGTCGGCTCTCTCGCTCCTCAACTCAGTGCAGCCGACGAACGGGAGCGAGTCCAACCTAACGATATCGGTGTGCGTGTCGCGGAGATGTTGCAAGAAGCAGAGGTCTCAGAAGGGGAGAACGCAGCGACGTTACAAGCTCCAGCACGTGCTTCGAAAAATGTCTCTCCGGTGAGCTAGGACGGCAGCGAGCTGTAGTGTGAGCGCCGTTGTCCCTGTTTTTCTATCATCACCTTCGTTCATTCTTACGCACTCGCTCTAGCGCCTCAGCCACCTCATCGTTGCCGCGCTCGGTGTAGCGCATAGTAACCCGTACATCGCTGTGACCGAGAGCTTGAGCGACAAGACGAATATCTCGAGAATCATTCAAGAGGTTCGTCGCATAGGTGTGGCGAAGGAGATGGGGATGGAGTTTGGTATCGACAGAGAAGGAACGAATAGCTCGCCAGACGCTTTTAGGACTCAATTCGAAACTTTTGAGGTCGGCCGCTGAGGCGCCGTACGAGCTGATGAAAAGGGGAAGCGAGGCGTCAACTGAGGCGTTCAGCTTCGGAAAGAAGCGGCTCAATTCTTGAGCACGCGCCGTGAGGTAGAGTTGAAGGTGAGGCCGCATCTCTGTCGTTATGTAGACATCTCGAAAATTTCTCCCCTTGGTTCGGACTTGGCGAATCCATTCGAGCCGCTCGTTCAGTTGGCTCATCTTGATAGTTCGGATCTCTTCCGCCCGCAGGCCGGTATCGAGAAGCAGTTTGAGGAGCGTTTCGTTCCGTAATCGATTAAAGGAATTTTTTTCGGTTCGGGCTGAAGCTGCTTTGGCCTTAACCTCGGCTACCTCTGTAGCGTCGATAGACTTGGGGCGGCGAGTTTGAAGCTTCGGGGGTTTGACGTCACGAGCTGGATTGACGAATCCCGGAATCCTCTCGGAGAGAACTCTCCCCATGTGCTTCAGTGTCGCGAGTCGTCTGCCAACGGTCGCAGGTGACTCGCCAACCCGGAGCGATTCATCGATGAAGCGCTGCGTGGCTGAGAAGTCCCAATCCTCGACCCTCAGCTCATCGATCTCATGTTTTCGTTTGAAGCGCTTGAGGAATTCAAGAAACTTATCCGTGTCGAGCTGCTTGGCTCGAGCCGTGTGGCCTCGTCCCTCCGCATAAAATTTGAGGTACTCGGTCACGATAGAACCGAGGACGAGCTTAGCTACCTTTTTGTCCGGACGGGCCTCGCTGAAGAGATCCGCGACATCTTTTGTCATGCCCGGCTAGTGTACGGCATAATCGCTCCGGGTGACCAGATAGGGTCTTGCGTGTCAGGTTAGAGCCCGTGGCAAAGAGCCTTAGAAAAGACTACACTGGGGCCATGAAAAACGACCCTTTCTCCGCAAGTCCCTTGGCCCCAATAGTCCAGACCGTTGAGGAGGCGGTAGTAGAAGCCGCTCGTTACCTGGATAACGCGGCCCGAACCGGCGCCACCATAGAGGTTAGCGTTAAAGCTGATCATACGTTGGTGATGAACCTCGACGTAGAGAGTCAGCGAAGGGTTCTCTCGAAGCTTCCCGAAGGGCATCCGGTGGTAGCCGAGGAGGATGAGAGCTCGCACGGGATTATCCACTCCGCCGGTACCTATTTTTTGGTGGACCCGTTGGATGGGACTACCTCGTGCAAGCGTTTCTTCGGCCAGAAGGGAGGCCACGTAGGATACGGTCCTCTCGTCGGCTACGTGCGCGAGGGGCAGCTTTCAGTCGCGTCTTTCTTTAGTGTCCCCCACGGGCGCTTGTTCACAGCGGTAAAAGGGCTAGGTACCTACGTATCCACCCCTGATTTCTCAAAAGGAGATGGTGTTGGGACTCGTGAGCGACTCTCACCTCAGGGATGTTCTGCGCTCGTACAGGCAGGGGTGCTCTTTTTTGTGGGCCATCACGGTGAGACCCGAGTGATGCAACACCTCAAGAATCACAACGCGATCGAGAATATGTACCGGTTTGGTGGTTTTGCGAACGACTGTGCGAGACTTGCACAAGGTTTTGAGCAGATGAGTGTGCAGTTTGCGGCGAAACCGTGGGATTTCTCCGCGGTGCTTCTCGCTGCTGAGGCGGGACTGGAAGTTTGGGTCGATCCACTAGGTCGAAGGATTCCACTGAGGGAGTGGCGTATCGAGTCAAATAATCCCTCGATTATCATTCAGCCGGGAATCCGGGATGAATTCTTCAAGCTGCTAGACTCCATGTCCTAATCACCTATGAGCCATATCGTTCGAATCGATACACATGCACACCTTTACGATACCTACTCGGTCAGGAATTGGTGTCATGCCGCATTCAGGAATCTGAGAGGTGGCGAAGGGATCTCTCCGATAGTGATCGTAGTTGATAGGGAGGGCCAAGATAGCCTCTCTCGCCTTAGGCGCGAGGTCCCTTCTTTCGCTCAGTGGCACGATCTGTGGGGAGGACTGGCAGGAGTTGTGTCCCTTGAGAGAGGAGCCCTGGTGGTTGTTCAAGGGGTTCAGTACGTCACGAAGGAGCGGCTTGAAGTTTTGGGCTTGGGGGTGGGCCGCGTCGCTGCGGATGGTGATCTCGCCGTCGAGTATATCTCTCGCGTCACTGAACTTGATGGATTGGCTTGTTTGCCGTGGTCTCCCGGGAAGTGGTTGGGGAGTCGAGGGAGGGTAGTGCGTGAGTTGCTAGATACTGTGCCGGTGACCGCTCTCTGTGTGGGGGATATCTCCATGCGAACGCGTTTTGGTCCACCTTCGATGTTAATGCACGATGCTCGCAGGAAAGGATTCCCCGTGCTTCTTGGCACTGATCCTCTCGCTCCAAAGACAGAAGAGGAACTAGTTGGTGGTCTTGGAGTCGAGTTCGTTCTTCAACGTTCGCCCGAAGATCTCTTGAGCTCGTGGAGTGGGCTCAGGGGGCTCTTGGGTTCGGGGGATGGAAAGGAGTGGGGATGTCGAAATTCCGTCGCCCATGCCGCACGACGATTTTTATCGTCGGTTACTTAGGAAGAACTCAAGGCAACAAAAAAGCTGGACGAGATATCTCGCCCAGCTTTACATGAGTGCTATCCGCTTTGCTCTATTTGAGCGTTGTGGTGCACAATCCCTTCACGCTGCCATAGCAGCGTCCAGCGTCTGGAACTAGGGCGCACGATTTTTTGCGCGCATTAGTTACAAAATAAACGGCTGGAGAGCCTGTGTTCTTGATAGCCTTGCGCCGCATTGCGACCGTTGAGTTCGTGCATCGGAATCGTCCGCCTGAGTGTCCGTGAGCCTCGGCCCATGGGCAGGTAACGAGGAGATTGTCCTGTGAGTCATACACCCTCGTTCCCCCCCGGGTGTAGGACTTGTTCATGATCAGCGTTGGTTGTCTGCGGAAACCTACGAGTTCCGTCCCCGGTCCACCACTGCGTAGGGGCGCGGCGTTTTTATAAATGAAGTTTTTTGAAGGTAGGCTCTCCACGGTGGTGCACGACGCAATGGTTTGCGCCTGAGATGCTACTCCAAATGAGACGGTCGCCAGAAGTGCTGAGAAGGCTACAAGTATCTTTTTCATGGATCCTCACGGGTGTGCTAACGCAATGTCGAAGAGCGTTAGGAAAGTTTATGTTTGTAATATTTGAGCTGTGAGAGTAAACCGCCCTCTCGACGCCTGTTTCAACTGCACCAAGCACAGCTATTCCTAGTTTAGTGACTTTTGCAGGAAGCACACTACCTATTCGTACAAATTTTTAGCGAAAGGATCGCTTAAAGAGACGAGAGATATTGTCTAGTAACAAAAAGGGTTTAGGTCGATTCATTTCGTTCTAGCCTGAGAATCGTATGGGGAGATCGTGGCATCTAAGGTCGCGCGGTGCACACCACTCTCGTGAGCGCGTAATCCGCAGAGATTGGGCACTGTTACTGCTGAACCGGAGGCACAGGGGGAACCCACGGCCGCTGTCGATTAATCCCGAGTCGAGTTGCGAACTTCTCTGTGATCACAAATTCCTCGGGAATCATCTTCTGGCCTTCCAGCCAAAGGTAGATATGCTCCGCAGCCATACGGTGGGCGATCTCGTTGGGATGACGGTCGACCCCCGGGATAACCTGCAGATGCTCTAACGGGATACCCTGGTAGATATCGGAGACGTCAAGGCTCGGCACCTCGAGCGAGGTCATCAGGTCCTTAACCTTGGTATGAATCGGGTAGAACGGATACTTCTCGTCCATCGGCATACCAAAGAGAGGGAACACCACCGCTACGATAGGTGTCTTTGATCCTTTCGCGAGCTCTACAAGGCGCGTCATGGATTCCGTGAAGGGCTTCCACGTCTTCTCCTCCATAAAGAGACCGGTGAAGTAGTCGATGTACGCCTGATGGGTTTTCGAATTGTGGAGACGCGTCAAAACGAATCCAAGGGTCTTCCAGTATCGGGCTAGCGTCTTGGTTGTTCCTTTGAGTTTGAGGGGCCCGAATCGATCCTGCATATGTTCGGTTAGCCCGGACGGTCTGTGCGCCTTAATCTCAGGGTCATTGAGGGTGATCTGAAGAATAATCAGGTCTGCGCCCTCCTCAAGGGCCTGCTTGGTTGTATCGATCTCATGCGAGGTGGAATATGCGGGCACACCGTAGTTAATGACCTCTACATTGCGCGGGCTGCCGTTCACCTTGAGCATCTGTTGGAGCTTATACGAGAAGGTGTCTGTGAACTGCATGAAGGGAGCGAATGTGAAGGAGTCTCCGACGACAGCGATGCGATAGGTACCTGCGGGTTTACGCGGGTTGTAAGGATAGTTCTGCATCGTCGGCGCCCCCGGAGCGCGGAAGTAGAAAACGGGTCGGTCGCTCCATTTTGGTCCCCGAGGAGCCGATGATCCCAATGTTCGCACACCGAGCTCTACGAGACCGAGCGCCACAACGATGCCGAAGAGAGGGGCTCCAAGTGTTATGAGAAAGGATTTTAAGGAGCTCACGCATCCTCCTGAACCACAACATCCCGGGGGGATGCCATCACCACTCGAGTTCGTACCTCGTCGTAGAGAGCGGCGAGTTGCGTTTCAAATGCTGACAGCGTGTAAAGGGCCTCTGCACGCCTCTGCGCATTCTCTCCGATGATCTTGCGAAGGTCGGGCCTATCGAGAAGTGTGCGGAGTCCGGTCGCGAATCCGCTCGCCTCTGCCGGTGCAAGCACCGAGATCTCTTCATCGAGCACCTGTCGATGTGTTGCGAGATCCGTGGCGAGGAGCGCCTTTCCTGAGTGGAGGTAGGAGTAGATCTTCATAGGGGTGTTGTTTCCCTTGACGCGGGGAGATACCACGATATCAGCCGCCGCTAGGTAATCCTTGAGCTGAGAGACGGGACGGGGGCCAAGAAAGGTCACCGTGGCCTCGCACCCTAGGTTGGTTGCTTTGTTCTGATACCTCTCAATCGAGTCAGGCGTTCCCCCAACGATGACGAGGTGCGGTTGGCTCGAGTGATGCCGAACGAGCGCAAAGGACTCAACCAAGAGATCTATTCCCTGGTAGAACTCAAGGTTACCCACGTACAGGATAACCGGTTGCTCGTTGCCCAGGCTCAACCCGAGGGTTCGATTTCGGCAATCATTCCGTTCAGCTGAAAGAGGCAGGAGTGATACATCCCGCAGCATCACCGTGTGCGGAGATCCATGTTTTGCAGCGATAGCTGAAAGTGCGTCGCATACGGGCGCTACAGCCACACTTCCACGAACCGCGATCCCTTCAAGGAGGTTCATGAGTGGATAGAGCGGCTTGCTCCACCACCACTTCTCTGTCACCTGCAGGGAGAGAGATGAATCCATATCGTAGATGTAGGGGATGCCCCAGATCTTTTTGACGAACCACGCGATGAACACGGACTCCTCAACTGCGTGGATGACGGTGTATTGGCGCTTACGCGCTTTGATGACGAGCGCCAGAGTTGAGAAGAGAAAGATCACGTCGCATATGAGCTTCTTTAGGGAGATGCCGGGACGAATGCCCTTAAGAAAACCAAGATTCGGCGTGCGATGAATCTGCACCCCGGGGATCTCCACATCCTCACCCTCGGCGTAGCACAACAGATCGATGGCTGCTTCCCCTCGTGTCGTGTGAGTGAGCCTCTTTGCGAGAGTTTCCAGAGCGATCTTGACGGCGATAGGGGTCCCGCGTTCCTGATAGAATGGTTGTGGCGCTAGAAAGAGAACCTTCATGTTATCTTCGTCCAAAGAGTGAGTTTTTGACTCGGGCAATGTTGTCTCTCACCAAGAATCGGAGATTTCTGCGTTGGCAATTGAGCCAAAGAAGTCCGTATCCCCATGAGGAGAGGGTTAGGCGAAGCACGTAGCTGCGGAGTTTCGGAAGGTGACAGAACATGTGTGTGAACATATGAATCTCTGTCTTCACAAACTGCTTGCCAGTTTGTCGTGGAAACCTGAAGCCGTGAGGACCGTACGCTGGGACGGGTCTGCCTTGCCGTCGAAGGGTTTCAATTACGCGAAACGCTCTCCACCGTTTCTCGGTGCCCATCATTCGATTACATGCCAAGGCCTCCTTACGCGTCACAGGCTCGTTGACAATCGCGCCATCCGCTACGGCTTGATCCGCAGCGGCCTTGCCGCGGGGGGTACGCGTGAGACCGAAGCTCCATCCCTTGTAAAAATCAACGCCGCCGTGAGGCGGTGCCATCCACGGATCTCCTACCGCGATATCGGCGAATTCGGCGCTTGCGTCAAAGCAGGTAAGGCAGCGGGCGGGGGTATAGAGACGGTAGACGATGTTGATGATCTCCATCGATGAGGGGCGATAGCCCTTCTTCTCACCGAAGTACACCGGATAGAGGGATCCATCGTTCATCTCAAGATGTGGAGTTCCTGGATGCTTGCCGACGCGCGAGATGTACTTTGTAGCGTTTTGTACCTTTTCACCTAGGCTGCCCCAAATAATGCGGAGGGCCTCGTGCTCAACAGCGGCGTGACAGAAGAGCCCGATGGTAAGGACGATGCGCTCCTTGAGTCGCTGATCGAGTTCGGCGGCCTTCGTGAAGCCGTGGATTTGGCACGGCAGTCCGACCAGGGCGTAGCGACCGGGGATGTTGCGTATCTCACCAAATACCGAGTTGGTGGGGCAGATGGCGTACTTCGATTTCATGGCAGAGAGGATCTCCTCCTCGGTGCGGGCGACGATCGGCTTGCCCTTCCACAGTTGCGTATCATCAGAGACGATAACCACAGCTCCATCGATCTCTTTGCGTCTCAGCATGTTGAGGAGAATGCCAGTTACCAAGCCGCCGCTCGTAGAGCGCTCTCGAATCATGGGATCGGTGGAGTATGAAATGAAGGAGTCGATGAAATGGCCGTGCGTCGAGGTAACGTCAGCCTCTACGCCTAGGGTCTGCTTGTAGGCTTCGTGGATATCGAATTCATCACCCGGACACACTTTGACGCATAGGTCGCAGTCAGTGCATGCAGAGAGGTTGTGCACGGCAGGATAGTCTTCGCTGTCGAGCCCGAGCACTCCGGTAGGACAGATACCGATGCAAGATCCGCACCGATGGCACAGCCCTCCATCGATGATCTTTGCCAATCCACGCAGCGCACGCGGTGTTTTATCTTCTCGGTCTTTGTTCCACTCAAGGGGTTCGATAAACCGCCCCCCCTCGCGGAGCTGGGTAAAGGGCGTTGGGTCAGGAAGCACTCGAAGAGAAGCGGGCTTCTCGCGGCGTTGGTCCCCACGGTTTGGAAGTGATGGATCGACTGCTGAGCTCATCGGTGGTCTCGTTCTCGCACAAACTTAGCTACAACTGGGGAGCCAAAAACCCGCGTGATTCCGAGCCATCGCATGGGAGCCTCAAGATTTTTTGAGAGTGGGATACTCTTCAGCATTCGATGCAGCGCCATTGGCCAGACAAACTGCTTCTTGCTCCGTTCGAGTCGGAATCCGTGCTTCTTAAATTCGCGTTGTAATTCCCAGGTAGAGAACATCCGATACGTTCGGGTATTTCCCTCAATCTTTCGCTTCACGAAGAAGAGCAGGGGGGTAAGAATGTTTACGCTGAACCACACCGGGTAGTCGATGATGACTGCATGCTCAGAGACCCGACACAGCTCTGCCACTAGGGTACGCCACTGTGTACAGTGGCTCATAAGGCGGAAACTTGTGGTGAGCGCAAACGAAGAATCCTGGTAGGGGAGATCGATGAGATTAGCAACTTTAAACGAGATCGTGCCGCTCTCGATGAAGGGGGCAAGTCGTTGAGCGCAGAGGTGCGAGCTGCCCACCACCGTCACCGATCGCTCGTGCTGAGCGAGTGGAATAGCGATCTGTCCATGCCCGCCACCGACATCGAGCACGGTTGCGCAGGTGTCATCGAGAAGTTCGAAGAGAGCTTGCTCCTGGACTTGGAGCATCCATGTGCCGACGGCGTCTCCAAAACGCGCCGCGTACTCGTCGGATGACGCGTGTACGTCGGCGTCCTCGGTGTATCCTGAGACCTCTGCCGCATCCGAAGGAAGGGGGGTGTAGTCCGCCACTGGCGTCATTGCTCTACTCTTAACACGGGGACGTTAGGAAACGTTCACCAAAATTCCTAAAAACGGTTGGGATTATAATGGTTTAACTAACATAAAAGCAAGGCGAGGAGCTGCCCGCGCAGCCTCGGCTCTCAAGGAATGGGGGCTTTGGCGATGCTCTCAGTAATATCGAGTTATTCCAGGTTCCTATCTCCATTTTCAGGGACATGCTCTTCCCCGTGGTGGTATCCCTTCAGCTTTCCGTGGCACTGACCGATAGCATTACAAGGTAACTACGTTTAGGGACAGGAGTACCACATGGAATTCCCAACAAAGGTAATCGGGGATAAGGGCTATATCAGAGTGACGAGCGATCTCGACACGGAAACTGCGGGCGAGGCGTTACGCTCCGCGTTTAATGAGGTCTATGAACAGGGCAAACGCACCATCGTTCTCGATCTCTCGGGCGCTCAGATCATAAACAGCTACGGCATCGGCAAGGTGCTCATGTGCTACAAGCGGCTCAAGGCTGAGAACGGTGTGCTGATGGTTAAGCCGCTCAATGGATTTGTGAAGGAGACCTTTGAGCTGTTGATGTTGGATAAGCTGCTGCCTATTGACGATCCGAATGGCAGATAGTCGGAGAAGGCAGATGGGGAGCCGTATCGGGAGATAAGAGAGAATCATGAGCGTCGGAGCCAACCCTCCATGTATATTGCTCGCAGACGGCAACGAACAGAGCCGGAAAATGTTCGGTAGCTTCTTCGCGGGCAGAGGTTGGTCGTACGATGTCGTTCCTGATAGCTCGGCAATGGAAGGGGCACTTGAACGGGGCTCTTACGACATCATCATCGCTGACATGGAATTAGCGGGGCCAGACTCCGCACGAGTCTTGCGCGAAATTCTCGAGAAGCATCCTTCACAGCCCATCATCGCGGTGAGTCCCAACGCGACCTATGAGGACGCTCTGACAATGTTTCGAAGTGGAGCGACGGATCTGCTCGCGCGGCCTGTTGATTTCGGTTGGTTGGAGCGAATCGTTCAGCAGATCGTTTCTTCCCGTCGTAACGATGAGCGGGAGCGAGCGACCTATCGGTTTGTGACCAGTGAGCACGCAGAGATGCGTTTCTCGTGCGCTGATTTGGCAAGGTTCTCTGCGGTTTCACTTCCGTTGGTGGGGAGGCTCGCTCAGAGCGGCATGTTGTCCCACACCGATGCGCTCAAGATTCGTTTGGCGGTTCAGGAGGCTGTGCTCAATGGTTTGGAGCACGGCAATTTGGAGTTGGACTCGCGGTGGAAAGAGGAGATAGGCCGCGATGGAAGCGATAAGTTCGCTTCCGTTCGTAAGGAGCGCCTTGCCGATCCAAGGTATGCCAATCGCCATGTATATGTGACCCTAGGGTTTTGTGACGGTCGTTTGGAGATAACGGTTCGCGATGAGGGGCAGGGATTTCTTAACGCGCAGGCTGCTCAGAAAAAAGGGAAGTTAGATTCCCTTGCATGTTCGGGACGGGGATTGGCGTTGATGTCTAGTGCTGTTGATGAAGTGAGGTTTGATAAGAACGGGTCGGTAGTGACGATGATTAAGCAGTTGCATGAGCGAAAAAGCACGGAGGACTATGGCTCTTAAATTTCGGCTGAAGGGACTTGCCGAGACGTTCGTTGATTCGATCACATGCCCATGTTGCGGACTGATGGGTGTGGATGACCAAAATTTTACTACCGAGCTCACAAAGGTGACCTACCAAGGGATCATCGTTGTGGTTCAATGTCGGGAATGCAAAGAGATCTTTGTGCCCTCAACCCAGCGCCTGGGAGTTCTCGATAACGAGGCTCTTCGCGGCGCTGTCGAGAAAGACAGCACGGACAGCGGAGAAGCTATCTTGAGTGGCATCGCTGCCGTCAAATTGAGCGCAGAGAAACTCAATGCCCTCCGTAAGGGCTCGTTGCACTAAAAGCTAGCGTCGAGAATGTAAAGACGGTAGGGAGGCCAGCGTATGAGGCTAACGACCTTACTTGGTCACGTCTGCGAGTGTAAGGTTGTACTTCTTGAGGGCGCCAGAGAAGCCAAGCTTGTCGATGGTGCGAAGGATGCGAGTTGTTACCCGCACACGAACGGTCTTACCCAACTCTGGGACGAACAATCGCTTTGATTGAAGGTTTGACTCAAACTTGTGGTGGCTCTTGTTGTTAGCGTGGCTAACACGGTTACCGTTTTGGTGCGTTACACCGGAGATTTCACAACGACGTGCCATAGTACTTCTCGCAAGGTTAAAAATTCCCGCAAACCTTATATATCTTTGAGTAAATTGTCAAAGCTCGGGGGCTATTCCGAGAGTGTCCAACGCTAACCTTCTGAGATGTATCGTTTTTTAGGGGCTGCCAGCCTTCTTAGTACATTCGGAAGCTCTGGAGTTTTGGAGGTCGCCCGCCGCCCCCGGAGCTATTTAACTCAGCGCTCGCCATAAACATCGCTGTTCCGTATTCGACCTTTGCGATCACCTCGTACCACTGTCCCTGTCCCCGGAACTTCGAAATGTTGGGATCGCTCACACCACATCGATTCGGGAGCTCTTGCTGAGGATCCTGAATAGGGCCACCTCCCGAAGCCGCGCTTCTGCACTGTTCGATATTTTGTGCTGCAGAGGGATCCGTTGTTACCGCCGCGATAACCTCTGGAGGGGCAGCATTAACATTAATGTCCGCTGTTCGAATGCGTGTCACGAAGGGCAAGAGTCGTTGGATGCGACCAGCAGAGAATCCAGGGATCGCCGGCAGCTCATTCGCGAGGGAATCGATGGTGCCAGAGTTGCGAAATGTCTGTCCGTCAGGGAGGTCCCCCTCGATGCCTTGGGGTAGGAGGCTATCACCCGGAAAGTGATCCTTGTCGGTGTCGAGGTAATCGATCAGGTTCGACACAAGCTGCTTGGCCTCCGGCAGGGGAGTGCCATCGGGCCCTTCGTTCATCGGCAGGGGTTGGTCGAAGCCTAGTTGCTGGAACAGGCGCAGAACTATCGCCTTCCAGTCCTGTTTGACACCGCCGGTCGCTGAGTAGATCTGGAGCAGGGGGATCTTTCCGTTCGTTGAAGTTATGAGCAGGGATACACGAATGTTTGGTTCAGGAAGAGCGAGAAGTTCACCGGGTACCTCTCGTCCATCCGCGAAAGCCATCCACGTGTCCTGGGTAGGATCATCGTAATTGGTGATATCATTTTTGATCAGAACCTGAGCGACGTTCACAGCCGATTTGAGGATGTACTCAGCTTTGATGCGTTGCTCCGCTGCGCCGTTGAGCCGCATCGCTACGTAGGTTGAGTCCGTGAGTGAGATCAGGACGGCGGACGCTAGTGCGATCATGAAAACGATCATGATGAGAGCCATGCCTCGCGATCGGGAGGGGTTTGTGCGGGGTCTCCAGGGTGAGCGGCTCATGGAGTGTGAAGGGGTGTGAGTGGCCATCTCCGCGTAGTGTAAATGGTCTTGTCGGAGGCGGCAATAAACCGTTTTAACGTCAAAATGTGACTCCGCTCATGCACCGATCTGAAGAGTGGATGCACACTTCGGTGCAACGAGGGGACGTTTGTTGGCTTTTCCATCTTGGTTAACGCGCGACGCTCTCGCACACCGCTCTTCATCACGCTTTCCGTGTTATAGGTGGAAGGTATCGATGGGGGCTTTCCACGAGGTACCTGGTATGGCTCTTCAATCCTTACGCGCACTCTTTGTTCAGCACCTTCGATTGATCTACTCCGGTGAGCATCAGCTCTCGAAGTCTCTGCCCAAGATTCTACAGGGAGTTTTTTCACAGGAGGTAAGGTCTCTCGCGCGGGAGTACCAGCTTCAGGTCGAGGAGCGGTGTGAGCGGCTTGAAGCAATTTCGAAAAAAATGAGGGAAAACCTCGGGGGCGAGAGAAGCGGCGCGATGGAGGCCCTGACTCGTCAGGCCATAGCGCTCTCAGAGTTACGCGGCGACGATAAGGTACTCGATCTTGCCATCCTTACCACCCTCCGGCAGATGAGCCACTTTGAGAAAAGTAGTTATGAGTTGGTGCGTTCATTCGCTGATGTGCTCGGCGAAGAGGAGGTACTAACTACGATCGAAGGGATGCTCTCGCAGAGCGAGGAAAATGAACGGGCCTTGATCTTACTGAGTGAGGACATGATGGATACGACATCGCATGATAGCTCAACGCAGCAATACGGGGTGGTTCGAGTTGTTCCCCGAGATCTCGCTTCATAGAGGTATTGTGTGGGTACTAGAGCAGTTGGTGAGGACTAAAACATGAAAGCACGAGAGTACATTCGGGGTGTTTATAGCGATCTGATAAAAGAGCACCCACAAGGCCAAGGATATCCTCAGGGTGCCTTCTTGGCTGCGGCACTTGAGATAATCCGCGAGGTTGAGACCCCGATGCGCGAGGAGACACTGGTACGCCTGGTCGTTCTTGAGCTTACTGAGCAGAGGCTCCGCGCATCGGAGGTGAAGGCGGTCGGATAGGGGAGTTTTAAACGCCCCTTCCCATCGGCCTTCAACCCTATGAGTAGGAGTAGAACCCTCGACCGCTCTTTTTACCGTACCATCCCGCCTCTACATACTTAATGAGGAGTGGGCAGGGGCGGTATTTATCTTCTCCGAGTTCGCTGTGAAGCACCTGCAGGATGTAGAGCAAGGTGTCGAGTCCTACAAAATCGGCGAGTGTTAGCGGCCCCATGGGTTGATTGGTGCCGAGCTTCATCGCCGTATCGATGTCCTCTGGTTTCACTCCCTCTTGAACGAGAAATATAGCTTCATTGAGCATGGGGCACAGGATGCGGTTTACGACAAATCCTGGCGCGTCGATCGCGAGCACGGTGGTCTTTTGAATCGCTGCACAGAACTGTTGGAGTGTATTGTACGTGGCGTCGCTGGTCTGCAATCCTCGGATTAGCTCAACGAGCTTCATGACGGGTACCGGGTTCATGAAGTGAACGCCCATCACGTTCTCAGGACGTTTGGTTGTAGCGGCGAGTCGGGTGATCGATATCGATGAGGTGTTGCTCACGAGAATCGCTCCCGTCGGCACTACGGTGTCCAGCTCTTTAAAGAGGGCAGCCTTAATCTCGAATTGTTCCATAACCGCCTCAATAACGAGGTCGCACGAAGAGAAGTCGGAGAGCGCGCTGGCTTTAGAGAGTCGCGTGAGGATCGTCGAGCGCTGGGAGGCATCGAGAGTGCCCTTCTCTACCGCTTTCGAGAGGCGGGAGTCGATACCCGAAATCCCCCGTTCGAGGGCTTGAGGTGAGGCGTCCCACAGTATGGTTTTGTACCCGGCCGTGGCGATAACTTGCGCAATCCCGGCACCCATCTGACCAGCCCCAACAACACCAACAGTTTTAATATCTTTCATATTCTTTCTCTCTCACCATAATCCGTCCGGATGGCGGCTTGGGGGCATTTGTACATCAGAAATGAAATGTGCCACCATATTGAATATTCGGCCCTTTGAGGCGCCTCGTCTAGTCGGATTATGTACCCGCTCCTGTGGGTGTCGCACGATAGGTGGCGCAGAGGGGAAACGTTGTAGCAGGTGTTGGATAGTATGAAGCGCGTGTTTGGTCGGGACCTAGCTATCGATTTGGGAACAGCCAATACCCTTATCTACGAAAAAGGCGTAGGGATTCTCCTCAACGAGCCCTCCATGGTCGCCTTGAAAGAGGTCAATGGAAAGCGTACTCCGGTCGCCTACGGCTCTGAGGCCAAGACGATGCTTGGAAAAACTCCGGAAGGGGTCGTTGTAATCCGTCCGGTTCGCACCGGTGTGATCGCTGACTTTGAGGTCGCAAGTCTTATGCTTCGCCATTTTATATCTCGGGTGCGAGCCACCTGGTGGTCGATCTCGAAGCCACGGATCATGGTAGGGGTTCCCTGTGGAATTACCGAGGTAGAAAAGCGCGCGATTCGTGAAGCGGTTGAGGGACAGGCGCGCGAGGTACGCCTGATAGACGAAGCGATGGCAGCTGCGATCGGCTGCGATCTTCCAGTTACGGAACCAGTCGGAAGTCTGGTGGTCGATATCGGTGGCGGTACCACTGATATAGCGATTATAAGTATGAAAGATATGGTGTGCTCTGCGTCGCTGCGTCAGGGAGGAGATGCACTAGATGAAGCGATCGTGAACTACATGCGGCGTCGCCACCACGTGTTGATAGGTGAGGGAACGGCGGAGCAGATTAAAAAGTCCATCGGCACCGCGCATCCGGATTACGATGACGAGGTGATGGAGGTTCGAGGGCGTTCCCTTATTCATGGCACTCCTACCGCTCTTGTCATTAGTGGTCGAGAGGTGCGCGAGGCGATGAGTGAGGTAATCGGTTCTATTGTGCTCGCAATTCGACAGACCTTAGAGAACACGCCGCCGGAGCTTGCAGGGGATATTATTCATCGAGGTCTTGCCCTCGCGGGTGGGGGTGCGCTGGTACGAGGGTTGGGAAAACGGCTCTCAGAGGAGCTTGAGTTGGAGGTAACCGTGCCGGCCGATCCGCTCGGAGTGGTCGCTGAGGGTGCTGGAAAGTGTTTAGATCACAGTGACGTTTTCGAGGGAGTTTGGCTCTCTTAGTCCTGGGCTCTGGGTTCGCATCGTTGAGGCGTGCACCAAAGAACAGGCCCGGAGTGACACGGTGCTTCTGGGGGGACTAAGGGAGCGAGCTCGAAGCAGGTTTGTGTCCTGGTTGAGCCTTCAGGCTACGTAAATCCTCCGACATCATCGCCACGATCCCGCCGATCGCGCTCGACACGGTAACGGCAAGGAGCCAAATAGCGCCAAATGCCACGGCCTGCTCGTAGCTCACAATTGCAGGAGCGGTCGTCAAGAAATAGGTATACGCCTTCTCTCGAACGCCGAGACCGTTCCAGCTGATAGGCAAGCTGCACACGATGTTCACGAACGGGATCACGAGGAGGAGGGTTGTGAATGGGATCTGAATTCCCATACCGGCCGCCATCACCGCGTGAAGGGATATCTGAAGGAGATGGAATACGATTGAGATACCCGTAATGAAGATCAACGTTTTTGGGTCTCGCGGAAATATCGCCATGACTTGTTGCAGTTTGAGACCCAAGCGAGTGGTGCGCATGAAGGGGAGGCGCGGGAGCAGCCAAGGTCCGATGAGCCACCCGGATGTGCATCCGATCACGAGCAGTAGCAAGAGTTGAATAAGATCCGGCGCTACCCGATCGCTTCCCATAATCGCGCTCGTTACGAGAGCGATACAGCTCAACACGATTAGGCCGTGAACACGATCCGCCACTACGGAGGCGAGACCCTCAGTCTTTTTCGGTTGCCCTTGTGCAACCAGAATTCCCCGAGCGGCGTCGCCACCGAGCATTCCGAAGCTAAAACAGTTGAGGAACATCCCGATAAAGTAGGCCTTCAGGGCGTCGGGGTAGGGGGTCGTAATCCCTCCCGAACGGGCGATCGTCCACCACTTTGCGGAGCTGAGTAGTTGACCGATCGTGTATCCGACAACCACTAAGACGACGGCCATAGGGGACATCGTAAGAAAGGTTGCACGAAGGTTCTCGAAGTTGACCGATCGGAACACGATCCCTGCCATAAGGATACTGAGAGCGAGCTTAATGAGGCTTTTCGTGTTCATGAGGCTGTTCGTTTGTGCTGGCGAACTATCTCAGATCGAGCTTGTTTTTTCAAACTAGTGAATTGCTTAGAAAAAGAGGTAGTTGTGGCGCCCATCCTGGAACGTGGTTTCCACGGCAAGCCCCATTTCGGTCTTTCGGCACAGCTTGCTCTGGCGCTACTATTTTAAGATGAAGTGACTGAGGAGTAGAGAGTGAAGTCATACACACCGAAAAAGAGGTCAGGCTTACCCGTCTGGGTCGAGGAAAACCTACAGCTCGTGGTAATCGCGGCGTTGACTCTTTTTGTGTTTATTGTAGTCGGTGTCGGGAAGTTCTTTCCGTCCTCACCCCCGCCCGCGCAAGCTGTCAGGCGCGCCGATCTCGATGTGATAATGGGTCCGGTCAAGACCTGGGAGGAGGGCTCTACAACACGCCTCTCAGGGGTGCAGCTCAAGATTAAAAATCGGGGTGAGGTAACGGCGAGTGGGGTAGTAGTGATGGGGAAGTTTCGGGGAGTGCCCCTCCAATTGACCGGAAAGGTGGAGCTTGTCCCGAGCGAGATCGGTGACTACAGGGTAACCTTCCCGATGGTCGTTCTCGCTACCGATGCAATGGAGTTCACAGCGGAGTGTGCTAATTGCGTGCCGTTTGGAGCTCCTCACCGCTAAGTTAGTGAATATAGTTCAACAGATCGGCCCGAATTAACGCAGAGTCGGATTTTTTGTCAGATAAACCGGTCCTCATATGGAAACCAAAGTAGATCCGGCATAGAGTCCCCCGCCTATGGTTTCGGCCGCTTTACCATCACGGGATAACCTTCCGGCACTTCTCTTCTTCTTTGGCCTCGCTGGTGCCGGGAAAACGTTCTGCGGAAACCTCATTTCAGCGCGCTTGGGTTATCATTGCTACGATCTTGATGCGGATTGCACCGATGGAATGCGGCGGGCTATCGCGGAGGGAAGGCCGTTCTCGGATGCTATGCGGGACGAATTTTTCGCGATTGTGAGCCATCGAATTACGGAGTTGAAGGAGCGGCATCCTAAATTGCTGGTGATGCAAGCGGCCTACAAAGAACGGCATCGAGCTCTTGTAGCGTCGAACCATCCTGGTTTACAGATGGTGTGGGTCGATGCTCCGGATGAGCTTATCGCGCAGCGTCTACACGCCCGGGGGGATTCGGTATCGGCACAGTACGCTTCTCGAATCCGGGTAAATTTTGAGCCTCCCGTCGATGGGCCCCGACTGAATAATGACGTGGCTGATCCTGAGCAGGTGCTTACCCGTTTTCTAGCGTTATTTGCCGCGTAAGAGGGCTGGAAACGATTTTTTTGAGGGTTTTAGCCCCCAAGACAGTAGCCGGTGCCTCCCCAGGGATGACAAGCCCCGCAGAATTCCGTATAGTGCCTCCGTTCTTTTATGGGCCGATAGCTCAGTCGGTAGAGCGCTGTATTTTTTTCAAGTTGCTCTCCCGACTGAGGTGTTTGTCCAAAATGCCCTTATGGGCCGATAGCTCAGTCGGTAGAGCAACTGGCTTTTAACCAGTGGGTCGGAGGTTCGAATCCTCCTCGGCTCAGTTTTTTTCCTACGCCCACGTGGCTGCGCCACGATGTGCGTGACGGCCTAGGGGGCCGTGCGCCCCTAGGGACCCCCGTTACTCTTTCCTCTCAAAACTGTAATTCTTGGTTTAATTTTTTGTGTTGAAACGTAGCGGTTCTTTCCTACGCCCAGGTGGCTGCGTTTTTTCCTACGCCCACGTGGCTGCGCCACGATGTGCGTGACGGCCTAGGGGCCGTGCGCCCCTAGGGACCCCCGTTACTCTTTCCTCTCAAAACTGTAATCCTTGGTTTAATTTTTTGTGTTGGAACGTAGCGGTTCTTTCCTACGCCCACGTGGCTGCGCCACGATGTGCGTGACGGCCTAGGTTCGTCACGTGAGCGAATCAGAAAAGATCTCTGAAAGATCTCACTGCTCACTGGCGATACAGTGTGAAGCGCTGTAAACGGGGCTCAAGGTTGCAACTTTTTCCGGATGGGAGTTCAAGAGGGGGCTCTTGAGTCGTAGCCCGTGGGGAGCAACTTACGTGCGCCAAACACTAACTTATGTGCTAGTGTTTAAAACTTGAGCTTGCTTTGAGCGTGAGGCCCGATGGAACCCCAAACATCACCGTTCTCCCTAGGTATCGACATCGGAACTACAAAGGTTGCGGCGGCGATCGTAGATGCTGAAACGAGAGAGGTCATAGCGACAGCCTCCGTAGCTCACGAAAGTGATGTGCATGGTCTGATGTCGGGCCGTAGTGAGCAAGTCGTATCGAGGATCGAATCATCCCTCGATAGGTGCATCGAGGCGCTCTCCGAGCAACACCGACGAGCGGTGAGAGCTATCGGGGTAACCGGGCAGATGCATGGAGTGGTGTTATGGAACGAGGGGACGGATGAGGCATCGCATCTGATTACGTGGCAGGACCAACGCTGCCTCGAAGGGGATTTTATCTCTAAACTTCGATCCTCCACGGGTGATAGTTCGGCTCAAACTGGGTACGGAACTTCAACACTGGCATGGCTCGTCGAATATGCACCTGAGATGCTTAAACGATACACCGCAGCGGCCACAATCCACGATTATCTCGTCTCCGCTATCTCCGAAAATCCGCGCCCGTTCACCGATCCATCGGATGCGGCGAGTTTCGGATTTTTCGATATCTCCACCGCCCAATGGCGTGAGGAGTGCCTCGCGAAAGCTCGAATCCCTCGCTCTCTGCTCCCTGAAGTTCGACCTGCGGGAAAAAAGGTCGGTGTTTTGTCGAATGGGTATGCCAGCCGCTGGCGTATGCCCGCCGGAATCCCCATCGGAAATGCTCTCGGGGACAATCAGGCATCGCTCTACGGATCCTTAACCGATCCCAGCAACCAGATATCCTTAACAATAGGAACTGGAGCGCAACTATCTGTGGTCGCTACCCACCTACCGAAGGGATCTCTCATACCACGCGAGCGCTTTGAGTTTCGGCCGTATGTTGGCGAAAGCTATATCGCCGTAGCTGCCTCTCTCAGTGGAGGGCGGACGTTAGCGGGGCTCGGGCGGGCGCTTGAGAGCTTTATGCGGGGGTTGGGGCTTCAGGACCCACCATCCCTGGATGCGATTCAAACTGCGATGCATGCACAGGGACTCGAAAAGGTCGCCACGGACCTTCGCGCGCATGCCAGCCTTAGCGGTGAGCGCTACGATCCATCTCTACGAGGTGGTTTCACGAATCTCTCGTTCGACAACTTCACTATCGGTGATATGACCGCCGCCCTGAGTCGGGGATTGGTTACCTCGCTCAGAGACGCCTTGCCCAAAGAGCTCCTCGCTTCACGAACGGAAGTGGTTGGAAGCGGGAACGCAATTCGCCGTTCGCCACTGATGCAACAAATCATCCGTGAAACCTTTGGGTGTACCCTCAAGCTTCAGGATGGTGCAGAGACCACGGCGTGTGGCGCCGCTCTCCTTGCCTACGATTCCTGTTGTTGAGTCTGCGGGCGCTTGGGAAGGACGATGTCTCCAAGGTTATTGATGAAGATCGCTTTTCCATGAATGGGTACCGGTGAGTTCGGATCCTGTGCTGCCTGTACCTTTGCTAACATCTTTCCGGATGTTCCAGCGATATTATCGCTGATGACAAAAGTGGGTCCCGTTCCAGCTCGAATACATGAGAATGCACCGCCGGCCGAGTTCTCAATAAACAACATATCCCGGATCGGTTGTGTCGGTCCGAACTGTGAGGCTATCGGATCTAGTTGAGTGCGAAGCACATGCCACGGGCGAGGATCGGGCTTGTGTTGACCGTTCTGTATACAATCCGCGGTGACGATAGCTTCAAAAAAGTTGCCTATTCCCAGCGCAGCTATCAAAGGGCGAGCGAAAGATTTGCCACTGGAGGTGCAGACACCTTGCGCCAGGCCCAATCGCTCAAATGTTGCGAGAGCTTCCAACACGTAAGGATAGGTATGCACCTCCACATCCCGGAGAACCTCAAGCCGACGCGCGGCGTTGAAGTCCTGTTCCTGTGCATGCGGTGCAAGAGCGAGGCGCGCCATCCCGCCGCCATGATTGGTTGATCTAAGGGTGGTGTTATCGAGATAAAATGAGAAGGTTTCCTCTCGAAGTTCAGCTATCGCTCGCGCGACCGTATCACACGCGTCACCATGAATCCCCTTGGAGAGTGCGGACTGGAGGGCGTGCTGAAACCCTTCTGGGTTCGTTTCCCGGAGTGCCCGGGCAAGTTGTAGACTCGTTTCCTGACCGGGTAAACCGAACGCTGAACGATACACCGGTGCTCTAAAGGCGCGTTCGCTGATAGAGCTGCCACTGACCTCTTGGAGTGCTGAGCGGCATATCGCACGATGCAACCGCTCCGTATTGGCGAGGGTCCCATCCATATCCCAGCCGACGAATCGGATACCGTATTGTTGGATACATGAGTGAACATGGTCGGGTTGCGACCGATACTCGATGGTCATATGAGAACCTCCTTAGAGTGAATCGCATAGGCGCGTGAGCGCTTGGATGCGATCAGGTGCAGTTTATGGCACCAGGTAGAGGGCCCAAATAAGTGAGTCCACGTGAGAGCCCGCGAGACGCGGGTCGTTTGGTGATACAAGAAGATCGGATACCGAAATATCAAGTTCGGTTCTGTGACAGTGATAGCACAAAGAGCGAACACCACCTACTGAGGAGGAGGGGTATCAAGGAGTCAGAGGTTGTGTCGTACAGTGACCGTGTCGTGATTTTGCTCCCCTAGTTTAGTTCGAGCGCTGCGGGTGAACGTTCCCCTAGTCGTAACATGAGCTGTGCCACCACAAGATTTATGAACGCTATCGAGAGCGCCACAACGCAGATGAGTGCGGAGCGAGCGGTGCTTGGGTTGGGAGCTACAAGGATTTGCAAAAGGAGTCCCAGCGGAAAGATGTTGAGCAGCACGAGCAGGGAGCAGGTGAGCATGTAGATCAGGCTTCCGATACTGAGGGCGAGTTGCGAAGGATGCTCCCACGAGAAGTCTGCAAAATAGGCGCCGAGTCCGACCCCCATGCCTACGATGCCATAGGTGATGAAGAAACTCAGGATACCGAACAGGAGTGTAAACTCCCACCTTCCGATGAGTATCTGAGTGCCGATCGAGAAGAGGATGGCGGAGATTACGGCGATCGGAATATACCAACCAAGAAATTTAGCTCGAATGATATCTCGCAAGAGCACGGGAGCGGTTTGCAGAATCCAAAAGCTTTTACCTTCCAGGGAGACCGAGGTAAAAACAAGCCGTGTGCAGATGGATGAGGTGAAGAAAGCTGTGATCGCACTATGAATGATAAAAAAAGCACGTTGCCAATTTACAGTAGAGTCTGTACCGAGCGTATCGATAGCGACGAAGGTTTTCAAATTGCTTACATAGAAGAGACACAGTCCGGCCAGAAAGATTAGCTGTGTGCTCTGAGCGAGGTCCCTCGTGAGAGAGCGGGCGTCTTTGTAGATAAGCGCCGTGGTTCGAGAGAGGTGCCTCTTATTTCGCGATGGTTCCTCCTTGAGGATGGTTGCTTGGTTCGCTCGTCGGGAAAGAGCGCGAGAGAAGGCACGGGCATGTAAGATGTGAAGAGCTCCGTGGGCGATGCCGGTAACCGCGATCGCGCATGAATACAAGAGCGTCATTCGGACAGAAATCCATTTTCCTGAGGGAGCGAGGATTTCAGAGAGAATAGAAGCGGCCCACGATGAGGGCATCCACGGCGATTGAGCTATCGCGATTGAGGACACGAGCCGAAGCATGTGTCCATCGGAAGCCCTCGATGTAATGGCCTCGACTAGGCCATGCAGAACGAGGAGCCCCAAGCCAATGGCTACGGCGATAACGACGCGAATGGCTACCTTTGCCCATCGCTGGTTTATAATGATCATAAAGAGGGTGGCGAGTAAGGTGCCAAGAGATGCCGGGATGAGGAAGTAGGGTAGTAATGTTGCGAGCGCTCCCGGAATAAACCAAACGCTGAGCTCGTAGGTTGTGGCCATAGCTGTAAGGACGGGGAGTATGAAAACGAAGGGCATCCACGAAATGGTGCACAGGACATACCCAAGACGAGCCCCAAAGAATGCGAGCGATGAGGTGGGAGATGCGAGAATCATCTCCACATCGTCCGCCAGGTAGAAAGAGCCTAATGCTGAGGCGAGCGCGGTGAGTGATGTCATGATCATTAAGAGTGACAGCATCAATCCCAGCGGCAGTGAGGGCGGGACGTACACGAGAAGGGGTATTCGGTTGAGCTGCTCCAGGCCCCACCGAGTGCCGAGAAAGAGGCTGATCATAATGATGAGAGAAAATACGACTATCGCTAAAGCTTGCCCTCGATGAACGGTGGAGGAGCTCTTCGTGAGCTGATTACGAAAAGCTAACGCCTTTGGTTTGAGGAGGGTCAGGAGGGCATTCATGAACCAGGCACCATCCCTTTCATGTTGTGAGCGAGTGAGGTTGCCACGTGGATGAGCGGTTCGAGATCAAAGGGGCGCGCTGACTCGATGCTGCACGATGCTTCTGTGGAAGAGGGGCCGACCGAAAGACTGACCAAGGACGTGTGAGAGCTCAAAGGATGTGGCCCTCGGAACGCAGTGAGCAACGGGACGTGAAGCTCGTACTCTCCATCGCGAACCCGCAGCTCAATCGGTCCGGGAACGGATTGGCGTAGGAGGGGAGAATGAGCTCCATCGCCACGATAGACCTGGAGGTTCATCGGATTCACCCCTGTCGATCCTAAACGAAGAGATTCATTTCGGTAGTTGGTGCGAACAAGGGACACGCTTAATTGACCGAGAGCGTTGAATACCATCGAAGCCTCAAGTCTCACCGGGGCGATGTGACGAGCGATTTCAACTAACAACCATCCCTCGAGGTTGATGGTTGTTTGACCGGAACCAGATTCGATCGATGTAGTGAAGGATCCGACGCATCGGTCCGGTTCTTGTGATGCAACGATAGCGTAGCGAATCGGTTTCGTAGCAACTGGACCAAGGGAGATCACCCGAGCGGTCTCCTCGTGTTCGAGGGCGTTATACGCGACCGCACCCACACCTATCGATACAAGGGTAATCGACGCTGAAACGAGCAGTGGAAGGGTGGACCAGTTCATTCGAACCTTCTATTCGTGTGCACGAGGGGGTAGTGCCCCGTAGCATAGGATGTTGTTTTGATAACTTAGATGCCCTAACCATGCTACCGAGCGGGGAGTGGTAGAACGATGTCGCGCGCAGGCGTATGTTCGTATAGAGGGTGAACGGATCCCTAGGCGGTAACATGCCGAGATATCGGGCTCTTAGAGCCCCTTTGGTCCCGATTCGGATGCAGATGAGGGGTGGAGTTACACGTTGAACCGGAAATGCACGATGTCACCATCTTGCATGATGTATTCCTTGCCCTCGGTGCGCATCTTTCCATTCTCTTTCGCTTTAACCTCTGAGCCCGCGGCGACGTAGTCCTCGTAGGAGATCACCTCGGCGCGAATATACCCACGCTCAAAGTCGGAGTGGATCTTACCCGCGCACTGTGGTCCGGTGCTTCCGGCTTTGGCGGTCCAAGCGTGTGCCTCTTTGGGACCGATGGTGAAGAAGGTGATCAGATCCAGAAGCTTGTATCCTGCGATCGTGAGACGATCGAGACCGGATTGTTCAACGCCCATGGAGGCGAGGAATTCTTTGCGCTCAACTGAATTGAGCTCGGCGATCTCAGCTTCTACCTGTCCTGAGATGGTCACGAGTGGGGAGTTTTGCTCCGCAGCATAGGCGGCCAAAGTATCCACGGGATGCGAACCTCCCGGTGTGGGGACGTGCAGAAGATCCTTCTCGTGCACGTTCGCTACGAAGAGAACGGGCTTTGAGGTAAGAAGATTGCCCGAGACCTCCAGCCAATCCTCCTCACTTCCCGAGAACTGCGTCGATGTCTTGAACGATCGAGCGGGCTTGCCTTGATTGAGCCATCCCTCTAATCCCTCAAGAAGGAGAACGCGGGCTTTGGCAGCTTTATCCCCTGACTTGGCGACCTTCTCCAGTTTGAGCTTGGCTTTTTGGACCGCATCAAGGTCAGAGAGGATAAGTTCGGTGTCGATGGTCTCCACGTCGCGACGCGGATTCACACCGCCGTCCACGTGCACGATGTTCTCATCCTCGAAGCAGCGAACGACGTGAGCGATCGCGTCAACACTTCTGATGTGGCCGAGAAATTGGTTGCCAAGACCTTCGCCCTTGGATGCTCCGCGAATGAGTCCCGCGATATCTACGAAGGTCATCTGAGCTGGGATCAGCTTCGCTGATTTGGCGAGGTTGGAGAGGATCTCAAGGCGAGGATCGGGAACAGGAACGGCTCCCGTATTTGGCTCGATCGTGCAGAAGGGAAAGTTTGCAGCTGCCGCTTTCGCGGAGGTGAGCGCATTAAAGATCGTCGATTTGCCAACGTTGGGAAGTCCAACGATACCACATGTAAATCCCATGGAGGTCCTTTGCCTTAGTAGAAATGAGGGTGGGTGAGGCCTGCATCAGTATGAGGCGCACCATCACCACTCGATGTGTAGTTGGTATCATGCGAGCCCACTGATTTCAACGGAAGGGGGCGAGTTTAATTGGGGTAACTGCTCGGTTTGACAAGGGGTTGTAGCGAAATCGCCTTCCCAAGCCCGAGTAAATGGGGTAACCGTCACCCTACAGACTTGGGGTGAGAGTTGTTCCAACGGCTATCCGAGTGAAACTGTGACCAAAAATGGGGTTTGTATGCGAGCAAATATTTCATTCGTGACCGTGGTAGTGGCGGTGTCTACAGCGCTTTCTGCGTGTGGTGGTGGCGGAGGGAGCGACACGGATTCAGGTGTGTGCTCGACCCTGAAGATTGCGGGTGGGGCCGAATGCCCCGACGCGCCAAACGAGATCGTGGTGGTTCGGACCTCGCAGGGGTACTGTAGTGGTACCTTCATCACACCGAATAAGATACTCACGGCAGCGCACTGTTTTGCGGATGGGGGAACCTCCGCTCGGGTTCTTAACCAGTACTTCTCCTATGGCTCCTCCCGAGTACAGGTTCACCCCAGTTTTAATCCTAATGTGATATCGGATCAGAATGACGTAGCGATCATAACGATCGCTCAGAACGCCCCAGTTAATCCGGTGCCCATAACCACATCTCGAAGCACGGCAGCAGGGGATACCGTTGTCACGTATGGATTTGGTCTCGACCAAAGTAATGATACCTACATCGGCCGAATTGAGAGTGGAGAGGCTCCCCTCAAAGCGACAACGCTGGATGTGACTGCGGTCTCAGATTTTTCTGTGCAATCCCTTAGTGATGGAAGTGGTGACACCTGTCAGGGAGATTCCGGAGGGTCTCTTCTGCTGGACGGCAATGATGGGCAGCCTGGAGTGGTCGCGATCGTGCGAGCGGGACCACCGGCGTGCCAACCTGAGGGTGGTCCCAGCGATAACACCAACCTTCAAGCTGAGTCCGTGCTTTCGTTCGTGAGGAGCGCGGCGCCGGGGGTAAATTTCAACTAGCCGCACGCGAGCAACTCACGCTCTCGATATTCGTGAGGGAGCATCGGTTCATTTGTAGAGGTGTAATCGCTACTGAGGTGTCATTCAGCTGTGAAGCTGCATTTCACACGGTGGAGCATGAGGCCGCGTCGGTGTTGACGCTGAACCAAGAGGAGCCAGTTGGTGTTACTGGATTCAGAAATTAACTCACGCTCACGCTGCTCGTTCGGACGCGAAAATGCGGCTTCGCAACGAAGGTGAGTTCAGTTTTTCCTGCGCTGACAGCATGACAGTAGGGGATCCGTTCCGTGAAGAGCGTGTCGGAGAGGACTGCGTGCACGGCCACGAAGCGAACGCGAAAGTTCCCCGTATCCCTCTCAAATGTAACGTGTTTTATGACGATGAGGGATCGTCTCCACTCGTACGTCGCCGCTCGGTAGGAGGGGATGGCGCTCGGAAAATCGTCGCTTCGGTATCCATGTTTGCGTCGTAATTCCTGCACCCATCAGTGGTGTTGAGTTGATCACCGAAGCGTTCAACGTGCGTCGATGGCTTGCAGATAAGCGTTGAAGAGGGTGGGGCGCTGTGTTAGTTCCGCGAGCACAAATGTGGCCTTTCGGGCTCTTCTCGTTGTGAAGATCTTCGGAGGGTACAACGGAAACGAGTATCATTTCCGGAACTGTAACGTCTTGTAGGTGGGAAGTTTTGCATCATGAAGATTCGTAGTTTGATCGTCGCCGCTACTCTAGCAATCGGTTTCGTCTCAGAAGGTTTCGCGGATGACGCGATGCTTCGAGTGAAGGCCCTTAGAGCAGCTCGTAAAATGGCCCGAGGGGCGGTATCGTCAGAGGTCTCGGCGATGAAGAACTCAAACTTTCAGGGTATCTGGGGTGGTCGATATTTCTACGCCCCTCGTAACAGCTCCTGCAGCACCAGGGTCGCATCCTTCGACTTTCGTCATGTGTTTTTGACGAAGGGTGGGGCTGGGTATCTCTCCACCAATCATGACGGTAATTTTAATGGTCGATCCCGTGATAAGGGACGTCGGTGGCAGTTCGCGAAGGGGATAACCGTGGGCGGGCGACCGGGTGTTTTGGCAGTCGTGTATCAGAGTCTCGCCAAGAATGGAAACTCAGCAGCGACCGGAGCCGCCATCAGCATAACCGGAGGATGCATCGTCTCCTACGGCGCTAATGCAGTGCGGTTGGCGCGCTAAAATCTAAGACCGTTCCCTCACTTCAAAGGAATGGCCCCACCTGGACTCCCTCGCTTGGCGATGGAGTCCTTTTGGACTTACTGTGTTGTTTTTGGTTCAAGTCCAGGCGGGTCTATTCCTTTTCCTGGAAAAGGAATGGCCCCACCTGGACTTGAACCAGGGACCTACCGGTTATGAGCCGGCCGCTCTAACCAACTGAGCTATAGGGCCATAAGAGAATGCTGTTGTACAACTTAACCCTCGGGGCGTGCAACCCTTACCTGGCAATCTTGGGTATATTCTGCGTCCTTTGTGCTCCCTAAGTCATCTTGGTAATTGATACTATAGGCTCTTTGCCCATAGTATCGAGGGACCACCCCCGTGATAGAGGTCACATGTCAGATGCTTCCGCCCCTGCCGCTCTTCCGATCATCATCCAACTCAGCAAGCTCGATGTTCAGATAGCGACCTTTTCTGCGCAAAAGAAGAAGCTTGAGAGCGACCTCGAAGCTAGGAAGCAGGTGATCGTCTCCCATGAGACGAAGAAGGGCCTGCGCGAGAAGGTGCTCGCCGATAAAAGGGTGCTGTGCGCCAAAGAGGAGAAGAGCGTCAAAGCTGAGCGTGATAAGATCAACGAGCGTCGTGCAGCGCTTAACACCCTCAACAACTACAAGTTGCAACAGGCCGCTGAGCGAGAGATCGATTACACCGCAAAGCAGATCGGACAACGCGAAGATCTTTTGCTCGGATTGATGCGAGAGATCGAGGCCCTTGAGAAAGAGGTCGCCGATGTGACCGGTGTCATCAGCGGTCTCAACGATGAATTCTCCGCGCTTCACAAAGAGTCCTCGGAAACGATCAAGGGACTTGAGGAGCAATTGGCGTCGCTCAATAAAGAGCGCGCGGAACAGGCTTCGCAGCTCGCTGGCCAAACGGTCCTTACAGCCTACAACCGCATCCGTGACCGATTTCCATCCAACCCAGTTGTTGAGGTGCTCAATCGGGATAGCTGCTCAGGATGCTTCATGAAATTAGGCCCACAGGTGGTTGTGCAGGTTTCCCGCCAAGATGTGGTAAAATGCCCCGGCTGTGGACGAATTCTCCGTTTAGCGGCAGAGTAGGGGGCTCCTCACGGGACCCTGACCAGTCCCCAGCAGAGAGAAGTTGAGTGCGTGATCGCTTGGGGTAACACCTGAGAGGAAAGTCGGGACTTCATAGGGTAAGTTGGCCGTTAACGGCGGCGCCGAGAGATCGGCGGAAAGTGCCACAGAAAAGAAGACGACCTACCTGCAAGGGTAGGATACGGTGAAACGGTGAGGTAAGAGCTCACCAGCACGGGGGTGACTCCGTGGCTTGGTAAACCCCAGCTGAAGCAAGACCGAATAGGAAGGCTTTCTACGGCAACGTAGAACGTCGCGACCCGCGACGAGCCTTCGGGTAGCGTCGCTTGAGCTCATCGGCAACGGTGAGCCTAGATGAATGATCACACGGTCCCACAAGGACTCTGAACAGAATCCCGCTTACTGCTCGACTTCTCCCTGGTGGGAACTTATTTCAAGAGGCCTTTATTTCAAGAGGCTCTGCACCGTGCAGATGGGAGTCACTGTCAGGTAATTGAGCCTGCGCTGGTCTAGGAAGCTGTGGTCGGAGGATGCGCCAGAGCTCGGCTCTTACTCGTTCCCACTCGTGCCGCCATATCCTTACGTATGCCGCATATATCT
This sequence comes from Pseudomonadota bacterium, assembly GCA_041178185.1. Lineage (GTDB taxonomy): Bacteria > Bdellovibrionota_C > UBA2361 > UBA2361 > OMII01 > OMII01. The sequence goes on from JBEGVS010000023.1 coordinate 48,865, forward strand.
GACTCTGCGGATCCTTTCCAATCTGACTCCCCAACTTATTTTTGCTAGTGCAGGAATCGGAGACAGGTATACTCCGAGCCTTCGGTGCCGCAGTTCTTTAACACACAAGGGCGTATCGTTGTGGTAGCCCTTTCGATCATGGGTAATGAAGATTCACCGCGCCTCTTTGGTGCTGACCATCGGTCGGCAGCGAAGAGGATCGGGAGAGAAGAGATACCATAAGGTTGTGTGGTCTGTTCGTTGCCTCCGCTGAAACTGTTGCGGTGTGAATTCCCTCATCTCTCTTGGACAGGGGGTCTGAGGGAGTTCACATGTCGTGCGCTCGGTTTTCCACGGAGGTTTTTATGCAGACTTTTTCTGAAGAGGTGATTGAGTTTTCGCGCTCGCAAGCCGTTAATTTCATCACACCGAAGATGGGTTATTTGGTAGACAGTATACAAGCGGTTCGTTCGTTAAATCCGCCATGCGCGATTTACACGCGGACGATCAATAAGCTGTGGGATCTTCCCGACGGCTCGCTCGCTGTTTCATTTTATGCGACTCGTGAGGATTTCCAGAGGTTGCGAGAGGATGAAGCAAAGCAACGGGGTGGATACTATCAATTCAGCATCCTGTTCCTTGGTGATTTTAAGGAGATGTTCGCGTTCTTCGCCTCCACGCAATTGGAGGAGCAGCGCAATATCGCTATCGCACTCTTTGAGGAGTTCTCTAAATCGCGTATCGGTCACAATCCGGAATTTCAAGCGATCCGAGAGCGTGCTCCAAACATGGATGCCTTCTGCAATCCCTTTAAGGATTGTGTAGGAGATGAAATGTTGCGTGCGTTCAAAGAGGCTGGGTTGCTACCGTAGTTTTCAAGGAGGTTGGATGAGGACTTTGTCTCTTCTCTTCCCGACCTCCGTCATTTTTATGATGCACGATCGGGGCGCCGATTTTTGCGCTCTTCTTACCAACCGCTCGCCTGCTTGATCTCGAACTCCTCTATCGCAGGTTCCGAGATTTGAGCGTACGGTCTCTGCCCCTCTCGAACTTCAATGAAGGAGAGGTCGATTCCAAAGCTCTCACGAATAGCTCGAATGGCGAGGAGCGCAAGAGCTATGGTCCCCCCGGTCATGAGGTGCACGGTGGTCACAACGCCAACCGAGGACTTGAGCGCAAGGAAGCTCCACCCCAAGAAAACGGTAGAACCCCGAACGAAGTTCGGAATCATGCAGGTAACGGTCGTGCGAAGATTGGTGCCAAACTGCTCGGACGCCGTCGTTACTAGGACCGCCCATAGGCCACCAAAGAATCCGATCGGAAAATACCACGCGTTGAATACCCAGTTTTGTCCGAAATTAAGGTGAAGGAGGCCGAGGATACACGCGCATTGAGCCACGAGGAATGCGGCCAAAACCTTCTTCCTACTCCTGATGTATTGACTCGCAAAGCCAGAAGCCATATCTCCTACCGTCACTCCGATCCCGAAGAGGGAGATCGGGACGGCGCTTGAGAGGCCTGAGAGCCCAGCGGATTCCAGGGCTACCTCTGGTGAGAAGGTGGCGAGAAATCCCCACGAGAACATGAAGGGTATTCCGATCAGCAGCAGGGATACAAATCGTACGAGGCGATCGCGGTTGTTGAAGAGGAGCGTTAAACTTCCTCGCGCTACCGTCTTATCTCCCTTAATGGACTCGAAGACGTGTGATTCAGCAACCGCGACTCGAAGGGCCAGGAGAGCGAGTCCCAGCCCTCCACCGATAAAGAACATAGTGCGCCAGTGAAAGAGGTGCGCCGAACAGCTTGCGGCTACGGCTCCCAGCGCTCCTGCGGTGAGAACGCACGCCATTCCGATACCCCGACGTTCCTTCGAGAGAAACTCTCCCACAAGGGTGATAGCCCCTCCTATCTCCCCCGCTAAGCCAACTCCTGATATTAATCGAAGCACCTCATACTGCTCAACGCTCGTTACGAAGCCGTTGCCGATGTTCGCAACGGCGTAGGTAAGGATGGATCCAAAGAGAGCTTGAACCCTACCGATCTTGTCGCCGAGAATGCCCCACAGGACCCCTCCCAGTAACATGCCGAACATCTGCGCGTTGAGGAGCCTGACACCCTCGGTGAGCAGCCCATCCCCACTAACTCCGAGTTCAGAGAGGCTCTGGGTGCGAACTACGCTGAAGAGTACGAGGTCAAAGATATCTACGAAGTAACCCAGGGCGGCAACCACTACGATAAGAAGTGTTCGGGCGTTCATGTCAGGCATCCTGTGTAAAAGCAGATGTGAGACGGGGAGGATTCTCCCCCATGAGCCCGCCAAGGGTACCATGCGCCAGATCGTTACTCCAGCGAGCTGCCGCCTTTCTACTTTTTTAGTTTAAATACAGAGGGTTCAAAGCTACAAATTCTGCGCCTTATCCCGCAGGACGTGATCCGCCAGGACTAACGCCGCCATCGCATCTACGATCGGTACGGCGCGGGGAAGCACGCACGGATCGTGACGTCCTGCTGCGGCGAGCTTCGTTGGCTCGCCTTCTGTCGTAACGGTATCCTGTTCTTTGCCGATAGTAGCGACCGGCTTAAAGGCTACGCGGAAGGTAATAGTGTTTCCGGTAGAGATTCCACCGAGCACACCACCGGCGTTATTGGTCGCCGTCGTAACTTCGCCGTCCTCTCCAACAACGAAGGGGTCGTTGTGCTCACTTCCACGAAGGTGCACGGCGTTAAATCCGAGTCCGATCTCAAATCCCTTCACCGCGTTGATACTCAACATCGCTTTACCGAGGTCGGCGTGAAGCTTATCGAAGACGGGCTCCCCGAGTCCGGGCTGTACGTTGCGAATGACACCGCGGATGATGCCGCCGATAGAATCCCCATCCGCCTTAACCTCTCGCACGAGGTCGATCATCTTTGTCGCCGCGTCTTGGTCCGGGCATCGGATGATGTTCGATTCGATGGCGTCGATCGTGACCTCGTCAGGATTCACGTTTGATTGAATAGACCCAACCTGCTCAACGTAGCTTAGGATCTCGATGCCAAGGCTCTCGCTTAAGAACTTGCGAGCGATAGCTCCAGCGGCGACCCGCCCGAGGGTCTCTCGCGCGGACGCTCTTCCACTTCCGCGCCAATCGCGAAGTCCGTACTTTGAGAGATAGGTGAAGTCAGCGTGCGAAGGGCGAAACGCTTTGTGGAGGTCGTTATAGTCCTCCGAGCGTTGGTCCTTATTGTAGGCGAGCATCATGATTGGGGTGCCGGTTGTGTATCCCTCGAAGACGCCGCTCAAGATGTGGATGATGTCCTCCTCTTTGCGAGGGGTGGTGATATCGCTCTGTCCCGGCTTGCGACGATCGAGTTGTTGCTGAATGACGGCTTCAGAGATCTCGAGACCTGGAGGGCACCCGTCAACGACGACACCAACGGCACCACCATGCGACTCCCCGAAGGTCGTTATCTTAAAGAGCTCTCCAAATGAATTTCCCGCCATGCGTCCTCCCGCGCGGGGAGTGTATCACCCAAGGGCCTGCATGATCGAGTCCAGTTTGTCGACCGTGAGCTGCCCGGCTGCCGAACGTTGCGCAACCTCTATGGGTGCGAAAGCCATCTCATTGCCCCAGACGGAACCAAAAACCCTTGTTATTACGCCGTGTTTCCCCATGCCAAGGATGATACTTCGCTGTCCTGATTCTCGCAGGTCTATCAGAAGCGAAAGCAATCGCAGCGCATCTCGCTGCGTTGTGCAATGGGTCGCAATCTTGACGATGTAAGCATTCCAACCCTTCATACGAGACACGATAGAGCGCAGCACCGTATCGGACGGAGTTTGGGTGAAATTGTGATAGGAGAGGATGCTCTTGACCGGAATGCGAGCAGCTTGGAGCCGACTAATGTCGTCCGCCTGAACCGTAATATCCATATCAACGAGCACTTGTTTGCGTGAGAGTGTGTTGATGATCTTAAAGCGGGTGTCCGGACTGAGCTTCATTGCCCCGAGGTTGCGGCGACGAAATATCATCACGAGTCTGTTCGGATACTGGCCGACGAGCGAAGCAGCAAATCCGGGATCTATATCCTCGATGTAGTCGAGCCACACCTCGGCGTACCGAAACTTATTGATATTCTTTTTGAGAACCTCCTCGACCTCAGCGCGGGTAGGTTTGATGATGGGGAGGCAGTACTTATTATCGACTCGTTGAGCGCACATAGAAGGAGAGCCTCACCGATAGAACCTCCTGCAAGATAACTCCGAGGGGAGCCTTTTTCTTTCAGGGAGCAACCGGCGGATAGCGAAAATAAACTTCAAAAATGTTCCAGACGAGGTCCTTGATCGCACCTCAGCTGGGGAAGAAAACTATACGAAAAAGTACGGCGTTGGTCACGCCCCAAGCGAGTTTCTCAAAATCTTTTCCATTTCTTCTCTCGGAGCCTTGACACCGGTGTGAAGATTGAATTGGGCCATGCCTTGTTCAAGAAACATCTCAAGACCAGGGATAACCTTTGCCCCGATCCGTGCACTTATGCTCAACAGTTTTGTGGTGATCGGAGCGTAGATCGTTTCGAAGACGAGCTGGTCTTTCGCTAACGCCGATTCCGGCACGGGGGATGCGTCGACCTCTGGTGCCATACCCACGGAGGTCGTGTTGATGATGATATCGAAGGATGAAAGCTCCTCTGCTTTCTCAATCGACCGGACGGTAGCGCCGAACCGTTCCGCGATGGATTCGGCTCTGTCGAGGGAACGATTGAAGATAGTAACTGAAGCCCCCTGCGTTGTGCACGCATAGAGCGCCGCTTGAGCGGCGCCACCGGCTCCAAGAAGTGCCACCTTTTTGCCCTTGAGGGAGGTTCGTTTCTCGAGAGGGCGTAGGATGCCGAGCCAATCTGTGTTGAAGCCGATGAGTTTTCCCTCGTTGTTCACGACCGTGTTGACCGCTCCGATTGCGTCAGCGACAGGATCAATCTCGTCCAGGAGGTCCATAATGGCAACCTTGTGGGGCATGGTAACTGCAAGTCCTCGGATATCCAAAGCCCGCATCCCTTCAATCGCGGCGCGCAGGTTCTCCGCTCGCACGTGGGCGCCCCCCATCACGAAGGGGAGATGGGTAGCGGCATATGCCGCGTTGTGCATGGCGGGGGAGAGGCTATGACCGATGGGGTCTCCGATAACGAGGCAGAGTGATGAGCGGGCTGATATCTCGAGCTGCATAAATTCTACTGTAGCTGGGTGAGGATGGCCGAGCAAACCTGCTCAACGGATCTTCCATCGGTATCTATGATGATGTCGGCGTGGCGTTCGTAGATAGGGAGGCGGTGGTGAAATAATTCGAGCGCGTTTTTTTTGTTCGCAAAGAGGGGGCGAGAGGAGAGATCTTCCGCTCTTGAGGCGATCGTCTCAAATGAGGTTTGAAGATAAATGACGAGTCCCCCATTGTATTTGAGGTTGGTCATGTTTTCCTCTCGCGTGATAATCCCACCCCCTGTTGAGATAATCACCCCCTGAGAATCGCGGAGCGACGCCGCCACTGTAGCCTCCAGCTCTCTGAAGTACGGCTCTCCCTTTTCCGCAAAGATGGCTGGGATCGAGGGGAGTCCGGAGCGCGATACTATCTCATCATCTATTTGGATCAGTCTGAGACCGAGTTGTGGCGCAAGAGCCGTCGCAACGGCGCTTTTACCCGAGGCCATAAATCCGATGAGAATGAGCTTCCGATACGCCGCCATCTTCGGGACAGCATACTCCCATCGGCACTGGGTATTCAATGTGGCTTGAAAAAGGAAGGGGATGGTGTGAGCATGGGACCGTCTAGTCGTCTGCATCTATACGCTCTAAGGATCTCCCATGCGATACGCGTCATGTTCTCGAGCCCTTCTCCATCTTGCGCTCCTGCCCATTGTTCTCAGTGGCGCAATCGGATGCGCCGTGAAGGAGCGGACTAAACCGTTGCCGCAAACGTTTCTCGAGGGCAGGGATGTCACGGTGGTCGACAAGACCCTCCCCTTTAAGCACGCGTGGGTTGATCCGAAGCTGCCGGAGCAGGGATATACGAACGTATGGTTTCGCACGGTGACCGCGGACACCCTATCAAAGGAATCGTGGCTTGCGAGCAAGGGCACCCTCTTAACCAAGGAGAGTGAGTACGAAAAGCTGGCGGACGAACTCGCTGAGTACTTTAAACAAGAGCTGATAGAAAGCGTTGCGAACTATAAAGATGGGGTTATCTCTGTGGTCGATTCAGCGCAGCCACGTGGCCTTATCATTGACATCGGGCTGACCGAGCTTGAGTTCTCACATCCGATTCAAAAAGCTGGATTTATGCTCGTACCGATTCCGGCCTCCTCGTTAGTCTTCAATACGGTCTCTGATCCTCATGTATCGTTTGCTGCTAAGGTGTACGACGCGCAAAGTGGAAGGCTTATCGCTACCCTTGCTGACCGACGGTTCCCGCCGACCCGACTACTGGACGTTAATAAGCTTACGTTGAGTAGCTCAGCGCGTGAGATCTGCGATACCTGGGCGGAGATAATCGCCGAGGGACTAAATCGCAAGCGCTTCACGGATGTCCCGGATCGTGGCTTCTTCGCGATCTTGCCGTGGTAGGTCTTCGCGGTTGGTCTCGGGAGTGAAGCTCCCGTTCGGTTAGTCCCGGAAGCAACTGAGGAGACTGAATCAATCCTCGGAATCGTCGATGAGCTGCAGAGTTGGTGCGTTCCCCAACGTCTGATTTTGCGCTATCACCATCGTATACACATTCTCACTGTCAAAAACCTGATCAGGGAGTGCTGCGAGGATCTGACCTGTAGTCGCGCCGGTTACGATTATGTCGTAGGTGCCTGACGTACCGGTGAGGTAGGTTGTCACGGAGCGATATCGGATGCCCTTCGCTGCTGGGGCTGTGCTCTTGTAGTCCTTACCATTAGCCACGACGTAGACATTGATAGACTGAGATGATTGCCAGGCATCGATGAGGCGGAGCTTGAAGGAGCCGTCTCCAGCCTTCTCGTTGTTGTCTACAAGCATGAGTGCCTCAGCCTCGAGGGCTGAACCGATCGCGATGTAGGTGTAGTCCTTATCATCTTGGAGCGTTGTGAGAAGGTTGCTAATCGGAGTTAGAGAGTCCGAGGGGACCACTTGGAAGAGGTGCTGATCGGTGTCAAACGAGAAGTAGCCTGTATCTTCGAGAAACGCCTGCTCGTCAAACCATACATCGCCATCGACGATGAAGTTAACTCCGTTCACCTCGGCCACCGCGTTAATGAAGCGAAGGTTAACCTGGTCGTCGTCACCATCCTGACCACAACCAACGAGGGCGAAAATGGCGAAAAGTGAGAGAGCGTGGTAGCGAGCGAAGCGAAGGATATTTTTCATAGTGGCTGAAGTGTACACGCGCCCTAAGCCCTATTCAAACGGGGGGCTTTTTTGGCTTCTTCCTGTTCTAAATAGTCTTGTATGACTCTTGGTATGTAGCAGGATGGAGGGGGGAAGGCATTACACCAATGTGGGACCATGTCCCTGAAACGATACGGCATCTTTGGAGCCCGTACCTAGGAGATTTGTAGATATGAGTCGCATGGGGGACGCACAGCGGGCACCAACCTCTCTGGGTGGGCACAGCTCTCAGCGAGCTGACATGTTACCTGATCTCACGGCTGTTGATTGGAGCTCCACACCGCGATGCCGCGAGGAGCAGGATCTCCTCGCGCTTATTCGACAAGAGCCCGATAACGTCGATCATCGAATTATTTACTCGTATTTTTTAGATGAACAGGGCACCCGTAGCGACGACGCGAGAGCGGCGCTCATCCGCTACATGTGTGCGGATGAACGGTATCGCGAGGTATTCAACCCGTCGCTGTTTACGGGAATGGCGGAAGGAGCATACATCTATCGGCGGATCATCGGTGGTGAGGGTGATGGACAGATCTTCCCCCAGGGGCGTCTTATGTTGCAGAGGGGCTTAATATCCGAAGCGATCATTTCCGCGGCGCGCCTTGCTGATGAGCCAGGCACGCGGTTGGTTGCACGTGCGTTGAGTGCTCATCCGGTGCAGAGGTTGGTTCTGCATCAGACCTCGGAGGAGGTCGCGAGGATCCTGGAAAGCGGACAGGTCATGGATGGAGTGCGATCCCTCGTACTCAACGAAACCGTCGGTGGGGGCCGGCTTGGCGCTCGAGCTCTGAGGCTGGAAGAGGTTACGTGCTCGCTCTCCGACGCCGCTGAGGTATGTAGGGATCCAAACAGCGCTGCTGACGTCCCAAGTGAGCGCATTCGCCGGTTGTCCGCGGTTAACATCCTTGAACGTGAAAATGTATCTCCTTCACAAGGAGCGTGGAGGTTGCTCGGTCGTGATGTGCTCATTCGCATCACCGCAGGTGAATACGATCTTCAAGGGATTGAGCGCTTCGTTGAGCCGGGCGTGACCCGTTCCTTGCAGATGCAAGCGATCCTATCTCCACACACAATTCGGGAGATCGCAAACCTTGCTCCTCATCTTGAACGTCTTTCATTTGTCTGGAGTTCAGTGAGTGATGATTCATGGAGAGAGCTTCTTAGCTATGACTTCCCAAAGCTACGAGAGGTGCAGATAAACGGGACGGACGCGCCGGCCGATACCCTGACGTTGCTCTCTCGGAACGCCGCGGCACAAAGCCTGGTCCGGATCCGACTCTCCGAGGACGCTGCTCGCTTGGACGCAGAGCTTGGCCTTTTGGCTGACCGACACCTCTTTCCTGCGCTGCAATGTGTTGAACTAGGAGCAGAGAAGCGACGCCCCCTCCTGCTGGCAGGCGTAGCTGTGGAAGCGCCTACCTATTTTGGTTGGCGGTCGTAGGACGGATCTCCGTCTCAGTCGATGATGGTTGTTGGACTGGAAGGAGCTTGGAGCTCCTTGGCGCTTTTCGCATGGGGAGCGCTTCCACCGCGCTTCGTTACTCGGGTAATAATCCTGTAACGTCGGCGAGATCGGAGGTGCTTGAGGCCTCAACCTCTGATGCACCGCCGCTCACCAGGACGAGTAACGCCCATATGAAGGTCACCGTTGCGTAGAGTGCACGCACCTCCTCTGGAAGTTTCCATGCGAGCACGGATGCTGCAGCGCCCCATACCTCAAAGAAGGGGAATCGGTCATGTACAAAGAGTTGATAGGTGCACATGCCGAGAATTCCGGCGATAACTGCGGGAGAGAACGTGATCTTGGCGCAGAAGACGACCGTCATCAGAAGCACGCTGATGAAGAGTTCCCATCCAGCGGGCGTGTTGGAGTACAGCGCGAGAGGGAGAGATAAACCCACGGTCAGAATAGCGACGGTATATCCCGCTTTGAGCGCACCTGTCGGTCGACTCGTCTGCATCTCACGCCAGTATCGACCCTGCTTTTTGAAGCAGGCGAACATAAGGATAAGAATGAATGCTGCGATAGCTATTTTTATATACTCGTTCATATATCGCTCGTTATGAGAGGATTTCTGAATATGATCGTCGTCTAATGGCATGCGCTACTCAAGCAACACGGTAGTCGCTTTGCGTTCAAACGAGGCGTTATGCGATATTTATTTTCGCTATCGTAGCAAGGCGATGGAGTGTATCGGTCTAAAACGAACTCAAAGATCTACGATATTCTAGAGGGTCGGATTGTGACGATTTTGCGTACGATGAGCCCATCGCATGAAGAGGAATAGGATTATCCCTCAACGTTGATACCGCTTTCCCGAAGCGCTTCCCAAAACGTTGGAAAGGATTTTTCTACAACGTGGGGTTCCTCGATCTGGATGCCTGGGACGCGGGCGCTCATTATGGCGAAGGACATCGCCATGCGATGATCTTCATAGGTCTTGATCCGAGCACCATGAGGCTCCCCTCCGTGAACGATAAGGTAGTCCGGTCCGCTCTCGCATCGGATACCCATTTTTGCAAGCTCGGTGTGCAGGGCAGCTATACGATCGGTCTCTTTGACCCTCAGGGTGCTCAACCCGCGCATCGTCGTTACGCCATCGGCGAATGCTGCAACGGTTGCGAGTGTCTGGGCAACATCGGGCATGTTTGACATGTCTATCTCTATTCCCTTGAGCGCCTTCGGTCCTGTAACGGTGATGGAGCGAGCATCTGAGGAGACCGAGCATCCCATACGCATCAGGGCCTCAGGGAAGTGGATGTCCCCCTGAGCGGATTGGGGGTTTACGTTCCTCACAGTTACCTTTCCACGGGAGATGGCGGCGAGCCCCCACAGGTATGACGCACCTGAGGCGTCTCCCTCAATCTGCGTAACTCGGGATTGATACTTCTGTCCGGCAGCGCACACGTAGCGCCTGTACGACTCATTGGTAATCGTTACGCCAAATTCGCGAACGGTTTGAAGGGTCATGTCGATGTACGACTTTGATATCTGCTCACCCTCGATCTCCACGATTAGTTTGTTTGTGTTGAGCGGAGCGGTGAGGAGTACAGCCGAGATAAACTGACTACTCACAGTGCCATTCATCGTGATGCTGCCCCCTTTGAGATGGGTCTTGGAGCGAATGCGAAGGGGAGGGCACCCCTCAGTGCCGAGATACTCGATCTCAGCGCCGAGGCTCCTGAGTGCGGTAACGAGCTCTTTAATTGGACGAGCATGCATGCGCTCGGAACCTGAGAGCACTACGTCGATGCCCGGAATGGCGGCGCACAGTGCGGTAAGAAAACGCATCGTTGTGCCGGCAGGCCCCACATTGATCTCGCCGTGGTATGGATTGAGCGCGCCACCGGTGCCCTCAACGATCAGGGTGGTTCCATGGGGTCCGCTCTCTTCTTCAATCGACACCCCAAGCAATCGGAGCGCTTTCGTCATCGTTTCGCTATCAGCGCTGACGGAGGCCAACGATAGCTTCGAAACGCCCGACGCTAACGCTGCAATGATGAGGGAGCGATTGGTGTAGCTCTTCGAGCCGAGAACCTCAAAGGTATGCGAGATAGGGGCGTTCGGGGGGATCAACGTGAGGGTCTTCATGCAAGGGTAGCTCCAGGTTGTATCGCTGACAGCGCCTCGACGATCAGCTCCTCAGGTATCACGACATCAAAGAGGGCGGACCCGATCCCATCAAGCAAGGTCCATTTGACGTTGCCCCCTACATTTTTTTTATCTTTGGATATCAGCGCACGTAGCTCGGCGGTCGGGATCGAGACCGGTAAGCGGGTCGGAAGGCCAGCGGCTCTCAGTCCTGCGTCGATAGTGTTGAGATCGGTCATCGAGAGCTTTCCGATGCGATGCGATATGTACGCCTCTCCGAACATCCCGATAGCGATCGCCTCTCCATGCGTAAGCGCGGGACCGTGCGTAAGGGCGAACGATTCGACGGCGTGTCCGATGGAGTGCCCGAAGTTGAGGGTTTTTCGGGGCCCTTGCTCCGTTTCATCCGATTCAACCACTCCTTTTTTTATCTCACAGGAACGGTAGACGATCTCCACCATGTCATCAGCTGTCCACGTTGTGCATTCCCGCGAGCTTACCCTCTCGTAGTATCCGCGGTCGGCGATCAGCCCGTGCTTAACAATCTCGGCAAAACCGGAGCGGAGCTCCCGCTCGGGAAGGGTTTGCAAGCAATCGATGTCGATGACGATACCAACGGGCTGTGCGATTGATCCGATCAGGTTCTTAACCCCCTGAAAATTGATCCCCGCCTTTCCGCCAATGCTGGCGTCTACCTGCGCCAAGAGGGTACTTGGCACGTGCAGGAAGGAGATGCCTCGCATGTAGGTTCCCGCTGCGAATCCGACCAGGTCACTGGTTGCCCCCCCACCCACAGTGATGACCAATGACTTCCGATCCAGCTTTTGCTCAACGAAGAACTCCCAGAGATGAATAAGCTCATGTACATTTTTTTGAGACTCCCCTCCTGGAAGGGAACGTACCCGTGATGATGGAATGGAGAGCGCCGCGCACACACGCTCTTTTGCGTTTGAGGCTCCTGCGTCCGCCACCACCACGACTGATGAGTACTTTGAAAGGGATATGAGTTGAGGGAGCCTCTCAATCAGTCCCCTATCGACCCAGAGTGGCGAGTGGGATTCCGTTCGCGCCACATTCACATCCAAGGTGCGCATGATCAAACCTCAATCTTTTTGAGATCGGCCATGAGTTTGGCGAATTGCGGAAATCGGAGCGCTTGGGGTCCATCGCTCAGAGCCTTCTCGGGCTCTGGATGGAACTCGACGATGATGCCATCAGCTCCCACCGCTTTCGCGGCTAGGGCAAGTGGTGCGACCAGCTCCCTGGTTCCCGCTGCATGCGATGGATCAATGAACACCGGGAGGTGAGTTCGAGCTTTAAGCACCGGAACGGCGCTGATGTCGAGCGTTCCACGGGTTGCTGTTTCAAAGGTCCGGATTCCACGCTCGCACAGGAACACTTGCTGGTTGCCCCCTGCGAGGATGTATTCGGTGGCTTGAAGAAGCTCCTCGATCGGAGCGCTTAATCCACGTTTGAGCATGACGGGACGACGCGTTTCCCCGATCGCTTTGAGAAGGCTGTAGTTCTGCATATTGCGGGCACCGATCTGCAGGATATCAGCCTTCTCCGCAACTCGTTCCACGTCCTCAGTCGTCATGACCTCGGTAATGACAGGCATGCCATGAGCGCGGCCCGCCTCAACCAGGAGGTCGAGACCTTCATAGCCCATCCCTTGGAAGCTGTACGGTGAGGTTCGTGGTTTGAACACACCGCCTCGAAGGATCTTCGCGCCGTTGTCGCGCGCCTCGCGAGCGCACGCCATGATCTGCTCGCGAGATTCGACGGAGCATGGTCCTGCGATGACGAGGAAGTTTCCATCTCCGATCTTAACTCCACCAACATCGATGATCGTATTTTCGGGCTTGTGCTCGCGACTAACGAGTTTGTAGCCCTTGTCTTTACCACCACTCTTTGGAGGAGTGGAGTCCTTAACCTCAATTCGTACCGACTGTGGTGAGCACGAATCCGTGGAGCAAGAGGAGCTCTCCGTTTGGGGGATCTCAGTGGGGGGGACGTCGCACGAAGGGAAGCACCCGAGCACCTTGATGAAGCGGGTGAGCTTCGTAACCTCACCGAGCGCCGTCTTCACATTCGCGGCATCAAGGTTTCCAAGGAAGTCGACATAAAACATCTCCTCCCATGCATTGCCCGGAATCGGTCGACTCTCGAGCTTGGTGAGGTTGATCCCATGTTGCTTGAACACGAGCAGGGTCTCGACGAGTGCTCCTGGTTGATTCAGTGTGCTCATCGCGAGTGAGACCTTGCTGGGAACACGAGGGTCAACTTTTACGGCGTTTTTGGAGATGATAACGTAGCGCGTGACGTTTTCTTCGTGGTTTGAGATGTCGCGCTTGAGCACGGTGAGGTCGAACATCTCAGCCGCTTCCTCACTCGCAATAGCCGCTCGTCCCTTATCCCCGCTCTCTTTTAGCTCTTTGAGCGCGGTCGCTGAATCGGTCGCGTATTGAACGACGCAGGAGGGGATAGTAGCTAAGAAGTTCGCACATTCCGACACCGCGAGCTGACTGCAGTGAACGGTATGCAGATGCGAAACTGGAACATCGGCTAAACCGATTAGACAATGCTTTACCTTAAACTTTTCCTCTCCAACGATAGAAACTCGCGAGTTGAGGAGGAGATCGTAGACATCATTGATCCCGCCGGATGTCGTATTTTCAAGCGGCAGGATACCCACATCGCACGAGCCCTTCTCGACAGCTTCCACCGCTTCTTTGAATGAGGTGAATCCTAGGAACTCCGGTTCTCCGGTCGTCTGAGTCGCGAGCCTGTTGGTACCCCCCGTCGAGGAGAGAAGGGAGCGTCCCATAAGGTGCGAATAGGATCCGTCGATTCCTTGAAAGGCGACCTTGAGTGAGCGTTTTCGATCCGCAGCTCCGTTTAGTTTCGATTGAAGGATGTCCTGCTGGAGTCGCACTGAATCAGCTATGATCTCGTGAAAGAGCTTCATGACGAGCTGAGGATCGAGCCCAAGGGCGCGCCCCTCAGCGATGCGCTCGCGCATGAGCGATTGCTCCCGTGCCTCATCCCGGATCGCGCTGTTAGCGGCTGTCTTGGATTGAATGACTCGCTCCGCTAGTTCGCGCCGTTGGGCGAGGAGCGCCATGATCTCCTTGTCGAGCGTATCGATCTCTTGCCGCGCGTCAGCGAGTTCTGTGTTTGCAGGTGTTGATGGTGCCATACGTACTTCCTTTATCTTGGAGCTATGAAACGAAGGTCAAAAATTTGTCATATCGAGGAGCGCGTCCATAGGCGGCGTCGAGGTATGCCTGCTTCAGCTCCGCGGTAAGAGGGCCCGGAGCGCCGAATCGAAGAGGCTTGTCCTCTATCGAGCCGATCGGGGTCATCTCCGCTGCTGTACCGGTGAAGAACGCTTCATCTGCGTCCTGCGCCTCCTCTACGGTGATATTTTTTTCAGTAACCGATAGTCCCTTATCGCGGGCTATCTCGAGCACAGAGGCTCGGGTGATGCCGGGCAGAATCGCTCCGAGGGGTGGAGTGTAGAGCTTGCGATCCTTGATGATGAAGAAATTTGCGCCGGGCCCCTCGGCGATATATCCCTGGTAATCAAGGAAGAGCGCCTCATGGTAGGACGTTCCCTGAACTTCCTGCACGGCGAGGATGCTATTCACGTAGTGTCCACCGATCTTGGCGTCTGCAACCGTAGAGCTCGGATGGATGCGGATGTACTTACTCACCTTAATGTTTGCTGACGAGATCGGAAGGTATGCGCCCCACGACCAGCACGCGATAGATATATCCACTGGGGCTGCCGCTGGATTGAGCCCCATGACCCCGTAGCCAAACGTAGCATGAGGTCGAATGTAGCATGCCTCGATCTTGTTACGTTTCAGGAGCTCGACGGTTATGGCGGAGAGCTCGGGAGCGGAGTACGGAATCTTCATTTGAATCGCCTGAGCGGAGTAGTGGAATCGATCCATGTGCTCTTTCAGCCGAAAGATTGCCGTGCCCCTCTCCGTTTTGTAGGCGCGTATGCCCTCAAAGATCGATGAACCGTAGTGAAGTCCGTGCGAAAGAACATGAACTCGCGCATCATTCCACGGAATGAAGGATCCATTCATCCATATCCACTGCGTTGGTTCCATCGAGAGATCCTCGTGTTACAGCTTATACGTAGGTCGTCATCCATCAGGAGGACGAGCAAAAAAAAAGGCCCCGCGGTGAAGCAGAGCCTTTTCAGCCGGTATGGCTAAGCACTCTGCCCTTAGGGCCGATGGGTAAACACAAAATAAGATGTGCTCCGGAGTACTTTCATATGGACAGAGTACCCTCGCAAGGGGGGAGAGATCAAGGGGAAATGGATATGGGAGCGGGGAGGTCCGGTCACGAAGCTATGCTCGGGATGCCAGAGGTTGTGGCTCGCTTTCCAAGGGGTTCTAAGGCGCTGAAAAGAAGAGGTGTTGTGTCGTGGCTCGTGGTGTCGAGGCGAGCACCTACGCTGCGAGTGGTCTCAGTTCCGTAAGGCGTAGGCCCGCACCGACGAGCGCCAGGCTGACTCCGCAATGTGCTCCACGATACTGCGTCGTTCCTCTTGGCCCAGATGCTTCCACAGCTCGATGAATCGAGGGTCCTTCAGCATGCTCGCCCGCAGTCCGACAACCGAGTGGCGCTCGAGCTTGATATCACGGTGTGATGAGAAGGGATTCCTTCTGATGGCTTCGAGAATCTCCTTTTGAGCCACCGCGACGGTGGCGTTTGCCCCTTCGACGATAAGATCATGGATGATGCCATCCTCCATCCGTTGTTCATGCTGAAACACCGCCACATGTAAGCGCGTCTCCCTGAATATCTGGAGGGCGAAGGTCGTCGCCATGTTTCGTAGGTTGGTATCGACAACCTGGCTTATCCAAGTTTGTAGTTCGGCGCCTGTGGAGTTTTTTGTATCGACGACCTTGAGACCGTCGCGGAGCTCCTGTGAGAACGGGGAGAGGACCGTCTGACAGACCTCCGTCATGAGTCCGCGGTCGCCGCGGGAATCATCGGATTCGGATGAGAGATCGATGCGCTCGGGAAAAACCTCGAGGAGCTCCGCTGCCAGTGACTGCCCCGCAGCTCGCACCCCCCTCATGAAGGTTTCGACGCCGGGCACGACATGACTACGTTGGGAGAATATATCTTTATCCCATCGCTCGGTTGATAGCGTTCCACTTGGAGTGAGGTCAGGATTAGCCCCCATGGCTGCTCGAATGGGAATCCATCCTGAGGCGAGCTCGCCATCTTTAAGGTGCACCACAATCCCAAAAACTCCACCCCCTAACCAGCGAGTCGAGATGAGTGCCTCCCCTTGTCCCTCACAGAGCGGATTCCGAATCACCACCGGAGACGCCAATCGCTCCGCAAATCGCGCTCCCTGAAGCTCCAGCTGATGAAGTTGGCGTAGGGTATGCACCTCGAGGCTGACGATAGAGTGGCCCGCAAGGGCCGGGATCTGATGGGGGCGGTGTTGATGACCTTTAGGTTCTTCTCGCATAGGAGGCTCCGGGTGCTGGTATCGAGCTACCATGAGCGATAAACCTTATCTCTCAGAGTGTCCAGATTGAAAAAGCATGATTCAAGAAAATGCGCCGACGCTCGATGTATGCCCGAGGAATGAAACACCTCTCACAAGAGGATGGCCTGATGACAGTGATCATACAGGCATTCGGCGAAACGGGAGATGAAGAGCGGGCGGACGTCGTGCTCATCGGAAAATGCTCACGAGCCCTCTCTTGTCTCACCGAATGATGGAAGCAAGAGCGTTGCGCGGATCAAGGTTCCAAGTCATTTGAGTATGTAGGAGAGAAGATGAAGACCACAGTAACGAAAGCGGCTCTCGTGATGTCGCTGTGTATGGCCATGTCCACCCCAGATGGTTACGCTGATGATAAACAGCGCGACTTCTACTTCCAAGAGCAACAACAGCGATTCGTTAATCAACCTTTTGACGCTCGAATGCTCGGCATGTCGGGAAGTACCAACCTCACAACTGCTAACGCGTTAGCCACCGTACAAAATCCGGGTGGATTGGGTCTCATGCGATATGGGGATCTCTCCGCCTCGTACAGCTTTAATGAAGTTACGGGACACGAGTATCCGAGTGGCGGAGACGCAAAGGATAAGCAGAATATTGGACAGGTATACGGCGCTACGCCGATCAACCCAACCGCTGATGGTTTGCCAGATGGTGGGAATCTCGGTTTAGGATGGTGGGGTCGAAGCGGAGATTGGACTTACGATCGAGACAACACCGACTCGGGGACATATCAGGTCTCGGGCGCCTACGCGAAGGCGATCAATGAGTACGTGAGCCTTGGATATGGATTAACCTATCAGAAAGATAGTCTCGATTCAGATATCCATGATTACGACTCCGGTGAGACGTTTTTACACACGCTCGGTCTTCAGACCCATTCAAGCGAAGATCTGACCTGGGGAACCACTATTTCTATCGGTCACGGACAACACGACCTCGACCACACGGGGCATCGCGCGGATGCTCAGACCGTGAAGCAGATGCAGTACGGAATCGCGACCGGACTTGAGTATCGCATGGATCGCACCGCGGTGGCTCTCGGAGCTGATTACACCTTCTATTCAAATAATGGAGATGATGAGCCTGGCGCGAACGACCCGGGCTATCCATTCGGTGGGGATTCTATGGGGCGAGTGATGAATATTCGCGTTGGACTGGAGCAGTATCTCGATGACTGGATCGCGATTCGCGGTGGATACCGCTACGCTTCCAACTTTAAGTGGGACTACGACCGGTCTGACCTGCGTGATCTGACGGGCAGCGCTAAGTACAACGCTTGGACGGCTGGCGCGGGAGTGAAGTACGATCTCGATCAGGATTCATTTATCAAGTCGGTGCTTCTTGATTACGCGGCGGAGTATCGTGCTGTGGGCAATAACGACTGGCAGCATTTGGTAACGCTCTCCACCCCATTTGACCTGTGCATGTAGTCCCTGCAGCGCGCGGGAGGGGAGTTCTCTCTCCCGCGCGGTCACTCCTAAAAATAGGGAAGAGCCACGGAACAAACGAGTGTTCGGACTCCGCAGCACCTCCCCCCGTCAGGGATTTAGTCACCCGCTTGTGTGGCTTCCGACCGTCGCGTCGACGTTGGCTCAAAGTCACCTCTGAACGTTTCATCCATTCTCTGGCGAATACCTCCTATCCAACCCTGAGCGGTCTGCTGGTCGATTGCCCCGGCTTGCGCCATCTGAACTACCGCGTTCGCAAGGGTCTCATTCGACAATCCGAACTTACCAAGAAAAAAATCGACGTTCCGGCGAACATCGTTAAGGTCTTTGGCGTTTGTAAGGATCGCGTTGGTAAAGTACCCGACAAAGTCGGTGCGGATCTTTGAGTTCCCTGGTGCAAGAAGGGCGATTATCGGATCCATCCAACCTATGGCGTACTGGGCGAGTGGATTTGAAAGGTCGATTTCGTACGGACGACGTCCTCCGAACTCCTCTCGGGGTCCTCCATCTTTGCCCATATCGTAGAGGGAGCCATCTGGGAGTTGAAGCTGATACTGTTCGTTCAAGATACCACCCTGCACCAGGAGGTCGCGCACGGAATCACGCACCTGTTGATCCTTGTGTTTGCCGGTAGTGATGCATCCGAGCAGTCCTCCAAAAAGGGCGCCCAGGCCAACGCCTATAGCTGTTCCGGGCCCCGGACAGATGATCGTACCGATGGAAGCACCCAAGGCCATACCGGAGGTCGCCGCAGCGGTCGGATTCGACCGTCCCCAGTTCATCGCAAGATCGAGCGCACCGAGAATTCCTCCGGTGATATTTGCGGCCGAGCCGAGCGTGGCGGCAGCTGCTGGCAGGGCGGGAGCTGCAGCTGACGCTGCTGTTCGAACGCCGAGTGAGGTGGTGGAATTGAGCGCCTGGAGCCCCGTCAGGATCCCCGTGGGAAGCGCCGAGCCTAAAAGGTGGGACGCTTTATCGTGCCGGGTCATCGACTGACTCGAGGCGCCGTAGGTTGATTGTTGGGCTGCGATGAGTGTTTGGATGTTCATAACATGTTCTCCTCTCTGGGTTATTTCCGGGCCATTCGCGGAGAGTTCCGAAAATGGACGGGTGTGCCTATAATCGGAGCGGATTGAGAATTGTTGTGTAGCGCTGTCTAGCGGAGCGTGGGTTCTCAACCGGCATCGAACGTGGGCGCACGCAAGGCCCTCGCCGTTAGGATAAGTGATCATCGTGTCGACCCTTGTTGTTACCTCCACCCTGTTTGAACTCGGCTCGCTCATTCAGCGAGAGACGGGAGAACGTGTCGAAGGGATAGGGAGACCCGGGACTGTTCTGACGGGAGCTCGCTGCGATTTCCTGGTGTCGGGGGTCGGTCCGGTCGCTTGTGGGGTGCACCTCTCAAGGGCGTTGGCCTCAGGAAGATATCGTCGAATTATCCAAGCTGGGATTGGGGGGAGCTTTGCCCCGGAAGTGCCGATAGGGTCGGTCGTCGTCGTCTCCGAAGAGGTGTTTGGGGATCTCGGGGCTGAGAATCATGGGAGTTTCCTCGATCTCTTTGAGATGGGATTGCTCTCCAAGGATCAGGTGCCATACCGGGACGGAGTGCTTGTTGCTCCCGAGAGCGATCTCCCTTCACTGCAGGGTCTCCGCCGAGTTCGCTCCGTAACACTCAGTCGGGTGCTGAGTGAGGAGCGTTCGATCGCCTGGATTAAGGAGCGCTACGCTCCCCAGGTAGCTAACATGGAGGGCGCCGCGCTGTTCTACTCTGCACTTCTGCATGAGGTTCCATTCCTCTCGATTCGAGCTATTTCCGACATGGTGGGGCCTCGAGATAGAGGTTCATGGCGGATAGCCGAGGCCGTATCGGCCCTCGATGGCATTCTGGCGAAGGTAATGGAGGAGTAGGGGCCCCAGCGGAAAGACTTTTGACGCCAAGGGCGCTTAGTGAAAGAATGCGGGGGCAGCCAGGATAAGCTGTTAGGAAGGAGCATCAATGCCGGATCAAAGAGACGAAGAGATACAGGAACACACCTCATCTGAAGAGAGCTCCATGGAGCCTACTCGATTGGCTACTGACCCGAGTGATGAGCCTACTCCTCCCCGTACTATCCCCGTTGATGGGGATGAGGATGATGAGACGTGGACGAACCAACCCGCCAAGGGTGCGGTGGCGGACCCGGAAGCAGCCGATGAGGACCTTCTTGATGACGAAGACGAGGAGGAGCAGGATGCACAGCCGGTTACCCGCAAAGTTATTCAGAACGGACGCGATGTATTGTGCGAGGAGCTCCCTAATCGGGCATCCCGTGCGAAGTTGCGTTTAAAGCCGCATTTGACATGTACCCTCGCCGTGGAGCTCAGTAGTTCTGGAGAGCGTTTTATCTTTGATTGGAAAGGTGAGGAGCCAACGGTGGCTCCCGCTACGGGCCCTGTGACCGTGAACGGTGAGAGTCCGGGGGAAGCGATGGTTGTAGATTGTATCATCTCTTTGACAGAGCAGAATCTTATGGCCGTTCGTTCCGGAGACCTTAATCCGCAAGTGGCTATGCTGGCGGATAAGATCAAGGTTAAGGGCAAGGTCGGACCGGCCGTGTATCTCTTTAACCTCATCGCGCCCCGGTTTCAACAATAATGGGTTTTCAGCAATAGGCGGCTTTCAGCACTAAGAGCTGATAGGGCGAAATTGTTGAAGGAACAGGGGGATTCCTACCCTCTAAGGTCTTTTGTTTTTGAGGCCATCCGTAGTACTTATGCTACGGGTGCGAGAGCGTTCTCTCGTGTATCCCAGGTGTGCACCGGTTTAGTACAAGAGCCCCCATGTCGTCGAATATTCTCCCAAAATCCGAGGTCGTTGAAGGAGAGGATCTCTCTGGGGCGGCTCAAGATAGTGGCTCCCTAGCGAGTGGTGCTCGTGCAAGCGTTGAATCGGTCTTCGGTCGAGACTACCTACGGTCCTTAAAGACCCTCCAGCATCAGATGTTGGTTGAAGGCAAGCAGGTGTTTGACCTCTCTATGGTGAACCCCGATCTCGCTCCCCCTCGGGCGGTTCTCGATCGGCTCCTTGAATCCGTGACGAAGCCTCAAAATCACCGTTACGCGGTGTCACGAGGCGTGCGTCGGCTCCGAGAGGCGTTCGCCGCCAAGTATGAGTCTCGGTTTGGTGTTGTTCTCAATCCGGAGACCGAGATCTGTGTGTGCCTCGGTAGCAAGGATGCCACCTACCACGCAATTAAGAGCCTCATCACTGTGGGGGACTCAGTTGTTGTCAGTTCTCCCTCATACCCAGCGCATGTCTCTTCAGTAACACTCGCTGGAGGTGTTGTGGTTCCTTGGGAGTGCGGGATTGATCCTAATGAGGCAGCGGCCTCTCTCGATCGAGCCCTCTCTTCGTCCCGGTCACGAGTGGTGCTCTTAAACTTCCCCTCCAATCCTGCGGGTGCCGTTGTCTCAGAGGAGTGGTGGTTAGCGATCGCTGATGTATGTTGGCGATACGGTGCCGCGATTATCAATGATTTCGTGTACGGAGAGATGTGTTTCTCGGGAACCCCGGCAACCAGTGCGCTCACGGTTCGGCAGCGAGGGGTTCGATGCGTAGAGGTATACTCCCTCTCCAAAGCGTACAACGTTCCGGGATGGCGAGTGGGTGCGCTCGTGGGAGATATGCAGACCGTACAGGCGGTAGCCCGTTGGAAATCGCACTCCGATTATGGACTCTTCCTACCGCTGCAGTACGCTGCTTCCGTGGCGCTCACGGCTTCGCAGGATCTCGTGCGGCCTACGGTGATGGCGTATGACCGTCGCCTTCGGGTTCTTGCGGCGGGCTTGAGACAGTTGGGATGGGAGGTGCAAGATCCTCAGGCAGGAGCGTGTTTGTGGGCTCGATATCCGACGACCATCGTACCGGTTGGAGATGGGTCTGGTAGCGTTTCGGTGCGCGTCGCTCACGAGTTGTTGAAGAGGACCGGAGTCTTGGTAACCCCAGGTGTGGTGTTTGGAGATGCGTGGGACGGGTATGTGCGTTTCTCGGCAGTCGTTACTGAGGAGCGTATGCGAGAGGTAGTTGCAGCTCTCAGTAGAGCGCACGGCGCGTGAAGAGCTCACAAGACCGTGACAAGAGTTTGTCAAATCGATAGAACGTGTAGGGTAAGGACGATACGGTGCGTAAAAGTTCTCTTCAGGTAAGCCTCTTCTTTGTTTTCATTGTTGGCTTTGCCGGGCTGTCGCAGGCCGAGCAATCGTGTCTTAAATCCGTTGAGCTCGTGAAAAAGGGGGTCCAGATCGGCGATGGTTCGGACGCTGAGATAGCGCTCTACAACGAGGCCATCCAATTGTGTCCGCAGGTAGTTGAAGCCTACTTCAACATGGGGCTCGCGCTTCAGCGCAAGGGGGACTTCGTGGGAGCTGAAGCCAAGCTCCGAGAGGCGATCAAGATAAAGGACGACGAGACCTTCCGAGTCGGCCTGGCGAGCGTTCTGCTTCAGAAGGGAGAGGTCTCGGCTTCGAAGGAGCAGTACGAAAAGGTTCTTGAGCAGAACCCACAGAACGTGCCGGCTTTACAGGGGCTCGCGGTTATCTTGGAAAAACAACAGAAGGTGCCCGAGGCTATTACAACGCTCCAAAAAGCCGCCACAATCGACCCAACCAACCATCTGACGTACTTTAATCTCGGTGTTCTGCAAGAGAAGATCCATCTCTATGAGGCCGCAACCACCTCATATCGCAAAGCGGTGGAGCTCAATCCTAAGCACTTTGAGTCGCGATATCTGTTGGGCGTGATGCAGGCCCGTCTTGGCAACCTCGAAGATGCTCGGCGCTCGCTACAGGCGGCCGTCGAGATAAAGCCCGACGATGTTCGTGGGCATTTAGCGCTTGGGGATGTGTACGAAAAGCTCGGAGAACACCATCTCGCTGAAGCCTCACTCCGTCGTGTTGCGCAGATGTCGCCGAATAATTTTATCGCACAGGTTAATCTCGGCTTGCTCTTAATAGAGAATAAGCAGTACCACGAGGCGATAGCGACGTTGAACAAGGCATCAGCGCTTGAGCCTAAGAACTCTCGGGTGTGGAGCGCGCTTGGTCGAGCGCAGCTCGAGTTAGGGCAAACTGGACCTGCGGAGTCGAACCTCCGTCATTCGATTGAGCTTGATGGAAGTAACGCCTACGCGCACAACAACCTCGGTGTGCTCCTCCAACGGATGGGGAAGCGCGATGAGGCCCGGCAGGAATTTAAAACCGCGCTTGCGCTTAACCCTGACCTCGAGGTGGCGCGCAAGAATCTTGAGGTGGTGGGGGAGTAGGGGGCGACGCGGTCCTCTTCGTTGACTACTCGCTGGCAACTTTGCAAGGCGTCTGGGGCTTCGTCTGGTTCTCTGTGTTGAGGGGTAATGCGCAACCCTGGTGAGGTGAAGTCCTTGTCGAGGGTTTAGGCTTCGTTGTGCCTTATAGCTGTTCCTCGGCTAGGCACACCGGACACGGGCGCCCCAACTCTTGGTCGCACATGACGCAGTCGTCGGTAGAGCTACAACATTCACATACCTCAACTTCTTGACCGCCACATCCGGGGGTACAGAGGGTGATTACATCTGTGGCCCTTTCGTCTGGGCACAAGTTCGGAGTGCAGGTGGCGCATGGATAGGTGATGAGTCTGTACCTGCCGGGGGAGATATGAACCCATTCACCTGGACGGTTGCCTGGCGGGATTATGTCAAGCCCGATAGGGAAAGGTGTACAACCGGTCTTAGTCGGAGCGGCACAATTGCTCTTTTCCAATGTAGGGCTGGTGAGACTGTTGCACGTCCCGTTGTATACCCCTGTCCAAGGTTTAGGATTCGAACCCGGGCATGTAGCGTAATCTGACGAGGGCGTGTCCGCAGGGGGCTCGGGTGGAGCAGGAGTATTCGTCGGATTGCTCGTTGGGGTGCCGGCCGGAGTATTGGTCATTGGAGGTGCCACGGTAGGGGTACTCGTCGGTGGTTCAGGGGTATCGGTAGCGGTAGGTTCGCTCGTAGGGGTGCTCGTCGGTGGTTCAGGGGTATCGGTAGCGGTAGGCTCGCTTGTAGGGGTGCTCGTTGGTGGTTCAGGGGTATCTGTAGCGGTAGGTTCGCTCGTAGGGGTGCTCGTTGGTGGTTCAGGGGTATCGGTAGCGGTAGGTTCGTTCGTAGGGGTGCTCGTTGGTGGTTCAGGGGTATCTGTAGCGGTAGGCTCGCTTGTCGGGGTGCTCGT
>JBEGVS010000024.1:0-95567 GCA_041178185.1 Pseudomonadota bacterium
ACATAGACACCGGGAGGTAACTCTGGATCGACCTCCGCGGATCGTAAGCGAACACGACTTACCGCTATCGAGACCATTCCCTCACTCCTGCCCTCGATAGCCTCTTTTGCATTCATTAACAGATTCGTGATCACCTGTTGAATCTGATTCGGATCGAGGACAGCGTCGGGGCAGTCCGCGCAAGGCTTCAGGTTGAATTCCACTCGCTTACCAAGCAAACTTCGATACAGCTCCTGAGAATCCGTGATGAGCTTGTTGACGCTCACTCGTTGCCGCGTCCCTTGCTCTTGGCTCGCAAAGTTAATCAGCTGCGATACCAACGCCGCTCCACGCTTTGCCGCGTCAGTGATCATTCGAGTGGAATCAAGTGCCGGAGCGCCCTTCGGCAGCTGCATCTCAAGGAGCGCGACCTGTCCCAGAATAGCTTGCAGCATATTATTAAAGTTATGCGCGACACCTGATGCGAGGAGACCCGCCATCCTCATCTTGAGTCCTTCGGCCATTCGAGACTCGAAACGTCTGGCCATCACCACCTGCGCCATTTCGTTCGCCATACTGGAGAGCAGATGAAGGCGCGCGTCTTTCGTGACGAGATGCGGGATCGCCGGCTCAACCACCAAGACACCGATCACCTGACCAAGGGAGACCAACGGAACGATCACAAAGGTATCTAGCTTGAGAAGGGTCACTACCCGCTGAAGCCCTGAGCACTCCATCTTGGCTCCAGCTGGTACGACAACCGGCCGCTGGGTCTTAACCGCCTCATCAAGGAAGTCGTGTTGAAGGCTCAACTCGATCTGCACCTCCTGAAGTTTACGGCGAACTCCTGTTCCAAATCCCGCCTTTCCGACGATGTGGGTCCCCTGCTCATTGGTGACTCCGAACCATCCTCGACGTAACGTAAACTCCTGTTGAAGGATTGGAAACGCATGCTCGGCGATCTCCCTTGGCGTCCGATACTTCGCCAGCTCATGACTGATTCGATAGAGGGCGCTCAAAGTTTGGCTCTGCTGTCGCTCGGCGTCGAAGAGGTATGTCTGCCGAACCGCCAATGCTATCTGAGTCGCCGCTGCCGATACCAGCTCAAAATCATTAGTTGTGTAGGAGTCCCGCTCACGGGTGAAGACAACGAGAATTCCGTACACCTCATCATCGGCGATCAGCGGCATAAATATGGCGGAATGGAGACCTTCGATCTTCGCTACGTTGGTATGGGCACGGGGATGCTCTTGAATGTTTCCATGCACCACCCCTTTCTTTGAGGCGATCGTTTCTCGGAGGAGGCTCGGCCCCTTTAGCACTGCGTCCATGTTATCGATGTAGTGCTCAGAGAGTCCATGAACCGCAACAAGTTCAACCTCGTCAGTTTCCTGGTGGTAAAAACAACCGTACCCACTTGCCGATCTCGTTGCTTTTAATAAGGCACGCAATCCTCTCAGAAGAACAAGCGCGGGATCGGTCTGACCTTGCAGAGCTCGCGCTACCTCAAATAGGGCCTCAACACGCGCGTTCTGAGAAGTAAGCGCTTCTTGCACACCACGTCGATCCGTGATGTCGATACCGAAGCCCTCCCAGCCCAGAAACCCTCCGTTCGTGGAGAATTGAGGCACTGCACGCAACATTACCCATCGCACCTCCCCGGTCCTCTGGTGGATAGCCCGAACTTCCTCCCGTAGTTCTCCCCGCTCGAGACGAAGCCGAAGGATTCTTCGATGCAGCGCCGACTGGTCTCGAGGATCGATAATCCGTTCCCAGATACGGCTGTTATTCTTCATCTCGGAAGCAGAGATTCCCAACATCGACTCGGCATCCCCAAACACCTCGGTGATACCGAACTGCGAATCGGTGATGATAATGAGAACGTTTCCATACTGCGCCATGCGCGAGTACTGATTTCGAGACTCCTCACTCGTGACATGGCTTCGTCGGCCAGTAGCGGGAACTCCCGCCGCATCAACAGCAGAGAGCGCATGTGACAGATCCTCAAACGCGACGATCTCTTCGGGATGCCAGCGATGATAGGAGCGCGTAAAATAACACTCGACTATTCCGAGGAGACGCCCTTGATCCATGAGTGGAAATGCGCCGTAGGACCGCACTTTACGAACAGCGAGTTCAAGCGCGAGATCGTTTGCTACCCGTGCGCGCTGGAGGTCTTTTACAACGAATGGAAGTGACCATACCTGGCCCCGAAAGGTAGCGGCCCCATTTTGAACCTCAAAAATAGGGGTCTCGGCAAGGGGTTCCCCTCCCTGCGTGAAGTGTCCGGTATGGAGGCGCTCATGTCGCCCGATTGTGACGAGCACTTCATCACACCCTAGCTGCCTCCCTATCGAGTCTGCGAGCTGCGTTGCAAGATCGGACATAGAGGAGTAGGAGCCGCTCTCAAATCGCAGCTTCTTTCCTCGAACATCTCCCACTTCAGACGCCATCGTTTCCTTACATTCGAAATCACCTACCCGGTCACCGTCCCCCGGCGTCCGGTCGCCTGCGGATCACGAGTACTTTTGAACTCCTGACCCGTTTCTCGACCTCCGCCATCGCCAGAGCCTGGTGCTCCTGTCGTCGCGCCGCACGGAGATGGGGGTCCCCCTCACTCTCTTTGCACTCCTCCTTAAGCTCCTCAAAGCTCATCCGGTGTTGCTGGAGGTATCGCCTCCACGCTAGGGAGTACGCACACACACCTACCAACACCAAAGCTCCAACACCGCGGCTCACAGCCGAGAACAGATCCCCTGCAATTTCCGCCAGGATCCACTCTCCCGGAGCCCGAAATAAGATCGAGGCCTTGAAGAGATAGGCATCAACCAGGGGCACCATCAACGCGATCATCACCGACGCACGAACCAATCCAAGCGCGGAGTCGACCACACCCTCTCGAAGCCGCCGCGTCCATCCGAGCGGTTGTATCCTCGAGAGGTCGGGAACGATCTGTTGTGGGGTTACGAGTCCCTTTGTTTGAAGGAGACACGCCAGAACACTCGCCACACCTACTGACCCGATACTCATTAGAAGTAATGCTGCTGCGAAGAGCAGAGAGTACTTAAGGGTCAAGGCAGGACTTAAAACCTTGAATTTAAACCATTGTATCAAGGTTCCGATCCCCACCCAAGGACGAGTTAGGAGGAAAAAGAGAAAGATTCCAAGCCAACCAGAAGCATGCGTAAGTAGCCGACTTTTAACTACTTTTCCCTCTCGACGAGCTTTAATCAGCCTCGAAACTGAAGGGGGAAAGCGTTTTTCTGTCACCTCGCCCCCCCTGGCGCCACCGTGGCGACCTGTGAACCAGGGAAGGAAGCGTCGCGTGCGGGAAGCTCTTTGTCCCATCCCCAAGGTGCCAAGGTACGCCTTAAAGCACCCTCTGAGAGTCGTTCCACCTCAGCGACGAACACCACGAGAAGGAGGAGGAGCATGAACATTTTCAGCATACCCGCGGCCTGCATAAACGAGAGCCCGGTCACAACTCGCGAGACCATGGCACAGGCGATGTCGACTAAGAGAAATGCTCCCACCCACACACCGCACAGACGCATCCCCTCACTCAAGAGAAAGGTACCGCTGCGCACCAGGCCGGACACGAGGGTAGGATCCCCGGGTGATGTCCCAAGTGGGAGAACCTCAACACTGCGGGCAAGCGCGCTCACCACCTCCTCCAAAGCCCCACACATGAGGGCAACCACAACGCTCGCATTCTTAGCAATGATCGCCATGTCTGAGCTCGCTTGTCCATGCAACGGGTCAAGGACCGCGGACACCATCTGTCCCCGCGCGGTGTCGATCAGCTCTCCAACCATTTCACTTACATCGGCGACACATCGAAGCGGAGCTCCCAATACAAATCCGATCACAAACTCTGTGAACAGCCCAAACGGAGTAACCTCCCAAGTCTCAGGAGCATGGGGAAGGAGCATGACGCTCAGGCATACAGCGAGAAAGAAGCGAGGAAAGGTGCTCAACGCATCCCCCAAGGGCAGTGACAGAATACACCCAAAGCAACGCAGCGCGAGCGCAGCGTGCCCCATATCGAGCATCGGGGCGTTCAAGAGCGCCTCCGTCCGATCGTTTCGATCGCTTGCAAGGATCGCTCAAAGAGGGCGCATATCTCCTCACCAGCCCAATCCCCCGCAACTACAACAACAAGGATGAAGGTACCGAGCCTCACAAGGTGCACGATACTCTGCTCCTGGATCTGGGTTGCAGCTTGAAGCAAGGCCACGACACCCGTGGCGAGCGCTATCGCCACCATGGGGATACCGGAAACGAAGATGATGAGCATAAAGCTGTCTACTACGAGTGATTGCACACCGACCTCAGCGATACGACGCAATGAGCCCCTTTGCCAGCAAGAGCCACCCATCGGTTGATATAAACAGAAGGATCTTCAAGGGAAGGCTCACCGTGCTCGGACTCATCATGGTGAGGCCGAGCGCCACCAGGAGGTTGCCGACGATGAGATCAATCACGAAGAAGGGAATGAGGAGAATAAACGCTATGAGAAAGCCTTTTTTAATCTCTGAGACAACAAAAGCAGCCATAGCGGTTGCGATGGAAACCTCTTTGCTGTGAAGTTCTCCCTGACCAGAGCCGGACAGGTGTTGAAAGGTCCTAAGCTCGCGATCGCCACTGTGCTCAAGCAGAAATCCTCGCCACGGCGCGGCGATCTCTCCCGCTCGGTTAAACCACTCTCCGAGCGTTCCCTTACCCATCTCCGTGACCTTCACCTGCTCGAGTGCTCGACGGGTCTCATCAATAACAGGTTGCATGACGGAGAGAGACATCACCATGGAGAGCGCCATCACTAAGGAGGCGCTCGGAGCTTGCTGAGTACCAAACCCACTCCTCAGCAGACTTAGAACGATCGAGAACTTGAGGTAACAGGTCCCGATAGCGGTCACGATCGGGAGCAACCCTATACCAAGCGAGACTACCAGGAGCACCTCAGGCGATAACGTTTTCATCCCCCTCCTCGTGTTGAGGGCGGCGTCTCCGCAGGAATCCAGAGAGCGCCCCGTTGTTGCCCGGATCTCGACGAATCTCAAATCCGTCGATCTTCACCCCGACCTGTGCGAGCCTGCTCGCAACACTCCGACGCTCCCGCTCTAAGGAGCTCGCTAAGGTGCAAGCCGGCGCCTCAACCAGCACTCCGACTCCCCCCGACGAGGTGTTCTCGAGGCGACAGGAGAGGGATCCCCCCGCACTCTCCATCCGCACACGCAAAGCCACACCCTCATCCCTCGCCTTACCATGGACCTCCTCAACAGAGACGGCCGCCAATTGGGGAGCCCGCATGTCAGCGCACACACGTGTGCCCTTCGAGCCCTCGCTGGGTGGATCAATGCGCGATTGAGGGATCTCGGTGCCGTGGGTTTGCCACGGAGACACCGGCTTGGGATCGGCCGACCGACAACGCTCAGTATCCTCTCGGGCGCCACTCAATCGTGAAGGATCTCTTCGCCACGACACTGACACCGCTCGCCGGAGTAACGCCACCTCATCACCCTGTTCAGCACATCTCTCGGCAATTTTGTGTGCGCGCGCGGCGCGCTCCTTTATCCGTAATTTTTCGAATGCAGAGACGGCGTATTTCGCCTTGAGCACTCGCGTGACCTGCCCCTGAATCTCACCCGCCACCTCACGCCGCACGCACTTCGCCTTGGAGAGCGCACCATGTGCCTCCATCGCCCGGTTCAATGCGAGGGCGCGCTCGTTTCGATTTGAGGAGGAGGATCTTCCCGCAGGAGCCTTGGAAGCTCGAGCAACCTCACGCCAGAATCGATCCTCATGCCCCCGAACCCGGGCACGAGCATCCGCATCCCGAGCATGCACTTTTGCGAGAGCCACCACCTCACGATGGTGCTCTGCGGCAACATGTTCGCTCTTGGCTCGTAGGAGATCGCCTCGAATCATGACTCCCCTCACTGTGATTGTTGTAATTTGCGCAGTGAGGCCACAGCGCTTTCAGCAACTTTAGACACCACTTCGACGCGGAGTTGATACCGCGTTACGTCCATTTGCAGCCGGAGCAGTCCTGAAAGTTGGTGCAAGGCCTCCGGTGCGGTATGCCCCCTGGGTGCAGCGGGGGTAAGGTAGTTAGAGAGCTTAGACACAATCTCTTGCCAACCTCCGGAGCGAGGCTCCAAGGAGGTCGAGAAGATGTCGCCAATAGGCGCGCCCGGGCTCGCCGGAGAGAGGTTAGATGGTGCCGATCTCATAGGTAGCTCCCCACAAACATCACCGTATCGGGGATCTCATGGGAAAGTTGCGAACCAGGGTGTGAAATGTGTCTTTTCCTGGAAGCGAGTTCTCAGTAGTCTAGTTGGGTAGGGAGAACACCCAACCATCTCTACTTACAACAAATTTTCATCTGGACACGGCGATGACGCTCGACCCTCTCTTGAACGCAAAGATACTAGACATGGGACGTCACATATTCGCTGACCTCGGCGACACGGACCCATCGCTCCTTGACCCGCGATACCTGAACTCTGTGTTGATGCGCTGGTCCATGAGCCAACCAGAATTTAAGGTCAACCTCTTTAGGTTGGTAGACGTCCTCCCAACCCTTCAATCAAACGAGGCGATAGCGGAACACGTTCGTGAATACCTCATCCCTCCCGCTAACAAGATACACCCATCGCTGGGATGGTTCATAAGCCTCTGCAAGAATCCACTTCTGGCAAACGTAGCCGCCTTTATGGTGAAACAGGGCGTGAAGCAGATGGCGAGCATGTTCATCGCGGGCGAGTCACCTTCATCCGCCCTTCCGGTCCTCCAACGCCTTCGCGGTGAGCGGTACTCATTTACCGTGGATCTGCTGGGAGAGTTCTGCGTGTGCGAACCAGAGGCCAAAGAGTATCAGGATCGATACCTCGACGCGATCGAAACGTTCGGCTCAACGATCCCAACCTGGAAGGAGGGGCAACCGATCGTCGAGGGACACCCTGGAGAAACCAGTCCCGTGTGTGTTTCCGTAAAACTCTCTGCGCTCTACTCTCAAACGAGCGTGCTCAATTTCGAGCGCAGCGTAGAAGTTCTCAGCGAGCGACTCGCCGAGATCGCCCGACGTGTCAAACAGCACGGCGCATTGATGTACGTTGATGCCGAGGATTCAGGCAATAACTCTATCATCTACGAGGCCTTTGAACGCGTCTTCGGCTCATCCGATTTTCTCGACATCCCTTACCCCGGCATCGTGATACAAGCGTACGCAAAAAACTCCGAGGCCCGCGTTGACGAGATGCTTGCCTTCGCTCGAGAGCGCGGAGCGCCCATCGCCATACGGCTAGTCAAGGGGGCGTACTGGGACTATGAGCGCATCGTGAGCAGCCAAAACGATTGGGAGTTTCCGCTCTGGACAAAGAAGCAGTCGTCCGATGCGCACTACGAGCACCTCACTCGAAAACTGCTCGACAATAGAGCCCTTTGCTTACCGGCCTTTGGCTCTCACAATATCCGTTCCCTTTCGCACGCCTGCTGCTACGCTGAATCGATCGGACTTTCAAAGAAGGATTTCGAGATTCAGGTTCTCTACGGCATGGCAGAACCGATCGCAAAGGCGTTCATGAAGCGGGACTACCTGGTTCGCATGTATGTTCCCCTCGGCGAGCTCCTTCCCGGGATGGGATACCTGGTGCGAAGGCTGCTTGAGAACACCTCGAACGAATCGTTCCTTCGACACACCTTTTTTGACGCGGATGAGGTCTCGACGCTGCTCAAGGAGCCTCACCTTCAGCCGGAAGATGGAGCCCCTCCCCCTCAAACGGAGCAAAGGTATACGCCCAGCGAGGCTCCCCCGATGCCGGACCATTTCACTGCCCAGCTTCATGAACTTTCGTAGCACGAGGACCACACCATGACCCACCCACACACCTTTAAAAACGAACCCCTCCTTGATTTTAGCGAAGAGCGCAATCGCCGTGCTGTGCAAAGCGGCCTGCGGGAGGTCGAGGGGCTTATCGCCGCGAGCGCTTTCTACGCACGACCTATTATCAACGGTGAGGAGCTCAGAGGTGGGGAGACCTTCTCGCGTACCGATCCATGCGATCACACCGCAACGCTCGGTGTCGTCGAGTTTGGAGATAGGAAGATGGCAGAGCTCGCTGTCTCAACCTGCGCACAGGGTCTTCCCTTATGGCGAGCCACCTCCGTTGAGCATCGTGCGAGCACTCTGAATCGGATGGCGTCCATCATGCGGGAGCGCAAGAGCATGTTAACCGCTCTGATCATCCGGGAGGTAGGAAAGACATGGCGTGAAGCTGACGCCGATGTTGCCGAGGCGATCGACTTCTGCGACTACTACGCCGCCGAGGCACGTCGCATCTCGCCACCCCGCCTCACCGAGCAGGTCATGGGCGAGGAGAATCACTACCTCTACCAACCTCGTGGAGTTACCGTCGTCATCGCCCCCTGGAACTTCCCTCTGGCGATCGCCTGTGGAATGACCGTCGCCGCACTTGTCACGGGAAATACCGTAGTGCTCAAACCTGCCGAGCAATCGAGTCTGATCGGACACCAACTGGCGCAGATCATCCTTGAGGCGGGGGTCCCCAGTAACGCCTTCGCCTTCCTTCCCGGAAAGGGAGAGGAGGTTGGTCCGTACCTCGTGGAGCACCCACACGTCGCGATGATCGTCTTTACAGGCTCCCGCGCAGTGGGACTCTCGATCGTCGAATCGGCTTCCAAGGTTCGAGCCAACCAGCGCATGATTAAGAAGGTCGTAGCAGAGCTCGGCGGAAAGAATGCAATCATCGTTGACGAGGATGCTGATTTTGATGACGCAATTCGGGGAGCACTCTCGTCGGCCTTCGGTTTCGCGGGACAGAAATGCTCGGCCTGTTCTCGTTTGATCGTTGTCGGAAATGCCTATGAGCCCTTTATCCAAAGGCTCGCAGCAGCGACCCAGGACCTGATCGTTGGAAATGCAAGCGATCCCTCAAGCTTCCTAGGCCCCGTCGTCGATCAGGAGGCTTACGAGCGAATCACCGCGACTATTAGTTCCGCATCAGCGCAACTGCCGCTGCTTGCCCAAGCGAAGGTTCCCTCGCAGATACTACAGCGTGGCAACTTCATCCCGCCGACTATCTTTCGTGACGTTCCATCCTCTCACAAGATTTGGACCGACGAGATCTTTGGCCCAGTAGTGGCATGCGCGCCAGCGCGAGATTTTAATCACGCACTCGAGCTCGCAACATCGTCCGAATACGCTCTCACGGGGGGCGTATTCTCTCGACATCCGCAAAATCTTGCAAAGGCCAAGGAGGAGTTCCGAGTCGGAAATCTCTACATCAATCGAGGGATCACGGGAGCCCTTGTGGGACGCCAGCCCTTTGGTGGGTTTCTGATGTCAGGGGTCGGTTCGAAGGCTGGAGGCCCCGACTACCTCCTACAGTTCATGGAACCACGAGTTGTAACAGAGAACACGATGCGGCGTGGATTCTCCCCTGATATCGCGTAGAACCGACATGGCTGTATCGACCCTCATGCTACGCCATCGAGTCACCATCGTGGGCGCCTGTGTCGTTGTTGCGGTAATGGCGGTCTCTGCATGCGCGAAGCTCTCACTCCTACCTCGCCATCCGGAAGCTCAAGGTGCGGTTGCTCGACTTCTGAGCGACGACCAACTACTCCAAGAGGAGGCTCAGGTGGAGCTGCTTGCCCTTGGAGAGGGAGCCATGCCGGAGCTTCGTGAGCGCTTTGGGGATGGTTCTCCCGAGGGACGACGAAAGATCGTCGAGATCGTTTCAACGATCGGAAAACCAACCGAGGTCGTGAGAGATGTCTTCATCGAAGCTGGCCGTGACTCCGCCTCCGAGGTGCGACAGGTCGTAGCGTTTCGCTCTGCTCAATTTCCCCAGCTTCAGCGGGAGCTCTTCCCTACCCTGCACCTCCTAGCGTTTGACGCTACCCCAGAGGTACAGGCTGCAGCGATCACAACCCTCGGAGCCTTCTCCGCTGAGAGCTCACTGACCGCGAACGAACTTGAGCAACTCATGCGAAGCGATTCCCCCCTTGTGGTGGCCGCCGCCGCGACAGCAGCCCTGCCTCGGCCCGAGCAATCCCTAAGAGAAGCAACGATAGAGGTTCTTCCGATACTGGTCGGAGAGATCATGAATCCCTCTCCCCTTATTCGAGCATCGGTCATCATCGCTATCGGCAAGTACGGTCCCGCAGCGAGCCCTGCAGCTCCCCCGTTAGCGGGCACCCTCGCACACGATCCACTTCCGGAGATTCGTTTACAAGCGGCCTTGGCTCTTATGAAGACTAAAATGCGCTCCGCACGTGCCGTTGCCCTACCAGCCCTTAAAGAATTCGCTCAGAGCCCCAATCCTGCTCTGGCCGGACCTGCCCAGCGGGTGCTTGCCTCCGAGCCCTCTCAAGCCCTACAACACACCCCCACGCCACGCCCATAGGCTCAAGCACAGCTCCCCGACCTTGGGCATACGAGCCGTTCTGAGCTTTTGCTCTTACAACCCGAAACCTCTATACTTAGGGGATGCTTGACGCGCTCCTTGCATCGCATGGCCTCGTGGCCTACCTCCTCATTGTCGCCATCCTTCTCGGGAGCGCGTTCGGCCTGCCGATTCCCGAGGATCTCTCACTTATCATCGCGGGCATCCTGGTGGCATCAGAGAATGCGGAATTGTGGCTCATGCTGCTGACCTGCTACCTCGGAATCATCGCGGGCGACCTCATCATCTATCGACTAGGGTGGATCACCGGCCCACGCCTCTTCAGAAAGCGCTGGGTCAAGCGGTACATGACCGCATCAAAGCTGCAGGGGCTACGAGCAAACTTAGAGCGAAAAACGTTCGTAACTATCTTCGTGGCCCGACATCTCTTCTACTTAAGGACGATAACCTTTCTCGTGTGTGGCGCGGTTAGGGTCTCATTCACTCGCTTCCTCATAGCGGATGCTCTCGCCGCGCTCATCACAACACCGCTGATGCTCGGTATCGGCTACCTCTTCGGTCAACACTACGACCATATCGTTGCGCTCATGAAACAGATCAAGCTGCTCCTCGTGCTGGTTGGTATCTGTGGCGCTGCCTACCTCTACCTCCGCTTTCGTAAAAAAGTGGAGAGCCACGCTGAGGAGACAGAGGACGAAGAATTTGATGAGGAGGAGGAATCCTCAGAGATGGAGAAACCGCCGACTATTCATTGATGCGCCGACACATGTTTGCTGCAGCGGCAGCCGTTGGGTCACTGATGGGGCGAACTTTTCTATCGGGCGTACGACGCCATCTCCGGTCCTAATTTCTCCATCGCTCGGACTATCTCAAACTGGGTGCGCGCCCGCTCTAGATTCTGCTTGGGACGGTGAATGCGGAAATAGGTATCTCCCTGGAGATAATCAGTGAGGAACCGAACCCCAAGGATAAGCGCGAGAACCCGGGGAGATACAGAGAGAAGTGCCCGCTCCTTATCCGTAAGTACATTCCCCACCTCTGAGAGATACCCGTCGCAGATAGCTCGATAGAGGTTCATGTCGACCACGACCTTGGAAAAGTCCTGCTCATCCTCTGCACACGGGACCGCAGTGTTTCGAACCAGATCGCCGAAATCAAAAAGCGGTGTCCCAGCCATCGCGGTGTCAAGATCAAGGAGGCACACCGCCGTATCCCCTGCAGAGTTAAAGAGCACGTTGTTGAGCTTCATGTCGTTATGAGAGATACGCAGAGGTATCTCTTTACGCTCAAGCGCTGAGATCAACGCCCCACCAAGCTCCCTTCGAGACTGTGCAAAATCTATCTCTACCATCGCCTCACGAGCTCTCCCCTCACAGTCCTCCTTCAACGCCTTCGCGAAAGCATCGTAGCGTCGGAGTCCGTGGTGAAAATAGGGGATCGTATCCTTCAGGCTCGAAGCGGAGACCTTGGAGAGCGCGCGTTGAAACCGTCCTAAAATTGCGGCAGCTTCCCGAGCCACATGCGTACTCGGGCACACATCGTACGAGACCGTATTCTCAATATACTCAAAGCTCCGCCAGTACTCCCCGCTCTCATCCCGGAGATACGAGGCACCGCTCTTAGCGCGAATTAAGGTCAAGGTCGTTTCACCAGCAATAACTGGCCGCGCGTGCAGATCTTCGCGAAGCGCTTCCGTCACTATCTCAAGGTTACCCATGAGCGCCTCTATGTCGGTAAAAACTCGATGGTTCACCGATTGATGGATGTAGCGCTTACGGGCTCCATTGACGTCCCAATACCCGATGTAGGTTCTATTGATGTGACCCCGCTTGAGCTCCTCCACATTATGCAGTGTACCGGCGATATCGAACTGAGTCAGGATGTGGATCGGGACGTTTTTCGATTGCTCCATAGTTCGCCTACCCTCCGTTTACCTACACTGCGGTTGCCGCTTCACCATCCCCACGTGAGGAGACAGGAGGTCGAACTACAGAGTTTGTCTCCCCCTCCTCACTCAACAAACCGTCCACGAACTCATCCACCGAAAACGGGAGAAGATCGTGCGCCTTCTCTCCAACACCAACGTAGAAAACCGGAACCTTGAGCTCTTGAGAGATCGCTACGATGATACCCCCCTTTGGCGTTCCATCGAGCTTCGTCACGACAAGACCGGTGAGCGGAGTGCTTGCATGGAACTCCCTTGCCTGCGAGAGCGCGTTCTGTCCACTCACTCCATCCACTACAAGGATCGTCTCATGGGGGGCGTCCGGAACGTGTCGACGGATAGAGTTACGAACCCCCTCAAGCTCCTGCATCAGGTTTGATTTTGTATGGAGGCGTCCGGCTGTATCGATCAGCACAACATCCGCTCCCTGCTCCTTCGCTGCAACCATACCATCAAATACTACGGCCGCAGGCTTTGCATTCTCGGCCCCACTGTACACAGAGAAGCCGGTGCGGTTTCCCCACTCTTTAAGCTGCTGAACTGCTGCCGCCCGAAAGGTATCGGCCGCTATCGCCACCACCTTCTTTCCTTGCTCTTGGTACCGAGTTGCTAATTTCGCCACCGTAGTTGTTTTTCCAACGCCGTTCACACCAACGACGAGGATGACGAGGGGGGTACCGACCGGTTGATAGATGCGGTGTTCGGAAGGCACCGGTATGAGCTCTTTTCGAATACCATCCTTGAGTAGCTCCCGAAGCTCACCCTCTGTAACCTCTTGGTGGAGAGCGGCCCTCTCCTTAACGACCTGTACGAGCGCATCAGCGACCCGAGCACCGACATCGCTCGTGATCAGCATCTCTTCGAGATCATCTATGGTGGCGAGATCGACACTCTTGCGACCGGTGAAGAGGTTCTTAATTTTTCCGAGAAGGCTCGTTCGGCTCTTCGCCATTCCCTTCGCTATCGTTGAGGGCGCGGCCTCCTGTGGGACTATCTTCTCAATGACGGGAATCGGTTCCGGCATCGCAGCTGGCGCGCCGGGAGCAGCGGAAGGTACAGGTGCACCCAGCACCTCCGGTACAGACGGGACAACCCGCTCTACCTTTCGCGCTTCTTCAACCCGCTCCTCCTGTGCAACTCCCGGAGTGACTGCCGGCGTAGCCCGAGCGCTGATTTGCCCCCGCAAACCACGGATCTCTTGGGCGAGTTTATCAACCTCAGCCCTCAGCAGGCCGATCTCTTTCTGTGAAGCTTCCTGAGCGTTCCTTGCTTTGAGTGAGATGATTGCAACAACGCAATAGAGAAGGACTACACCGAGAACAAGAAGCGATATCTCGGCATCAACCGCAGCTATCACCGAATAAACAAATGCGTACAGATCTTGCATATCGTCGAACATACACCTACCACAACAAAAAGCCACACCGACCGACCGTCGGTGCACGATACGACCCTTTATTCCTAGGCGTCATTACGATATCCGCTTCCGTGCGCTACCCGGCAGCGGGCTCCTATCCGGCGTGCTTCTCAGCGTCTTGCAACGACACCGTTAACACCTTCGACGCACCAGGTTGCGGCATCGTCACACCTACCAGGGTATCAGCAGCTGCCATCGACGCCTTGTTGTGCGTAATCATCAGGAACTGCGTGCGAGCACTCATCTCCTTAATGAACGCGACGAATCGATGGACGTTAGCCTCATCAAGGGGAGCGTCAACCTCGTCGAGTACGCAGATCGGACTCGGACGAACCATGAACATACTGAACACCAGCGCAATAGCGCAGAGCGCTTTCTCTCCACCCGAGAGGAGATCGATGCTCTTAGGCTTCTTACCTGGAGGACATACCAGGATCTCAACTCCACTCTCGAGAGGCTTCTCTGGATTCTCGAGGTGCAGCTCGGCTTTTCCACCACCGAAGAGCTTTGGACCAAAGATTGCGAAATTCTTGCTGATCGTCTCAAAGGTTTGGATGAACCGACGAGCGCACGCCTCTTGAAGCTCAACGAGGGTAACGGAGAGGGTCTCGATCGCCCGCACCAGGTCCTCACGTTGGGTGGTAAGGTCCTCAAGTCGCTTCCCCTCAACCTCGTGCTGCTCGATAACAGAGGGATCGACCTCTCCCTCTCGCTCCAATCGTTGACGCATCGAAGTTACACGACCGTCCAATTCTCGACGGGATTGGTCCTCGAGAAGCTCCGTGTTTTCTTGACCCGCGCGAACCTCCTCAAGGGCTTCCTCACCAAAGGATTCTCGCAGTGCGTTCTCTGCACTACCGAGCTCACCCTTAATTCGCTCACCGG
This sequence comes from Pseudomonadota bacterium, assembly GCA_041178185.1. Taxonomy (GTDB): domain Bacteria; phylum Bdellovibrionota_C; class UBA2361; order UBA2361; family OMII01; genus OMII01. The sequence continues at coordinate 14,657 of JBEGVS010000024.1, forward strand.
CCATCCGCTCACGAACCAATCGGTCGCGGGCTGCCTCGTGTCCTTGACGCTTAAACTCTAGGTCTCGGAGCAGCTTCGTAACGCCATCCCGAACCCCTCGACGCTTCTCCTCGACCTCACGAAGATTGGCGGTCACCTCCTGGTAGGAGCTCTCAAGCTCTGAGTTATCCTGCAACTTAAGCTCTTCGATCTCGTGCGCGAGCTCAAGCACAGCACCCTCAAGTGCGGTTATCTGACTCCGCAACTCTTGTGCCTGTGGCTCGATGCGCTGCACATCGGCGTCGAGCTGCTGGAGCATCTTCGCCTCACTCGCCAAACGTCCACGGATCTCTCCCTGACGATTCGAAAGTTCACGGAGCCTCTGCTGCGCCTGTTGAATCGCACGCACGAGCTCAGCATGCCGCTTCTCACACTCATTGAGCCGAGCAACCGTCGCATCACGCTCGGCGACGATAGTGTCGTAGGCCCCCTGATTCTCCTCGATGATGCTGGTGGCCTCATCTACCTTGTTCTTGACCTGGATGATTCCCCCCTCGTGACGGAGGCTGTAGAAGCTCCACGGAGAGAGAAGATCCCCCGTCTCTGTCACCACCACGAGATCGAGCGGCGGTTCCCCAGACGAGCTTTGCGCCTCAGAGAACTTAATGGCGGTATCGAGATCCGGCGCCACCCACACGTTCGAAAGAAGTCGCTCTACCAATCCCTTGCTCCAATCGGAGGTCTTGATGAAATCAAGTATCGGTGTGACACCCTCTACTGGCACCACAGAACGCCCGCTCGATGTTGGTGCAGGGAGCTGCGCGAAAAGCCCGAGACCGATCCCCTTTTTGTTCTGAGGATCCGCCTTGAGGACCATCTCCTGGAAACTTCGCGCCACCTTCGAAACGTTATCGACCACCAAGAAGGATGCGCGCTCAGCGAGCACTGCCTGCAAGCACTTCGCGTATCGGTCAGGGACGGTGATTCCATCGACTAACAGGTTGAAGTCGCCGGTTACCTCGGCTGGCATCTGGAACTCTCCACCCAGCGCTCGCTTGAGCTGGGTCAGTGGAGATGCCGCTGTGAGTTGGGCCTGCAACGCCTCACGTCGACTCTGCGCCGACACAAGCTTGTCGCGGAGCTCTCTGATAGTCCGCTCCTTATTCCGCTGATCTTCACGAAGCGTGTTTATCTCTTGAGTCAGTCGCGCGAGCTCCTCCTCACCAGAGAGATCGAGAGAGGTCAATCCCTCCTCAATCTCCATCGCCTGCGTTTCTAGATTGGTGAGGGCGCTCTGAGAATCCTGACGTCGAGCCAACAGTGTGTTCTTTCGCTCCTCAAGTCGGGCGATCTCGGTAGTGCGGGCCTGCATGACCGAGTTGAGCTCTCGCAAGCGAGATTCACGGGTGTTGACCTCGCGTTGTCGTCTATGCAACTCATCTCGCAGCTGCTCAGCTTGAGTTCGGTACAGTTCAACCTCCGCATCGAACCGATTCCCCTCATCACGGGACTCCTGCTCAACACGTCGCGCCTCCTCAAGAGCCCCTTGAGCAACCTGCTCTTCATGCTCCAACTGGCTAGCTCTGTGGGCGCTCTCCCCCACGCGCTTCAAGAGTCGCAACAAGGTGTCGGCGAAAAGCTCTCGCTCTGCTACCTTCAACTCCTCTTTGATCTCCGCTCGAGCGATAGCGCGGGCTGCCTGGCGCTTCAAGCTTCCAACCTGTCGGGTTACCTCTTTGATAACATCGTCAAGGCGAACGACCTGAGCCTGGGTATCGTCAACTCGCTTCGATACCGCGTTCATATGCTCACGGAATCCCGCGATGTGAGCCGCCTCCTCGATCACGATGCGACGATCGTCAGGTTTAGCGGTAATAATTCGACCGATCTCGCCCTGAGCGATGATCGTGTATCCACGAGCCGCGAGCCCCACCACACGGAAGAACTCTTTAATATCTTTGAGACGGCACGGGACCTTATTAAGGAAGAACTCCGACTCGCCACTTCGATAGAGGCGACGGGTAACCTGTACCTCGGTCACCGATTGCAGCCATGAGTACTTGGAGAGAGATGCTCTGATATCTGAGAGGAAATCGCCCGAAACGACCTCCCCGGCTATCTCTATCTTGCCGGGAGTGTTCGGCGCTGGCTGCTGAGCGACCTCAACAGCTCCCTGCTCGGTCGCAGCGCTCACATGTTCACCTTGGGAGGCCTCCTCCTCAATGGAGGGCATCTCAATCCGGTCGGTATTCTCAGGCGTGCCCGCTAGAAGCGGCGCGGGTGTCGCCTCTACCGTCGTAGCCTCATTACCAGGCTCAACAACGTTGGCGGCTTCGGTCTCTTCATAGTAGCTCAAGAGATCTTGAAAGAGCGTCCCTTTATCGGCCCGAATGACGAGAGAAACCTCTGCGAGACCGAGAGGCCGGAACGACTCCGTTCCATTGAAGATAACGTCCTCAAGTGTGTCGCCTCGCAGCGACGACGCTCGAGTCTCGCCGAGCACCCAACGAAGAGCATCAATGATATTTGATTTTCCGCAGCCATTAGGTCCAACCACGCCAGTAATTCCCGACTCAAGGGGAAGAACCAGGCGCTCCATGAATGATTTGAACCCGAAGATGTCTAAACGCTCTACTCGCATCGGAACTGCTATCGCTTAAAACTACACATAATGGAAGGGACGTCGGCTCTGTCGAACCGACACGATCCGAAAACGACCCAAAACACCTTTTGAGGCGTCCACACGGACACGGTGGTAGGTTTAACATTCTTAAAACAAGAAAGCACTACCCAGTTTTCGGATTTGGAGAGCACGAGAGCCCCTTCCCTGAGACGAGGTCCGCTCTGACGCGCCCCCTCAATAAAACATGGAGCGAAGAGCTGGATGCGCCTCACCAGCCCCCAACGAGGCACTCCACTCCGGCTACCACGAATCGCCTTTGTCGAAGGACGTGCGGGCTCGTGCGAAGAGCCACGCCTCCATCTTTATCTTTCCCATTATCGAGCTCCGGTCTGAGGCGACCCGAGCCTAACCACGACTACTCAGGCTTCCCCGATTCGTTTGTATCTCCATCCGAGACCACCTTACTCTCCGACACATCGCCCCCCTCTCCACTCCCCAATACGGTCGAACTGAGCCGTTTCGTAATGTCGGCAAGCGACCCGTGCTGCGGCATGAGGATAGCGAGGGAATAATCGATCGCTGAAAGGTACGAGAACGCGAGAGACACTATCAGGATATTGAGACCCAGAAATTGAGCAGTAACGCGGAACCCCAAAACGGTGAAGGAATAATCGTAGAGCAGCAGCGCCAGGATCGCGATCATTTGTAAGGCGCTCTTGACCTTACCGCCAGATTTCGCCGCCACGATCGTTCCATCCTTGGCCGCGAAGGCTCTGAGACCGGTGATCCATAGCTCCCGCGCCAGGATGAGCGCAACCATCCAGCCAGGCACGAACGAGACGCAATTATCATCTCGCAGAGAGACCAGCATCACGAGCGCAGCCATTACGAGAATCTTGTCCGCCAAGGGATCAAAAAGCTTCCCGAAATCGCTGATAGCTTTGTATCGGCGAGCGATGTACCCATCCAAGTAATCCGTGAGCGCAGCGAATACAAAGATGACCGCCGCGATGTTGAGCGAATTTCGGCTAGGTTCTATCAGAACGGCAACGAACACCGGGATGAGTATCAGCCGCAAGAAGGTCAGCCAATTAGGAATTCGTTTGTACCAGTTAGCCATGGGCCACGGCAGTATACTGCTTTTTCAGATGCAGTACACGCCTGACATAGTTTTGGGTCTCAGAATATGGAGGAATACCGTTATACCTCTGGACCGGCACATCGCCGGCGTTATACGCCGCAAGGGCATGGGCCTCATTTCCGTAGCGCTTCAGGAGCTGGGCAAGATACTGGGTGCCTCCATGGATGTTTAACTCCGGCACGAACGCATTTCGCACCCCGAGCATCCGCGCGGTACCGGGCATCAGTTGCATTAACCCCTGGGCCCCCTTTGGCGACACCGCCCGAGGGTTAAACCCCGACTCGACATGAATAACAGCCTTTATGAGATTAGGATCAACCCTATGTCTTCGAGCAGCGTCCAGGATAGCTCGCTCGAACACCGCAGCCGAGTGAAGGCGCCTCCCCCCCCTCGCCCTCATCTTTCGGTAATAGCTGAAACCATTTGCCCGAGCGGTAAAGATCTCGGCTTGTTGACCCTCTTGCGGGGGTTTCGTGGTAAAACGAATAACCCCTCCCGGCTCTCGAATCACGTAGATCTTTCCATCGGCCGCATAGGCCCCTGGAACCATCGTCGCGATAGCGAGCAGCATAATCCCCAGAGATGGCCACAAAGCCGATTTCATACCTTTACGTGCGTTAGACATATCCCGAACCTTGGCAGTCGTGCCCCTCTTCGACCAAAACTTCGCGACGCGAATCGAGGTACCCTGTGCCTTGGTTCCCGAACCAATTGGCAAAGGGTCGCCACTCTCCCTGCTAGGCACAGGGCTCGATGGTGCGAGAAACAACGAGCATCGAGACGAGTGGTATATCCTTTCGATGCGCACTCTCTCGGGGGAGTAGTACAAGAATTAGCCAAACGGCATTTGCCACACTAAGGTGTCAAATCAACTGGCAAAGATGACAAGTATCCGACGACACCTTGAACTTCGGAGCACAAAAAAAGGCCCACCAGCGCCGGAGCGCTGATGAGCCTTTTCACTATAGTACCTAATCCGGCCCTGTTATCGCAGGAGCTGGAGTGCCAAAGTTGGCGCTTGATTCGCTTGAGCAAGAACCGCTGCACCCGCCTGTTGGAGGATGTTCAGTCGAGTCATGTTTGCAGCTTCCTCGGCTACATCCACGTCTCGCACTCGGCTCTCAGCTGCGATGATGTTCTCTCGCGCCACACCAAGGTTGTTGATCGCAGTCGACAATCTTGATTCAACCGCTCCTAGGAAACCTCGAGAGGCTCCCACGGAGTAAATCGCACTGTTTACGGCGTCGAGTGCCAAACGAGCTGCTGTTGCAGCCGCGGTCTCTGACTCTCCGTTAATCGAAACCGTCAGAGCTCCAGATGCGTTACCGAGACCCATGCCTTGCAGCGTTGCATTCTGGTTGGTGAATCCGATCTGAGAGGTAGCTCCCGAACCCATTCCCACTTGAACGGTAACAGTGCTGTTCCCCGAGAGGAGCTTGATACCGTTGAACTCGGTCGATGCGGCAATTCGCTCGATTTCTGAGCTGAGTGCCACGAACTCGTTCGATATCACAGAGCGCTGCGTCGTCGTAATCGTTCCGTTTGCTGACTGAGAAGCCAGCTCTGCGAGACGATTCAAGATGGTCGCAACCTCACCCAAAGCACCGTCAGCGATAGCAATGGTTGAGATACCGTCGTTGGTATTACGTAACGCCTGACCAGTCACTCGAGCCTGCGCTCGAAGAGATTCAGCAATAGCGAGACCCGCTGCATCATCAGACGAGCGGTTAATACGCTTACCGGAACTCAACTTACTAAAGGTGTTCGACAGGCTGTCAGAGGTTTGATTAAGTAACCGCTGACCGCGTAGGGACACCATGTTGGTGTTAATATTAATTGGCATACTATTTCCTCCTTGAAGTTATCGATGTCGCTCTGTCAACCCTGCGATGAGGATTGCCAAAGATGCCAATACACCCGACACCGACCACAGCAATTTCTCGCTCCCTGCCCGCCACTAACTGCGTACATCGGTAAGAAACTAACTGCTACGTTAAATACCAGCTCGCTTTTTTGTACTGCTATTGCCAGGTCTAACGTGAGCTGTAATCACCGCTTCGACCATCAGGAGTTTCCCCCCGCTAGAATTAGTTACGGCACTCTGTGTCAAAATCTTGACCTCTTTTTTTGCCTCGGCCTCTTTTTTTTGGTGCGTGAGTCAATTCCATGTCGCAGCGCTTCCGTTCTCTACGAACACAAAGAAAAAGGCCCACCAGCGCCGCAGCGCTGATGAGCCTTTTTACTCTACTACCTAATCCGGCCCTGTTATCGCAGGAGCTGGAGTGCCAAGGTTGGCGCCTGATTCGCTTGAGCAAGAACCGCTGCACCCGCCTGTTGGAGGATGTTCAGTCGAGTCATGTTCGCAGCCTCTTCGGCTACATCCACGTCTCGCACTCGGCTCTCAGCGGCAACGATATTCTCTCGCGCTACACCAAGGTTGTTGATCGCAGTCGAAAGTCTGGATTCAACCGCTCCGAGAATACCTCGAGAGGCTCCGACGGAGTAAATCGCATTGTTTACTGCGTCGAGTGCCAAACGAGCTGCTGTTGCAGCCGCCGTCTCTGTCTCTCCGTTAATCGAGTAGGTCAGAGCGCCAGCAGCATCCCCGAGCCCGATTCCTTGTAACGTTGCAACCTGGTTCGTGAACCCGATCTGAGAGGTAGCTCCCGAACCAAGTCCTACTTGAACCGTAACAACGCTATTCCCCGAGAGGAGCTTGATACCGTTGAACTCAGTCGATGCAGCAATACGCTCAATTTCTGAGCTTAGTGCCACGAACTCGTTCGATATCACAGAGCGCTGCGTCGTCGTGATCGTTCCGTTTGCTGACTGAGAAGCCAGCTCTGCGAGACGATTCAAGATGGTCGCAACCTCACCCAAGGCTCCATCAGCGATAGCGATCGTCGAGATACCATCGTTGGTATTACGGAGTGCCTGACCGGTCACTCGAGCTTGAGCGCGAAGAGATTCAGCGATAGCAAGACCCGCTGCATCATCAGATGCTCTGTTAATGCGCCGACCAGAACTCAACTTACTAAAGGTACCGGCGAGATTCTCTGAGGTTTGATTGAGCAACCGCTGACCACGTAGGGACACCATGTTGGTGTTGATATTGATTGGCATAGTATTTCCTCCTTGAAATTATCGATGTCGCTCCGACAATCCTTCGATGAGGATTGCCAAAGATGCCAATAACTCCCGACACCGACCACAGTAAGTTCTTCCTCCCTGGGCACCACTAGGTGTGCACAGGTGTCAGAAACTAACCGTTAATTGTTAAGTACCAGCTCGCTTTTTTAGCACTGCTCTCACTAGGTCTCACGTGAGCTGCTATCGCCGCTTTGACCGACAGGAGTTTCCTCCCGCTAAGATGAGTTACGGCTTTTAGCCACAAAACCTTAAGCTCTTTTTTTGAGCCTCCGCCAACCTCCTAATAAACGTGTCAAATGAGGGAGTTCCGCTTTTTCACGGGGGGATACGACCGGGGAACGTATCGCAGTTCGTCGATTTTTTGGGGCACACAACCCCATCGTGCGAACCCGGAAGGAGGTCACCATCACTACCCCAGGCGTCGAAAGCATGTTTTCTACTCGCGCCCGCGCTACCTCTCTGTTAGTAGACAGGTGGTCATCAGTAGAGACGACCCCCGTATCGCCTACCCTCACCACATGGATATGAAAAAGGCCCTCTTATTTGTTTGCCTCTCCCTACTCTCGTTGTCCGGCTGTAGCGACCGAGAGTTCGCTCTCAACAATACGGTAGCTGGCACCGCGGCTGGCTCGGCTCTGGGAGCCGGAGTGGGCGCGGTTGTCGGCAATCAAAGCGGAAATGCAGGCGCTGGTGTTGCGATAGGTGCGGGAGCCGGTGCCCTTGGGGGTGCCTTGATCGGTGCTCAGGGAGACGCACAGCGCCAACGAGCCGATGAGCAGGAGGAGCGACTACGTCGTCAAGAGCGGGAGTTAGAGCGCCAACGCCGCGAGATAGAGGAGCTTAAGAGAGGGCGTCGCTTCGAGAGCGACCGTTCGACGTATCCCCCCGAGTCGACGCAGCGGTATGGTGAGTCGACGCAGCGGTATGGGGACGCTCCCTACCCCGAGGATAATCGAGAGGATCGATTGTACGACGAGATTGAGGATGACTTTAGGCAAGACTTTTAAGTCGAACGTTGCGCGGTGCCGGAGCCTCCCGTTCGCAAGTTTCATCATCGACAAAGATACGCAGGTTGAAAGCTCGATACCTGGATCGATTATCAAGGCATCGATACTATCATAGCCCCCGCTCCCCCACCCGCAGCACATATGCTGATAGCGCCTCTCGACTGCTTTCGCTGCCGCAATGCTTGGCAGATGGTGAGCATCAGGCGGCCACCTGTTGCTGCGAAGGGATGTCCTAACGCGATAGAGCCCCCGGCCACGTTCATCTTCTCTCCGGGAATCTCCCCTCGGACCTCAGTTGTGGGATAACGGCTCCATCCATCGCGCCACACCTTCATGTTACACAACACCTGCGCGGCAAAAGCCTCATGAATCTCAAAGAGGTCGATATCTCGGAACTGGAGATTGTGTCGCTTCAACAGTCGCGGAAGCGCCAACGCTGGCGCCATCAACAAACCATCTCCTGGGGGAACCGACGCAAACTGAATACTGTCGATGAAACCAAGTATCTCTCGATTCTGCCTGCGAGCCAGATCCTCGGACATCAGTACAACCGCTGAGGCACCGTCTGTGAGGGCACTGGCGTTCCCGGCCGTTATCGTACCCCGCGCGCTACGGTCAAAAACGGGCTTGAGGGCAGCGAGCGCGGACATAGAGGTGTCGGGGCGCACGAGGTTATCCTCTGAGATCCCTCCCAGAGGAAGGATCTGCTCGGCGAGGAAACCAGCCGACCGGGCCTCGGAAGCGCGTTGATGACTCGCACACGCGATCTGGTCCTGATCCTCTCTCGATATCTTGAACTCCTGCGCCATGAGCTCACAATGTTGTCCCATGGTCAGACCGGTTGAGGGCTCTTTCGGGCTCGGCGCCTGTGGAGCGAGAAAACCCGGGCGGAACGAGGCGAGCAGCGCCATCTTAGCTCCCAAGCTGCGAGCCTTTGCCATGCTGATAAAAAACCGCTCCCCTTTTCTCGGGAACGTCAGGGTGGGCTGCGACATCGACTCACTCCCGCCCACGATAGCGCATGAAATACGACCGGATGCGATCGCATCGACCGCAGCACTCGCTGCGACGAGACCCGTGATACAATTATTGGCGATAAAGTGCCCGTCGATAGTCTTTGGCAGTCCAGAGCGGAGCACTATCTCTCGAGCCATGTTCGGAATGCGCGGATCAAGTAGCACCGTGCCGAAGTAGAGCTCTTCGACAACACTTGGGTCGAGACCGAGCTTTTCAATACAACCCACAACGACATGTTTACCGAGATCAAGGGCCGAATACTTTGAAAAAACCCCGGCCGCTTTTACAAAGGGCGTCCGCACCCCACCAACAATCGCAACTCGCATACCCTCAGATCCCCTTTTCGGAGCGGACACCCCTCTCGGCGCCCTCACTACATCTCGCGAGGTACGTTCCCGTGAACGGGGGATCTCCGCAAGGGAGATTTATGTGCTCACCCTCACGCTTTCGCGAACAGCTTCAGTTGTGGGTCGACCGGCTGGAGCCCTGCGGGATGAAAGAGCTTCTTGGAGTTCACCGTCGCCACTCCGTCCAGAAGGGGCGTATGGGTATCCTGCCTCAACCAGAAGAACTGTCGGTCACTCGCGAGCTTTCGAGCCAGCGGCGTGGTAGGTCGAGGAACCCCACACGTCTGAATCATCGAACGCACGGTCACGTAATCCGCCTCGGCACAGAGCTTATCAGCGAACGCCATCGCGTCGTTTCGCCAATCTCCGTAGGGCAAAATTGGAGCCACTTGAGCCCCCACCCTGAGCCCAAACCTACGTAGAGCCCGCATCGTTTTCCAGCGCTCCTCGACGGTCGGAAGATCCGGGGTGTAGCGACGGGCAACCTCTTCGAGAGGGGTCTCGATACCGATCGATACGTAGGTGGTCTCCCTAACCTTCTTGAGCATCGGTAAGCCAATAACCACGAGGGGAGAGCGGGTCTGAATGACCAGCCTTCCCGGGACGTAGCGCTCGAAGAGCTCGAGGAACTTCATGCTCGTTGCGAACTTTTCATCGAAGGGATGAAACGGATCGGTGGTGACGCCAAAAACGATCGTGGTTCTTCTCAGCTCTCCCTTCATCGAGAGCCTTTGAAGGTGTCGCTCGAGGTCGGCGAGCGGCTCCCCTTGCTTCATCACGTACCGACTTCGGAGCGACATCGGTGTGGACCGCTCCCCATCCATCTCTAGCTCAAGGCCTGACCCGGCTGGGTCTATCCGTCCAATCGATATGCCTCTGGCGTACGAGTCAACTACAAGAATGGGATGTGAGAGCCTGCCCCCACCGATCGTTGTCTTAGTCATACGAACCCCCCGTTAACGTAGGGCATACGGAGGCCGTTTTGGCCACCGCCCCTACTTTAAACTCGTTAAACTTATGACGCCGGAGAGGGGCAAATAGGTTCAAACAACTTAAAGTAGGACGGTAAAATTTGCAGGGGTTACACCCCAGCTCGTCTAAGCCCTTAAAGACTGAGGGAAAAAGACAACAAACGGGACGCTTTCGGGGATTTACTCCCCCGACTCCTTGTTCAATAATCCATCTGGTCAGCCCCGACGGCGCTGAGAGAGGATCCCTCTTAGGGTTCCCACATGATTAAAATAGTACTCTCGTGGCCCCACCCGCCCTTCCCTCGGGGAGTGTGGAGATAGGAACCAACAGGTACGCAGATGTAGTTTTGGAAGGACTTTTATGGCCGGAAACGTAGCAGAGATAACTGACGCAGAATTCGAGGATAAGGTACTCAAAGCCTCAACCCCCGTAGTAGTTGTCGATTTCTGGGCGCCGTGGTGCGGTCCCTGTAAGAGCATCGCGCCTGTCCTCGATGAAATCGCCAAGGAGCTCGGCGGCCAGGTCTCCATCGTCAAGGTAAACGTAGACGACAATCCTAAGAGCCCCGCTCAGTACAGCGTTCGAGCTATCCCTAACCTTATTATCTTCAAGGGTGGAGCTGAGGTGGATCGTGTTGTGGGAGCGGTTCCAAAGGACCAACTCGTAGCCACCATCAAGAAAGCGATCTAATGCGCGCGGAGTAAGGAACTCCCCGTCATACCCCGCGTGTCCCTCTCCATGTGCTGAGGGATACGCGGGGTGTTTATTTGTGCGGTCTCTATGGAATGGTTTCGCATAACGCTCAAACCCGCTCCTCTCCTCTCGGGCGAGGAGGTAGACACCCTGTGCTGTTCACTGATAGAGCGGGGAGCTGCTGGCACCACGGTGGAGGCCGATGGACGGATATCGTGCTTTATAAACGGTGAGCGTGTTGAGGCAGAGCGCCTTGCAGCCTTTGCGTCCGGGGAAAGTTGCACGGTCGTCTCCGTAGCCCCCGTAGAGGAGGAGAATTGGAACCAACAGTGCTCTGAGGTTTGGCAACCTGTGAGCGCGGGCACCCTCAAAGTCATCCCTGTGGAGACAATCGAAGATACCTCCCTATCGGAGCCTACCACGATTAAAATTATTCCGGGGCAGGGATTCGGCACGGGGCATCATCCAACCACCCGGATGATCCTTCAAACGCTCAGTGAACGAACAGCGGAGCTGGCAGGAAAAGACCTCTCGATCTTCGACCTTGGAACGGGAAGCGGGATCCTGGCTATCGCTGCGGCTAAGATATTTAATCGCTCGGTGGAGGCTGTCGATAACGACCCCTTCGCGATTACAAATGCCATCGACAACGTAGCTCTTAACAAGCTCTCCCATCTCATCTCACCAGCGCTCACACCTATTCAAGAGCTCAATCGGCCCTTCAACCTGATACTGGCCAACCTATACGGTGAGGTGCTCGTTCAACTCGCCCCCGAGGTTACGCGACTCGCCCTCCCCGGCTGCGTGGCGATCATGTCGGGCATTACGGAGCTCGTACGGGACTCCGTGGTCGACACGTATATCGAAAACCACGCATGGGTTTTGGATGAGGAGATGAGTGAGGGCGGGTGGCATTGTATCACCTTGGTGCGCCCGTAAGCAGAGCATCTCAGGGATTCCTTCACGATCCTCGACCAATCATTCTCAATCCTTCGATTCCCCTTGCCTGTTTCACCACTGGAGTGCTTATCTAAGAGTGAGGTGACGGCGATGTGCCTAGCCGTATCTCAAGTCACGCATAGCATCAACGAGACCTATGAAAGCGATATTCTTTGAGCAACACGGAGAGATAGATACACTTAAGTATGCGGATATCCCTCAACCGGAGCCAAGGCCCGGGGAGGCCCTCGTTCGAGTTAAAGCGGTCGCCCTTAACCATCTCGATATTTGGGTGCGACGGGGATGGAAAGGTCTCAACGTGGAGATGCCCCATATCACGGGTTCAGATGTCTCTGGTGAGATAGTGGCAGTCAACACACCGGGAACAACGTGGGTCCCTGGCACCCGAGTCATCGTCAATCCTGGAATCATCACCTCGGACGATGAGTGGACCCGCAAAGGGGAAGATAGCCTCAGCCCGGGGTTTAAGATCCTTGGGGAACAAGTTCGAGGTGGCATGGCGGAGTACGTGTGTGTGCCGGCAACGAATCTCTTTCGACTCCCCGACACAGTGTCGTTCGAGGAGGGGGCAGCTCCCCTACTCGTCGGCCTCACCTGCTGGCGCATGCTCTTTAAGCGCGCGCACCTTCGTCCTGGGGAGACCGTATTGGTGGTTGGTTCCGGTGGTGGGGTGAACTCCCTCTCGATCCTACTCGCTCGAGCAGCCGGAGCAAACGTGATCGCACTCTCCTCCTCTCCTGCCAAGCTTGAGAAGGCGATGGCGCTCGGCGCCTCAGCGGTCATTGATTATACAACCCATCAAGACTGGCCCGCCGAGGTCCTCAAGCTCACCAAGGGACGAGGTGTCGATGTCGTAGTAGACAACGTAGGGGCAAAAACCTTTCCAAAGAGCCTGCGAAGCGTCGCACGAGGTGGTCGTATCGTCACGGTAGGCAACACCAAGGGATACGAACTTTCGTTCGACAACCGCCTGCTCTTCACGAAGCAGGTATCGCTCATAGGTTCAACGATGGGTAGTCGCTCGGACTTCACCGAGGCTATGGAGTTTATCTTCCAACACAAGATCCGCATACCTATCGATACCGTTGCTCCGTTGTCAGAGGGAATGAAGATGCTTAAGCGTCTTGAGGATGGCCAACAGTTCGGAAAGATCGTCCTGAAACCCTAGTTAGGAACGGGTAGAGGCACGTCCACACCATCGCAACCACGGATATGGGCTCTCCCACGGCAGGTGACGGACCCTCATGATGTCGCGGGGTCAGACCTCTTTATCGAGCCAGCTCCCTACGCGGCCGACATCGCAGCAAACGCCCGCTCGATAGCCGCAGCCTCCGAGGGAACCGCGCCCGTCTCCACCAACACAGCAGCGATCGGCGCGACAAGCTCACGCCACCCCGGCACCGTGTGGAGGGCGAGCGATCCAAAAAGAAGCTCCTCAAGTGACGATACCTGATCACTGAGGACGGCAAGCGCTATCTCTCCCCGAAGTACTCCGCTACAGACCTCTTCAAATCCCCGCTCCATCTCAGGGATATAACGAACTCGCCCATGCCACCGTTCGATAACGGCGGCGATAGTGTCCGCACATACACCGGCACTGCGTGCTTTTTCGACGAACTCCTCTCGCTCCCCCCCTCTCCACTCGCCGGGCAACGGGCGCCGAGAGCGTCGCGCGGTTTCATCCCCCTCGATGTAGGTGAGGGTCTTTTGAACTACCGTGAGAAACCTCCAGGGCGCTCCGTCATGGGCTATAAGGATTCCACGTCGGTTCTCTACTGCGATGTGACCACCGTAGACACTTCCAACGCTACGACGACTGACCTCCCGGATGAATGTAGAGCCACTCGCCTCGCACACCTGTCGGACGAGGCTTGAAACCGTAGCGCTGTCGGCACCACCGTTAACATCAAGAAGGGTGACCTCCACCACTCCTGGGCAAAGCTGACACACAGTACCGAGACCACCACCTGCGAGCTCCACGTCCCGCACAAAATCCAGCTCGCGGCTCCCCTCCACGGAACATACGACGGCCAGGTGTGGACGTACCACTCGAGGCAACTTCGTAATCGGGGTCCCGATCCGACTGACCAAGGACTGCGAGAAGGTGGGGTCCACAAAGATACCACCACCGCCTACGACTCGCTGCTCGTCGCTTAAAAGATCGCGCACCGCGATACGGAACGTGCCGCTCTCAACATCCCGCTCGACGAACCCGGCGGTTGTTGCACCCATCACAAACACACCTTCCTGTCGCGCGGCAAGAGCGAGCTCTCGAATAAGGGTTCGCTCATCACTATCGGGAATACCCGTAGCGATCTCCGGTGAACCGATCGAGCGTGCTATGGTATGAAGCCTTCGCAGGGCGAGGCGAGAACCGAAACCCCGGCGTCCTGCGCCCTCATAGGGCCGAACCTTGGTGAGGTGCGGAGCGAACGAGGTTAGTATGCGCTGAAGATCTCCCCACGATCTCAGAAGCGACCACGGAGATCTCGACACCTCTCTCAAGAGGCTATCCCGCCACGCACCCGCGTTACTACCGGGATAGGCCGGTTCAACTACAAGCACCCGAGCGCCGGCGAGCGCAGCTTCCCGCGCTACCGCAATTCCAGAGAGTCCGCAGCCGAACACGATGAGATCAAAACGCAGGCCGTTCTCCATGGCGCCAAACGCCTCTTTGCGCGTCATCAAACTGCTGAACGGCCCCTCGTGTCCGTGAGGAGTATCTCCTTCTCGAGGGTAGAGCGAGAGCCAGGAGCTACTCATCGATCCGGACTCGCCAGTGTGCTCCGCCCGTAACCGTTACCTGCCAGGTACCAGCGGCCAATCCATTAAATAAACACTCACCCTTGGCGGAGAGGTTCTCTCGACGCTCTGAAGCGATACCATCAATATTAGTTGCGACACACTCCCCTCGCACCCCTTTCGGATCTACTACGGAGACGGTGACTCGAGAGGAGTCTCGTACGACCCGAACAGCCCGTATGAGACCAGTTGAGTCTACAATCTTTATGTCGGCGGCTTCCGAATGCTCTTGAATCGCCAGGACCCCTAGGATACCGATGAGAAAGCCCACTAAGAATTTTATCATACCCGTTAGCTCCCGATATCTCTTCGAACCCGACGTCCGCGTAATTGAATAAGGTCAACAGCCTTATACGCCACTCGTCGAGAGGCATCACCATCGCTTCCCAACCCAACAACGCTCAAGGTGCGTCCCCCTTGTGACACCAGACGCCCCTTATCATTCACAGAGGTCGCGGCGTGAAACACGATCGCATCGGGAACGAGAATCGCAAGTTCAACCCCGACGATCTCATCTCCCTTGGCAACACCCTCTGGATAGCCATCGGAAGCGATCACAACGCACGTGCTGACCTCGTTGCGCCAGGCGAGCGTTGGCTTCTCAATCCGAACTCCCGCGATCCACTGAAACAGCTCCGTGGGCTCGCTTGCCAAGCGAACCAGTATCGATTGACACTCAGGATCTCCAAGACGGGTATTGTACTCAAGAACTCGAATTCCCTCCGGACGACGAGCTGCGTCACGAGGGACCATGAGTCCCGCGTACAAAAATCCAGAGAATGGAGTCCCGCGCTTCGCCATCTCTGCAAGGATCGGCGCGGCACACCGCTCCTGAATCCACTCAAGTTCAGCGCCCGAGATACGGGGAGAGGGACACACAGACCCCATACCACCGGTGTTCGGTCCCTCGTCATTATCTCGGAGACGCTTGTAATCATGTGCGGGGGCCAGCGGGATCAGATCCTTTCCGTTACACGCGAAGATGCAACTCACTTCAACGCCATCAAGGAACTCCTCTACCACTACTCGTTCGGCACGAAGAGGCCCAAAGAGCTGCTGGAAGGCCGGCTCGAAGTCCTTAGCGTCTGTAACGACGAAAACTCCTTTACCCGACGCGAGGCCATCAGCTTTAAGCACGAGCGGCGATCCCTTTTTGTGACAGTAGTCACGCAGCTCTCGCTCGCCGGTGAATACCTCGTAGGACGCCGTGGGAACACCAGCGGCGACCATAACCTCTTTGGCAAAGGCCTTTGAGCTCTCAAGGAGCGCGGCTGCTTTCGATGGACCGGCTATCGCTTTCCCATGAGCTTGGAAGAGATCTACGATACCCGCCTCAAGCGCTACCTCAGGACCAACCACCGTAAGATCAACCCCTCTCTCTTGCGCAAGCCTGAGGAGATCTTGCACGGAGGTCGCCGCTATCGGAATGACCTCTGCGCAGGTAGCGATGCCGGCGTTACCTGGCGCACACATAACCCTTGAAACCTGCTTCGACATCGCGAGCCGCCAACATAGTGCGTGCTCCCGTGCGCCACTTCCAACTACAAGAACTTTCATGCGAGCCTCGTCTCTAGTGTCTAAAATGTCGATCGCTCGCGAAGAATAGCGAGAGGTTATTTGCATTCGCCGTTTCTTTAACGTCATCGTCCCTGCGCGCGCCTGCGGGAGCAACCACACAGGTCACCCCCTCGGCTGCGAGCGTTTCAACCGAATCCGGGAACGGGAAGAAAGCGTCTGACGCCGCTACCGCTCCATTGAGGAGGTGCCCGTGTAGTTTCGCCTTGCGAATCGCAAGCTCCACCGAATCGATGCGACTCATCTGTCCCGCTCCTACCCCAACGAGGAGCCCGTCACGAACAAGTACGATGGCATTTGATTTGACGTGACCAACGATACGCCACGCTAATTCGAGATCCGCCAGCTCCTCATCGCTCGGAGTACGGGATGATGAGAGCGCCGCGTGAGCGATACGCGAACGATCGATATCGGGCTCTTGAACCAGCACCCCACCGGCCACCGTTCGAGCGTCAAATCCCTTCAGGGTCGACACATCCACCTTCAGAATTCGCAAGTTTTTGCTCGTCCGAAGCACATCGAGCGCCCCCTCGACGAAGTCAGGCGCAAGTACCAACTCAGCGAAGTCACCCCGTATCTCCTCAGCAGCCGCCCGATCAACGGGGCGATTGCAAACTAAGACTCCCCCAAAATGGCTTCGAGGATCGCATTCCTTGGCCCGTTCAATCGCCTCAACCACCGACTTACCAACAGCAACTCCACACGGATTGAGATGTTTCAATATCGCCACCGTGGTGCGCTCACTTGGAAGATCAGAGAGGAGCCGTATTCCCGCGTCGAGATCCAGCATGTTATTGTACGACAACTCCTTTCCACCCAACTGCTCCCACCGAGGTCCACTAAAGAGGGTCAAGGCATCGGAATTCGGCCGGTACAGGGCTGCCCGTTGATGAGGATTCTCTCCGTATCGAAGATCCGAAACCTTGGAGAGGGTGACGGTACACTCAGAGGGAAGCCCGGCCGATTCAGAGGTAGCAGACCCGGCAGAGACAAGGTCTCCAAAGTATCTCGCTATAGCTCCATCATACTGCGAAAGGGTTGCAAAGACCTTACTGGCCAGTCGGCGACGCATCTCAAGTGAGAAGGGATCTCCGGAGGTGCGTTGAGAGAGCGCCGCTATCACCTCCGGGTAATCGGCTGGATCAATAAGCGGCAGAACGAAGGCGTGATTCTTCGCAGCGGCTCTGATCATCGTCGGACCACCAACATCGATTAACTCGGTCATCTCTTCAGGCTTGGAGGCTTTTTCGCTCTGCACGTACTTGAGGAACGGATAGAGGTTAACGATAACGAGATCGATCGGCCCGATCTCAGCCTCCTCCATCTGTTTAAGATGATGAGGCTGATCTCTGCGCGCTAAGATACCTCCGTGAATCTTCGGATGGAGCGTTTTCACTCGCCCGTCAAGGAGCTCGGCGAGTCCTGTATACGACTCAACTGAGGTCCACGGGACCTTGCCCTCATCGAGAGCTTTGCCGGTTCCAGATGTGGCCAGGAGGGTATATCCAGCCTTATGAAGGGCTGCAGCCAATTCGGGAAGACCACTTCGATCGGAGACACTCAAGAGGGCACATTTTTTCATGGAAGAATCTCTAGCTACGTACGAACGTTACAACCGCGCCGTAAGGATACTCTGCCCCCCCTTTCCTTTCCAGTATGAGTCTGCGCTGCTGAACTCTTTCCCGAACTGCCCGAGGCCCCTCGCTCTGGCTGGGAACGTCCCATGCTCCACACGCTAGTGCGGCGCGACGAGCCCCCTAAGGTAACGGTATATTTGACGAAACGTCCCTGCCCGCAGGCAAGCCGCGGCAGTAGCTCAGGACCGTTATTCGGCCTTCACATCCGCGAGTGCGCCCCGAATATCCGCCAACTCGCCCTCGAGACGCTTGCGAAGTGCTGCCCGAACGCTTTCCTCAGGGCTCTGGACCGTACGAAGAAAATCGACATCCTCTTGGGCGTTGGCCGTTTGGGCGCCAACGATATCTCGGCGAGCCTTGAGGTCTTCAAGCTGCCGATAGGTCTCTGCCAACACACCATCGATCGCTATCACGACCTCCTCCCGGAGCTTGTTTTGAAGCTGCGTCCGTGCCTCGGATAACGTCTCGACCTCTCGACGAAGCTCATCGTTAGACGGGTAGAGCTCATACTCGTCCTGTTTCGCTTGCAGACGATAGGTCGCTTCGGTCAGCTCGGTCGCTCTCTTCTTCACCCGCTCGGAAACTCCGCCGACACGCTCCATCTCACCACCAAGTTGGAAGAGGTCCTGCCCATCACTCTCAGCCTTCTTTTTCCTGCCGAACCACAACGAAAGCTTCCGAGAGGCGATATCTATCTGGGACTCTATCTCTTTGAGCTCTCGGGAGAGCTTATCACGTTGAGACTCAGCTCGTTGAAGCCCTGCCGCCGTAACATCTGGACTCGACTCCGAGAGCATCGTCAGTTGCGTTTCAATCTTTGCGGCGGCGCCCTCGAGGGCGCTCCTGTTGAGGGAGAGCCCGCTCTGAGGTCCGGGTCTGCCACGGCCGATCGACGCCACAGACTCGAGTCCCCCTATCCGACGCGCTATCTCCGGAAGCCCTTCACGAACCCCTGACGAGGTACGATTGAGCGCGAGCTCTCTGGTGAGATCCTCGAATTTGGCACCCGAGCCCCGCTCCTCAGATCCAGAACGCGACGTCACCGAGCCTATCGACAAAATATCGGGAAAGGCTCCCCATCGGCGAGCGACATCACCGACCACAAGACCAAAGATAACGGCCGCCCCAAGCATGAGAGGGATAGGAACCCCCTGGCTCTGATAGTAAATACGACGCTTTCGCTCTTTGAGGCTCTCCCGTTCAGCGTGATAATCTTTGGGCTCCTCCACTCGAGGAGCAGGGGCACGCTCTGCATCGTCGCCTTTCGAGAGCGCACTCTCTTGCGCCATCAGCCCCGAGGGCCCATCTCCCACGGAAGCGCGCGTCGTTTCGCCCACACGCTGACTCGCGCTAGATTCCGAAGCTGTGCGCGCTTTATGGAAGTCGTGTCCTCGACGACGCTCCCCACTGTCACCAACCGAGACAACCACGACGGTTATATTGTCAGTGCCTCCCCGTCGATTTGCGAGATTGATTAAGATCTGATTCGCGTCATCAAGCGGGTTCTGCCGCACAACATCGAGTATCTCGGTATCCTGCACAAAATTGTAGAGACCATCGGAGCAAAGGACATAGATATCCCCCTCCCGTGGCTCATCACTCTCACGCCGGCACTCCACGACCACCTCTGCAAGCGGTCCCAAGGACCGCGTTAACATGTGGGAGACTGGGTGATGGTCCGCTTCCTGACTCGAGATGGCACCCGAGCGAACTAATTCCCGCACGAGGGTGTGGTCCTCAGATATCTGCGCGATCGAATCACCCCGAATGCGGTAGGCTCGGGAGTCTCCAACATTGACCACCAGCATCCCCTCCGGGGTGAACACCAATCCCACCAGGGTGGTGCCCATACCAGCGAGGTCAGGCTGCGTAGCCCCTTGCTCAAAGATCTTGGAGTTTATCGTTGAAACGATCGAAATGAGTGCGTCGGAGGTTACAGCTCCACGGAGGGCTGAAAGCTCATGCTCTAAAACAGACACAGCGAGTCGTGAGGCGATAGCACCCCCCTTGACCCCTCCCATTCCATCGGCGACGAAAAATCCCTGAAAAGCGGCATGCCGTACGACTACAAACGAGTCCTGGTTCTCCTGACGCCGCATGCCGACATCTGTACCAGCGGCACATCGTAACAAGGAGAGATCCAATCCTCTTTGCTGCGCGGAGGTTGTCATGGGCTGCTACACCAAACGGCTGCTACACGAAACGGCGGCTACACGAAACTTGAGTACGGTCATCTGTGGTTAGGCATGCTCATACCTAACCCATCGACAATTCTACCCCTTACTATCGGAGATAAGAGTCGCCAACTCAATAAAATAGAAATATCCGAGACACGGGGACTCTATTTAACCTGCCGAACGAAGATCTTTCCGTCGAGGTACTTTTCACGCTTGAGCTGGCCAAGCATTCGATCTGCTTGAACTTTATTATCTTCAGGACCCACCATGACCCGGTAGAACGGGGATCTTCCCGTACTGTTATCTTCAACAACCACCGGGAAGCCCGACCTCCTCAATCTTCGGGCAAGATCCTCAGCCTCCCCCTTGGTCTTGGGAGCTGCGACCTGGGCAAAGTACCCCTTGGGAAGACGCTTCACGACGGCTACCTTCTCCTTCTTGGTCTCGGCAGGTTTGGTAACCTTTGAAGCCGCGCCCTCATCCTCTACCGCTGCGGCCTTCTTGGGGGCCACCACTTTTGCTGGCACTTCAACTGCGGGCTTGGAGGCGGTTGTAACGGCGTCAAGCTCTGAACCTGTTCCCTCGATGACTCCTGCCTCTCGACCGAGAACACGTACCTCCCCTCCCTTGCCGATGATCTCCTTCGGGGCACCCTCTTCAGCACTGACCTCTGCACCTCCAAGATCTTGGTTGAAGATCGCCTCAGGGTCAGAGATAGGGTCACGTTTGACGACAACAGCAGACTCAGCCTCTTTGGATCGTTGCACTACCTCTTGTCGACCCTCTTGCACGGCTTTAACAACACGCTCATCCGGAACCTGTGGCTTTACGGCTTCCGCCAGCTTCTTTTCATCGGAGCCAACAACAGCGGAACCGCCCAGTTGTCCGTACACATCATCCCATCCCTTCTTGTTCTTATCCGGGAACTCCTCATTGAGCGCGAGCTTGGGCGCCTCGACACCAGAGGCGGTTCGCGCCGTTTCAAAGCCTACATACCGTCCAGAGAAAAATCCGATAAAATACGCGCCGAAAACAGCGCCAATCGCTAGACCGAGCCATACCACCACCTGGAGCGCGCCAAGGCGGATCTCCCAACCACGACCGTTGCCGCGTCTCGTCGTCATCGATGGCCTCCCGTTATCCTCTGTGGGGCGTAAGCGAAACCCCCGAGTCAATCCCCGTCCGGCCCCGTATAAAGAGGAGCCTTGCTGTGTAGCGTGCTCTGCTGAAGACTTGCGCATCCACCCTCCATTACTGCCGGTAGTATACCGACAATACCGAGCACTAGACCAGCGTTTATCTGCATGGTCTCATCAGAGAGATCGCCATTTTTGAGTGCGGATCGATACTGGGGTGCGTTTAAAACCGAGTGCGCATCCGCAGCGAACTGCTCCGCTACCGTACTCCAGGCGACCACCTCACCCTCGCGCACCGCTCTCGCGGTAAGCGCTGGCAGTAAGAGGGACCGGATCAACAACGCACGTTGCCGCAGGGGAAGCGAAACAACTCGGTCGAGCAGCTCTCGCTGGCCTTCCGGCGCATGAGGGAGTACCAGCTGCGATACGCGCTGATGCAGAACTTGGAGGCTCCACCGCGGCGAGGCGCACTCGTCATACAGGGCTACCGCTGGATCGAGGTCACCTGAAGGGATCGATGACGCCATGTGGTGAATCCAACGAAGCCACGCCTCACGGCCACTCAATCGACGAACAACCTTCTCAAGGGAGGACAGCGATAGCAACTCCGAGAGAGCACGCTCCCGACTCAAGAGCCATCCATCCGAGGGAATCTTAAGAAGCCCTGTGCCCGCATTCCGTGTCTCAACAAAGGACTGCTTCACCTCCCGCGAAAGGCGATCGTGGTAATGATGGGATGTCCACACAACAACCGGTGCCTCGTGACTCAGAAACTCCTTGGGAACCGCGCATGAGCGTCGAGACTCCCCCTCATTTAGAAAGGCCCGATTCACTGCACCATGAACGAGAGCGATAACCTCATCTTGAGTTGTAACCTCTTTGGGGGCCTCAGGTTCGAGGACCAGACGACACCCTCCCTCAAACGCTACAGCCAAAAGGGCTTGCATTGCGCTACATGCGATAAGGCGAAGACGAGCATAGACCGGCGTGGTCGCATCAGGGACGAGACAGATAATCGTTCGAGAGGTGGATCGTTTTTCGCCCTCACCAAAGAGGTCCTCTCTCAGCTTTGCCTCTTCGCGAAGAACGTACAACGGCGCATCGGTGAGAACGATATACCCGGCCACGACATTCCACGTTCCCGCGACCTTGCTTGAGAGATCAGACACCAATTCATTCGCAATGGCGAGGGCGTCACCCCTGAGGGCTCGAGCAATTTCGATAGCGGCTGTGGAGCTCACCTCGCCCTTCGAGAGATCAAGCATCGGTAGAAAGCGCGAGTTTGGCGTGACCTCGACCGATGGATAGCGGCGCTGGAGCGACTCTGAGAGAATTCGAGTGAGTGTACTCATGATCCGCATCCGCTCTTGAGACATTCTAAGAAATCTTGTTGCCGAAGGAGCCCATACATCGCCAGTCCATCCGCCTTCGATTGGATAGCCGAGGCCGATACCTGTCCCTCAACGGCGGCTTTTGCTCGTCGTAGCATCCGAGCTCCCTCGCTTGTCGCTTGAGCGATATCCTCCCGCCCATCCTGCAGCAGGAACGCGAGTATGATCACTTTGCCGGCCTCAAGAAATTCAGCGGGGGTAACCACGCTGCGGTACGGAACGATTGCGCGAACCGCTTCAACCACATCATCTCCCCGATCCTCGTCGATGATCGGCAGACTCGAAAAGAGCCGACGATCAACGAACTCTTGGATCACCTCGGCGGGAGACTCTTCACCGAGCGCAGTCACCACCTCGTTCCACACTCGACGGGGAGACAGCGTCGCCAAGGCCCCGCCTCGCACCGCCTCATAGAAACCTGCCAGCGTCGCACGATCAAAATTAAACGAGAGGCGTACCACGTAGCGGACTGCTCGAAAGAGTCTGGTTGGGTCATCGATAAAGCTCTGGGGATGAAGTATTCGGAGCGTCGCGCCCTTGATATCCGAGAGCCCTCCACACGGATCGATCACGTGTGCGTGTAAATCATCCGCTGAGAGCTTTCCGAGAAGAAGGTCCCGGTATGCAGAGAGCGGCAGCGCGAGCGCGTTGCTCGAAAAATCCCGTCGCCACAGGTCGTTCTCAATCGTGGTCGGTTTCACTACGGGAAGAGCGCCAGGCCGGGAGTACTCCTCACTGCGCGCGGTGGCGATATCGACCTCAGAGAGGTGCGGGGCAATTCCGTCCTCTGACCGAAACGGCGAGAAGAGCTTTGAGGTTAGAAAGCTGACATGTTCACGGCGTTCGCCTCCGATCTCGCCTTGCAGAGCTAGAGAAAACGCCAGCCCATTTCCCTCCACCACAAGATCGAGGTCGTAATCACCGATCGAGCGTCGCATCAGCAGATCCCGAACGAACCCTCCAACTATAACGACTCGCTCCCCCCGAGCCTCGGCGACACGCAGCGCAGCGTCGACCACCACCCGCAGGGGCACGGAACCCGAAGGAACAATTTTTTCTTTTGCTAGATCCGACACTCTAGAAAACTCTATTCAAGTTCGTCGTCACTCATGATCTCGTTGTTATAGATCGGAATACCAACAGACTGCTGATATCGATACTTCCCCTTATCATCGTAGCGAACCGCACTCGGTGTCTTGAGCTCGAAGAGAACCACCCGAGCGATCTTCATCTTAGGATAGAGCAAAATTGGGTTAGGCCCGTGGTTAGCCAACTCTAGGGTTACCGGCCGATCACTGTGTCCAGGATACACCATCATGGCGGTCTGTACGATCGTCAGCCCCACTCGCGCCAGCGTGCTGCGCCCTTCAATCATGAACCCGAGGGAATTTCCAACTGTCACATTTTGGTAGGTGTGCCCGAGGATAAACTCACCCGGCTGAAGCGCGTACGGCTTGTCAGCAGTGATGAGAATCGAATCGTAGGGAGGTGGGCCCGCCTTCATGACGTCCACCACGTGACCCGATTGGGGCTTCAAGAGCTCGGCGCCCAAGTGCATCGTGATTCCTGAGGAGCGAATCCACTGCGAAGAATACGGGGAAACCTTGAGCTCCCCACTCTCGATAACCCGCTTAATATCGGCGTCTGACAACATCATAATGAAAGGCTCCCTGGATGATCGTTTCCCTGTAATTGGGCCGGCCACAGTACGAAGATACGGGCCGCTTCTCAAGGCTCTATCCCCTAATCTTGCGACCGAAGCGTGTCCCAAATCAAAGCCATTCTCAACGAGCTGTAGTTATTACACTTTCTCGCATGTGAGGGAGCTCCGTCAACTCACCCGTACACTCTTGCTCGAACCCGCAGACCAGGTATACACTCGCAACACTTTCAATACGATAGGGTATCTATGGAACTCAAAACTAGCGAAGTGAACGGTGCTTTTAGATGGCTTTTTGGAGCGGGAGCTGCCGCAATCGGCTTGAGCCTCTTCCTCTTCTGGGCCGACGACTCCGTTATGGGCAAAGCTAAGGAGCGTGACATCGCTCATAATGCCCAACTTCGAGAGCTGCGGGTTGCTCAATCCGGACTTCCATCGGGTGTAACCGATGAGCGTCAGACCCTCCCCCTCGAGATCGAGGCTGAGGCACAGGGCGGGACCGCAGCGAAGTAATCTACTTCGTAATCTACTGCACACGTGCAACGAATCATTCGCGCCGTCGTCACTATCTGCGTCAACACCTTGTGGGATATCCGCCCTCACGCTACGCGTATGGGGCGTTCGACACCCGCGGCCCTCGCCACCGAACAAGAGCCGACGGACGGGGGTGAGCTAGAGGCTCTGCGGGCCCTCATCCGTCGCTTCCCGTACTGGGTCAGGGGACGGGCCCTGCTTGCCACGAAAAGCATCGCGGCCAACGATATAGCGACCGCATATGCTGAGGCGCAAGCCGTCCTCACCCTCGCTCCCAAAAGTTCCCGCTACCACGCAACAGCTCTCTTTGAACTCGGTCGATGCTTCTTGCGACGAAACGACCCCTCCTCTGCCCTAGCCCTTCTCGACCAGGCACACGAACTCACACCGAACGACCTGAGAGTTCAAGAGGAGAGATCTGCGGCGCTCGTTCTTCTTGGAGATAAGGCACGCGCCCTCGAGATCTTAACAACCATCACCCCGGCCAAACTTTCTGCCGAAGGTAAGGCAGCTCTGCAGTGGCTTTCCACCGAGCGTCCGAGTCTTTAACCAGGCTTCGTGACACCCTTCCGGGGCTGCCACACTATTGCCGCCACGCCGCAGAGGCCACGGCCTCACACAGCTCAACGAGCGGCTCAGGATAGACACCGATTCCAACTACAGCCGCAACACAGAAGGTCAACGCGAATGTTGAGAATACCGATACCCTCACAGGCTCACTCGTTGGAGGGGCTTGGAAGAGCATCGCAGCAGGAACCCTGAAGTAGTACGCGCACGCCAGCGCTGAATTGAGCACCGCGATAATCGCTAATCCGTAGAACTGAGACGAGAGCGCTCCGGTGAAGAGATACACCTTACCCATCAAGCCAGCCATACTTGGCGGTAATCCAGCGAGTGCAAGGAAGAAGAGGGTCATAGCAATCGCAAGAAACGGACTACGCTTTACGAGCCCCTTGAGGTCATCAACGCTATCAGCGTCTGGCCCGAGAACAGACAACACCGTAAAGGCACCTATCGTCATCGCACAGTAGCCGGTGAGGTAGAATACAGAAGAGGCCAGAACGCTTGTCGTGTCCCCAAGCACAACCAGGCCGATCAACATGTAGCCCGCTTGCGCGACACTTGAGTATGCGAGCATTCGCTTTACGCTTCGCTGCTGAAGCGCGGCGAGGTTACCAACCGTCATGGCGAGGACCGAAAGAAACCACAAGATACCTACCGCCCACTCAGTCGGAAGGAGGAAGGCATTCAGCGCGATCTTAAAGAGCGCTGCAAACGCGGCGACCTTTACAACACAGCTCATGTAGGTGGTTACTGAGGTAGGCGCGCCTTGGTAAACATCGGGAACCCAGAGGTGAAACGGAGCCAGCCCGATCTTGAACGCTAGCCCGACCATCATCAACACAAAGGAGAGGATAACCAGCGGACCAGAGGAGTTTATCGGCGCTATCACGAGCCCACCGGTAACTCCGTACCAGAGCGCGATCCCGAACAACATGAACGCAGAGCTTACGCATCCAAGAAGAAAGTACTTCAGAGCGGCCTCAGATGAGGTCTCCTTCGTTACTCGGGCCCCACACAGGCAGTACAGCGCAAGCGACGCGACCTCGACCCCAATAAACAGGGTAAGGAAGTCTGAGGCAAAAATCATCACGAGTGCGCCACACAACGATGTCAGCATCAGGAAGTAATATTCACTGAGCATCCCTATCTTCTCCCCAGCGAGGGAGCTTGCCGTTCCGATCACGCTTACGAAGGCGCCGAGGCATGCGAGGATAGCGAAGAATTTAGAGAAGTCGTTGATGATGAACCCGTGAGGCACCGTGGGGGCCGTCGGCAGGAGCCCGACGATAAGATACGCCGCCGCCCCGATGAGACCGAGCGCGAAGAGCGAGGTCAGCCGTGCCCTTTCAAGAAGCTGTCCCGACACAAGATACCCTAAACTCCCGAGCGAGAGAGCAAGAACCGGAGCAAATGGAACGAGAGCGTTCATAGTCACCTACCTCTATAATCCTTTACCGAGAGAACCCTAACGCGATGCTGCTATCAGCAACTATCGCCGGGCCCGCAGCCACCTCTACCGCTGGACTAATCATGCCGAGAAGATCCGCCGGGAAAATACCAAGTCCAATAATCGCGGCGGCGAGACCTGCAAGAACGATCACATCAAAACCTCTTATGTCACCACCTGTCTGAGGATCCGCAGCATGGAGCGGTCCGAACATCGTACGCAGGTAGGCTGTTAAGGTGTAGACAGCACCCAACACAACTCCGAGAAGAGCCACCGTGGTCCATTCCGGAAAGAGCTTCCAGGACCCGACGAGGATAAGGAATTCACCAACGAAGCTACTGGTAAGCGGAAGCGCCACCGCGGCCACGCTGAATATCATCAAGAAGAATGCCGTGAGAGGGATAGAGCGAGCTAACCCTCCGAGGCGATCGAACTCTCGTGAGCCCTGTCGGTCGATAATAGCGCCGACCGTCAAGAAGAGCGCTGCGGTGATGAGACCATGACTCACCGCCTGGAACACAGCGCCGGTCATCGCCATCGTGGAGATACCCGCAACACCGAGCACACAGAACCCAAGGTGCGAGATCGATGAGTACGCAAGAAGTGAGCGAAGGTCCCGCTGGGCCATAGCCACGAGCGCCCCGAATACGATCGCGACCGCCCCAGCCGCTGCCAGGTAGGGCCCGGCCTCAGCCATGAAGTTGGGGAAGAGTGGCCACATAAATCGAATAATCGCGTAAATACCAACCTTACCGAGGAGCGCCGCGGTAAATGCCGCGACACCGTGAGGGGCCTCCCGATAGGTATCGGGCAACCATCCATGAAAGGGGACCATCGGTATCTTAATCGCGAACGCCAAGAGAAATGCGAGACCGAGCACAAGCTCCTCGGTGGTGGTAAGCATCTTCATGCTTGCGAGGGTCGTAATCTCAAAGGCGAAGTTTCCATCAAGGGTGTGTCCCATCGCTTGAGCGTTCCATCCGAGGTAGAGGATGGAGAGGAACATGAGCGCCGAACCAGCCATAGTGTAGATGAGGAATCTCAGCGAAGCGTTTAGTCGTTGAGCTCCACCCCAGAGCGCCATCGCTCCCAGCACAGGTAGCAACATCGCCTCAAAGAAGATGTAAAAGAGCACAAGGTCGGTCGCAAGGAACGCTCCCATCACCGTCGACTCACCGAGAAGAAGGAGCGCGTACCACCCTGCCCCAGCGCTCGCCGGCTTGGCGGACCACCCGATCACAGCGAGGGAGATAACCGCGGTCAAAAGACAGAAAGCAAAGGAGAGGCCATCGAGCTCCAGGTGATAGGTAATGCCGAGGGAAGGGATCCACTGATGCGCCTCCTCAAGTCCGAGTACCGCCCCGTGCGACAGGGTGGCAGCGCGCGAAATCGCCGCAAGGACAACCAAGGTCAGGATCGAACATCCGAGCGCCCAGACACGAACGAAACGCGCCTTGGTGTCGATCTTTGAGGAGAACCACGGCGCCAAGCATCCTAAGGCACCGAGCGCTGGTATAACGATAAGGGAAGAGAGTGGAGGCCACGCAATCGTCATGAAACTACCTCACCGGAAGAAAACAATACAAAAGGAGGGCCGCTGAAGCGAACATCCATAGAACATACGTACTCACCTGTCCCGTCGTTACGCGACACGTAAGCTCACCAACCGCTCGGCTGATACCTCCGATGGCGTTTCCGGTACCGATCGATACGGACTGATCGAGAACACGGGAGAAGACTCCAGAGAGCACTCGAATCGGCGCGATCACGAGGAGCCCAAGAAGCTCGTCCAGGTAAAACTTTCCAGACGAGAGCTTCTCCCCGATCCAGAGCACCTTCCGAATAGTATCCTTGAGGGCTGGCGCCACTACGAAGAGAGCGTACGCAGCTGCGATACCGATAAGACCTGGAATCGATCCAAGAACGTATCCAAGGGTGCCACCACCTGCGTGGTGCGCAACGGGAGGGAGCGGACCTTGTAGGTAGGTGAAGAAGCTGTGATTCAGAGCGAGGCCACCACCGACCGAAAGCGCGGCGAGCACGAGAACAGGCGCAGTCATCACGAGGGGAGCCTCATGCGGATGCCCCTCACCTCGGTATGAACCGAGGAAGGTGAGAATGAAGGACCGGGTCATGTAAAAGGCGGTGCAGATAGCGATGGCTGTTGCACCAAAACCGATCAGTTCGCTATACGAGTGCAAGTAAGGATTGTGCACGTGAGCCAACGAATCAAGGATGGCGTGCTTCGAGAAATATCCCGCAAATGGAGCGATCCCCGCAATCGCGAGGGTCGCAGCACCGTAGCTGAGACACGTTATGGGCATAGATCTGGCAAGACCACCCATGCGACGCATATCCTGTTCATGGTGACATCCATGAATAACCGATCCCGCGCTCATGAAGAGACACGCTTTGAAGAAGGCGTGCGTCACCACATGGAAAAGAGCGACGCTGTAGGCCCCTACCCCAACAGCCAGGAACATAAATCCGAGCTGGCTGACCGTAGAGTACGCGAGCACCTTCTTAATGTCGTTCTGAGAGATGGCGATAAGGGCAGCGATTGCTGACGTCGCAAAAGCCGTCCAGAGGATGACCGCCGGAACGACCGGATCAAGCTCAATAACTCCGTACATTCGCGCCATAAGGTAAATGCCCGCTGTCACCATCGTGGCTGCGTGGATCAGAGCTGAAACGGGTGTGGGTCCGGCCATGGCGTCGGGGAGCCAAGTAAAGAGTGGCAATTGAGCTGATTTACCGGTAGCCGCGAGGAAGAGCGCGATACCCGCGATGAACCCCATCTCTGAGGGAATACGCGCGAGTATCTCAGGTCGTGACAAGGTTGTAATATCGAGCGACCCACACGCATGGTAGAGAATAGCCATCGCAACGATGAAGCCCAGGTCACCGATACGGTTCATAACGAACGCCTTACGACCCGCGGATGCGAAATCGGAATTCGTGTACCAGAAACCGATCAAGAGATAGGAGCACAATCCTACCCCCTCCCAACCGATGAAGATAACCGGTAAGGACTTCCCCAACACAAGGATAAGCATCGAGGCGATGAAGAGGTTCAAGTACGAAAAGAACCGGGGACGGCTCTCGTCCTCTGCCATGTATCCGACAGAGTAGAGGTGGATGAGTGAACCGACACCGGTCACCACCAAGCACATTACGGCAGAGAGCTTGTCGAAGTAGATCTCAAGGGGAAGCTTCACATCCGCAAACGATAACCACGAACTCAAGGTGAAGGTGAAGCTTTCTCCACCTTCAAGCGAGCTCCACAGAGAGACGACAAAATAAAAAGATGTGGCGACAGCCGCCGTGGCGAGGATACCAGCGAGCTTAGGGGCGGCTCGACCGAGCGCGTACGAGAGTATCGCTCCTATCAGGGGAACAAGAACAACAAGCGCTAAACGAGTATCTTCCATAACCTACTGTCCTACCACTTAAGCTCAGCCGCGTCCGTCGTCTCAATCGAGGCGACGCTACGAAAAACTGACAAGATAATCGCAAGCCCGATTGCGGACTCAGCGGCAGCGATAACCATAACGAAGAATACGGCGACCTGACCATCGAGGTTTCCGTGAATCTTACTGAACGCTACGAATGCAAGATTCACGGCGTTCAACATCATCTCGACACACATAAAGAGCACTATCGCATTACGACGGAGACATAGTCCTATGCCACCGATGGTGAAGAGGAGACACGCGATTCCAAGGTATGAGGTAATAGGATCCATTTACTTCGCTCCTCCCATGCCACCTTCGCGGGGTGTCAATTGAACGTTTTTTCGCTTCGCGAGCATCACCGCTCCAACCACTCCCACAAGGAGCACGAGCGAAGACAACTCAAATTGCACCATGTACTTGCCGTAGAGCAGCTCCCCAATAGCCTTCACTCCCCCCTCGGAAGCCTTGATGTTCTGCTCTAAGGTTGCCTGGGAGATGTCTGTGAACTGGGCCAACATAGGACCTGACACGGTCAAAAAGATGACGAGTCCTACACCAACGGTAAGAGCGCTCCGAACGATTCCGATACGCCGACCCGATTCACTCTTGAGATTGAGCAACATGAGCACGAAGAGCACCAACACCATGATCGCTCCCGCGTAGACTACGACCTGCGATACCGCCAAAAAGTGCGCCCCCAAGAGAGCGTATAGCCCTGCGATGGAGAGGAGGTGAAGTATGAGCGAAAAAGCACTTGAGAGCGGATTACGAAAACCAACCACCCCGATGGCCGACGCGATACCGATCGCGGCGATTACAAATTCCATAAAACTCATAAAAGCACCTTAGCGACTGCTGTAATAACGAGATTAATGAGGGCGACCGGAAGCAACATCTTCCACCCCAAATTCATGAGCTGGTCATACCGGAATCGAGGAAGGGTCCACCGAATAACGATCTGAAGGACGCAGAAGAAGATAACCTTCGCCATAAGAACAGCGTGCCCTATCAAAGCCGCCCACCATACACCCTTCGGCAACGTTACCCACGGAATATCCCATCCGCCGAAGAAGAGAAGGGCTAAGAGGAGCGCAAAGAGTGCGATCTCGCAGAACTCACCCAACCAGAAGAGGAGAAACTTCATTCCCGAGTATTCGGTAAAGTAGCCGGCGGTCAGCTCAGACTCGGCCTCAGGGAGGTCGAACGGCCCACGCTTCGTCTCAGCCATGCCAGCCAAAAGAAGAACGATAAAACCCACCGGTTGATAGACAACTCCCCATGCGGGAACGACCCCCCACAGAAGCTCCTGCTGCTTCTCAACCATCGTGTACACATCTAGTGAGCCGTAGATCACTATGAGCGATACGAACACCAACCCCATCGGGAGTTCGTAGGATATCATCTGCGCCACTGCTCGGAGTGAACCGAGGATGGAGAACTTGTTATTACCGGTCCATCCAGCGAGGGCGATACCATAGACAGCTACCGACCCCATCGCCAAAACGAAGAGAATCCCGGCGTCTATCGGAGCCACCCGAGCGTGCACGAAGTAATCCCATGCGTAAAAGTCAGGAGCGAGCGGTAACACCGCAAACGCCAGCATGATCGGAAGCACCGCAACGACTGGCGCCATGGCGTGAAGAAACTTAGAGGAACCCTCCGGTATGAAATCCTCTTTAGAAATCCCCTTTAAAGAGTCGCAGAGGAGCGTGTTGATCAAACCGAGCCACCCCGCCATCCGTAACGGTGCGAGAAGAACGTTCACGAAACGATTCTCTGAATAGACAAACGCCCCTGCTCTGTTGGCACCAACGCGGTCCTGAATTAACGCCGAGCCCTTTCGCTCAAGCCATGTGCAGGTAGAACCGAGCACAAGCGCGAGATTCATGACAAGAAAAACCTTGAGGATGAGTATGAGAAGTTCCACCATAGTTTCTTACGCCGCTGAGGACGCTCCCATCGAAAGTCCACTTTGCGCACCAACCGAGGGGTCCTTCGCGGCCGTACTCAGTTGAACACCGCCACCTTTGACCTTCGCGATCGTAATTCCTTGAGAGGACATGACCGGATCGCTTCCAAGGTACCACCGAGTAAGCTCGCGATCGCCGACGTGCATGAGGTTTACCGGAAGCATCTTGTACCCAGCGGCTTCACCTACAAGACCGAGAAGTCGCCACTCAGGCATCGTAGTATCTGGGAACTGAACAACGGCCTGGGCGTATTGCAATCGACGCTTGCCGTTTACCAGAAGACCCGATTTCTCGAGAACGCTACGCCCTCCGAGAACCATGCCGAGTGAGGACGCAATCTTCGAATCGGCGTCGGTCAACACACCTACCGACACGCGAGCGGTCGCAAGCCCCTCAAGTAGCGCCTCATCTATATCCTGTGGAGCGATTGCTCGATCCCCGAGAACGAGAATGTTTTCAATCTCCTTGCGACGGATCTTTTGTAAGACCTCTCGATAGTCGCTATCACTCTCCTCCCCTACGAGACCGGAGATCCGAGCCCCTGCCAGGTTGCTCGCGTAATCAGGGCTCACAAGGATCTCTTCAAGGGGGGTAATTGAACGTTTGTAGCTCGTCATCACAGCGCGTCCAACCGACGTGGCGCGGTTGAGCAGCTGACGCAACAGGTAATACTCCTCTACAAGGAGATCTGGGCTCAACAACACCGTAAGGGTCTTGAGCGTTCCTTTCAGCGCGTTAATAACATCAGCGATCTGAACATCCTCGCGCCCACCCCCTGATACGTTTCGATAGGCACCTGTGATGCGGCTCGCCGGAAGAAATCGTTCGAAACCGTACCGTCCCTCATCACACAACCACTCTTTGTTGACCGCGTCGTTGCGACGAGCTTTGACGTTCACTATCTTCCCGTCACGCTCAGCGACCTTGACGTTACATCCTGTGGAGCACCCCGGACAGATCGACTCAGTTTGGTTTGTAAACCAGATACGGGTGTTGAATCTCCACTGACGGTGGGTTAGCGCACCGACCGGACAGAGGTCAACAACGGAACCGGAGAGCGGATTGTTGAGCTCCTTGCCTGGGCTCACCGCAATCACCGACTGGTCGCCACGGTTGAGCATCCCCAGCTCAGAGGTCTTCGTGATCTCATCACAGAAACGGATACAACGCGTGCACATGATGCAGCGCTCCCCATCCAACATCACCGTTGGTCCGAGTGGCAGCGCCTTTATCTTGTGAACTTTCTGCTCTACGAAACGGCTCGGTCGAGCGTTGTATTCGAAGTGATAGTCCTGCAACTTGCAGTGTCCCGCTTGGTCACACACCGTGCAATCAAGGGGATGATTAATAAGGATGAACTCAAGGGTCGCGGCCTGTGCGTCGGCTACATCTTTGCTGGTGTGGTGCGTTGAGACCTCCATCCCCTCGGTCGCCCCGGTGTTGCACGCGATCGTCATCTTCGGCATGCCCTTCACCGAGATCTGACACATACGGCAGTTCCCCGCGATGGAGAGGTGAGGATGATAGCAGTAGTGCGGGATATCGATGCCGATACCCTTCGCCGCCTCGATGATATTCGTACCCTTAGGCACTTGGGTAGCCTTGCCGTCGATGGTTACGTTTACAACTTCAACTTGTTTGGGGGTCGCCGCGTCAGTCATGGTACTGCTCTACGATTTCATAATCTCAGATTTGGAGAAGCCGGCGAGCCCGGCACCCAAGTCATCTCTCACCGTCG
Organism: Pseudomonadota bacterium; assembly: GCA_041178185.1. Taxonomy (GTDB): domain Bacteria; phylum Bdellovibrionota_C; class UBA2361; order UBA2361; family OMII01; genus OMII01. The sequence continues at coordinate 48,632 of JBEGVS010000024.1, forward strand.
AATATCGAAGGTCCGGTTTCTCCTTCTCGATCCGAGCCACGATCTGATCAAGCCTCTCGTCGGAGAGGTTCTCAAAGAACACGTCGTTGATCTGGCACATCGGAGCGGTGCCACATGAGCCAAGGCACTCTACCTCCTCAAAACTCCACATCCCGTCCTTCGTAACCTCGCCCGGCTTCACTCCAAACTTCTTATGGAAGTACTCCGATACCTTTCGAGCCCCACGAAGCGCACACGGCAGCGTTCGACAAACCTGTACATGGTACTGCCCCACTGGCTTCTTGTAGTACATGGTGTAGAAGGTCGCGACCTCCCAGACCTGAACGGGAGGCATATCGAGCTGAGCGGCGACCCACTCAACCGCGGACTGCGTAATATATTTTGTGTGCTCTTGCGCTATGTAGAGAAGCGGCATGACCGCCGAACGCTTCTGCGGATACTGCTTGATGATATCCTCTGCGCGTTTTTGAGCTTCCGCGGTTACCTTAAGAAGCTCTGCTTTCGCTGAGGTCGAACGAGTATTGATGTGAAAAACTTGTACGTTATCGGTCACACTCACCACCTATCATATTGATCATGCCAAAGGTTGGAACGATGTCGGAGATGTTAGCTCCCAGAATCATCTTCCTCATGGCACCCATGTGAATAAAGCTTGGCGATCGAACATGCGCGCGGTAGGGACGACCGGTACCATCTGATACCACGTAAAAACCAAGCTCTCCGTTTGCGCCTTCGATAGCATTATATACGGACCCCTTGGGCGGCTTCACGCCATACATAACCAACTCGAAGTGGTTAATCATTCCGTCGATTGAGTTGTACACCTCATCCTTTGGAACCAGCGCCACGTGGGGATCGCTCACGGTGATAGCGCCCTCTGGAAGCTTGGCAAGCGCTTGCTCACAGATCTTCAGCGATTCCTCCATCTCAGCGAATCGAACGAGGAAGCGATCGTAATTATCTCCCTTCAGTCCAACAGGGACATCAAACTCAAAATCCTCGTAGCTCGAGTATGGAGTCGCTTTGCGAAGGTCATGTTTCACACCAGAGGCGCGCAGCAGAGGTCCTGTAAGGCTCATACTGATCGCCTCTTCCGCCGAGATGACAGCGACATCGCACATGCGGTCGATAAAGATTCGATTGCGTGTAAGGAGTCGGTCACAGTTTACCAGGTGAGCCCGAACCTTTTTGAATGCAGCTTCAGCGCGCTCCGCGAATCCGGGAGTGAGGTCATCCTTTACACCTCCGACTCGACCGAAGGAAACCGTAAGCCGCGCACCGGTGACCTCCTCGATGAGATCCCAGAGATCCTCGCGAGCCTCCATCATGTAGAGCATGACCGTGAAAGCACCGAGCTCCATCGCCGATGCGCCGAGACAGGTCAGGTGGTCCGCTACGCGGGAGATCTCAGAGAGAATAACCCGAATATACTGCGCCCGTTTCGGCACCTCAATCTCAAGGAGCTTCTCGATCGTGAGGCACCATCCAAAATTGTTGATCGCCGGAGAAACGTAGTTGAGGCGATCGGTGTAGGGCATGACCTGGTTGTAGTCGACCGTCTCTGACATCTTCTCGAAACCTCGGTGGAGGTATCCAACATCCACGTCAGCGTCGACGATCTTCTCGCCAGAGAGCTCCGCAACGATACGGATAGTGCCGTGAGTAGCCGGATGCGCCGGACCAAGGTTCACCACCATAGTCTCGGAATGCAGGTCGTCGCCCAACGCCCGTGGACGAACGCTCGTGGAGATTCCACCTACACCTACATCAACCTCAAGGAGCTTTCCATCATTCATAACGTACCTTCCACTCACGCGAACGGAATCGCGCGTGCTTACTTCTGAGAACTGTGACCCTCTGATGCCTGAGCGTTAGCTGACGCCTGAGAACGAGACTTTGGTCGAATCGTTACAAGGTCGGGACGATGCATCCTGCGAGCGGTGTTCTCAACCTCCGGCGCTCTCAGTGGGATTCGCGGCTGTTTGCCTTGCACCGGATAATCTTTCCGTAACGGGTATCCCACAAACTCTTCGTACATGAGGATTCGGCGAAGGTCGGGGTGCCCCTTAAACCGGATACCGAACATGTCCCACACCTCGCGCTCCAAGAAATTCGCCCCTGCCCACAATGACAAGACCGAATCAACCTCCGGGGTGCTCTCTGAAACCGCTACTTTGACAGTGAGTCTCCAAAGCTTGGAGATGCTCAGAAGTTGGTACACCACCTCGAATCGCTCATCACGGAGATCCATCCAATCAATCGCGGTAATATCTGAGAGGAGATTGAAGGCAAGCGCTGGGGAATTCTTGCACGTGCTCAGCACCTTAGTGAGGTGCTCAGGGGCCACCGTTACCACCAGATCGCCGAGTTCAATGACCGAATCCTGGAGCATCTCCCCAGCCTCTTTTTGGAGGGTTTCGAGGAGCTCGCTAGTTCTACTTTTTGTATCCACCATACGGCCTTGGTTGTATCGTAAGCATGGGTAAGTAGCAACGGCCCAAAGACTCCCTTGTAGGGATAAAACCTCCCTTTAATCGATAGCTTGGGCCGTTAAGCCTGCCAGGACCGCCCCCGCCCCGCCCCCCCGTCTGGAGGCCATTTTTTCCCCGCCAGATTTGCGTATTCCAACTACCAGCCGTATACTCAGGCTCCGAATCGCTTCGTTTTGTTTTACGCTGTAGGGAGGATTGCGCATGGAGTCAAATCAAGGTGGAAAGAAGAAGCGTCTATCACCCTCTTCTGTAAGCCAGATCCAGATTTTAAACGCACTAGCTCCAAGCCAGAGTTTGATGGCCGTTGAGCCTCGTCGACTTCAAATTGACGAGATAGCTGAACTGAGCGGTCTCAGGGACGAAAAGGAAACCCAACGATTCCTCTTTATACTCGAGGGACAGAAGCTTGTGTCGCCCTTCCCCGAGGGGGACTTTACGTCAAAGACGTGGCAAATCACGAATCAGGGAGTTCAAACCCTCAAGCAGATCTCCTCAGTTATGGTCTAACGCCGACGGCCTGAAGCACCAGCCGACGGCCAAGGCGCCACACGATAGCCACAAAAGAGGATAGCCACAAAAGGGCGGGCCAGGGGCCTGCCTTTTTGTTACCTGCTGCCCAGCGCCTCTTGGACGACCTCAAAAAAACGATTAATCGATTCGATCAACGCCTCTGCGAGAGGAGCGATCCGCTCAACCTGCTCAGTAACTGCGGCCTCCTCAAGCGAGAGGGCAGCCTGATAGGCTTGCTGAGCGCCAACATTCCCGAGCGACCCCTTGAGAAGATGCGCATGGCGCTTTACGGCCGGCAGATCCTTGTGGCGAACATCATGCATCAAGACCATCAGGCGAGAATCACACTGCTCGTGACAAAGCTTAATCAGCTCTTTCAAAAGAACGGTATCTCCCCCTACCCGCTCTAACGCCCCTGCTCTATCGAAGATCTCCGCCATACAGGGAATATTATGCCTTCAGCAACTCCCGCGCGATTACGACACGCTGAATCTGACTCGTTCCCTCGTAAATTTGCAGAAGCTTTGCATCACGCATCAGCTTCTCTACCGGATACTCCTTAGTGTACCCGTAGCCGCCGAATATCTGCACTGCGTCGGTCGCTACCTGCATCGCGGTATCAGCGCTAAAGCGCTTCGCCATACTGGACTCGAGTGACGCTGCGACGCCCTGATCGAGCATCCACGCTGATCGCCAGGTGAGCAAACGAGAGGCGTCCACCGTAGTAGCCATGTCTGCCAACATAAACTGAATAGCTTGGAAGGTGCTGATCGCGGCGCCGAATTGCTTGCGCTCTTTGGAGTAGGCGAGCGCGTGCTCATACGCCGCACGACCGATTCCAACAGCGATAGCTGCTGTCATCGGCCTGCTGGCGTCGAGGGTTTGCATGGCGATCTTAAAACCGTCTCCCAAGCCCCCAATCATATGCTCCTTCGGCACTCGAACGTTATCGAAGGTAACGACGCAGGTGTCTGAACATCGCTGCCCCATCTTATTCTCGTGATGCCCTACCGACACCCCGGAGGTCGATCGCGGCACGACAAGGCAACAGATACCCTTGTGACGTTTTGTTCGGTCGTAGGAAGCAAACACAGTAAACTGCGAGGCGTATCCAGCGTTCGTGATCCACTGCTTGGAACCGTTAATAACCCAACAATCACCACCATCTTCGACGGTAGTTTGGAGCCCTGCGGCGTCCGATCCCGCGCCCGGTTCGGTTAGACAAAAGGATGCGAACTCCCCGCTCGATACCACAGGCTCAAGAAAGCGCTTCTTTTGCTCTTCGGTGCCGCCAATTTTAATCGGAGTAAGCGCGAGATCGTTGGCCACCATTGAGGTACCGAAACCTGAGCATCCCCATGCGATCTCCTCAATAACAAGGCACGCATCAAAGATCCCTAATCCGCTTCCCCCATACTGGGTCGGGATTGTGAGATTGATGAGACCAAGCCCGTGTCCCTCTTGGATAATCGACTTTGGAAATTCAGCCCGCTCATCAAGACCCGCTGCAACCGGACGGATCTTCTCGGTCGCAAAACGCGCAGCGATCTCCCGAAGAGACTCCTGCTCAGATGACAAGCCATTCAGAGGCAACATCACCGACTCCTCTCTATCAAAACTAACCCAGAAATGACTGGGCCCCTGTGAAGGGGCCCGAAAACTACTTCATGATTCGAGCTGTCGCCCCAGCCGCTGGTTGCGGCTGGCCAGTCGTTGTCGAAGCAGTTGTTGGCTGCTGCGCCGGAGTAGGAGTGCTGACCTCCTTCTCAAGGGTGGTCGAGAGGCCTGACTTCGAAGCACCAAGCGCCGTCGAGAGCGCCACTGCCGCCTCCTCGATCTTCGGAATGATGAGGTCAAGCTTAGCGCGGTATTGAGGCACAAGCACCTCAATCGCTCCAACAACCTCGTTGTTATTTCCGCGAACGATCTTACAGATCGACACAACGTCGGCCTCAATAGCTCCACGATCGACGATCTGCCCGGTGGACCGAAGCTCCGTCAGTTGATTGCGAATAGCAACATCCTGAACGGTATTTCCGGCGAGAAGCTCATTAAGGGTCGTGTCAGAGAGCTGCGCAGTAAGGAGCCGCCCTGCTGCACTCAACTTAGCAGGGAACGATACCGCGATACGAGGCGATGCCTTCACTGGGCGCTTCGACTCGATGCTGATCGGGAACTGAACGTTACCAGCCTGAAGGACTGCGATGCTAACCGTCTCGCCGATAGCCTCAGAGAGAGCCTTGACGATCGGAAGTCCACGACCAACCAAGGAGCTCTGAGTGAGGTATGCCTGCCCCATCTGGAGAGCCTTCACACCAAGACGGTAGTCCTCGGTCTCTTTGTTTTGGTCGACGTATCCACGCAACTCAAGAGTTGCAAGGAGACGGAATACGTTGTTCTTGTGCAACTTGAGGCGCTTGGAAAGCTCAGTGACACCAACCTCTCCCGCCGCTTTGCACAGCTCCTCAAGCACATCAAGAGCATGAGATACGGACTGGATCATGTAATTCGATTTCTCGCGCTTCATAAGTTGCTAATTCCTGACTTGGTAGTTTTTACTTAAAATTTTTTAACGTACATCGCGCAGGGAGAGAGCTAAACAAACGCTTTATCACCCTCTGCAGTGGCTTTTAACCGAGATGTGCCTCACAGCACAATAACGTTTTAGCGGCCTTGGTTTGAGATATAACAGGGGGATCCCCGGAGTGCAACATACTATTTTCAATAGGTTTTCATGTTTCGAGCTGCGCTCAAACCACGCAAAAATACCCTTGACGTGAGGAGCATTGCTACCTCGTAGCGGCCTGGAGCAGGTCCTCGACCAGGTAAAGCCCAGCCGGCTTCCCTATTAAACGCTCCATGAGAGCCACCGCCCCAGTGCCAAAAATAGCCCTATTTTGAGCACGCTGGGTGAGCTCGATTCGCTCTCCGTTCCCAAGAAAATACACCGTATGATCGCCAGGCACATCGCCCCCGCGGAGGGAGACAACTCCGATCTCGCCCTCTCTTCGCAAACCCTCGCGTCCAAACACAACATCGTCAGATGCGGCAGCAAGTCCCGATATAACGTTAAGCGCCGTGCCCGAAGGGGCATCTTTTTTCATGCGATGATGGATCTCCATAACCTCAATATCGAAGGATGGGCCGAGGATGTCTTGCAGGTAACGCGCCGCCATCTTCAGAGCCGTGGCGGCCAAAGAGGTGTTTGGAGCGATGCACAGGGGAGCTACCTGCGCGCACTCCTCCACCTTACCCCTCTCATCCGCGCTCAACCCGGTGGTAGCGACAATAAGAGGCTTTCGAAACTCAGCGCATATGCGCGCGACGGTTACGGAGGTCGCAGGAGTTGAGAAATCGATGACACCATCGCACTCAGCGATGACCTTCATGTCGGAGGAGAACACGACCCCACTCGAGCCGATAGATTCGCCAGTGCGGGGAGAACCGGAAGAGACCAGCGCAGCATGGAGTGCGCTCGAACGACTGGCCAGCAAAGCCTCAACTACATGTCGCCCCGTCCTACCGCTTGCCCCAACAACGACGATACGGTTCATCGCACATACTCCTGACGAACTCGCTCAAAGTTCGAGGGAGCGAGAGGGGTGAGAGGCAAACGCACCGTGTCACTCTCGATTATGCCCATCTGGGCCAACGCCGCCTTAATCGGAATCGGATTCGATTCGATAAAGGCCGCTCGCACACGGGACAGCAACCCAAGCTGAAGCCTACGAGCCTCAGCGGTATCTCGGCGCTCGAAAGCGTCATACAGCGCTACCATCTCCGTCGGGAAGGCATTCGCCACCACCGATATAATTCCGCGCCCGCCGTAGGCGAGGGTCGCCAAGAACAGAGAGTCATCCCCCGATAGAACCTGACAATCCTCTCGAACTGCAACCATCACGTCCGCCAACGTGTCGATCGACCCACTAGCTTCCTTTATTGCGGTAATAATCCCCTGGTGACTTAACGCTCCAAGCGTCGCGGGAGTAATGGCAACGCCGCTTCGCCCGGGCACGTTGTACGCGATCAGCGGGAGTCCACTCGCCGCTTGAACTGCTTTGAAGTGTTGGATGATGCCAGCCTGAGAGGGCTTGTTGTACGGCGGGGTCGCTACCAGAATCGCGTCACACCCCAGCTCCTTGATGACTCGAGCCATCTGAACAGCTCGATGAGTTGAGCTGACAGAGATCCCTCCCACGCAAGGCACCTTCCCGCGAGTTCTCTCTCGCGCGAACTTGATCACCTCAACATACTCTTCATCGGAAAGGGTTGAGGCCTCCCCTGTCGAACCACACGCGACAACGCCGTGCACCTTACCAGCAATTTGTGTTTCGATCAGGTTACCAAACGATTTCGTATCAACACCCGAACCATCTCTCGTGAAGGGGGTGACAAGCGCGGGAAGAACCCCGCGCAAAATGAGGGGAGCTGTTGGGGTCATAACACTATCCTCGCTGTAAACGTGTGTAACGGCGCGTTACCTTCTAAGAGACGGTACTCCGCGTGACGGCAAAAATCAAAGAAACTTTTCGGCCTTGAATGCTTCAGAGAAGACTTCCGTCAACCCGTGTACGATGCAGACTACGACAGCGCTCCACGGTCATTGAGAGAGGTATCTGCCTCTATAACGTCGGTGACCGGGACCATCGCAATATCGCTGGCACTCCCCTTGAAGGTCACACGAGCAACCTCTCTGACAGCCCCATCGGTATCGCCCTGATTTTGGGGAATTATCTGATACATGTAGGTAGTAGAGGGCTTGGCCGTCGTATCAACAAAGGTGAACTTAGTGTATTCCTCGGGGCTCTCGATCGTGCGCCCGATCTTTCCCTCCGCTCGGGCCTCCCTTCGCAAGTTCTCTCTCACGATGACGTGCTGGTCTTTCACGAAACCGATCGTCTCGAAGCGTACGCGCGGATTGGTTTCATCACCTTTTTGGGCGATTACCTTGCGCTGAATGGCGTATCCATCGATCGACTTGAGCTCCTTTCCTCGACGGTCCTCGTCAGGGGCGGTCCACGCGAAGAAGACTCCCCCTTCGGAGGCGGTGACAGTCAGAGCTTCGACCGGCCTCGGCGCGAACATCTCCGGCGGAAGGGCTGCTTTATATCGCCCACATCCGACCATCCCGCTCAAACCACCAAGGAGCGCTGCCAACACAACCGCTACAAACCGAGGGGCTACTCCAATCCGCTTCATCAATCCAACCTTCCTACTTGTCCATGAAGCCACGCAGTCTCTTGCTACGACTCGGATGTCGTAACTTACGGAGCGCCTTGGCCTCAATCTGACGGATACGCTCACGGGTAACATCGAAGTTCTGCCCCACTTCCTCGAGGGTGTGGTCGCTCTTCTCTCCGATACCAAAACGCATACGCAAAACCTTCTCCTCACGCGGAGTAAGGGTCGCGAGCACCTTGCGGGTCTGCTCCTGCAGATTCATATTCACCACGGCGTTCGCTGGTGATACGACCCGCTTGTCCTCGATGAAATCACCGAGATGTGAATCCTCCTCCTCTCCGATCGGGGTCTCAAGAGAGATAGGCTCTTTGGCGATCTTGAGGACCTTGCGGACCTTATCGATCGGAATCTCCATCTTCTCGGCGATCTCCTCAGGAGTTGGTTCTCGACCCAGCTCCTGAACCAACTGTCGAGATGTTCGGACGAGCTTATTAATCGTCTCAATCATATGGACAGGAATACGGATAATTCGCGCCTGATCGGCGATCGCCCGGGTAATGGCCTGGCGGATCCACCATGTGGCGTACGTGGAAAATTTGTATCCACGTTGATACTCGAATTTATCGACCGCCTTCATAAGGCCGATATTTCCCTCTTGGATGAGATCCAAGAACTGCAAACCACGGTTGGTGTACTTCTTGGCGATAGAGACCACGAGTCGAAGGTTAGCCTCAATAAGCTGGTCCTTAGCGAGACGTGCTCGCACCTCGCCATCCTTGAGAATACGAACGCTATCGGTGAAACCTGACACGCTCATCATCACCCGCTCCTCAAGCGATCGCGCTGTTGAGAGCGAGCGTCGAAGCGGCTCCTCCCAGTGCTTGAGCTCGGTGCTCTTGAGCTTGAGACGCTTCCCAGCGCGCTTCACCGCGACCTGATCCTCTGAAAGAAGATCAGCGAGCGAATCGATCAACTGGTCAGCTGTGGTCCCGAGCTTACGAGCGGCGGTGTCGATACCTCGCAAGAGCTGTCGACTCTCTTCATCGGCATCTTTCACCAACTGAATCATCTTATGGAACTGCTTCTGATTGAGATTTAACTCCTCAATGCGAGCGGCGTTCTTGGTAAGGATACGCACGAACTTCTTCTCACGATCGGAGTCCGCTCGTTTCTCAACCGGAAGCTCCATGAGCTGCTCATAGAGAGCGCGGGTCTCTTTAAGCGCCTTCTTATACGGAAGGGCCTTGGCGATAAACTTTTTCTTTTGAGCCTCGTCCTCTTCACTCTGAGGAGTTGGCTTCGGAGCGATCTCCTGACCATCCTCGTCGAACTTGGGCTCCTCCTCTTCCTCTTCTTCGGCCTCTTTCTCAGCATCAGCCTCGGCATCATCCTCAGCAAAAAGATCGCGCAGACGGATCTGATCGTCGCGCACCATGTCGAAGAGGCTCACGACGTAATCGAGTGAGAGCGGTTGCTTGAGAAGCTGCTCACGCACCGCGACAAGTCCTGACTCGATACGTTTGGCGATCTCCACCTCTCCCTCTCGAGTGAGGAGACTCACGTTACCCATCTCTCTAAGGTACTGACGGACCGGATCCGTACTCCGACCGAGCGATCCAGCGTCGATGACCTCAGCAGGAGGTTCAATCCCTGCCGGCGCTTCAGAATCCTCTTCGCGAGAATCCGCAGGAGCCTCAATAATGTCGATATCGTGCTCGCCAAAGTTGGCGATAACCTCATCGACCTGCTCCTCTGACATCACTTCGCCGGCGAGGGCTTCGTTTACCTCATCCATTGTGAGGTATCCCTTCTCCTTTCCGATCTCCAAGAGGCGATTGATCCGACTCTCGATATCTCCCCGCTCCTTGAGGTCAAGAGAGCTGTCGATATCGCCCATGTCGGCCTCAACGACCACCTCAAAGCCCGTGAGCTCCTGCAAACCATCATCGAGATCTGCGACGCCGATATCTCGATCCATCGGTGCTCCAGAGGCATCCTTCTCCGCATCTCTACCTTTACGAGGTTCCTTGGTGAGCGGTTTAATGAGCGCCTTTGTTGGTGCTGTCACTGCCTCAGGCTGCAGCTTCTTTGCTGCAGATCCGCTCGACACCACTGGAGCTATGGCCTTCTCCTTGACAGCTTTCTTGACCGAAGGCGCCACAGTCGACTCGCCCCGAGCTTTTTTTAAACGCTCACGAGCAGCGGCCTTCAAGGTCGAATTCTTCTTCAACGTTACACCGACCTTTCTGACCTTTTCTCTCTTCGAAAGTGTTTTCTTGATGCCCTTCTTGGGTGCGCCTTTGGACTTCTGCTTGACTCCGCTCTTGCGAAGAATCTTGCCTCGACCTGCTCCACTTTTCTTTCGAACCACCACCGCAACTCCAATTGGACTAGCCACGAACGATTAACAATGAAATTTTTCGATTCGGATCGATCTGTACGTGATGCGTGAATAACGTTGCGCGCACAACGTGTAGACAACGACTCTCACCCTTCGTCAGCCACGCCCCCTCTCAACCAGAGAGAGCGCCACAATCCGATGATCACTCCCCGACCGAACACGGCACGACTGCAACCCTGCCATCTCGGAAGAGATCGTGGGATACTAACTATTTAAGGGTTAGAGGTCCACCCCCCGAGCAAAGCTATCCATCTGGCTCTTGAGGGCTCGAATCCGCTCTGAAACCTCCAGCTGCTCATCGGTACTCAATCCACCCTCAACGAGCTCCCGCTTACTCTCCTCAAGAAGCCGCTTAAGCTTCTCCCGGCGGAGCGCCACCCGGCAACCCTGGTACAGGTCTCGCATACTTACGCCCGCTTTGACCATTTTATAGGCCTCCTTCCAGAGGGCCGTCCAATCAGACCCAAGGGACTGTAGAAGCTCCTTGGTGGCTAGACGCTGACGCTCCTCATCCTCCGGGGTCTCGAGGAGGAGCTCCCCAAATACCGAGACGAATCGCAGGGTCTCAGGCTGCAGCTCCTCGCACATCTCTGGGCTCTTAAGGAGCTCATCAACGACCTCCCCCTTGAGGACCATGATAGCTCGTAAGACATCGAGGTCGATGCGGGGCAGGGTCTCCAGCTTGCGAGCGACCGAATGTGGAGCGGAGGGAACGGGCACGCCCCCCTCTCGTCGGGGAGAGGTGGGAACCACGGCCGACCGTTTCTCAGGAGCGACACCACCTCCGCTCATCATTTTTTCCAGGTGCTTCGTTTCGACTCCGAGTCGACGGGCCGCTCTCGTCAGCAAGGTTGAGCGTACGACCTCCCGTTCCACTCCACCTAACGTTTTCGCTACTTCATCACATAGCTTCCCTAAAAGATTAGGACCAGGACGCTCGCTCTCAGTACACCCATGCTTCTGCAGCAACCCGTCGATGAACACATCGATTAACTCGGACCGCGGAAGATCTTTCAGCGCCTCCGCGGTGGCAACGCCGTGCTGTTGCGCGAAATCATCCGGGTCAACCTCCTGCGGGAGGAAGCACGCGGTGATATCCACCTCGGCGTTCTTGGCTACGGTGAAGGACTTTGCTGCGGCGTTGCGACCAGCGGAGTCTCCGTCAAAGAGGAGATGAATCCGATTACACACACCGGCAAGGCGCTTGACGTGTGCCTCGGTCATCGCCGTGCCACAACACGCCACCACGTTATGAACACCACGCATCGAAAGCCCGATAACGTCCATGTACCCCTCGACGATGAACACCTCCTTGGAATCACGAATTGCGCCCATCGCTTGGGGGAGTCCAAAGATGGTTCGACTCTTTTGATAAATAGGGGTCTCCGGGGAATTTACGTATTTGGGAGATTGCGCTTCATATGCCGGCTCTTGAATGCCCGGAATAATTCGGCCACCGAAACCCGCTATGCGCTTAGCGTCAACAAAGATCGGGAAGATAAGGCGCCCGCGAAAGAGCTCATAGAGCTCCCCAGCGGCGCTTCGACGAACGAGCCCTGACTGGAGCATCATCTCCTCGTTAACGCCGTTGTGCTTCAATACCTCAATGAGGGCCCCGCGTTGATTTGGACTGTACCCAATACCGAACTGATTGATAGCGTCCGCGGTCAACTGACGCTTCTTGAGGTACTCACCTACTTTCTTAAACTCCCCGTCCCCGCCCTTGACCTGCAGGAGCGACTTGCGAAAATAGAGGTGTGCGATCCGACACACATCAAAGAGCTTCTCCCTATCAACGGTCGGCCCCTGTCGCTTACTATTCTCAAACTTGAGCTCTATGCCATATCGACCAGCGAGGTACTCGACCGCGTCCGGGAAGGTCATCGCCCGCATCGCCATCACGTACGAGATGACATTTCCAGAGGCTCCACACCCGAAGCAATGGTAACTGTTCGTGGACTCTCTCACGTGGAAGGAAGGCGACCGCTCGGAATGAAATGGACAGAGCCCAGAGTAGTGCATCCCTGACCGACGGAGCTTCACCGTCTCAGAGACGACCTCAACGATGTTGGCTGACGCTTTGACGCGTTCAATACTCTCTTGCGAAATCACAGGAATAAGCTAGCACACCTGTTGGAAAACGCACCTACAACAGAGGGAAATGGAACGCATTACCGAAAGGTCCGTCTCCCGACGGGCCGGAAGATATTTGAAAAAACGGGGCGAGTTCCGGCCCGTCAGGATACGGGCCGTCCGGATTGGGGAATCTAAGGGAGATCTCCCCTACTCCTCCGTCACCACGATCTCGGTGTACTCGTAGCTCACAAAGATCTCGAGAACTTCGTACTCTCGGGCGCCGCCTGGAAGGGCGACACGGGCGACATCGCCCTCCTCTTTTCCGATGAGCGACTTGCCCAGCGGCGTCTCATAGGAGATCCACCCCTTTGACACGTCGGACTCCTCAGCACCGAAGATGCTCAAGACCCTCTGCTCACCGCTCTCTACATCCTCGATCTTTACACTTGAACCGAATACGACACGGGAGGGCTTTCCGAGCTTTAACGGATCGATTACCTCAGCGGTAGCAAGTCGAGCCTCGATATCCCGAATCTTCGCCTCGGTCATCCCTGACTTCTCTTTGGCGGCGTCATAGTCGCCGTTTTCGGAGAGGTCGCCGTGACCTCGCGCCACCTCAATCATGCGAGCGATCTCGGGACGGAGCGCCTTGAGCCTCATTAATTCCGCTCTAAGCGTAGCGTAGCCACGCGGGGTCATCGGTCTTTTCATGATTGTATGCTCCGGCCTTACGCCCGGCTCAGATATTCGCCGGTGTCTGTCTTAACGATGATCTCATCACCGATATTGATGAACTGAGGAACGGTGAGCTGAAGACCGGTCTCTGTTCGAGCTGGCTTTGGAGAGTTTGTCGCCGTTGCGCCTTTAATGCCTGGCTCAGTGTCCGCGACCGTCAAGGTAACCGTCATAGGAAGCTGAATGCCGATCGGATTCTCTTCGTACATCGAGAGCTGAACTTCCATGCCCTCCTTCACATAGTAACGACCATCACCGATCATCTCGTCACTGATAGTAACCTCTTCATAGGTCTCGCCGTTCATGAAGTGGTGCCCGTTATTATCAGAGTAGAGGTAGGTTCCCTTCTGCTGGAATACATCAGCGGTCTCAAGGTCCTCTGTTGAGCTAAAACGCTGCTCAGTCTGGGTCCCGTTCTGAAGGTTCCGCAACTTGCATTGAACCATGGCGCGGAGGTTTCCAGGGGTGTGGTGATGGAAGTCCATCACACTGTACAACTGTCCCTTCAACACGAGGACGGTTCCCTTGCGCATATCTTTAGCTTTCATACGACTCTCTCTCCTACACTACTGCGGCAACAACTCGAGTGCCTCACGGATGCGGGATAGTACCCTATCCTTCCCAAGAACTGCAAACGATTCAAAAAGTGGCGGGGTGATAGTCTTGCCGGTCACGGCGATCCGCAGAGCCACAAAGGCGGGGCCCGGCTTCAGGCCTACCTCTGTCGCAACTCCTCGTAACGCTTGGTCAATCGCCTCGGTCTTGAACTCGGGGAGCGCGTTGAGACGCTCAAGGGAGAGGGTCAATATCTCTCTCGCTTTCGCGGCATCAACCCCTTTACCAAACATGGCATCCATCTGACGCTGAAGGGGTCGGTCCATCAGGAAATCAACCATAGGACCTACCTCCGTGAGCAACTTCACACGCTCCTGCACATGCGGAGCGAGGGCAGCGAACTCGTGGTCAGGAATGATGACTCCCTCTTTTTCGAGGAACGGCTTGGAGCGCTCAATGAACTCCTGCACCGGAAGTTTACGGATGTAGAGCCCATTCATCCACGCGAGCTTTACCGGATCGAACACACCACTCGACTCGTTAATGCCATCGAGGGTGAATTTCTGGATGAGCTCCTCTCTGGTGAAGATCTCTTGATCGCTCCCCTCCCCGGGGGCCCACCCGATCAGCGTTACAAAGTTGAGCACAGCTTCGGCGAGGTATCCCTGTTCGCGCAGATCGCTCGACTTCGCGGCGTTATTGCGCTTAGACAACTTCTTACCATCAGGCCCATTCACGACCGGAAGATGCGCGAACACCGGCATCTCCCACCCCAGAGCCTCATACAACAACACATGAATAGGAGTTGAAGAGAGCCACTCAATACCGCGCAGAACGTGCGATATCTTCATATCGTGATCATCAACAACAACAGCAAGGTGGTAGGTCGGATATCCATCACTCTTTAAAAGCACGGTATCCCGATGGGGAATAGAATCCCACTGCACCTTGCCACGAATCCCATCATTGAAGCTGACCGAGCGCTTCTGTGGAACCTTGAATCGGATCACATGTGGTTTATCTGCGGGCACGTTTCGAGTGCGGCAGTAGCCTGAGTATCCCGGTAACTCTTTACGAGCCATCTGCTCATTACGCTCACGCTCAAGCATCTCCGGAGTACAGTCACATCGATACGCAAACCCTTTCTCGACAAGGGTCTCGGCGGCCTCTTTATATTTGGAGAGGCGCAGACTCTGCATGTACGGACCGTGCGGGCCACCTAACTCGGGCGCCCCTTCCCAATCCTCACCGTATACTCGCAGCTCTTCCCTTGTGGGCCCCTCATCGATCTGAATCCCAAACCAAGCCAGCTCCTCAATAAGGAAACGAATCGCTCCGGGGACAAATCGCTCCCGGTCGGTATCCTCCACGCGCAGGAGGAATGTACCACCGTAGTGCTTTGCGAGAAGGTACGCGAAGAACGCAGTGCGGAAACCTCCAACGTGCTGGAAGCCGGTCGGTGATGGCGCAAAACGAGTTCGAACCTCAGTCATGTATGTCTCTCTCTTTTTTTGAAGGTGTGCAGCTCAGCTCGCTTTGAGCCAGCTTTCTGTGGGTAAACCCGCGAGAACTATAGACTACCAGAGGCCTCGTTGGCAAAGCGAACATCGGAACGCCGTCAGATGGGCTAACATGCGGGATTCAGGGGCTACCCGGTGGTCGCATCCTGGTACCTCCGCGTCGAAGCAGCAGTCGGAGTAACGCAACTCGATATAACCTCATGGGCACGCCTTTGAGATCCTTGGGGTGAAACACAAACTGCGATGCCCTACAGGGGTTTCCCCTCTGCCACCGAGTAGCCCGTGATAATCCGCGCCGACCGATTCCGCGTAAGGTAATTCCAGCCCCATTGAATGACAACCAAAAGCCGATTCGTGAATTGCGCGAGATAAAAGATGTGCACCCACAACCAGGTGATCCAAGCTGGGAACCCAGAGAACTTCCATCGACGAAGCTGTACTACCGCAAACGCCCGACCCACGGTCGCCATCGCCCCTTTATCGCGAAATGCAAAGGGTGGCAGAGGTGTGGGCCCCTTAGTTATGCGGTTACCGATCACCGAGGCCACGTAGTCCCCCATCTGCATAGCGGCGGGTGCGACACCGGGAACAAGCGCCCCCTCTTGCTCAACGTGAGCGAGGTCTCCGATGACAAAGATCTCCGGATACCCAGGGATACTCAGATCGGGTAGCACCGGCACTCGGCCCGCTCTATCGAGCGTAGCGCCCGTCTGACTCGCAAGTATCTTTCCAAGGGGGGACGCCTGTACGCCTGCGGCCCACACAACGCATGAGCTTTTCAGTACTTCCCGTGTCCCATCGCTCTCGACGATTACCTCTCCCTCATGCACCTCCTTGACCACAGTGCGCTCACGAACGGTGACACCAAGCCGATGCAGGGCATCACGTGTTTTCTGCACCAGGTCCGGATCATACGTGCTCAAGATACTGGGGGTGCCTTCAAGGAGGAGTATTTCGGCGTCGGCCGGATTAATGTGACGAAAATCGTCCCTCAACGTTTGGTGCGCGATCTCGCCGAGGGCGCCAGCCAGCTCAACACCCGTCGGCCCACCACCGATCACGATGAACCTCATGAGGGCTCTCTGTTTTTGCGCCTCCATCTCCAGCTCGGCTTGTTCGAAGATCGCCAAAACCTTACTGCGAATCTCAAGCGCGTCCTCGATAGACTTCAACCCTGGCGCAAACGCCTCCCATTCCGGATGTCCGAAGTAGTTGTGGCTCGCGCCGGTCGCTACAATAAGATAATCGTAGTGGAATCGTTTCCCACAATCCAACGTTACCACACGATCTGAAACGGTGATGTCGCGCACTGAGCCGAGCAACACTTCCACGTTCCTGTCACGTTTAAAGAGAGCTCGTAAGGGAGCTGAGATATTCGCGGGAGACAATCCTCCCGTTGCGACCTGATATAAAAGCGGTTGAAAGAGATGAAAATTGCGGCGATCGAGTAGGGTGATATCGACCGCCTCTCGTCGTAGGTGGCGAGTCGCTGCGAGACCGCCAAAACCACCCCCAACGATTACCACGTGTGGACGAGACTGAGAAAACGTCACATCACCTGTATTCACCATGGGGTCCCTTCCTCATCTCCCGCAACCTGGCGAGCGCTCGTTCGATGATATGTCTCGGCATACGTTTTATATCGGATGAGGGACATGGAATATCTCGAGGAGGTTTTGTTGGGCGAAGGTCACGCCCAAAAACCCATGCCGGGGGATCGCTAGCGGGAAACGATTCCAGGGAGCTCTCGAACACCACTTCGTCGTCATTCCGTATCCGGTGTTCATCGTCTTCATAGTGGATTTGGCAAACATTAAAGATCATCGCGTCTTTCCTAATCTCTAGCAGGGTGGTGAAGAATGGCTCCGTCCCAAGCATTTTGAAAGTTTTGACGAAACGAGGCGGAGACGACAAAAAAAACCGCGACCGCATCCTCAGAGACACGTTGAGGATTTTTTCGGCGACCCCAACGAAGTTGCAGTCACACCTTCGAATGGCGCAACACGAAATCATTTTCACCAACCTGCTGGATTCGCTTCGATACGGAGCTTTTCACCGACTATGAGAGTACCACTGCTGATGGAGTATCCCCGTGAGGCGCATCATGACCAGCCTCCCGTGCACCCCGATAAAATGTCTGAAGACACTCGAGCTCAAGCACATAGAGACGCACCCCGGTGCGCCGTGTCATGCAAAGGGGATCTCATTCCGCCATACAACGAGGGGAATTTCCACGCGGAGCAAACACTATGGCACCCTTCGAATTCATCGTTACGCAGCTCATACTGGTCTTGGGGATGTATCTCGTCATCGTGGGCTGGGTGGGTGTCATTACAGGCACCGCCTTCGTGCACCTCACGCCGTTCGGACTGCAACGTCCGACCATCTACCTTCTCATCGCCTACCTTATCTTTCTCCATCCTCTCGAAGCGGCTCTTGGGATGAAAGCAGCCCATCTTCTCTTTATCGTCGTGGCGATAACGGTCAGCTATGAGACGATGAGGCCGATGCTCGTATCGTCGGTAAACATATCGGGAGCGAGTCCTGCCACGGTCGACTCCGATCTCCGCAAAGCCTTCCAAACCCTCGGCCTTCGGTACGCTGGACATTTTCCGAGCTACAAACTCAAAGACCCTTGGGCACGGCTACGAGTGAAGTATTGGAAGGGGCTGGGAGAGGCTCAACTCACCATCTATCCGAGCTCAAGACGCGAGGTTCTGACGCGTATCGAAGAGGTACTCGACAGGGATTTTACCGGCGAGGAGCAGCCACGCGCCGGACGAGCGTTCATCGTGAATCTGATCGAGGGAGGTCTGCTGATAGTGGTGGCCGCATGGAACATCGCCACACACCTCTAAAGGTGGTGGGAAGCGATTTCCTTTTCGCATGTCGACAGGTTCTATGCACTCCAGTTCGAATATGTCGTTCCCTGTTCTTTTTTCTCCAGCCGAACAAACCTTTTGCGCTCTCGGCCCTAGAGGCAAACAATTGACGGCTTTAACTTTTTTACCGGAGGTTCGCAGCACACGGGAGGCACAGCCGCTCCCCGCAAGAGGACCCTCACTCACCATCATAAGCCTTGATTATCCGGTTCCTCCCCCCTAGAGTGCCGGAAGGGAGTTTTTAAGGTTCTTTTCCAAACGAAAGGAGGCTTTTGTGGCCGACTACGAATTCCAGGAGAGGTTAAAAACGGAGCTCCACGATGAGCTCCGGACGTTTACTGAAATGGAGCAACGGATCGCCAAGCTCTATTTCAACTTGGAGGGCGGATACAACTTAACGACGCAAGAGATTGGTGCGATTGTAAAGAGAAATCCAGATGAGGTCATGCTCATCGTTTCGAAGATTCGCGATCACCTTGAGCGTAAAGAGTTAATTCACGCCCTACCCTGTCGTACCCGATGAGGGCTCGGCAACCGTATGCGATGGAGTGTGCGGTGTTACATGGTTTTCACCGGACTGACGCAGCTGAGTTTACTCACTGCGTCAGTCACTCCCATCCCTTCCTTCAGGCACTGACAGCTCAGCCGACGTACTACATGTGAGAGCTTGTCGCTCTTGTGTTCCTTCACGACTTTTCACAAGTGTTCCAACAGGTCGGATACTTCAACGAGACGGCTCTTACAGATCCGCTGAAGCCGTTCGACGACGAGTGCGTATCCTATCTCCGGCTGTCATAATCGCACGCCGTGTTCTGCCGGGATCCATACCAAAGTGTTTACATATCGAGTAAAATGAGAAGACATAGTCGTCGTCCTCTCTGTGCATGTAATCGATCGCTTTAACCTTCAATCGCTCATCGCCGTGGAGATCCTCAATGGTACGTAGGATCATCGCCCGCATGAGCTCGCTTACAGCCTCCCCTACTGATCCTGTAGAGTGTTCTGCGTCGATCTGGAAACGTGGAATTTTGGGTACTGAAGAATTAAAGGAATCAAACATTGCACAACCTCTCTGTAACCTTTGTAGAAAACGAGCACGAGTGATCGTCTTTGATCTGGTTATGGAGAAAGGCCGGGTCGGTGTGACACGTCCGCCCCCTCACTTCAGCATTTTCTGGCAAAATGCTTCAGGAAATTTAGGCCTCGTTGCTACTTTCCCACTAACACGTTGTGGCGACTACGGTTTCAGATTAACGGGGCAAATCAGCGGTCACACGAGGAGCCCCAGAGGTGGGCTTGAGATACGGAATTCTCCTAGAGGAGCGGGTTACATGTTGAACCGAGCGCTACTATCCCACCATCTCCCGAAACGCATCTTCAGTAATCACCGGAACTCCAAGTTTTTTAGCTGCGTCCAATTTTGACCCTGCCGCCTCTCCAGCTACAACGAAGCTCGTTTTCTTGCTCACTGAGGAGGAGACCTTCCCACCGTTCTTTACCACAAGCTCCTCAGCCTCCTTTCGTGAAAGGGTGGCAAGTGTGCCGGTGAGTACTAACGTCTTGCCCTCGAACACTCCTCCACGTACGGGCGCCGCCTCGGCGGCTGGATGAACGCCACGCTCCATGAGCCTCTCAACAATTCGACGCTCACGAGGATCGGAAAGAAACTGTGCAACGGATCGCGCTGTCTCTGGACCAATCTCTTCCATTGCCAAAAGGTCTTCTTCGGTGAGACCTAGAAAGTTCTCAACGGTTCGACACTGCCGTGCTATTACAGCTCCGGTCTTAGTACCCACGTGACGAATACCGAGCGCAAAGATAAATCGACTAAGGGGACGCTTTGTGCTGGCAGCTATCGCCTCAACGAGATTAGAGCTGGACAACTCCCCCATTCGCGGAAGCTCTTGAAGCTGCTCAATGGTGAGTCTGTAAATATCTGGAAGCTCTCGCACCACATGGTGCTCAAGCAGGAGCGCCACCATCTTATCTCCGAGTCCCTCTATATCCATGGCATCTCGAGAGGCATAGTGCAGGATTCGGTTGTGGGTCTTAGCCGGACAGCTCGGATTCGGGCATCGCGTTACCGCTTCATCGCCGATACGTTCCACCGGAGTCGCGCACTCAGGACACTTTGTAGGAAACTTAAACTGCCGCTCATTCCCCATTCGAGAGGCGGTGAGCGCAGCGACCACCGCTGGAATTACATCTCCCTGACGTCGCACAACCACCTTGTCGCCGATCAGCAATCCTTTGCGCTCAATTTCGTCCTGGTTGTGCAACGTAGCGCGCGAGACCACAACTCCGCCAACCGGCACCGGCTTCAACACCGCAACGGGGGTCAACGCCCCCGTGCGACCAACTTGAATGATGATGTCCTCCAGCGTCGTGACCGCTTCGACCGGCTTAAACTTGGCGGCGATCGCCCACCGAGGAGATCGCTGCCTGAATCCGAGCTGCTCTTGTAGCCCGATTCGGTTAACCTTAATCACGATACCATCGACTTCAAAAGGAAGGGATTCGCGCCCCTCCTCCGCTTTTCGATACTCCTCTAAGAGTCCTTGCACACCCTTGACCGTCTTGTAACCAGGCGAGATGGAGAATCCGAGGGATTCAACCTCTTCCATAGAATTCTGCAAAGTGGCGTGTGAGAACTCACCATTACCCTCCACTCGAGCGATACCGTAGGCAAAGAAATAAAGAGGTCGCCGAGCGGTCTCTTGAGGATCAAGCTGCCGCAAGCTTCCAGACGCAGCGTTGCGAGGATTAGCAAAGGTCTCCTCGCCTCGCTCCTGTCGCTCTAGATTGAGGGCTTCGAACTCCTTCTTTCTGAAAAGCACCTCTCCGCGAATTTCTACACTTCCCTTTTGAGCCTTTGCCCCCCGCAATCGAAGCGGGATCGATTTGATCGTTTTGACGTTACTCGTCACATCCTCTCCGGTCGTGCCATCCCCGCGGGTTGCACCCTGGACAAGAAGCCCGTTCTCATACGAGAGAGAGACCGCCACACCATCGAACTTAAACTCAATGGTATACTCTATCTCTCCTCCATCATGCCCATCTTTGGAAAGAAAGCGCCTCACCTGCTCATCAAAATCGATCAGCTCCTGCTCGTTCATCGCGTTGTTGAGCGAGAGCATGGGAATTTTGTGCTGCACGGTGGGAAACCCTTCAAGGGGCTGAGCACCCACCCGCATAGTCGGCGAATCAGGACGGACCAGATCGGGATATTCCCTCTCTAATTTTTCAAGCTCCCTAAATTTCTCGTCGTACTCGGCGTCGCTAATAGTCGGCTGAGAAAGCACGTAGTAGCGGTGGGAGTGCTCGTGAAGCTCATCAACGAGCGCATCCATCTTTTCCTTGATGGCAGAGGTTGGAGGTTTCATGCTCTTCCGTGGCGCGAGGGGTGTTAACGGGCGTCCAGTATTCCCTATCTCTTCACACAACCCAAGCCACTAGGCATGCGAATATCCTTACAACCGCGCTTGCGCTCCTCCCGAGAGCACTTATCCTCACTGGGGGTGAATCCTGCAGGACAACGGTCATAGCTCGCCGGAGGTCGAGCTGGCGGAGGTGGAGGTCTGTACGAGTCTTGACGCTCTCGCTCTCGCTCGAGACGCTCACGTTCCCGCTCAAGGCGACGACGCTCCTCCTCTAATCGCTCCCGCTCCCTTCGATCAGAGTACGGAGAGCCTCCATAGTATGGACCCGACCCGTAATAGGGGTCGCCGCCGTAGTATCCTCCACCGTACGGTCGAGGAGGAGGCTGACTCCCGTAGTATGGATCATACGGATCATTAAGCTGTGCGCATCCACCTAAAGCCGAAGCCGCTAGGAGCACCAAAAGTAGAGAACGAGGGAAGCGATGAATCATAGTCATACGACAAATATAAAGCTCCCCCACATAAGCTGACAACGAGGATCCTTAGGTCCGCCCCCTCCTTCAGCTCCCTACATACGAGAAGAATTCACCCCCCGAGGTCGCAACACTACGTTCACCCGGTACTAGAAACTATCACTCCGAGCGCCACCTAGAACGTATACGACAGCGTAGCTCCGAAGGTACGGGGGTCTCCCTGTTGGATGTAGAGTTTATTCTCATAGTTAGGGGGTTCGTTTCCGAAATAAAATCCCCGCACAGCGTAGGTCTGATTGAAGAGGTTACGGCTCCAGACAAGAACCTTCCATCCCCCTTTCTCGTATCCAACGGTGCCGTTAAAGAGATTATAGGGATTACTCTTCTGGCTATTACTGTCATCAAAGTAGAACGAGTCCCGCCCCGTTTCTTCAACTCGTACAAAGAAGCCTCGACCAAGATCGATACGGGTCCCCGCGGAGTACTGCCACGCGGGAGCCACGGAGAAAGCTCGACCATCGAGATACTCGGCTTCGGAGGGGACGCTCGTAAAGTCGGAGTGCATTAACGCCCCCGATGCGAAAAAATCTAGCCATGGGAGCGCCTGGTAGGTGTTCTCAACCTCAACGCCGGTGCTTCGTCCCCTCGCACTACTCTCGGTAATATAGGTATATGAGAGCGGGTCGCTCGGATCATTCTGAACAGCGAACTTAAGCTGCTGGTCGTAGCGCTGATCGTGAAAAACAGCGACGTTGGTTGTGAGTCGTTTCTTGAGAAAAGCGCCCTTCACTCCGGTCTCATAGTTCCAGAGATACTCCGGATCATACTGCCTGCGATCCGTTGGCACGTTGACGCCGGTGTTAAACCCTCCACCCTTGAAGCCTCGTGACACAGAAACGTACCCCCGAAGATTTTGGGTAATATCACGCTGCAGGGAGACGTTTCCGCCAAGCATCGAGTAGGTTGGAGAAAAATCACTCCCTCTCGAATCTTCGTACTGAGCATTGCGCTGCTCGAATCGCACACCGGTGCCCAAAGATGTACCGTCTCCGAGGGGTGCCTCGACCTCCCCGAACACAGCGCCGGTGTTGGCGCTATAGTCGCTCGAGACAGAGTCGTACATCTCACTGTTCGAGAACTGATCGGTGGTAGTGTCCTCTGTGAGACGCTGACCGTAGAGACCCGCGACCCATCGCCAATCCTCCCCGTGCTGATAGAGCGGATCCTGACCGGTCAACCGAAGCTCTTGGGTTGCGCTGTGTCGGGTGCGATTTGAATCAGAGAAATAGTCATACGGTGCGTACGGCTCCCAGACGGGATTGTTACCCCAATCCCCATCAAAGCTATTAGCGATCTTGGTACGCATGTACGTTGAGATACTTTCTAGCTTGAGAGCATCAGAGATGTGGTAACCGGCTTTAAATGAGGAGGCTCCCACTCGGGTATCATCTTGGCCGGGATGATCTGACTGCGTCGTCAGACTATTGTCGATGGCGAATGCGTCGTAGCCGTTGTTAAACTCCGAGCCCCATACGGCTAGATCGTAGCTCACCTTGGAGCTTTGCTCGTAGCGCAGTTTGAGACGCACCACTGACTCATTTCGAGAGTTGGTATCATCACGAGAGAGGTAGACATTATTTCGAAAGCCATCACTCTGTTGGTTGAAGGCGGAGAAGCGAAGCTGCAGCTTTCCATCCGAACCCGGAACCGCACCGCCAACGGCCAAGCCCCCTGCCCCCATATCATCGTTCCCCGCCATCGCCACCAAGGTGCCGGTGTTGAAATCTGATGGATCGTGTGAATGCACGTTGATCGCCCCAGCAAGAGCGCTCGAACCGAACCGAATCCCCTGAGGTCCACGCAGCACCTCAAGTTGCTGCACGTCAAACATCGGCACCACCATTCCAAGACCACTGAAATCGATATCATCAATTATCGTGGCAACCGAGGGGTTCGGCGCTCCATCGTATTGCTCGAGCTCACCAACACCACGAATGATGAAGAAACGGGGCCTAGAGCTCCCACCCGACCATGTCAGGTTAGGGATAGACTCGATCTCATACTGAAAATTAGTCTCTCCCTTTTCAGTAAAGCGCTCCTCCTGCACCACCGTCGTACTTTGTGGCACCTCACCAAGGGGGTCACGAAAGTTTGTGCCGTAGATAAAGAGCTCCGTTGGGCTACCGGCCACCTCCCCGGACGATTGCTCTTGTGCCGAAGCCGGCACCGTCAACGACAAGGTGAATAGCAGAATGAAGAGATGAACAAAGAGGGTGGCGCGCCAACTGCGCACCGTAATGAATGCGTTATAATCCATAGCTCCTCTCCCTACGCCGGCATTATCCGTCTCAGGTTCAAAGGGTGTCGCTCACTACGAGCGTCTCAGGTCGAAAAAAGACCTCCCCTGGGCATCACAAAACGGCGAAACGTCCACCGTGCTCCCATGGCTACATGAAGCAACGAGAAAAATCAACGCGGGAACGCCATCATCGGTGCGCTGTTCGATAAGCGCGATGGAAGCGCTCGGTCCTGAAAAAAGGAGGGAGCCGTGGGGATCAGATCTGCCGCAGCCCTCAGCATAACAACGTTCATACTTAGCGCTTGCGGAGCATCAAATAGCAGAGGGATTGCAGATAGCCTCTGGGCGCTTCTCCTCTTCTTGGTATACTTTCCCTGCCAACCAACAGTACCACGGAGGCTCCCGATGAAAATCACCCTGCTCAGAAGTGTAAGACTGGCCACCGTGGCTTTACTGGCTCTGATCGTTACCTCAACTGGCGCACGCGCCGAAAAGAGGCTCACTTGGCAATCCAAGGGAACCCTCCAGGTGATTAAAGCTGATGCCATCACCGTCGACGGATTCCCCTATAAGCTGACGGCAGGTACCGTATATGATCGGTACGGGCAACACACGACCCTCTCCTCCTTCAAGGTAGGAGATTACGTAAAGGTCACATTCCTGACCGATCGCACGGTCCTGGAACTCGAAGCCCAGCAATCCGGGGGACAATCCAGCACCGGAACCCCAACCCCCGCTCCTACCCCGCAGCCATCGAGATTCAGCGCACGACTCTCGCCACTTGGAACTTCCGTGTCGCAGGGACGGAGCGCGGCAACATACCAGGGCGCCGCCGGACGATTTACCCTTGAGGTTAAAATCCCCCAAAATACCATCCCCCTCGCTACAACACCTGCTGACGCTAAAGCGATGGTGATTACCGCTACGATTACCCGGAAGGGAGTTGTGATCGCGACATGCAGCACTCGATTCGAAGCTACTCGACGCAAAGTAACCGCGTACGATTTCAAAACTGAGATCGAGAGAACTATCCGATACGGCAGCTCTAGAACTCGAGCTAAAAAGGGCAACTGCATTCTCGCTGATGGCAGCCAGGGACTCCCGATCGTGAAAGGTGGAGATCGGATGACGGTTTCGGAACCAACCGCCGGAGAGTTCCTCACCGGAACATTCTGATCCTTCGGTTCATGTGGGATAGTCGCGGTATCCGATCGAAAGGGGCGATCCTCCTACCAACGAATGAAACCAGATGGCGACTCTTCCGGACTAGAAGTTCCTCATTCGTGTACCGAAGAGCACTGCGCTCAAAGAAGAAGAGCACTTCGCTCAAAGAAAGTTTGCAAAGGCAGCTGCCTATAACTAATACCGGTGGCTTCACACCCCGAGCACGCCCTGAATAGCGAGGCACTCCGTATAGGCTTAGGGTCTCTATCCCTTTAAGTACACAAGAGATATTCGAATATTTCAGCGCTCCCCTGCCCTCTCAAGCTGCTCAAAATTTCCCCACATATGTGGGATGTAGCCCCAAAAACCTTGCTAATTTTGGGAAAAACATACCCTCCCCTTCATTGACTACCGTTGAATCGCCGCTATTCTTTGCAAGGTCACATCGAGCCTCTCTGACAACATAACTGAATGCTAGGGCAAACGTGCCTTACTCGCTTTCACCAAAAAGGTTGAGCGGGATGTTGTGGAGCAAGGGACATCTGTCCCCTCTCACGTCAGAGTCAAAGCGCCACAAACGCCGTGGAGTTGAAAAAAATAGTATGAAGACTAACCTGCTGTCCCTGATTGCAACGCTCACCGCCCTCCTATCTTCTGTAGTGGTAAGCAATATCGCCGAAGCTCAAGAGGTCTATCGAGACAGCGGCATTAAGATGGGATATCTCTCGTCCTCCGAGACGGTGGCTACTGACGGCTACGATCAGTGCTTCACCTCAGTTGGCGATTATCTCTGGGTTCAAGCAGACAACTCGGCAAATAAAGAGCCATTCTTTCAGGTGCGTGCAATCAACAACCGCATCTCCGTGTCACGCAATCGCTATGCTGATGGTCGAGGTGTCTACGTCTGCCATAACTCGAGCGGAACAACACAGCGAGTTAAAGCAGGGTACGTATCGTCTGGGACATCCATTGGAGCGGGCCTTACCTGCGTTGTGAGCGTGGCCAATTTCATCAAAGATCGGCGAGCGGGTGGTGGTAGCGGCTCAGTGGCCTGCTCGTACAACCGGTCTACGGGTATCATCACTGCATCTCAAACTGACGCAGGTCGAATCTACGAGTGTGGATATGTGTGCGTCCAGCCATCAAACGGCAACACGACAAATCTATTCTCCCTCAACTCAACTCAAACGGGCGGAAGTGCGAACATCGGTGCGCAAAGAAACTGTGCTGCCGGCACTAATTCTTTCACCTCGAGGTGCAGCGGAACCGCCATTCTGGGCGCTTCCTATGACCCAACTTCGGGACTTGCAGTTCTCGGCCATACGAACAACGGGTGCGTCACCGCAAGCTTCTCGTACCTGTGCACCGGTGGAGCACAAATACAATGCGCCGATGGCATCGATAACGATGGGGATGGGCTCACCGATCGAGGGGATCCTGGATGCTGGGCTAACCCACAAGATCCAAACTCATATGACCCAAATCTCAACAACGAGGGGGCTCGAACCTCTCAGTGTCAGGACGGTGTGGATAACGATTCAGATGGCGCCACCGACGCGTCCGACCCTGGATGCTGGCGCGATGTGACGAACAGCGCGACGTATGACCGCACCCTCAATAACGAGGGTCGTGCTAACCCTTCGCAGCCTCAAGGTACCAACTGGACGAAGTTTGAGTGTCAGCCTGTCCCTAACACAGGTGCCAACACGTATAATACAAATATCCAATGCGTCGCGAAGATAGCGCGCCCCGGAAGCGGTCGCTGGTATAATGCGTATCAGCAGTATTGTCCTACGTTCTGCGCTAGCATTGGACAAACTAACGTTCCATCGCCGGACGGATTTGCTTGTACCTCCGGAGAGGAGCGCCCCTGGTCTGCAATTAACGCGGGCGTTGACTACAGTCCGACAGGATGCTGGCACAGCTGTTCGCTACCTGAAGGTATCCCAGGTGCTAAGAGCGAGTCCTCTCGCTGCTATCATCCAACACAGAAGCGAGATAACGACCGAACAGATACCACTGTAGGATGTTATTGCGCCACCGGCGACATCGGAGCGTCAACCATGGAGGTTGGAATCCATAGCGCGGGAGTTGCGACAGCTCGAGGAGTAGCCCTCAACCTTGCAGGATGGAGCAGAGTGGATCGCCAATTAGTCAATGACAGGCCGAACCGCTTGTTCGACGTCCTAGGCCAGATTCCCCTTGGAGGAACAGGTACACTCTCAATGAATGTCAATATTCAGGGAGCCTGCGGAACTAACGCAGTATTAAACGGAAATATCGCCCTCATCACTGGCGCACAAATTCCCTCCCAAAATGTGGTCGTGCCTCTCCCTGCGTGCGCCGCTCAGTGTCAGAACGGGATTGATGATGATCGAGATGGTCTCGTCGATTTAGCTGACCCGGGATGCTCAGGCCCTACAGACAACAACGAGGGTGACGGTACATCGCAGTGTCAGAACGGCACGGATGACGATGGAGACGGTCTCGTCGACTTGGCTGACCCAGGATGCTCAGGCCCTACAGACAACAACGAAGGAGACGGAACCTCGCAGTGACAGAACGGCAAAGATGACGACAAAGATGGTCTCGTCGACTTGGCTGACCCAGGATGCTCAAGACCTACAGACAACAACGAGGGAGACGGAACCTCGCAGTGTCAGAATCGTAAGGATGACGACAAAGATGGTCTCGTCGATTTGGCTGACCCAGGATGCTCGGGCCCCACAGACAACAACGAGGGAGATGGAACCTCGCAGTGTCAGAACGGCAAGGATGATGACCGAGATGGTCTGATCGATGTGGCTGACCCGGGATGCTCCAGCC
The DNA here is from genome assembly GCA_041178185.1 of Pseudomonadota bacterium. Classification (GTDB taxonomy): domain Bacteria; phylum Bdellovibrionota_C; class UBA2361; order UBA2361; family OMII01; genus OMII01. The sequence continues at coordinate 77,126 of JBEGVS010000024.1, forward strand.
CTCAAGACAACAATGAGGCTGATGGCACCGCTCAGTGTCAGAACGGCAAGGATGACGACAGAGATGGCCTGATCGATTTAGCTGACCCAGGATGTTCATGTCCTACCGACAACTACGAGGGCGACGGAACCTCGCAATGTCAGAACGGCAAAGATGACGATCAAGACGGCCTGGTCGACTTAGCCGACCCAGGCTGCTCGAGCCCGCAAGACAACAATGAAGCTGATGGAACCTCGCAATGTCAGGATGGCAAGGATAACGATAACGACGGTCGAATCGATATGAACGATCTCGGTTGTTCTTCGCCTCAAGATAACAGCGAGTGCGGTGAGGTAGTACCTACAGCAACACCGACATTCACTTCAACGGCGACCGCTACCGCGACGCCAACGGCAACTGCGACGCCAACGGCGACCGGCACATCGACGGCGACGCCAACAGCTACCGCCACATCATCGGCAACGCCAACAGCGACCGCGACCTCAACGCCAACACCAGCAGCGACAAATACGCCGCCGGTAACCGCGTTCAAGATTACACCGATCGCAGAGTGTGTGGATGCCCTACAAAATGGCAATCTCTTGGCTCACTTCGGCTACAAGAGTGATGAGCCCTCCTCCGTTACTATTCCGGTTGGGGCTAAGAACAATGTAGCGCCTGGAGTTCCGGACGTAGGACAACCCACAACCTTCTTCAGAGGGGCATTCAGTGACGTGTTCACCGTGATCATCCCAGTGGCTACACCACAAAACGGAAGCACCACGACCTCGGATGTCGTTCGTTGGACACTCGGAGGAGCTTTTGCCGAGGCATCGACTCAAACTGCGCGTTGCAGCGGTGGAGAGATTTCGTGCATCGAGACCGACATCAAGGATATCTTGGCTCAGCTCGATAACTTGGCATCTCGTCAGCGTACCACCGTGCGCACCTTATCTGCTCGCATACGGAGCACCTCAAGCAGTTCGGCATTTACTGCCCAAGCTGCTGCCTATGCGGCTGCAGCGGGAAGGCTCTACCTTGAGCAATGGAAAGCTATCTGGTCGAAGTTCCCGCAAGTGACAAAGCAGTGCACAGGATGCGCGGCTATCGACACCTCATCAAGTGTGGCGGAGATTAACGAGCGGTCGAAGAAGCTGTTACGATTGACGAAGCAAGCGGCTGCAACTCTCAAGAAAGCACGCCGTCGAGCTTTGAGCTCAAGCGATACAGCAACCGTAAATACCGGGACGACCCTGTACAACCGCACCATTGACGTATCGAAGAAGCTTCCTCTCTTCAATAGTCAGTGCGACTAGGGCCTGCTCTGAACGCAATGCTCGGCGGTTATAACCCGCCGAGCGTTGCGTTGCTCCATGAGCGATTCCCGGGCCTCTAGGGCCACCCAGCCGAAGGACGATGACGGCGAAATCCCCTACAGGAGAAGCTTCCGTAGCGAGAGGCTAAGCCCCAACCACGAGCCCTTCCAGGGTCTCAATATCCGCCTTCCACCCCACAGCTATAAGGGTCGACTCCGCGACGAGCACGGTATCTCCTTGCGGATTGAGCTGAAATTTGCCCTCAGGCGAGATAATCGCCGCAATGCTCACGTTAGCGGTTTGACGAAACGCGAGGTCCCGTAGGGTCTTACCACAGATCGGAGACGATGCCGGGACCTTGATCTCCTCTATCTTCCACCCCGCGACACCGGTACCGGCGATTTCAAAAAAATCAGTTATGTAGGGCCGCATGAGCCCATCGGCGAGCTTGCGAGCCGCGAGACGGTAGGCCGATATCAGCCGATTCACTCCAGCGCGCTTGAGGCGCTTTTCTCCCACTTCGTCCTCAGCACGGCTTACGATGTACAGGCCTGCGTTTAACTCCCGTGCGGTGAGGGTCACATACACATTATCGGAGTCACGCGGAAGAAGGGTAACCAGCCGCTTGGCTCGTGCAACACCGGCGGATGTCAACGACTCATCCGTAGTAGCGTCTCCAGAGATAACCAGGAATCCGGCCTGCTCAGCCTCACGACCACGATCCGAATCAGATTCTATCACGACGATCTTCTCGCCTGCTCGCCGGAGCTCTGCCGCAGCTATCCGGCTTAGTCGACTGAATCCACAAAAGATGGTGTGATCACTAATCTTCGCTATCTGCTCCCGCATCTTTTTGCTCCTATCGAACAACCTATTAAATTGCCCCTCTAAAATGGCCTGAGAAACAGAACCCACCATCACCGTGAAGATTCCCAACCCAGCGAATATCAGCACGATTGTGAAGACACGTCCGGAGGTGGTGAGGGGGTGAACTTCGCCATACCCGATCGTTGCAAGGGTAATAACCGTCATGTAAAAAGCGTCCAAGGCGTTCCACCCCTCGAGCTTCATGTATCCGACGGTACCGAATCCGAAAACCAATGCGAGCATGCAGACTAACAGGAAGATCCTTTTTCGAGCTGCATCGAGATCGTACTCTTTCAGGGCCCTACTATCACTCATGCGCGAGATGCTCCGGAGAGGGATTGAGCACCTTCGAAACCACGGCATCAAATCTTTCTAAGACCGACGACCAGGAGTATTCCCGCTCAACATACTCTAAGCCGGCCGCGGCATGGGCTTTTCGAGCCTCTCCATCCCCTAACAGGTAGTTAGTCACACCGGCCAGGTCGTGAGCTGAGCTGAAATACAGCCCTCCGCGAGATTGCTCTGCATGATGCCTCGTTACAGCACACGCTCCATGAACAACCACCGGCGTACCAACCATCCAGGACTCCATAATCACGATAGAAAAGGACTCATTCGTAGAGGGCTGACAGAGGTAGAGCGCGTGACGAAGGAGTCGCTGTTTATCTCGCTCACTCATATGGGGGAGATCGACGATATCTGAGCGGGAAAGGACCTCAGGACGGTGCAGATCGTTGAAGCTCCCGCCCCCCAGAATAGCCAGTTTGACCCGCTCAGGAAGGAGCCCCTCGGCCTTGGCCTGTACGAAGTAGTCGATGAGCATGTGTACGTTTTTCCCCGTCTCTTTACGACCGAGGTACACTATGTAGGGACTAGCGTCTGGAAGGTACGGCTCAAGAGCTGAGACGTACTCAGCGGTGGGCATATCGAATCCCATACCTACCACCCCACCGGAGATCTCCCCGTAGAGGGAGCGAGCAAGCTCCCTCTCTGGCTCAGCGTTGAAGAGGCATCCCCGCACCTGCCGAAACATCGACGCGATAACGTCCTGATAGGCGTACGCTTCATCATGCAGACATGGGATAAGGATGCTCTTCTCGGGAGCGATGAGAGAGCCCCAGAAGGTAGTGCCAAAAAGATATGGCCCAAAAAATAGGGCGTCAAAATTACACGCATGTCGCGCGATGTGCGCATAGAGAGCACGTGAATTCACACTCTCCGCCATCCATGTGAGTTGGTCATCTACTGCTATCTTCTGACCATCGTGAAGGGCGATCTGAATCGGAATCCACTTGTCGAGGTTGCGAGGATCCACCACGAACCGATACACCGGAAGCCCATTCGCTACCGATGCGCCCGCTGTGAACTCATTTGCCCATGTCCTGTTATCTTTAGCGCAGGTTGTCCAGACCTCCACCTCGTCTCCACGCGCTGCGAGATGGGCAGCGATATTCCCCATAAGGGTTTCAGCCCCCCCTGCAATCCCCTCAAAGTAGCGAGGTATAACGAAAGCGAATCTGCGTGAACTCATACCGACAAACGACGGGAAACGGGTACAAGACCCCACTATGGGGCTTGTAAGAGATATCTGGAACCGTCCCGTACCTCTTAAAACAGGCAGTATGCCCTATAAACGAGCATCTCAAAAGCGGACTAATACCCCTATCTTATTAGCTAATTACGACAAAACAGCAAACAAACGTCACATTCGAACAGCCTCAAACCATAACCTTTTTGTCAATCGATTCGTCGGTTGTCATAACGTTTCGGTAGTAGTTGTTAAAGGAATAGATATGACACAGGTACCACAACCTCTTCTCTTGACCGTTAAGGAAGTGGCTAAATTACTTCGCATTCACCGACCCAAAGTTTACGACCTGATCAAGGCAGGAACCATCGAAGGTTTCAAGCTCGGATCCGACTGGCGAGTTAAGCGCGAGTCCGTTGAGAAGCTTATCGGTGAGATCCCAGAAGACTTCTTCGCCACCTCAAAGGGCGCAAAGAAACTTGCTGCAACAGGCCTCGCTCAGGTTAAACTCGCTTCATAAGCGCGGCAGGCGAGAGCGCTAGGCTCTCGGCGAGGCGCACCGATGCAGCGGCGATACCGAAACGAGAGCCCCTTCTGGTCTCTGTAGGACCGCGCCGCGGCATCGGTGAGGTGAGCACTCCACACCTCACACCGTAATACCTAGGGAGAGGGTAGCAATGTCCGATCGGTTATCACACGTCAACCCGACCCCTTCGCCAGGCCCTCACTCACTTCCAGAACCGCTCCTCGTTCCTCCTCTTACCCTTCTTCCCCGAAATCTCTCCAACCAACTTCGTGATGTAGCTCCCGGAGGCATGGTTTTTGTCGATGGTTTGGGAGAGACACATCATACGAAGGAACGGATTCTGGAACGAAAGCTCCCTCCCCTCGTATCTTTTCGAAAACAACCGGATGGATCCTTCCGAGTCTACAGTGGATTACCTCCTCGCAATCTCACCCATTGCGGCTCAGGCTCTGTTCCACACCCAGAGAACCTTGAGCGCGACCGAGGCATGCAATGTCCGGTCATCCTTAATTCAGGTGATTGGATCGCTCTCACGGCCGCACTACCAGTGGCTATTCCTACATTCCTTCCGACCGATCCTGTTTCCCCCGCCGACAAAATCGCCTCAAAAATTGCAGCGGGCTTGGTGGGCGAGACCCTCATCCTTGGAAGAAGCGCTGTGCCGGAATGCCCAACTAGTGTGAGTCGCGCGCACATCACGATAAAGATTCTTGAGCGCTCTGAGTTATCTCCGACTCGAATCCAACTTCGAGTTTTAGCTATCCCAGGCATTGAGGGCTCCCACCCCATCTATGAAGTAAAACCAGACGGTCAGCTCGAGCAGATCACCGGAAGTAAGTTGATCCCGGCCGGAGGAACGATCCAAGTTGGGGAACGGGGTGAGCGTCTTACACTTCCTCACCCCAAAAACTCCCTGGATGAGGCGTCGAGGATCTTTCATCACAGTCTCTTGCGTAATGACCCTGAGGCTAACCAAAGTGTCGTGAGCGTATTCGGTCTACAGGGCCTCAAGAAGGTTCAATTTGATGCGCTACGGGAGTATGTCATAACAGCCGTAACCATGATTCGGGAGGGACGGTCCGGTGACGCGATAGTTCATCTCCTCACTCAATCCAAGGAGCTCGACGCTTGCGGGTATACGCTCTCGGCAGGCGCTCCGTGTCATCTGGCAAGCCTTAACCGCGAGAGCATAGCGAATAACCTCTCGGAGGTGGCGTACTGCTCGTGGTTTCAAAACCCTGCGAAACGCATCTGTGTAAGTTACGGAATACTATCTCCCGGCCTCACCCCCACGAATGATGAGGAGCGCGAGCTTCTCGCCGTATGGGAGAGAAATGTGGCGTTGATTGTTGCCGAGGAGTACGTACACGCTCTTCAAGACATGCATGGCGGCGCTATCTCAGACTACACCCCTATCCTTGGAGGTAAAGCCAGGGTTGACCTCGAAGCAGATGTGGCGCTCTTCTATAAGCGGCACGGGATCGACCTCTCAGATGGACTATTCCTCCAGCGACACGGAGGTGTTCGGGAGCACGCGATTGAATGCGTAGAGGGACGTCAGTCAAAGGATTCGGAGGAACGCTTTAAGCGCTCACTCCTCGAAGCACCTCTTAAAACTCCTGTTCCTATTGTTAATGAGGTATCGATAGCCCGCACCGAGGAGGGATACACGGTGACTCCGATCGGAGATCTCAGTGGACGTTACTTCATGACCGCACACGGCCCCGCTAAGGAGCTCTTGAAAGCGGTCACCCTTCAGGGTGGAGACCAAATATTTCTAGGAGGTAACACCTTTACCCTTCCACGGGTAACAGAAGACTCATAAGGCTTCAGTGAGAGCTCTCTCGCGGGTGGGGTTCCAATGCTCGCTTCCTACTGATGCTCTTCCACTCAGCCGATTAACCGATCCGGCGTCCTAAAACCGAAGATCGTAGCGCGAGGAAAGGGGACCATCGGGATGACCACCTGTGTACTGAAACCCATTTTTTTCGAGGACACGCTTCGATCCCTCGTTGTCGGACCTAACGCGTGCCCAAAGGGAGGTAAACCTATTACTCCGAGCGAACTTCGCGAGCTCTGCGACTGCGTTCGTCATCAATCCTGGGTGCTCCTGGCTACACCAATAGCCGATCTCTGCACCCGCGCGATCGTTACTCTTGATATCGAGAGCTCCTACTATCAACCCTCCCCCGCCTACAAGGAAAAACACGAAGTGCGAGCGGTTTTGCCATCCGTCCTTTGCCCACTCAAGGAAGCTGCGTGCATTATCGAGATTGTATGCCACACCGCTCAACCTCTCTTTGAAGAGAAACTCGTATATGAGCGGCTGATTGCAGATAGAGACCAGATTCGAGAGCTGCTCGTCAGTACTGTCGACCCGTGAGGCTGGAACCATTTGATAGTGGATCCCGGTCTTGGCATTGATAACCGGCACTTCGTGGAATGTCGTCGTTAGAGATGAAGCAGTCTGCATGCCCCGAGTTTAGAGGAAACCTTGAACTATCAAAAAAACAATCGATAACAACCAAAGGGTTGGAGTCAGAAATAGGCCATTTGGGTCCCTGAGGGGCTACCTGTCGGGCAGATCTAATAAGCACCAATTCCGTGTGCTCCACTCCCGATACACCCCACCCCATAGATGCAGCTCAGCTACGGCAACATACCCACAAAAAGTGCACCGCCCCGCACTGCCAACCACCTACCCTTCGATAGAAAAACACGGACGCCTTTCCTGTATAACGGAGGGCTGGTGCCCCCCTACGAGCCCGTGGAAAACGCCTTGGTCAACGCTGCGAAATCCTCGACCGACAACGTCTCAGCCCGCACATCCGGTGAGATACCAGATGCTGCAAGCGCTTCGAGGATACGCTCCTTCGACCACCGGCCTTGAGACATGAGGCTATTAAGGAGCTTCTTACGCCGTTGCGAGAATGCCGCTCGAACCACCACTTGAAAAAATTCATAATCCGGCACATCGGCTCGCGGAGTCTCACGGAAGGTGAGCTTCATGACACGCGACTGGACCTCTGTTGGTGGATGAAACGCATCTCCAGGCACGATCATTCCGAGCTCTATATCAGCGAAGAGCTGTGCAGAAACGGAGATACTGCCGTAGGCGCGTGTGCACGTCGACGCGCCGATCCGCTCTGCGAACTCCTTTTGGACCATCATCACCGCCTGATGAACCTGTGCGCGGCATTTGATCAGATGGAATACTATCTCGGTGGAGAATACGTAGGGGATGTTACCGTAGACGTAGAGGTCGCTCCCGATCGTTGAGAGATCGACCGTCCGAACGTCCGCGTTAATAATCTTGGCGTGCGGAAACTTCGTCGCGAGGTGCTCACAGAAACTCGGCTCGATCTCAATCAACGTAAGGTTTTTAAACTTCGCGAGGTATTCCGTCAGCGCGCCCGTTCCAGGACCAATCTCAACCACCTGAGCGTCCTCAGGAACGTTCCCAAAATCTGCGATCGCCTGCGGGATCTCCGGCCGGATAAGGAAGTTCTGTCCCCTCTCCTTGGTTGGTCGGACATTCAAGTCTCGCAACGTATCCTTTGCGCGCTCTCGACGGGGTCCCTTAGCCATGTGCAACTCCATAGAAATCACGCAACGTCTCAACCGGCCATCGGCTGAAGATGTCGATATGCGGAGCTTTGATACCAGCAGCAAGATATCGACCGGCGACGTAGGCGATCATCGCCCCATTATCGATACAGTGCTTCATAGGTGGAAAATACACAGTACGGCACCTCTGCGTCAGACGCCGCCGCAGCTCCGCGTTGGCGGAGACACCTCCACACACTACGAGTGGCAAGCGTCGAGCACTCACCTCTCGCGATACCTTAACAACGAGGGGATCAACGATTCCGTCCTGAATAGCCCAACACATATCAGCGAAGAGCTTTTCATCCCCCTTCAACTCATCACGATTTTTCTTAACCATAAGCGCGACCGAGGTCTTAAGACCTGAGAAGCTAAAATCATCCATCTCGCGAGCGACACGAGGTACCTTAAATCGGGGCGACGGAGCCCCCTTGTCTGCCCATCCAGCGAGACGAGCCCCACCGGGATAGTTCAGTTCCAACAGATTTGCTGATTTATCGAACGCCTCACCCGCAGCGTCATCCCGTGTACGACAAAGACAGGTATAGCGACCGAGTCCTTCAACGAGGAGGATCTCGGTGTGCCCTCCGGAGACAACTAAGGTGAGGTACGGCGGTTTCAGGGTCGGTTCATGGAGTTCCCCCGAGAGGATATGTCCCTCGATATGATTCACCGGGAACACCGGAATCTTCCGCGAGAGACCGAGCCCCTGCGCAAAAGTAACCCCCATGAGTAGGCACCCTTTGAGCCCCGGTCCGCAGGTGACGCCGATTCCATCAATATCCCCAAGCGAAAGACCCGTCGTACGAAAGAGCTCTTCACACAGCACGGGAAGATTTCGCATGTGTTCGCGCGAGGCCAGCTCCGGAACCACGCCGCCGTACTTCTCGTGAAGCTCCACCTGTGACGAGAGCACCTCACCCAGAATAGTTGCGGTACCTGCGGCATCGATCTCAAGGATCGCTAAACCGGTCTCATCACAACTCGACTCGATACCAAGAACTCTCATGTTACGACTGCGGCTCTTCAACTACGGAGATGGAACGCAGGTACGCGACAACTGCGTCGATCTCCTCAGGTGCAGCGCGTTGATAAAATTCAACGGGACAGAAACGTTTATCCACCTCACGACCTGACGCCGTTACGCCAGTTTGCAAGTACCGGGTAAGATCCGCTTCACTCCACGTACCGATACCAGCGATCTTTGATTGAGAGATGTTAGGAGCGACCTTCGTCTCGCCATCGACGGTTATCTCAGCTCCCCCGGTGAACGGTTCGTCGGAACCGAAGGTACCCGCTGGTGTCGCGTGACAACGGTTACACGCCGCTACGCTGTTCGTGAGGTATTCGCCGTACTGAACCCGAAATCGCGGGGCGATCTGGGGAACATATCCCTTTACCTCCGCCGCAGCGGTAAAGAAGCCGATGGTGTTCCGCTCAATCCACGAGATATCACGTCGCTCAACGGTGCTCTCAACCGGGGGCATGCTTCGCAGGTAGGCGATAAGCGCCGTCAGATCGGCATCCGACATCCACTCATTACCCTTGTGAAACCACGAATAGAGATAGGTGCCGTCAGGACGCTTGTTCGCACGCATGAGGGTTCGAATGTCCGGCTCGCTCCAGGTGCCGATACCGGTTGGAGCGACCGTGATGTTCGGACCCGCCACATCACCGAACATATCGCTCATCATCCTACCACCGGAGAGTGGTGCTCCAGGCTTCCCCTGCAATGAGTGGCAAAATCCGCACGCGGCGAGTCCCTCGGCGAGCTGGGCGCCCCGGCCCACCGAGGCACCGCTCCCGGGAAGGGGTGGTGGCGGGACGTCATCAGAGGAGCACGCACCGAGCACGCACGTTACAAAGACAAAAAGAATGAGGGACCACCGTTGCATGGTGAGAAGACTACACCGCCCGATAAGGATTGGGAAAGGCGGGGAACCGTGTTTTGGGGAGTCATCTGTCGGTTTTGTGGCCTAGATGGGGAGGTAGCTCCTCAGCCATCCTGCATCCGAGCATTTTCCCGGTCACAACCTTTTTTACTTCACCCTAGCCATTCCCTAGCCAGTCCTCTCAGTCACCGCGCGGAAGCAACGCTGGTCCCACTCGGCCGAACTACGCGGCAGGCTGTTGGTCGTGCTCCGAGCTCCCGACACCTTGGGAGGTACCCGCGGAACCAACTCCAACTACTTCAGCGCGAAATTCCGCACTATAAGGGGTGTCACTGGTGAGGAGGGTCTCGTAAGTTTTGAGAATCGGCCCGGGGTTCACCACATCCGCCGGCTGCCTTTCGGCACTCAGGTGCCTAACTACTTCACACGTAACCTTTGAGCCACGATTCACAGAGCTAAACATGCGCGTAACCTTTGCTACCTTTTCGGCCTCCTCCCGGGTTACCCCGTGAGGCAGGTTAATCTCTACCTTGCCGTTCCTTTTACCAGCGAGCAGCGCAAGCTCTGGAACCTCATACGCCACGTGGTCGATGTGAGGCGAAAATCTCTGAAACAATTTATAGTTAAGAGCTCCTCCGAGATACTTGACCGCGGTGTTCCATCCTTCACGAGTGAAGAGTGTCAGCGCGAGGGCCCACGCTTTGTGAAAAAAGCCAAGACCATCGGAGGCCCCAGGGAAATACTCCTTGCCCTTCACGAATTGCAGAGAGGTCGGCATTCCTTCAAGAAGTTGCATGCACGCTCCTAGGCTATCCTTTGCGTCGAGATACTCAGGTGAATGACTCAACCCTTTTTGTGATAAGTCATGCAACACCTTTCCATAGCTACTGATAGCCTCAAAAAACTTGGGGAAATTCTGATATTGCGCGGCGTGAATCAGTTCGTGATACATCACCGTGGCTAGGTTGTTTGCGTTCCCCTTCTTGAGGAGGTCCCCGTTTAAGAGAACCTTCTCCTCTGTTGGCATAAAAACCCCCAGCGCCAGCGACTTCGAGAGCTCAAGCTGCTTCACGAGCTCTCGGTGCTCCGGATGGGTCTTGGTCAGCGCTTCGTCGATAGCTTCCGGCGAAATACCAATTCGAATGCTCCCCTCTTTGTATGCTCGAATGGCGAATTCATCACCAGAACAGAGATCCATCGAGACCCGTGAGAGATCAAACTTCAGTCCCGTGTCCCTCCTAATGTGTGCGCTTATCTCACCTAGCCTCTCAAGAACTTCGCGCACATTTGGATAGGTGGAGAGGTCAGCATGGTCGATCTGCTTAAGTCCATAGGTGTTTGGCTCGGCGTGCACCGTTGGCCCAACCTCCCTTGAGGAGAAGGAACCGAGATCGACCGGACGGCGGGGCATATCGATCGGCGATGTGACGGCGACCTCCGGCGTGGGAACAACTCCTCCTTTGACACTAGGCACCTGCTCCCTATTGTTCGTTGCTAGCGGCTCCATACTCCCTCGTCTCCCCCCGATCCGACTACAAAGAGAGGTTATGGCCCCTCCGAGAGGCTCTGTTCCGTAGGGCTTGAGAGGACGCCCCCCGTAAGTGGTTGCTAACACACCTGTGCAAGGTACTCAGCGAGTGCCTCGCTTGCCTAGCATGTCTGACGTGAGATACTGGGCTTACTATGACTACTCTCTCCCATCGCCTTTTCGTAGGAGCCGTGGTGGCCGCAAGCGCTCTATGTGCTGCTGGATGTAGCGTGCAGAGTGAATTGCCCTCATATCGAAGTCAGCTCCTCGGAAACTACACCTACACCGCCGAACGTCGAATACGGGGAAGGATTCATACCTTTCGCGGTACCGAGAACGTATCCGTGCCACGGATACCGGTTAGTGAATCCGTAGTGCATTGGACCGATACCACTACGGGGATGACCTACATAACGAAAGTGAATTGTGGAAGTGGCTGGTTGCTCTGGTTGGTGAATGACGAAGACTGTATCGACGTAATCTCGCCGTACGAACACTCTCGACAGCTTCCGGGCGACTAATGCAAAGCCCTCGGCTGAGAACAGCTATTGATCCCTTGTTTGAGCGCGTTGAATAGCTCTGGCGCGCTCGATAGAGCACACAACGACTCCGCCACACCATAACACTCCGAAGGGGAAATAGCGGCAGGGTTCGCCATGAAGCAGACAGGCCATACACCAAACGATTCGAGGAGCTCCCTACCGAGAGAGCCCGACGCGGCGTTGTCGAATGAGTTCTTAAAAGAGCTCAGGATGATAACATCCGCCGTGGACCGGAAGGGGGGCGAGATCGTTCACCTATCACCGACCTCTGAGTTGAGCCCTGAGCTAGCCTCCGCCCTTCAGGATGTGAAAAGCATCGTAACCGGAACGAGGCTGAGACCCGAGGGCCTTACCCTCTATTCAACACAATCCCCTCCTTCAGAGGAGGTCCTCCGCGAAGTGATGGCGATAATCTCTCTCGATAAAGGGAGCCTCTCCTCATACATTCGAAATTTCTTCCGCGCCTCTCATGATTCCCAACCGGTGTGGGGTGATGCGAAGAGGCTGTATCACTCATCACTACTCCTCGACTACCTCGTGATGCGACACGTTGGCTGGATCGATCCGATGGACCGTGAATGGTTCCTCACCGAAAAGGGAGGTGCCCCTACAGACGCTTACGGATGTGACTACGGATTCTCCCTCAGTCGAAGCCTCAAAGCAGCTCTCGACTACGGAGAGCCGCATTTTGGAGGTTCCTTTGTCGAGAAGCTGTATCGAGCGTGCGGTCGAGAGCTCCCCCATGCTCTGGGAGAACTCCGAGATCAAACGGTCGTCCTGGGGATGGATGCGGTTGGGCTGAAGAGCGCTTTTCCAAGCGGAAAGGTGCTCTGGACGGGAACGGAGACGGAGCACGAGGTATGTTGTCCTCTTCTCCCTGCAGACCTTCCTGAGGTTGGGCTCGCTCCTATCGCAATCGTACGGTGGAGACCTCGACATTCGAGATAGAGGTGTCGCTCGAGCGGTGAAAAGCAATCTTCACTCATGTCTACGGCAACAAGATGTGCCCCCTGACGTCTCGTTCGAGGTCTCTACACCACTCAGTTTTCCCTTGCGCAGTGTAGCGGTCGAAACAAAAAACGCCCGGGCGTATTACTACGCCCGGGCGCTTCTCCAGAGAGCGACAGGGTCCTTACTTACTATTCGCCGCCAAACTATCGAGGTCGAGATCATCCTGCTGATTCTGCGGACGTTGCTCAACGAAGAATCTATTGAGTCGTCGGCGAAGCATGAGACGGGAGCGATGCAATCTCGACTTGACTGCTGGAACGGTGAGGTCAAGGATACGGCTTACCTCCCTACTCGTGAGACCATCAACATCCCGGAGGATGAACACCGGCCGATAATCATCGGGAAGTTTCCGAATAGCGGTCTCGAGCGCCTCCAACATCTCGTTGCGGATCGAGAGGGAATCTACGTAGGTATGCTCCGGGCTCTGAAGCGCGGGAACCACGTGTGCTTGCTGTGTGATCTCCTCAAGCGCGACGGTCTGATCCTGTTTCCGTTTACGCAACTTCATAAACGCGGCGTTCATCGTTACGCGATACAACCAGCTTGAGAACGACGACTTGGCCTCGAATCCACCGATCTTGCGATGCACGGTCACAAATACATCCTGAAGAACCTCCTCAGCATCCTCCACGTTGCGGGTAAGACGAGAGGCGAGGCTGAACACCTTACTACTGTATCGAGAGATGAGCTCCTCGAAGCTTTGTTGGTTCCCCTTCTGAAACTCTACGATCAACTCCAGGTCACTCTTCTTCGTGGTCGACATACCAGCAATCCTCCAGACAACCGTCGAGCACCTGCTCAACTTCACGACTGGAGTGCTTCATGCGAAAACCTTGCCATCTTGAAAGGGCCGTGATGCAGGGATCTTAAAAAAGGATGCACAACCTCATTTCAGGAACTTAGAAGCTCTACGAGAAAGTACCTGCCCAAAAAAGCGACAGGTGCGTCACCGTTCCGATAGGGAGAGTCAAAAAAAGGGCAACTTTTTCCCCGGCGGCTGCGTCGTGGGGAGGGGAAAGTGCCGGGCGGAATCGGGCAATCTGTGGGGTACGGGTCCACCGGGCCATCCAGGTAGCTTCTAAAAACGCTCTATTCCATCACCTTTCTCACACAGCAAACGCGCAGGGAGTAGCAGCACATGACCCTCTCTTTGTCTCTATCACCACGCTCATGGCCTACCATCTCTGTACCAAGGGCAGCGAGCCCCCGTCGTTTCAGACGAGCCGAGCTCGGAGCTCTTCTGTGTGAATAGAGAATAGCGTCCCCTATTCCTCGTTTTACTTCTTTTTTCTTCGCAGGCGCGCAACTTCCTGCCGAACTTTTCGATACGAAAGGTGCGTACTTCTAGAAATGCTGGCAAGGAATTATAAGGAGTCAATTATGAGAGCAACCGAATGGAACTTTGGTGAGCAGACCAGTGCTGAAACCCGGGAGGAGTTGCAGCGACGTATTGAGCATGCTTCGTCACTCGACGAGATACTTGATTTCTGGTTTCTAGAGAAAGGCAACAGGCTCGGACTCAGCGTCTCAATCTCTGAAGAGGATGATACGGTAAACCAGGATACGATTGCGCTCTTTTTAGATGACAGCGACGGAACGTCGGTATGTTCGGTAGACCTATTTCGCACTGACCTGATGGACATGTATCCCGAAGTTGCTCCATTCGACTCGTTCGTAAAGGGATGGAATAAAAACAGACCGTGTCTGGAGCTCCATGAACGTAAATTCAAGTTGTGGATGAAGAGTTTGGGATTTTCTGATAGTTATGCACTGATGAGCAGAATTGGGCCTCGCAGCGCTGCGCTTCCAGTAATGCTCTCGTTTGCACTCAGTGGCAAAGGGGTGGTCGAAGCGCACCATGTCAAGCTCGAGCACTATCCCGATGAAGACTACAAAGCTGACCTCAAGGAAGAGGATATTGATCTGACTGACTACTTTAATCTTCATGCGGCGTATATGAAGAATCCTGCATCCCGGTCTGGAATGATGACTATGTTCGACCCTTTCTACTGCAGGAAGGTTTAGTAAAAGGGGGCGCTACCTTGCTCATACCCCCACCCGGGCTCCCCCTCTTCCCTTCTGAACTCATGGCCGAGGTTCCCCACACAATCGGATTGAACACAGCCCCGTGTGGGTTAGGATGAGGCCTCACCCCACTCGAAGGCACCTATGCGACTACTTAACATACTTCTTCTCTCCCTCCTGGTCGGCTGCGGTCCTGGTATCCGCTATCGCCCAGGTGAGATCCCGGCTCCCACCACAACAGCCATGCAGGACCTCCAGGCTGGACACAACATCCACATGCAAATGCTTGCGGAGAGCCCTATCCTTCGTGACCCGGTGCAAGAGCAACGGGTCACAAAGATCCTTAGTAAGATATTGGGTGCGACGCCGAGGACAGGACACTGGACCGCAACCCTCATCGATTCCCCCGTCTTTAACGCAATGACAGCACCGGGAAACTATATCTACGTCTATCGAGGGCTTCTCCAATCACTCCCCGATGATGAGGTAGCGGCCGTTCTGGCGCACGAGATCGGACACCGACTGGCGCAACACGAGCTCGAAACTTCAGGTGAAACGCTCGGTAAAGCGCTCTCCGTGCTCGCCACTATTGCAGCGGGCGCCGCCGTTGCAAGCCAGCAGGGAGCAAGTCCTCGAGATGTCGAAGAGGTCATGAACGCGACTGACAAGATCGGAAGCGGATTTACAACCCTTCGCTACTCGAAGGATAAGGAACGAGAGGCGGACCAGATCGGAATCTTCCTTCTCGCCGATGCGGGGATAAATCCCGCAGCCGCTCCCTCTTTGTGGGCGAAGCAGGCTATGATGAACGGCTCAGAGGGAACGGATTTCTTTAGCACCCACCCCCTCGACTCCGACCGCTACACGATGGCGATTCAACTTTTACCCTTCGCGCAGGAGCGCTATCAAAAAGCAATCCACGGAAAAAAATCGAAACAAAGCGTGAAACGAGCAACGCCCCCATCCCCTAAGGTCATCTATCAACTCACTCAGGCCGAGGAGGCTTTGCAAAATAACGATTTGCAAACGGCATCCACTATCGCCCAATCACTGACCTCAACAGCGCCCTCTACCCCAGAGACCTACAACCTTCTTGGACGCGTGAGGCTCCTCTTCGGTGAGGATAGACAAGCCGCCAAGGCTTTCAAAAAGGGACTTACCCTCGCCCCGGAAGATCCGATCCTGATCTACAATATGGGATGCGCTCAGGCTCGTGAGGGAAAGACAAAGGAGGCGCTCACCTCCCTCGAAAAGGCCTTTACCCTGCAACCAAACCTCACCATAACAGCCGCCGAAGACCCGGATCTCTCATCCCTCTCCGAGAATCTCGACTTTAAAGCGCTCTTGACGAGGCAGTATGTTGCGTCGCCTCCGGTAGAGGTAGGTGGCAATACGGTTACGGTGAACTAACGCAGTGGATACTCTGCTCCCTATCCGTGTAGAGCGGTGACGATTGTCCCCCTCCTCCTGAGGGAATACGCCGTCGAGCACCTGTCCTACCGACGTATGAGCACTTACGGGGGGCCGTAGGCGAGACCGCCTCGCGGAATGATAGGGGGCTCATGGATAGAGATCGTACTTTTACTCGCCAGATACACCTCAAATGCGCTTCCAAGAAGAAGCGCCCCTAAGGAGAATACCAGGAGCACCACACACGCTCGCGATACCAGATAGAACTCAGTTGAGAGCGGTTTGTATTTCATGAGCGCTTTGCCCATAAACACTCCAACCATACCCGCCAACACATACCCCAACACCTCGCATACAAGGTGTGGCAAGAGAGCGACACTCCCCACCAACCGTGCGGAGTACGACTCAGCTGACTGTGAGAGCACGGGCATCAGCGACTGAGACCAATTAAGCGCGTTCCACGTAAGCACCAACGTAAGGGCGCCAGACCCGTACACCAACGCCAAAAGTGCGCATGCAAGGAGCACCCCACAGTTGTGTGCGAACAGGGAGGCGAACTCGTTTCGATAACGAGGCACCTGCCATGCGAGAGAGCGCGCCGGAGCCATCAGCATCGCCTCAAAGGCGCAAGAAACGATAAAAATAGCGACGAACACCTTTAAGAAATACAGAGCGAGATCAAGATTTGCACGATAGGAAGACCGTTTGCGCTCCCAAATGGCGATACGGTTATCATCCAAATGACGCTGGGTAAGTGTCGTCAGTGACAGAGCTATCAGGGCCGCAGTCGCCATGAGGCGAACGCTCGGAAAATAATGCTCTGCTAGAACGAGCGCTATCACCGCGCTCAACCCAGCAGCGATCTCGGGATATCGAAGCATTCGTCCTAGCATCGCTCGCTACACCACCTCACAGTTACGGCACCCGCGCGCCCCAATTGAGTCGCCCACGGGACGAGATAAGAGCAAAAAAGGATATACCCACGAGACCATCATTAGGATTGTTGTCGGTGATTGCAAGCCCCGTGTTTCCGACGTCTGATCCCCACGGATTTCGCAGAATCACGCCATCCGGCTGCCCGTCACCATTATAGCGAAGCGCCCATACGGTATAGGCGTGATTACTCACATAGGCCCCGGTGAGAAAAATAGAGGTCTCAGCGCTGAATGTTACCGTCACGTACTGCGGCGTTGGTCCGGAAAGTCGTTGCACGACATCATTTTGAAGTGCCGCCGGATTGGCGTATGAGCTGATGAATGGGGTCCCTGTGCTGCTACTTCCAAAGAGACCAAAGACCGTATCGACACCGATACTTGAGAGGGATTGGTAATTAGCCGCTCCGGGGGTGTTTGGATTCGCCAGCGCTACCGCTTTTTCGGTTAGGGCGACCCAGATTGATCCCTCTGGGCCAAGGTTCGCGTACTGGGGCATCGAGGGATCTCCCTGCTTAAGGGGGAGTATTGCGTCGACACGATAGAAGTTGTCACCAAGGTGGAACCCATACGTACCATCCCCAAAATCGACAAGCGCCCGTCGGATAGCCCAGTTGGTGGCAGGCGCAGCAGTGATAGCCATCGCTGCGAGTGCCGTAATCACCTTACAGTCAGCCACCCCCCCCTGCGTTATGTCAGTGCCAAGAGGACCAGCAGCGGAAAAGAGCGGATTGTTCGCAAATGAGGCGGTCACCAACTCAACCGGATACACCGGACCGGGGATAGCATCTCCGTTTAAACTCTTATCGGCGCCTGCGTTAGCAAATTGTCGCACCCCGTGGTCGGCGTCAGCAGCCTCAAGATCAAGAGCGGTGTCGCTTGCACTCACTCCCACATCGCGCCAGAAATTATCTCGTCCCGCACCTCCCCGCAGCGAGTCAAAGTTCTGATCATCGATTGCGACTAGCCAATCGTCGTTATCGCCGCCACTCAACGTGTCTATCTCAGTACCACCGTTAATGACATCGCGTCCCGCGCCCCCTTCTAGCGAGTCGAGGCCAGCATTCCCGAAGAGTCTGTCATCTCCGTCGTCACCAAAGATCGTATCATTACCGTTCTGTCCCTTGATCAGGTCTGGATCTATCCCACCTCGAAGCGTATCCGCTCCATCACCGCCCTCAATGGTGTCGCGTCCCATCCCCCCTTGGATATTGTCATCCTCGGAATCACCAAAGATCGCGTCATCACCGTGCTCACCATCGATAGTATCCCGACCCGCC
>JBEGVS010000025.1:0-43375 GCA_041178185.1 Pseudomonadota bacterium
GGTCGGTGGAAGTTTCATCACCGATTGGTTGAGGCGAGGTCCTACGACACCGTAAGAGTGAGCCCTCCCGTGTCGCTTTCAGAAGCTCGCGATTTAGAATGATCACTCGCAGGTTCAAGCCTTGCCGGGGGAACTCTCATGTTCCTGCGGAACATAATGGGGTCCAGGGGAATCCCCTGGTCGTAACCCAAATCTTGGCGAAGCCAAGTTTGGGTAGAAAAGATACTGCGCTCGGCAGGGATCGAACCTGCCATAAGGTTATACCCTTCGCGCTAGTCTCGCCCTGTCGGGCGAGGCACTCGGGCAAATCGCTCGCTAGCTCGCAATTTAAAATGATCACTCGCAGGTTCAAGCCTTGCCGGGGGAACTCTTATGTTCCTGCGGAACATAAGAGTGCGCTCGGCAGGGATCGAACCTGCGACCCCAAGTTTAGGAAACTTGTGCTCTATCCAACTGAGCTACGAGCGCGTGCTGGTTAGGATAGCAAAAGAAGTGCAACGCGCCAATCGCCATGAGCGCTGAGCTGTAACATAAAAGGCCGACATCTTGGGCACTTATGGGGGCGCCTGCCCCTTGTAGAGTACAAAACTTGCGGCTCCTCTCGGGCTCGCATGCCCCCCGGGTGGCTATCGTGTCGTCACCATCCTTCGGCAACCCCCTACTATTAGCCTCACGAGCGCTCAGCGGGGGTTTTATTGCTCGCGCAACGTAACGAAGAACAGGTACGGATCTACCGCTGCGTACTTTCCGGATGTATCGACCACCCGTGTCTCAAAGTGAAGGTGTGGTCCTGTTGCTCGTCCCGTCTCTCCGACGTCGGCGATATGCTCACCTTTGGACACCGAGTCACCAACCGAGACTCGATTGCGGCTGTTGTGGCCATACACGGTGAGCAGCTTCTCACCCTGAATAACCACGATACCACCGTAGTGACCGTGCGAGCGGCTTTCGAGAACTACGGTGCCATCATGCGCGGCGTATATCGGAGTTCCCTCCGGAGCTCCGAAGTCGGTGCCTTCATGAAACCGCTTTCCCCGCCACCCGAACGGAGAGGTGTAAAGAGATCCATGAACGGGAAACGCCAGTGCGCCGATATACCCCCGAACGTGCGATATGCTGATCTTACGCGCACCGGTGTCCTTGAGAGCAGCACGCATCAGTGATGCCTGATCAAGTGGTCCAACGGCGGGTATCTTGACGATCTGACCTATTTTAAGAGCGTTCGGATTACGTATCTGATTATATTCAGAGAGCTCATCAGCAGAGAGTCCCGCTCGTGTCGCTATACGCTCTAGGGTATCCCCCTTTGCCACCGTATAGAGTCGTTCCTGCTCGGAAGTTGGAACACTCCGCCTGGCGAAACACCCGGTAGTCAGTATGAGTAGTACGAGAAAGAGAGCTCGGCTAGCCAACATATCTCCCCACGCAGCCCCTACGTGCGATGCGCGCACACGCTATCTAAATTCAACCTCTTCGAAAACTACCCGTCGGACGCCATCACCCGTACGTGTCCATACTGCCAGGTGGGTAATCCCGTGCGAGGAGATCGGCGCGACGAGAACGCCTCCGTCCGCTAGTTGGTTGAGCGGCAACTCACTCTCGAGGAGAACGGGGTACGATACTACTATCGCATCGAAGGGACCTGCATCCGCCCACCCTTTCCGCCCCTCGCCACGACGGACAATAACGCCGTGGTGCTTGAGGGAATCAAGTACTTTGCGAGAGCTTTGCGCGAGCGTACCGATCGTATCAACACCGAACACTTGAGCGCCCGCGGCTGACATAACGGCACAGAGATAGCCGCTTCCGAAGCCAAGCTCGAGAATCCGCATGCGCTTATCTAAATTGATCAAAGCCATCATACGAATGAGGATCGAAGGGCGCGTAAGCCACTGCCCCTCCTCGATAGGAAGATCCACATCCTTAACGGCGTGGTGAACATAGCTCGATTCGATGAAATGGTGCCGGGGAACTGCGGTGAAGCTCTCCTGAACCCGTCGCTCAACATTCTCATCAAGGATACCAGCGTCCATGACCCACTGCTCGACACACTGAGCCCATAGGGATTCATCTGGTATTGCGATAGCACTCTGCATAGAAAAGACCTGAAGGTGCGCACGGCCCGGCGCACGGTGATTACCCTTAAATTCACCATGAAGCGCCGATTTTGGAAAGGTGCAAAACGACCGTGGTGGCGTGCACCGCACCAGTTTGGAGCGCCCGCCCTCCTGAGCACCGGCCGGATATCCCTATGAGGTCTTTGGAGTTCCCATCTTCTGGAACAGGATCGGCGGCTGCGACAGCGGGCCTCCAAAGAGTTCGAAATTAACCGCATCTGTCCAAGAAACCTTGTCAGTGTCCCGACCGAATGCAGAGAGGATCTTCGCCGCTGCGGTCGGAATAAAGGGCAACAACATAATTCCTAGCGCATGTATCGCCCGCAGTGAGTACGCGAGCGTAACCTTGGTGCCCTCCATGTCGGTCTTGCGCATCGTCCACGGAGCCTTCTCATCAACGTACCGATTGCATTGTCGGCTGAACTCCATGACGGCCTCAAGCGCACCTTTGAATGAGTGTCCCTCGAGCTCCTTCGTTACGCTCTCAAACGCTACATTGAGCGCTTCATCAAAAGCTTTGTCGGTCACACCGAGGAGGTGCTTATCAAAGAGCGGCACGTTTGGTCCGCAATGTTTAAGCGAAAACGAGGTAATGCGATTCACGAAATTACCGACCGAGTCTGCAAGCTCAGAGTTGAAGCGTTGCTCGAGATCCTCGGGTTTGTAGACCGTACGCGCCTTTTCCGAGGCGATCGACGTAAGGTAGTACCGCAATGCGTCTGGGTCCCTCCCCTCAGCCAAGTAATCACCCACCCAAATCGCGGTGCCTCGGGATTTCGAGATCTTTTCAACCTCTTTGCCCGGAAACTGAATGTTGAAGTAGTGATTCACGATCACTCCCTTCGGAAGTTTCATCGTGCCAACGGCGCTCAACATCGCGATCCAGATTACGCAATGAAAGACCGTGTTGTCTTCGCCGATGAAGTGAACTATCTCCGTGTCATCTCCGGCCCGCCACATCTGCTCGGCGACAGCCACGTCATGCCCCCGCTTCGCCTCCAACTCTATGGTATTTGAGATATATCCGATTGGAGCGTCAAACCACACATAGAGAACCTTCCCTTGCGCATCCGGGTCATCAAGGGGAACCGGGATACCCCAGGTGAGATCGCGCGTCATCGCACGCTTCACCAGCCCAGTTCCCAGCAATCCGCGAACATATGACTTGGTCTGCTCTCGCAGCTCGGCACCCTCTAACCACTCGGTGACCTCCTTCTCAAACCGCGATAGGTCCAAAAACCAGTGCACCGTCTCACGAATGGTCGCCGCCTGACCGGACACCGTGCTCTTCGGATTCTTGAGCGAGTCGATGTCGAGCATCTTTCCGCAGTTCTCACACTGATCACTATTCTGCTCAACCGCTCCACAGTAGCCGCACGTGCCCTTTACGTACCGATCGGGGAGGAAGGCGCCGCGCGCCTCGTCATAGAACTGCCGCGAGCTTTGCTTTTCGAAGTATCCTTTGTCGTGAATAGCTTTGAAGAAATCTTGACTCACCTTCGCGTGGTACGGATTGATACTCGTTCCACTGTAGATGTCGAAGCTGATCCCCATCCCCGCGAAGTCCTGGGCCTGCAATTTCTGGTAATGTTGCGCCACCTCTGCAGGGGTCTTTCCCTCCTGCTCCGCCGTGATCATGATAGCCACACCGTGATCATCCGACCCGCACACGAATCGAACATCGGCTCCCGTTAGACGGAGATAGCGAACATAGATATCGGCCGGAATGTACGCCCCACCAAGGTGGCCAACATGCAACCTGCCGTTAGAGTACGGAAGACCTGCGGTAACGAGAACCTTGCGGGGAGCTGTCCCCTTATGAGCAGCATTCATGGCGAATTTCCAAACAACCCCCTGAGCGGGGAATACACACACGAGACACGGACGCAGGCCGTAAATTTCATTGCGATATTAACCACCTAGGTGCCCCTAAGTAAAGGTGTTAGCCGTACGGATCGCGCAGGCTCACGGTATCCAACCGGTTGATGGTCTTAAATATCACCGTTCGAGGCGCCCTAAAGGACCGATCTCTCATCTAGCACTACAGGGAAGCTCTATTCAGGTCGGTGACTTAGGTGCCCACAGCGCCCTTTGGGAGATCCCTTGAAGCTATGCAGGACCACTATAAAACCCTCGGTCTTTCGTCAGCCGCTACACGCGAGGAGATTAGGCGCGCCTATAGAGTGCTAGCAAGACGCTACCACCCTGACGTAAATCCGGGACACTCTACGGCGGAAAAGTTCAGGCAGATCTCAGCCGCCTATGAGGTCCTCTCCGATCCGGAGAAACGAAATCAGTATGACAGTGAGCGAGACCTGGAGGAAACCTTCTCCTCAGCCTTCGACCGAGCTCACCAAGCCTACCGAAAACAGCAAGCGGCTGCCCACAAGCGTCCTCGGGATACTCAACAAGAACCCCCTAAGCAGACAACCCCTCCTCCACCTCGTCAGGAACCAAAACCGCCACCAAAAGCGCAACCGAAACCTGAGCCAAGGATCGTTCGCACCACCGCTGCAACAAAACCCACCAGACTCTCAAGCTTGCGGAAAACCCTTGAAACATCCCTTTCAAGAGCAAAGAATATTCTGTCAAAGCCCCCTCCCGAGAAACCCGTACGTCCAACTATCTCGTCGATTGCGCTCCTTGAGGTTTCAATCTCAGTATTCGAAGCGATCGCCGGCGCACGCAAGACGATCGAAATTGCGGAGAAGAACGGCGAGCTCAAAAAGCTTTCCATCGCGATTCCATCCGGCGTTCGTCAGGGAAGTATCGTTCGACTGAGGAGCAAAGAGAACGAATCTGAAGAGATCATCGTTGTCATCAGAGTCGCGCACCATCCATGGCTCTCAATTTCTCACCGTGGTCTCACGATCGATGTCCCGATCACTATCTCTGAGGCAATAGCCGGTGCAAAAGTTCAGATCCCATCACTTCAGGATCCCCTTCTCGTAACCGTTGAGCCGGGAACCCAGAGCGGCAAAGAGGTTCGCCTTAAGGGTCAGGGAATTCCCCTTGCAGACGGAACACGGGGAGACCTCTTCGCTCGCTTCCTCATCAAGGTGCCAACACTCGCGGAATCTCCCGATAACGGATCCAAGCTCGTTGAGCTTGAGTCGCTCTATCAGGGGTCTGTGCGCGAACATCTTCCAAAATCGATCATGGATGGAGAGAAGATCACGTGACGCAGCCATCACCCATCGCACCCTTACTATTCACCCTCTCCACCGTACTGACCCAAGTCATCGCGGGGGGATGCGCCATGGCAGCATGGGAGATGACGGATAGCGTTACTGCGGCGATCACGCTTGCTACACTCGCGGCTTTTGTGGCAGTCCACTTCCTCGGTCTCTCCGCACCATGGAGACTGATTAATTGCAGCCTTCCGATCTCGGTCGCGTGCTCTCTCTCAATTTCACTTCCCGGATGGGTCTTCCTTGCTCCATTTCTCACGCTGCTAGCCATCTACGCACCAGCCCTATGGACCAGGGTTCCCTACTACCCGACGAGTAAAGCGGCATACCCACTGATATTGGCCGAGCTTCCTCCCGATACTCCTTTTACCTTCATCGATATCGGATGTGGCATGGGGGATCTCTTACTTTTCCTTTCACAGCATCGTCCGAACGGCCGCTTCATGGGGATAGAGATAGGGGTCGTTCCCTATCTCGTTTCCAAGGCTAAAGCACTCCTCTACGGGCGTGGGGCGATTACGGTGATGTTCCGAAGCGTCTTCAAGACCCCTCTCTCTGAGTTTGATTACGTATACGCGTTCCTCTCTCCCGCAGCGATGACGCAGGTATGGGACAAAGCGCACCGCGAAATGAAGTCCACCAGCACCTTTATCACTAACTCATTTCAGGTGCCCGAAGCGGCATCCTATCAGGTCAACATTAAAGACCTTCGCAAAGGAGTGCTCTTTGTGCATAAGATGGAGGAGCGGGCTTTAGAAAGAAAACCTTCTCCCGCAATCGCACGGTAATACACAAGCACATCGCCGTTCCGATTTTCAACTTCGGCAAGGCGTCCGTTTCTGATCGCGAAGTCAGAAAGGCTCCTTACGCCCCGGAAGCCTTCGCTGCCCGAGTCGAACCTCCGACGGTCTCCGCCGACTTTCGCCCCTCTAGCATAATCACCACTGCTGAGACGATGAAGATCGTTGAATACGATCCGAGCAGGATCCCCGCGCAGAGGTAAAGGCTCAGGTCCTTGATATCGCCGTCAGCGAATACATAGAGCGCCAAAGCCGAGAGGAAGGTGAGAAGGTGCGTGATGACCGTTCGGGACAGGGTAAAGTTCAGAGCCTCGTTGACGACATCGACCAATTTGGCTCCCTTCTTCTTGTTACGTTGCTCACGCACACGGTCGAACACCACAACGGTGTCATTCACAGAGTAACCTACAATAGTCAGCGCACCTGCAAGGGTAGCCATGCCAATAATGTGGCCAGATAGGAGATAGATGCCGGTAGCGATAACCACGTCGTGCACAAGGGCAACGATCGTTCCAACGCCGACAGCGAACTCAAACCGGATAGCGATATAGATCAGCATGCCAACGATACCGAGCCCTACCGCCCACAATGCGCTCGTACGAAGCTCACGCCCCACCGTCGGCCCCACGTAGTCGGTCTTCTGGATGGTGTAGACATCTCCGAAAGCGGCCTTCAAGGCTCCTTCGACCTTCCCCCGTACGGCGTCAGCGTCTCCCGCCTCACCGAGCCGAATCGAAAACTCATTGGTGGCTCCCTGAAAGGCCTGCACACGAGCCCCCTCAAGCTGTTGAGTTGCGAGCCCACTCCGAATCTTTTCACTGTCGAAATCCCCTTTGAAGGAAACGAGGAATTCGTGTCCTCCTAGAAAATCGGTGCCGTATTTCTCATCACCCTTCTGAACGAAGATGTAGACCGACGCCGCAAAAGCCACCAACGACAGGAGCATGCACACGAGACGTTTGCTCATGAAGTCGATCTTCGCGTTGGTTGAAATTAACTCTCTCATACCTATTCTTACCTCACTTAGATCGACAATCCCTGCTTACCCTTCAGTTCGAAGTAATCGAAGAAGAGCCGGGCAACAAATACGGCGCAGAACACGGTAGAAACAACTCCCACGGACAACGTGACAGCGAAGCCTCGAATAGCACCGGTTCCGAAATAGTAGAGCAGCATGCCAGCAAGGAGGGTCGTCACGTTCGCATCAAAGATAGCCCCAAATGCTTTGTCGAATCCGGTAGCCACTGCGACATCCCGACCGGAGCCGTTACGAATCTCGTCTCGAATTCGTTCAAAGATGATGACGTTGGAGTCAACGGCCATACCAATCGTGAGAGCGAGACCAGCAAGGCCTGGCAATGTCAGGGTTGCACCAAAGAACGAAAGGCACGCCATCATGATAATCGCATTCAAGATAAGGGTCACGACAGCCACAAGTCCAGACTTGGCGTAGTAGACGATCATGAAGAGGGCGATACCCACAAAGCCGATCGCCATAGCGACCACACCCTTTTTCACCGATTCGAGACCCAACGTTGGACCAACGGTTCGCTCTTCAAGAACGGTCAATGGAGCTGGTAGCGCTCCCGCCTTCAGCACGACCTTGAGTTGACGTGCTTCATCCATGGTAAAGCCACCGGATATACTTGCCTGTCCCCCCGTAATAGCGTCACGAATTACCGGTGCCGAATACACGATACCATCAAGGATGATCGCAAGTTGTCGCCCCACGTTCTCGGAGGTGATTCGAGCAAAGGTTTGTTGCCCGAGCGAGGAGAGCCGAAGCGATACCTCTACCTGTCCCTGCTGATCGAAATCGACGCGAGCGTCAGCAACGGCGTCTCCCGTCATAAGAGCCTGGTCCTCAACTACCACGGACTGTCCCTCTTTGTTCTTGAGCGTAATCGTTCCTACCCCTTGAGGAGTTCCGGTCCCCGGGACGAGCCGGAATTCGAGCTTGGCGACCGAGCCCACAACCTTCTTAACCGCATTGATGTCAGAAACTCCTGGCATCTGGAGAATGATCCGGTCCTCCCCTGAGCGCTGAATGAGGGGCTCACTGACTCCGAACTGATCAACGCGGTTACGGAGGGTTTCTACCGCTTGTTCGATCGCATCGGTCTCGATCTTCTTTACACCCATCTCATTAAACTGATACCGAAGCCGCGGGCGAGAGCCCTCCATCTCGGTTGACACGAGGTTCAATTCAGGGGCCTTTTCCTGTACGGTCATCTTGGCCGTCTCGAGAGAGGCGTCGCTGAGCAGAGTGAGCTGGAGCGAGTTATCGCTGCCCACCGTTGATTGAGCTACCGCGATCTTCTTGGCGCGAAGATCCGAACGTAATCCGGCCAGCAAGGTTTGAAGGCGACTCGTGACAGCCTCATTTGCCTTCACCCCATATACGAGATGAACACCGCCACTAATATCCAGCCCAAGGGCCATCGGCCTCGTAAACCACTTCTGCGTAAAGTTGTCTCTCAGCACCGTCGGCAGAAGCGACAGAACCGATAGCGCAACAACCGCTACAAAAATGATCGATCTTTGTTGAATATCCCTAACCATAGCGACTCGCGATTATGCTTTAAGCGGCCTCAGCCTTCGACTCACCCTTCTCAAGTCCCACGATATGAGACTGCGCGAATTTGACCTTTACGTTTGGCGCGATCTCAACGAGCACGCCGTCCTTTTCGACACTGGCAACCCGACCGATTATACCACCCGTCGTGACAACCGAGTCCCCTCGCTTGAGAGAGTTCAGCAACTCCTTGTGCTTTTTAACCTTCGACTCCTGCGGGCGAATCACCATTACCCAAAAAATTAGGTAACAGATAGCCAACATGGGCAGCATACTGATGAGTGATTGTATAAAGCTTGGCTGTTGTTCAGATCCTGCAGGGGGAGTTGAGAAGACCTGTCCCCCGTCCTGTGCCAGAACCTCCCCGGCAACAACTAAACTTCCGATAGTAACAGCGCTCAGCACCGCAAGATTCACGATTCTCTTACTCATAATTAAACACCTGTTTAAACACGTACGTCTGATACCACGAATACGCCAGGCACGCACTAGCCCAAGAACTCCCTCACAACCGTGGGCGGAGCGACCGGAATAGTGGCCTCCCGCCCCGGTCCGACGCTGATAAAGCTCACGGGGCACTCGAGGAGTTTCGTGAGGGTATCTACGAACCCGCGCACGTTCTTCGGAAGGCCCTCCCACGTGCGGACAGCACTGATGTCCTCAGACCACCCTGGGATATCAAGATATACCGCCTCCAGCCCCTCGTAATCCTCACTCGAAGGGGGGAGGTCATCCACGAGCTCATCCCCCCGTTTGTACCCCGTGCACACCTTAACGACCGGCACTCCACTGAGGACATCCAGTTTGGTGAGAATTACTGAGTCGATACCAGACGTTCGGATGGCTCGCTTCATCGCAACGACATCGAACCATCCGCACCGACGAGCACGTCCGGTGACGGTACCGAATTCATGCCCCCGCTTGCGGACCTCATCTCCAATATCTCCCATCATCTCAGTAGGGAATGGCCCCTCTCCTACCCGTGTACAGTACGCCTTCGCGATACCTAGTACCGAGTCGAGCATCTTGGGCCCGATCCCGACACCGATAGTGGCAGACCCCGCGATCGTTGAGGAGGAGGTAACGAACGGATAGGTGCCGTGAACCTGATCGAGGAGGACACCCTGCGCCCCCTCGAAGATAACCTTTTCTCCTCGACGAAGCGCATCGAAGATAAGGCGACTCCCATTTCCTACGAACGGAGCGAGAACCTCGGCCTCCCGCTCGAGTTGCGCCCAGAGCTGGTCGAAATCAACGTGCGCCTTGCTATCGAGAACATACTTGAGCAGCTTATTCTTCTCCTCCACATGCGCTCGAACACGCTCACGCATGCGAATCGGGTTCACGAGGTCTGCGCAGCGAATCCCCGAACGCTGACTTCGATCCTCATAGGCCGGCCCGATCCCCCGCCCCGTCGTCCCGATCTTGGCCGAACCTCGTGAAAGCTCGCGCGCCTTATCAACGAGGATGTGGTAGTCGAGAACGAGGTGGGCATCCCTATCAATCACCAGGCGACCGGGGTCGATCGCCGCCCCTGCAGCGCGAACACGATCGATTTCAGAGAGAAGTACGGTCGGATTCAGCACAACCCCCGCCCCTAAGAGGCACTTCACCTGAGGCCTAAGAATTCCGCTCGGCAGGAGGCTCAATGCGGTTTTAACCCCATCAACGACGATAGTATGACCAGCATTGTTCCCCCCTTGGAAGCGAACTACCCAATCGGCCCGCTCGGTAAGGACATCAACTATCTTTCCCTTACCCTCATCACCCCACTGGGCACCCACGATCACAATGCTTGACATACATTCTCCTCAAGGGTTTTTCCCCTTGTTTTCACGAGGTGATAGTATACCGAAGCGGCCAGGAGAACAGCCTATTTTTGCCCAGGATAGCGACCTAAATTGATTGCGACTTCGAGCGCTCCGGCCCCCAGAACCCTTAGCAACCCGAGGGTCTCCGGATCCCCCTCGCTCGCGTAGGCGAATAGTGAATTTTGTGTAAGACCAGCCACCGCTGGGAGTCCCGCAACCTTCTTAAGGGTTAGTTGGTGACCGTTGCGAATGGCAGAGGCCATCTCCTCTGAGATTTCGATGCGGGGGATGTGGGGGATCAGTAACGACCAATCCTGTAGACGCTCCCACGAGATCTCCTCCAAGGTCAGAGCCCCTTCAACTGACAAGGGACCAGACATCTCCCGACGGATGGACTCAACAGCACCACCACATCCCAGTGCCTCCCCCATATCACGCGCAAGGGAACGTATGTAGGTACCGGGACTACATTCAACGAGGTATCGCACGGAATTATCAGACACCTTCTCAATGTCGAACCGAGACACCACGACATCTCGCGCGACCAATTCAAAGTCACAACCTTCGCGTGTCAATTTGTGAGCCCGCTTTCCCTGCACCTTGATGGCACTTACCTTGGGCGGGACCTGTTGAATGGTTCCGAGAAACCGCCGAGAGACCGCCACGACCTTTTCAAAGTCGGGAATCGCCGAGGACTCGCTAAGTATCTCTCCAGCCATATCATCCGTTGAGGTTGTTACGCCCCAGCGCATAACGCCCGAGTAGCGCTTGGTGCCATCCGCAGCGTACGAAGCCACTCGAGTGGCACCATTGACCAGGATGACCAGCAGTCCCGTGGCATCGGGATCCAAGGTCCCTGCATGCCCTACTCGCTCAGCACCAAGGATCCGTTTGACGCGCGCAACCACCCCAGCTGAGGTAATTCCGGCGGGTTTGTCGACAAGAAAAATTCCGCTATGCATGCATTCCGGCTAGCGCCTCTGTAATCTTGGCGCGCAACTCACGTTGAAGGGTCTCTAGATCTTTGCGCCACCGGAAAGCAGCCGCCGGCTTGTGCCCGCCACCCCCGAACTGCTGAGCGACCCACGCTACATCAACGGCTCCCTGGCGCGACCGCAGGCTTACCCGCCACATATCAACGTCCTGCTTGAATAGCGCTGAGACCCGAACCCCTTCAATATCGCGAGCTCGCTCCGCGAGGGAATCCGCGTCAAGGAGATCCGCGCCGAGGCGTTTGAGCATCTCCTGGGTTACCGTAACTTCGGCAAACTTTCCACCCGCGTGGAGCATCACCCCCGACATCGCTTCAGATTGCAGACGAACAGCCGCCAAGGAGTGATTAGCAAAGAGTTCCTGGGTTAAAATATCTGGTCGAGCTCCACGCTCCACCAACTCTCCTGCTACTCGAAAGGTAGTCGCCGTGGTGCTTGGATAACGGAACGAACCCGTATCTCCGATAATGCCCGCAAGCAGACACTTCGCGCACTCTGAAGTAATGATATCCTTGCGCCCGGTCCTTACCTCGAGTCCGTGGAGAAGATTGAACACCAACTCTGAGGTGCTACTGGCTCCATCGACAACGTAGTTCGCGTGACCAAAAAGTGCATTGCCGGTGTGATGGTCGATGTTGATGACCTTCGAAGCCGACTGAATCCGTGGGAGGTACGAGTCACCGACTCGCTCTGCCGCGCCACAATCACAAATAACAACAACCTCGTCCGGCGCGAATGACGCGGGAAGCTCATTGGTGACCTGGGATGCGCCTGGAATCACAGCGTAACGGGGTATAAAACCGCTCTCGTTATAAACCCGAACGGAGAGGCCGAACGCCGCGAGCCCCTGGGCAAGGCCACACGAGGACCCGTATGCGTCAGCATCCGGATTTACGTGTGAAACGATCACTACTCGATTAGCCGCCTGAAGAACGTCCAACACCTCATCACATCGTGAGTCGAACGTCATGAGTTCTCCTTGGGACGGATCTTCGCCATAAGCCGCTCTACATTTTCGACCGTGTCGAGGGTATCGTCGTAGTAAAATCTCAATTCTGGAGTGAATCGAATACCGAGTTGCTTGGAGATCAGCTTGCGAAAGAATCCACTCGCACTCTCAAAGGCCTCTTGAACTTCGGCTATACGTTCCTCTCGGTCAGCCTCTCCTAGCAGGGACACAACCCAGTAGACCTTCGCGTTGCGAAGATCAGGAGATACCATCACCGAAGTGATAGTTACCAAGCTAAAACGGGGGTCAGCAACACGATTGAGGTGCTCCGCTATAAGCTCCTTGATCCTTTCACCAACTTGGAAAACTCTTCTTTGTCCGGACATACGTAAACTACCCGTTGGTCCACCTCACTCTCCCATGACACCCGGGAGTAGCATCACGGCGGTCGCTATCTTTAACAACACAAGGGAGGTCGCACCGGTCGCACGACCATCCCATCGGTACATACCCATGCACTATTCGAGCGTAGGCGCGATCTCCTTGAACTCGTACACCTCGATGACATCTCCGATCTTCACGTCATTGAATCCATCAAGCCCAATTCCACACTCGAAACCTGCTTGTACTTCACGGGCATCATCCTTGAAGCGGCGAAGACTAGACATCTTCCCTTCGTGGATGACCCGGTTGTCTCGAAGCAGCCGTGCGTTCGCATTACGTCGAACAAGTCCGTTCGTAATGTAGCAACCGGCGATCGTTCCGATCTTTGGAATGGTGAAGGTGTCTCTCACCTCAGCTCGACCGAGGCTCGACTCCTCACGAATAGGCTCAAGCAAGCCAACCATCGCGTTCTTCACATCATCGAGAAGCTCGTAGATGACTCGGTAGAACCGAACCTGTATGCCGAGGTTCTCAGCATCAGCGAGCGCCCGTGGCTCACCACGAACGTTGAAGCCGACGATAATCGCTCGCGATGCAACTGCAAGCTGTACATCGCTCTCGTTAATACCTCCTACGGCCGAGTGAAGCACTCGCACCTTGACCTTCTCACCGGAGAGCTTCTCAATCGAGTGCTTGACCGCCTCTTCAGAACCCTGCACATCCGCTTTCAGGATGACATTGAGCTCCTCGGCAGCCTTGCTACCAGCACGCTTGGCAAATTCCTCGAGGCTGATAGGTCCTGACGCCAGCGCTCGTTCCTTCTGAGCCTTCATCTCCTGACGGTTCGAAGATACCTCTCGAGCGTCCGCCTCAGAATCGACAACCATGAAGTCATCGCCTGACTCAGGCATACCGTTAAGACCAGTTATCTCAACCGGCATAGAGGGGCCAGCCTCCGTAAGCTTCTCGCCACGATAGTCGGTCATGGTGCGGATACGTCCATACTCAGAGCCGCTAATGAAGATGTCTCCCATCTTCAGCGTACCGGCCTGTACAAGAACGGTCGCTACAACTCCACGCCCACGGTCCGTACGACTCTCGATGATCGTCCCCTTGGCGCGACGATCGGGGTTCGCCTTAAGCTCTTTAACATCCGCCAGAACAAGGAGACTATCGAGGAGGTTTTGTATTCCATCACCCTTGAGTGCGGAAACCGGGATGAACATGGTGTCCCCACCCCAGTCCTCAGGCTGCAATCCAAGCTCCGCAAGCTGCGTCTTCACCTTGTCTGGATTCGCGTCCTGCTTATCCATCTTGTTGATCGCCACAATGATCGGAACCTTGGCCGCTTGGGCGTGATTAATAGCTTCCTTCGTTTGTGGCATCACACCGTCATCCGCTGCGACCACAAGAATTACGATATCGGTCACCTGAGCTCCACGAGCACGCATCGCTGTGAATGCTGCGTGACCCGGAGTATCGATAAACGTAATCGAGCGGCCGTCTGGCGTAATAACGCGATAGGCGCCGATGTGCTGCGTGATCCCTCCAGCCTCTTTGGCTGCTACCGAGGTGCTGCGAATTCTGTCCAGCAATGAGGTCTTTCCGTGATCCACGTGACCCATAACCGTGACGACAGGAGCGCGAGGTTTTAAGTTTCCGACCTCCTCCTCCACCACATCCTGAAGGATGTCCTGCTCGTTGAACTCGATGTGTTTTACCTCGTATCCCAAGTCATCTGCGACGATCTGAGCGGTGTCCTTATCAATAGCTTGGTTAATCGTCGCTAACACACCAAGACCGAGAAGTTTCGCAATAACCTCGCCGGACTTGAGGCTCATCTGCTTGGCAAGCTCTCCAACTGTGATGGAGTCTCCCAACTCAATGACACGCTTGGCAACCTTCTGCTTCTCTGAATCAGCTGGCTGCCCCTTCCTTTTGTCCTCTTCACGGCCCTTAGATTTGCCGCGACGCATCTCACGTCCACCGTAGTCGAGAAGATCGACACTACTAATCTCTCGTTTTCGGCCCTTCTTAACGGCACCTTTTTTCTTTCCGAGCTCCTCTTCGCTATCAACGAATTCACGAGGAGCTTCCTTGCCAGCACCTGGAGCTGGACGTCGCACTTCTGGAGCGGGCTTGACGACAGGCTTGCGGGCCGCCGGAAGCTCGATTCGGCCAAGAATACGCGGTCCGATTCCTGGACGCGTTGCGGTTTGCTCACCGACAGACTCAGAGTTCGCAGGGGAGGTCTGCTCCTCCTGCAGCGTAGCCTGATCTGCTTGATCGAGCTCGACCGACTCCTGAACAAGCTGCTGCTCCGGAGCAGAGCCGGGCTCCTGCACCAACTCTGGCACCTGAGGAGACACGAGCTCACGAGCCGCTCCACCCTCGGATGAAAGGCCAGCCGAGGAGCTCATCGCCATGGGAGCGGAGACCTCCTCGACCGAGGAAGGCGCTGCCGGCACCGGCGTCACCGATGGGGAAGCTTGCGCAGCCTCTGGGGCATCACTGGAGCGACGACGGCGAATGACGTTACCTGAACGTTTTTCTACGACCGCCTCGGTGGCGCCAGTCGCTTTATCGACGCGCGTTGTGAAGACCTCGGAGTTAATCTCCTTCGGAGCCCCCATCGCCTGACGGATGATGGCACGGCGAACCGCATCAGCCTCATCTGAGTCGAGCGAGTGAGAATGTGAGCTCTTGCCTCGGAAGCCAAGTTCCTGCGCTTTGGAGAGAACAACTTTGTTATCAACTCCGAGCTCTTTAGCTAATTCGTAAATTCTGATCTTTGACATGTGCCTTTTTTAATCGACATCGAGAACTCTTCCCGATATCGAATCTTATTTTTATTAGCTCAAGGACCACGCTGTTTAATCCTGCCCATCAGAGCCGGATCTTTTTCGCCGATCCTCTTCCAGCGCCTCGGTCGTCAGACTGAGCCACTGAACCCTTAACCCGAGTCATTAACTCCATAACGACCCGTGAAACCTGCGAGGCCTCTAGAGAAGCCCCCTTTAATCGCAACGCCCGCTCCCACCTTTGCGCTTGTCCCATTTTCGACAAGCACTCGATGGTGGCATGCACGTAACCTCCGCGCCCGGGGAGGCGTTGGTGCTCATCGAACACCAACGCGCTTCCCTGAGCTACCAGCCTAATGAGTGTTCGCTTATCTCCCTTTGAGCGACAGATACAACATGTACGCTCAATAGTTCTTAAACGAGCTCCCATCAGCCTCCGACACTACACCGGTGATGCAGCGCGGACTGAACCACTTCGCAAGAACGCGTCAACCGCTTGACGGATCTGCTCAATGTCCCCCTCTTCAAGCCCACTGACCTGTCGAAGAGCCTCGTCATCGGCCTCAACAAGACTCTGAATGGTCTTGTATCCACCGTTCATGAGCATCTCGCGCACATCAGCCGTAAGAGCTAAACGAGAGAGATCTGAAGATTGTTCACCTTCAAAAGATCCAAGGCTATCAGCCTCATCTCCGAGCTTCTCAGCGAGCTCTTTGGCATTCTTAAGGATCTCAGACACCTGCTCCTGCGTGAGGCCCTCAATCTCCATGAGATCCTCAAGGGTCGCGTCAGCGACTTCGCGAACAGTCCTGTATCCCTGCTGGAACAACAACTCTGCATGCATGAAGTCGATTCCCGGGATACTTCCGAGAGCAGCACGAGCACGTCGAGCCTCCTCCTCAGCAACCGATACGCTTCGTACATCGATCCTCCAGCCTGAGAGCTTGCTCGCAAGCTTAACATTTTGACCACGACGTCCGATTGCGAGTGAGAGCTGATCGTCTGGAACGATTACTTCCATCGAGTGCTGCTCTTCATCGACTACAACACGGCTCACCTCAGCCGGTGCGAGAGCACGAGCAACGAACGACGGCTCATCTGGTGTCCAGGTGATGATATCGATACGCTCACCACGAAGCTCCTGTACAACCGCCTGAACGCGAGAACCCTTGATACCTACGCAGGCGCCGACCGGATCAACGCTCGGATCGTTGGAGTACACCGCTATCTTAGCGCGTTCGCCTGGCTCACGAGCCACGGCTTTAAGTTCGATGACCTTATCAGCGATCTCAGGCACCTCAAGCTCAAAGAGCTTCTTGATGAGGTCTGGATGACTACGGGTCAGAATGATCTGAGGGCCACGAGCCGATCGGTCAACATCGAGAACCATTCCGCGAAGACGGTCGCCAGGCCGGTAACGCTCCCGAGAAATCTGCTCGCGCTTAGGAAGAATAGCCTCGGTACGACCGAGGTTCACGATGATATTCCCTCGCTCAAGACGGAGAACTATTCCGTTGATGAGGTCTCCCTTACAATCCTTGTACTCTTCGTAAATAACGCCGCGCTCAGCGTCACGCACCTTCTGCATGATCACCTGCTTGGCGGTTTGAGCCGCAATTCGGCCCAGAACATCGGTATCTAATTTCTTACCGAGCTCATCACCTACGATGGCGTCTGGATCTACCTCTTTGCGGGCATCCCCAACTGAAATTTGTGTATCTGGATCCTCAACGTTATCCACCACAACCTTGAACTGAACGACCTCAATCTCTCCGGTCTCTTCGTTAAATTTCGTCTCAAGGTTCAAATTATGACCATAGTGCTTGCGAGCTGCTGACAGCATAGCTGACTCAACCGCTTCGATAAGCACCTGCTTATCAATCCCCTTATCTCGGCCCATTTGGCTCAGGATTGCGTTAAGGTCAAAGTTCGATGACATACCTACTTACCTCTTCGTTTGCTACCGGGTACCAACCACACCGTGTGCGCGTCGGTATCCGTTAAAATTTGAAGTCAACTCTCGCTTCCTTCACTTCTGCGAGGGGAATAGAGAGCGTTTCTTTCTGCCTCTTCTCCTCCACCTCAACCTCAAGGAGCCCGTTGGCAACCCCTCGCAACTGGCCAGTTACGACCTCGTACGAGCCTTGCGAGTTTCGAAACTTAAGTCTCACTCGCTCACCTACGGACCCACTGAAATGTACTGGCAGCCGTAGCGCCCTGTTGATCCCCGGACTGGAGACCTCCAAAACACAGCTGGCTGGAACGAACGCGTTCTGTTCGTCGATGTCTAGGAGTCTCTTGGTAACTCGTACACAATCTTCGAAGGTCACACTGTTACGACGCTCAGGACTCTCTTCAGAGCCCTCAGGAATCGCCGCGGCCGACTTTGTGATGTATACCCGCACAACTCCACTACGGCCGGAGGCCCCACCATCACGTGGATACTCTATATCAAAGAGCTCCACGCCCTCTGACGCGGCGACCTCACTGATCATGCTCCACATCGGAGTGTTCTCTATCCCTTCAGCAACCTCACCTGCGGAGAGCTCACCTGAGGGCAGTACGTTGTCAGACACTTCACTATTCATTCGTTACGCCATACATCTTTCTCTCTTCAGTTCCCTACGTTCTCGAAGCGCAGCCAGTAGCCAACGCTCCGCTTGTGTAGCGCGACCCAACGATACAGACGTGCATCGGAGTTACGTTGATGAGTGTGAGAGACACACCCAAAGTGGCAGGGACCTGCCGAGAGATAAAGGGAGGTTAACACACCCAGAATGGATTGTACAACGCACTGTTTGATTCATAAGAAGCAAACAAACCTCATCAAATCAATGCGTTAAACCTAGTCCGAGCACGGTATTATGGCCACCGGCTCAAAGCACCCCTCGTGATGATAGTCCGGAGCCACTCCCTGGAGCGGACGGGACGACAGGTAGTTTGGGGCCTCCTGATACCACATTCCCGAGACATGCAGGAGCGAGTGTGGCGTTACCCCTACCTCCATACTTACGCGGGAAAACGCAGCAACGACGCTCCATCCTCTATCACCAACGGAGGTGCAAAGATGGAGAACCTCGGGCTTCACCGGAGATTCACGTCGCACCCGATACCCATCAAGGGTCATCGACCACCACGCGCCCGAGGGGGCTATGTTCACTTCCTGATAGACTCCGTTCGGAGACTTAATAAAAAACTCCGCGACATCCTCTTCCCAAAGCCCCTCAACGAATTCTTTTGGGGGCGCCGTGCTCCGCCCTCCCCCAGGGAGAGCGCACATAAACCAGAGCGCGTCCGGATCAACTGCAAAGGTCCACGTCAACGGAGTAGGTAAGACCATGTTGCTCCAATCGCTCTCTTGCGACTGTCGCGGCAGCGCAAGCACACGATCGGGGGAGAGCGCTTTCAACGATTCATACACATTCATGCCCACAACGCCTCTCTCGATAGTAACGATTACTGTCGCTCCGATAGCCCGCTATGCTCCACCAAGGCACAAGCCTCGCGCGCACGCTCGAACGCTAAACCCAAAGCCGCTTGCGCCATCAGAAGAGGAGAATTGTGATTTGGGCGCCATTCGCACCGTTCTGTGTCCCAGGCGAACGCCTCAGGCAGCACACCGCCTGGAATCTGATACTCCTGCCCCTTCCCGACTACATAGAGCTCGTGTGACTGCGGAGTTATAAATGAGAGGCACCGTTTCAAATGCCTATCTCCGTAGGAGAATGCTTGCAGGTCGCTGCCGCCAGACTTCACGAAGCGCCGATAGAAATACGCTGCGAGGAGAGGATCGAATAAGGTCCACTCTGCGGGACGAAACCCGTCACATACCTTCGCAAATTCCCCTTTATCTTTGGGGTCCCGATTTCTGAAATAATCCTGGCCAACGTAGGTGTCCGGCCCCTCTTCACAATCAGCATCCCATCGCCGGAAGCCATTCTCCCCCATATTGCGATACACGGTGCGGAGAATCGTATTTTGACGTTCGATCTTTAAATTACAATCAAACGGGTAGAGCAGAAGGGTCATCGCGGAGTCACATGGGCGCCTGTCACATTCGGTGGCTAATCCGAATTCAGGGATACGTGCCTGCACTGTGGCTAAGCAGTTGTACAGCGTCGTCATCAACTGATCGCGGAACGATGCTCCATCCTGCTTCCCGTTATATTCAACCGGAAGACAATCCCACCCGTGACGGTCGTGATAGATGCGCGCCTCGTGAAGGGCAGCCACAACGATTCCAACGCTCGTAGCGCGTCGCCACTGTCGAATATCTTCCCAGGGGCCGTAGTCGAGGGTGTCGTGAGCCTGAACTCCATGAAGCATCTTGATCGCCGCAGGCAGTATTGAATCCGTGGCCCACGGCATCGGATCTAAATCGCGTAGATTGAAAATATCTTCCCGTGGATTCTTCGTAGCTTGATTCGCAAACCGATACGGGGCCCACACCATCGCACCGAGCGCATCGAGTTGTTGATGTCCCCAATCGTGATTGCACGTCTCCAGTCGCCCTTCAGCATTCACGGAGTACTTAATATGGGGGCCGTTGTTGCCGTCTAAGAAGAGGCGTCGAGCAACGTCTGGCCCACCCCAATGAAACTGAACGATCTTTTCACGCTGTCCCTCTTGTCCAGCGAAGGACCATAAATTTCGGATGATTTGCCGAGCCTTATCGGAGAATCCGGCCCGATTCAGGGCGGTCGCGGTGATGATACCATCACGGGCCCACATGTTTCTGGAGTAATCCTCAACTCCGACCCGGGAGGCCGTCATTAACTGCTTGTGAATCGCTGCGGTAACCGTGCCTGTGTGAAAACCTACCAGGGAGAGATCCAGCCTGGGATCTCGCAGAATGGCCTCCAGGTCTCGGCACGAAAGTGGCTTAACCTTGGAGATAAAGTCCTTCAGTGGATGCCCATCAAGAAGGTGCCGGGAGATGGGAATATCGCTAAGTTCAGGAAGACCAAGCTCAGAGTACCTTGGACCCTCGCAACGCGGACGACGGAGAAAGCGGTCGATATTCACGGGCCCAAGGAGACCCTCTGCCAAATTGCAGACCCAACGAGCCTCGTTCGATGTTCCCTCGCTTTGGCGCCCCGAACCGCTTTGTTTCAGCATGCACTCACCATTTAGAAGACCAAATGTGGACGGTTCGGTCAGGGTAGATCGCTCCAAAACTTCCTTAAAGGGGGAAAATTGCATCCGATGAGGACTAATAACGACCAGGGAGATCTTTGCTTTCAAGCTCTCCTCGAGCACACGCGAATTGGTAGTGAGTTCGGTAGAAAAGCGACACACGTTCCGTGTACCATCCAGGTCGTGATCAACTGCCTCTACCCGAGCTTGGCGAGCTGAGCTGGAGCGGGAGTAGTAACGTGTTTTTCTAAAGGTTTTCATCACAAGGAGATTTCGGATGGACGCCGCTTTTGGTCCTGTTCAGCGCACATGCTGCTGGTGCAGGGGCCCTTTTTGGGCACGTAAGCCGTCGGATGTCTGCTGCTCTGTAGGGTGCATCGAGGAGGTGGCACAACAGGTAGAGGCTCTCCGCATCGCCCGAGAGACTTTTCACGCAGTGCAAGAGCAGGTGCATGCACTTCACGAAGCTGTCGACAGCGTCCATCGACGCATCGCACGGCAGGTCGCGAAGCTGCAACGCCTCGGCACTGGGTGGAGAAATGCGAGGAGCGCTGAGGAACTCGGGAACATTGAGGAGCGAGAGAATCTGACTGCTCTCACCCTTGAGCGACTAAACCGCGAGTTTGAACGTCGATACATCCGTGCGCTTCGAACCGAGAAGCGCTTGCGCAGCCTCGAGATCGAGGTCGCCACATTAAAAGAACTTATCGAGGACATAGCGTCACACGATGGGTAAAGGGATGAGGAGTGACTCGTTTTTCATTCCTCCAAGAATGAAAACACGTTACACTCCTCCTTTTACTGGGAGTCGTTTCGAACACCCTCTAGAAATCTCTCAATCCGTCGCGCCGAGATCGGATATTGAGTCCCCAGTTCTTGGGCAAACAGTGAGATTTTGAACTCCTCAACCAGCCATCGGAGCTCAGGGGGCGCACCCGCTCCCTTACTTCGGACAAGCTCAACGTATTTCAATAGCTCAAGCTCGCGTTCGTGATATCGCTTGGGATCCTTCTCAGCGCGTTCACATCGAAGTTTCATACCCCTGACATAGCGCGGGAGGTGTCGTAGCTGTTCAAAGGGAGTGCTTGTCACGAAGGAGGGGGAAAGCAATTCATCCAGATCTGTGCGCATTCCCGGATAAGGGCGCTCGATACGAATGAGCGAGCTGCGAAGCTCAAGACACTCCTTCGTCCATCGCAGGATTGAAGGAACCAGGTCGGGAATTCGAGCCTTCGCTGTAACCAACAATTCGTCGAAATACTCGTGCGTGAGCGGATACACGCTCTCCCCTTCAAACATGCGAGCCACTGCAGCTTGGACAACCTGCGCTTTCATATGGTCGGTAGTGCAAAACAGGACAAGAAGGGACTTAAAGCTTTCCACCTCCTTTGATTGTTTCTTTAACTCCTGTACCTCTTTGGCAAGCACTCGCTGCCCGAGCGCCCGAATACCAGGGTAAGATACCAAGCGTGCCTCCTCGAGGGTATCAACCAACCGCAATGCGACCCTTGACTCCTCAATCTTCAACGCCGGATAGACGTACATCGGGACGTTGGAGACCTTCGTAACCTCTATTCGATCAGGTAGGTCCCCGAAGTCCCATGACGATAGCTCTCCTCGCTCCCATTTATCGCGCAGCTCGGTCCATGCCGCGAGGTGGTGCGCGCCTCCCTCCTCGGAGGAGTTCGATAGTTTTCCAAGCGTCTCAGCGAGGTCCCGCCCACTCACAACCTCACCTGCCTCCGATGTAATCTCAATCCGCGGACGCAGGTGATTCGGCAAAGATTCAAGTGACAGGAGACGTGAGGGAATATCGATAGAAAACTCCGATGCGAGCACCGCGCACACCCCCTCAACAAGCGGTGCATCCTTGAGCGCCGAATGGCGTGCTATCGTCGCCACAACGGAGGGGATACTCTCTACCCGCTTCCGTAGCTCTTTCGGCAACGAACGAATGAGGTAAGAGATCTGCTGCTCCCGCAACCCTTCGATAACTCCATCAAGCATACGAGCTGGAAGGTTTCGAGCCAACGCGAGCGGTAGTGCGAGAGTAACCCCGTCTCGATCTCCACCAGGCTCATATCGGTAGTGCAGGTCAATCGTGCTTCCGGCGATCTGAATGGTATTGGGAAAGAGCTCACTGGAAAGGGGCAATTCCTCTCCCGCCGTTAGGTAGCTGGTTGAGATATGCAAGGCACGCGGGTCCTGCTCCAATGTCCGGTGTACAACTGCGTGAAGCTCTAGCGACGAAGAAACGCCGGGGAGTCTTTCTCGATAGAACTGAACGAGTCGATCCTCGAGCTCAATTCTATTCAGTCGACCCACGGTGGCGAGCAATGTCGCCACTTTATCGGCTGTTCGTCGATTCTCGTATATAAAGGGGTACTCAAAGGGTGAGGCCTCACCGACAAGGGTGTTTCGGATGAAGAGGTCAGCCGCAGCTTCCGGCTCATATCGACCGTAATTGATGCGTCGATAAGCAAGCACAAGGCCGTGCATCGTGACCCGCTCATGAGCAACTATCTCACCCCGTTCGGGGCTCCACCGCGGCTCCTCACAGGTTCTCTTACAGAGGTGTTTTCCAAGCTCCTCTATCCAAGCGACCTGAATCTTTCCAACCAATCGCGCAAAAACCCGGGAGGTTTCGACCACCTCCCCTGCGACGACCCAATCCTGCGACCCACCCTTACCGTGTTGTCGCTGTTTCTTGGGCTCAGGAGCCCCTCGGACAGTCCGTTTTTCGATCAACGATGAGCCGGGGAAGATGGCGAGCTCCCTTCCTCCGCCCCCCCGATAGGTATTGGGCGCAATTCGATACGCAACCTGCCCCAGAAAACCGCTCAGCACTGCGCGGTGAAGA
This sequence comes from Pseudomonadota bacterium, assembly GCA_041178185.1. Taxonomy (GTDB): domain Bacteria; phylum Bdellovibrionota_C; class UBA2361; order UBA2361; family OMII01; genus OMII01. The sequence continues at coordinate 23,617 of JBEGVS010000025.1, forward strand.
GCACGATACCTACCGTCGAACTTTTTCACCTGATCAACGGGTGCGATCTCCCCAAGGGTAACTCCCATCGCTTCCTGGAGCTCCTTAATGAGGTCCGACCACTCGCGCATCCGCATGTACGATAGAAAGTTTCGCTTGCAGTACTTACGAACGTGCGATTGGCTCTTACTGGACTGCCACTCGGATGCGTAGCGGTTCCAAATCGTAAGTAGAGTAAGGAAATCGGACTCCGGATGAACGAACTCTCGATGCGCAGCCTCTGCTTTCTCCCTTGTATCAGCGGGACGTTCTCGGGGATCTGGGATGCTCAAACCAGCAGCTATCACAATAGCCTCCGGCACACTGTGTTCGCGACGGGCCTGCAAGAGAATACGACCTATGGTAGGGTCGACCGGAAGCCTCGCAAGCTCTGCTCCAAGCGGTGTTATTTGCCTATCACTCGTCAGCGCCCCGAGCTCATGTAGCAAACTGTATCCACTACGGATACTCCGTCCATCCGGCTGGTTGAGAAACGGAAAGTCTTCGATATCTCCGAGATTAAAGGCCTTCATACGGAGGATAACTTCGGCGAGGTTAGCCCGAAGGATCTCCGGGTCCGTATAGTCAGGACGTTCGGCGAGATCCTCTTCGCGGTAGAGGCGTATACAAACACCTGCCTCCACACGTCCAGCTCTGCCAGCTCTCTGATGTGCACTGCTCTTCGCAATCTTTTCGATCGGAAGGCGCTTCGTTCGGTGTCGCCCGTTATAGCGACTGATTCGGGCGTAGCCCGAATCGACCACGTACCGAATTCGAGGGATGGTGAGGGAGGTCTCGGCGATATTTGTGGCTACGATAATCTTGCGCTTGTCGGTCAGCCGAAACACTCGCTCCTGCTCCCCGGCAGAGAGACTCCCCATCAGGGGAAGAATATCGAGCGTCGAACGATACCGTTCGGAGAGGCGCTCACAACATTCTCGGATATCCCGCTCAGTAGGCATGAAGACGAGAACATCGCCGGACCGGGACTCGTGCAGCACCACCTCAACGGCGTTGATCGCCCCATCAACATACGAGAGTTCGTCGCTCTCCTCATCAACTTCGAGCGGCTGATACCGCACCTCAACGGGAAACAGCCTTCCTGAAACCTCAAAGATTGGCGCACCGTCGAATGCTCGTGAAAAGAGCTCCGTATCGATCGTAGCGCTGGTAATGATCACTTTAAGGTCGGGGCGTTTGGACAGAAGGGTTCTTAGGTACCCTATGAGAAAATCGATGTTCAGCGATCGCTCGTGGGCCTCGTCGATGATCAGCGCCTCATAGGCGGAGAGTAAGGGATCGCTTCGCGTCTCGGCGAGCAATATTCCATCCGTCATCACCTTAAGACGGGTGTGGCGTGTGCTCTTATCAGAGAATCGGATCTTACATCCGACCTCCTCCCCCCATGTCACGGAGAGCTCCTGAGCTAGCCGACGAGAGACGGAGAGAGCGGCTATCCGACGCGGTTGCGTGCATCCGATCTGTCCGCGAAGACCGAGTCCCGCCTCTAGACACATCTTTGGCAGCTGTGTGGTTTTACCTGAGCCTGTCTCGCCTGCCACAATCACGACCTGATGGGCTCGAATGGCGTCCACGATCTCACGGCGCTTCTCAACGATGGGAAGCGACTCCGGATAGGAAACGGAAAGTGGCGAACGAGGCTCTATCTCTCGTCGAGAACGGTTCATGGCGACCAAGGATCTGTATGGTTAGGGACGTGCACAGGATACCACAGTGCACACGGACGACCAAACTGAGGGTGCTTTAGTGGCCCACGACAGCTCGCTGCTGTCGTTTTAACGAGAGCACCCGCTCGTGCGGCACATGCTTAGGTTCCGCAAAGGGAGCCAGCGTTCTCGGCAGATCTGAGCGTCCTCCCCTCATGTAATCCTGGGCCACAATCGTACCAATAGCTTTGACATCCGCCCCCGCTTGCTCTCCGAGGTACTGAAAAACAAGCTCACTAAGGGTCTTCAGATTAATAGAGGCTCTACGCCCAACTTTTGAGTACAACCACTGACTAAACGCAAGGAATGCATCGAACGGCGTTGCCCCTGTCTGCAAAATGAGCGCTCTCGACTCAACGAAATTTCCGCTATTCGCGACAAGATCCCAGTAACGCGCAAAACGTCCCATCTCCTGCAGCTCCTTAAATGAGACATCCTTAGTCTGCAGAATCTCGTACGGTGGCTCATCCGAGAATTTCATCTCGTAGGAGTCATCATGGCGCTTGATCGGGGTTCCACGGAGTCGCTTGAGAATTCCCACCTGGATCTCGTGGGGATTGAGCGTGACGATCTCGTTAAATCCCCTCCCAAAACTCTCAACCGACTCACCTGGAAGCCCGACGATGAGATCGATGTGGAGGTAGGCAGAGGTTTGAGCCCTGAGAAACGCTACGTTCTCTTTAAGTTTTGCGACATCTTGGCGTCGACTTATGTTCGCGCTCACCTCAGGGTTTAAGGTCTGGACCCCGATCTCAAGTTGCAAGCTTCCCGGAGGAAACTTTGCGACAGCCTCGCGCAATTGGGCCGGGAATCGATCCGGCACCATCTCAAAGTGAACGAAGAGGCCCGGCTCCATCCGCTCCAGGAAAAAGTTCAGGATGGTCAACGAGGTCCTGATATTAAGGTTGAACGTTCGGTCAACAAACTTAAAGGTCCGGGCGCCCCGCTTGTAGAGGAGCTCGATCTCATCGAGCACCTGCAGGTGATCGAATTGGCGAACCGGGATATCAATCGAGGAGAGACAAAATTCACAGGTGAACGGGCACCCTCTCGAGACCTCGACATATATCAGTCGATGGGCGATATCGTTATCGGTATAGTGCTTGTAGGGCAGCGCAAGCTCAGTGAGGAGGGGTAATCCCCCGTTGAGTACCTTACTCTCTGGCTTACGCCCGTCCATCAACGCGAGACAAAGATCGCGAAAAGCAAGATCCGCCTCCCCCGTTATGAGGTAATCAGCGAGCGCAACGATCGGTTGCTCTTCGTACTCGAAACTTACCTCAGGCCCTCCAATAACAACTATGATACCTGGCTTAACCTTCTTGAGAAACGAGATCACCTCCCTCGTTTTCACGACATTCCAGATGTAGACCCCAAAACCCACTATTGTGGGCTCATGGTCGAGAATACTCTCAACTATCTCTCGCGCTGGCTGCGAAGCCTCGTACTCAACAATACTAGCAAGGGGCTGAAGGTTGCCGAGATTGGCATACAAATATCGCAATCCAACCGAGGCGTGGATGAACTTGGCGTTCAGGGTTGCGAGAACGATACGAGACATTCCCTTAGTGTGTCCCATATAACGGCGAGATTCCAGCTCCTGGCAACATTTCATCTAACCCCCCAGAATCACGCCATCACCGTGATCTTCGTCACTGATGGCTACCCCAAAAATGTTCATACTGTTCCAAAGGCCCAAGTAAGACTGCCCAGGGAGGAACTACGGATGGAAACAACATGGATAATGGTAGCGAGTCGCGACGAGGTCCGAATATTTAGCCGAGAGGGACGTGGGCACCTCAAGCTTGAGCGCGATATCGGGAATCCTTTCGGACGACTAAAAGATCAGGATCTGGAGAGCGACAAAGCAGGTGCCCCAAACGACAATCGGATATGGGGTCGCCCTGCGTATTCGACTGAGGAGTCCGCAAAGGAACGCTCATTAAAAGATTTTTACCGAGAGGTATGTGAGCAGATAGATCATTCACTGGCCACACACCAATTTCAGCACCTGGTGCTCATCGCTGAGCCACGACTTCTCGGATACATCAGAGGCATGCTCACTAAAAATGTCGAGCGAGCGGTGTCCCAAACCATACTGAAGGACCTCTCAGCGGAGCGGGAGCAAGAGATAGAATCTCGACTAGAGACATACAGACACACCCACGAGCACCCGTAGAGGGCTACTGTTGCAGGAGCACCGGGGGCGATCACTCCTTGAAGGATCTCCATGCCAACAGCGACGCTCGAGCGAGCTGTGACCTTGCGCTTAACGTCAGGGACTATCAGGCCAGGGTATGTTTTAAGCGGGGGAGGCCGAGAATACGCTCGGCGATAATACCCCGTTGAATCTCCGAGGTGCCTGCCGCAATCGTTCGTCCACGAGAGTAGAGATAGCGGTGAAGATCTGTCCCGACCTCCGAATCATGCTCACCTCGCGCGGCATCAGGTCCACAAAGAGCCACGCCAACTTTGCACAGCCTTTGAAACGACTCACTCCAGAGAAGTTTATCCATAGACCCCTCAGGCCCCGGCGACGCCCCTTGTGCATAGGCCATGAGGTGCGAGTACGCGAGGGCGCGCGTTGCGCATGCATCCACAACACACCGGGCGAGATCAGCCTTTATGGTCGGGGCCGTTGAACCATCCACTCGGCCGAGCATGTCACGCAAAGCTGTCTCTGATTGAAGTTGTCGAGCAAAGGTGAGAACCACTCGCTCAAACATGAGCGTGGAGATAGCTATCTTCCAACCGTCCCCCTCCTTACCAACCAGATTTTCGGATGGAACAAAAACCGAATCGAAGAAGACCTCGTTAAACTCTTTGTCGCCACTAATCTGCTGCAGCGGCCGAGTAGTAATCCCCTCCGATTTCATATCGATAAGCAAATAGGACAACCCCTCATGCTTTCGTTGAGACTCATCACTGGTGCGACACAAAACGAAACAGTAATCGGCGACATGCGCGAAGCTGGTCCATATCTTTTGTCCCGTGACACGGTATCCACCATCTGTAGGCATAGCACGGCAACGAACCGCCGCTAGGTCACTCCCCGCCCCCGGCTCGGAGAATCCCTGACACCAGATGTCGTCTCCTGAAAGTATTCTGGCAAGAAACCTCGACTTTTGAGCCTCCGTTCCGTGAGAGATAAGCACAGGCCCAACCATAGTAAGGCCGAAGAGCCCCAGAATTTGAGGTGCGGACACCCTCACCAGCTCCTCTTGAACGATAGCTTCCTCTACTAACGAAAGCCCCCGGCCCCCGTACTCTTTTGGCCAGTGAGTCCCCAACCAGCCCCCTGCCGCTAGCGCACGTTGCCAGTCCCGACCGACACGTTCGAACGTCTCAAGTGATGTATCGTTTGTGGACTTTGGTACAGGATTATTGGCCAGCCACTCTCTCAGACTTGCGCGAAAACGTTCACTTGATTCAGACAGTGATAATTTAAGCACGTTGGCCCCAAAACCTCAGTAGTCGTTCATCCCCCTGCGTGACCCCGATTGGCGCTACAAGCTACAGCTTGCGCCAGGAATCCTTGGTCGTTCTGATGAGATCATCTGCCGCAGAGGGACCCCATGTACCTGCCTCATATTGGTAAACCGGTGGGGGATTGGCGCTCTCCCATTCTTTGAAGATCGGCGCCAAAAGATCCCACGACTCCTCGATCTCGTCGTTGCGCGTAAAGAGTGTCGCGTCCCCCTTCATCACATCAAGAAGGAGGCGCTCGTACGCTTCAGGGGAAGCTACGCCGAACGAGCTATCGTAGGTAAAGTCCATCTCCACTGGGCGAACTCGCAAGCGAGGACCCGGCGGTTTGGAACTAATGCGGAGAGACATGCCCTCCTTGGGTTGAACCTGTATGGAGAGTACGTTGTGCTCAAGCTCTCCAACTTGACGGCCCTTGAAGAGGGAGTCGGGAGCTTTATTGAAGAAAATGGTGATCTCGGTAATCCGCTTCGGAAGTCGCTTGCCGGCACGGATGTAAATCGGAACACCGCTCCAGCGCCAGTTATCGATCTCAAGCTTCAGGGCGACGTACGAATCGGTCTTAGAATCTGGGGCTACACCCTTCTCCTGAAGATACCCGAGGGCGGCCTCTCCTCCCACCATACCCGGTGTGTACTGAGCCCGAACGGTGTGAGTGCGAACCTCTTCAGGGGTCATGCGCTTGATTGAACGAAGAACCTTCGCCTTCTCATCTCGAATGCTATCCGCATCACTCAGAGAATTTGGGGGTTCAATGCAAAGGAGTGCGAGCATTTGCAGAACGTGATTCTGAACGATATCTCTTAGGATTCCGTTTTGATCAAAGTAAGCAGCGCGAGTGCCGATGCCGATATCCTCGCAAACAGAGATCTGGATATGGTCTACGTATTTGCGATTCCACAGCGGCTCAAAGATACCGTTCGCAAACCGGAAAACGAGGATGTTTTGTACGGTCTCTTTACCGAGATAGTGATCGATTCGGTATATCTGCTCCTCCGCCAAACTCTCGCGGATGACCTTATTGAGCTCTCGAGCCGATTGCAGATCATGCCCGAATGGCTTCTCGACAACAACTGAGGTTTGCCGAACGCCTTTAGCGTACGGTTCGATCAAACCGACCTCTTTAAGATTAGAGGCAATAGGTCCGAAGAACTGCGGAGCCATCGCCAGATAGTACACGTAATTGAAACGCACACCCGGATGCTCCCCAGCAAGCGCCTCCATGCGCTCTTTAAGAGCCTCAACCTCCCCCACCTTTTCGCCATCGCAAGGTTGGTAGTGAAGATGTCGAGCGAACTTCTCCCACACTGCTGGGCTGATCGGACGACGAGAGTATTTTTTGACCCCCTCGTAGACCTTGGCCCGGAAGTCATCATCGCTCAACTTCGAGCGAGAGGATCCGATGACGATAAAATTCTCGGGAAGATAATCATCCTCCGCCAGATTGCAGAGTCCCGGAATGAGCTTGCGCGATGTAAGGTCCCCGCTCGCCCCGAAGATCACGAGGATCGTCGCTGGGGGACGAGTGCTTCGTCCCTCATTTTCTTTCGTCTTGGATTCTTCCACGGTACGTTCCTAGATAGTGCGTTAGATACTCTTTCTCTTCGTCTCAATGGAATCGAGAAGCTCTCGATACGAGTCAGCAAAGCTCTTAACCCCCGCTTTCTGCAGCTCAACGTACAGCGAGTCAGTTGGAATGCCCATCGAGTTCACCTTCGCGATGAGCTCCACCGCATGCGAGGCCCCCGAGTGAAGATTCGGCTTGATATCTGCTCCCGCAAGAAGGGCCTTAACCGTTGCTGGAGGCATCGTGTTAACGGTATCCCGACCAGCAAGCTCCTCAACATACATGACGGCCTTGAACACCGGATTCTTGGTGCCAGTAGACGCCCACAACGGTCGCTGAACACGCGCTCCCTTCTCTTTGAGAGCTTTAAAAGCGTCGCTGGAAAACAGCTTTTCGAACGAAGCATACGCGATCTTCGAATTGGCTACGCCCACTTTGCCAAAAAACACCTCTTTGTCTGATGCCTGCACCTTACCGGCCTTGAGAAGCTCGTCAAAAGATTTCTCAACGATGGCATCCACTCGAGACACGAAGAAACTCGCAACGGAGGAGATTCCGCGAACACTCTCTCCTCGAGATGCTCTTGCTTCAAGCGCTCTGATGTACGCCTGAGCAACCTCGTCGTACACCTGCTTAGAGAAGATGAGGGTCACGTTCACGTTAATCCCCTTTTCCAGCACCGCTTGAATAGCAGGGATGCACTCGGCGGTTGCAGGGATTTTTATCATGACGTTCGGACGATTGAGCTTGCCCCACAGTCGAACAGCAGCATCGATCGTTGCTTGGCAATCAGCGGCGAGATAGGGAGAGACCTCGATGCTTGCATACCCATCCCCTCCACTCGTAGCGTCGTAGGTGGGACGGAGAAGGTCCGCCGCAGCGGCAACATCGCGCAACATGAGCTCCTCACACAGGGCCTCCGTTGAGAGGCCTTTGAGCTCGCTCGACTTCATGTCGTCGTCATAGTTGGTAGTGTCAGCGATAGCTTGCTTAAAGATAGTCGGGTTGCTGGTAAGCCCGGACACCCCCTGTTCGATCAGCTCCTTGAGCTGTCCGGAGCGCAACACATCCCGAGAGAGGTTGTCATACCAAACGGATTGGCCAAGCTCGTTGAGGGCCAGGATGTGGGGATTCTTCTGTGAACTCATCGTTACTCCAAAGGATTGAAAATATCAGGAAAGGGTATACTCCATCCGGGCAATTCGGGGAACCGAAAGATGCAGGCAATTTAGGTATATCCACCCGCTTTGCGAGCCCGATAGCGCCCGCGTTGAGCCCAGCACGAGACGGGGGTCATTGTCTCGAACGAGACGCGCCTGCGGGAGACCTATTCCGGTAGTGATACGCGCCACTTAACAGGATATCAGAGGTCCAAAGTCGGCGCGCTCCGCCACCTGCTCAGAGAGGGCCTCTGCAGAGAGGCCTAGGCCACCAGGGTCCCGACCAAATCGTACCCAGATATCTCGGTGATCTTTACCCGTCCCAGATGACCTGGCTCAACCTCCCCGAGGCCCTCCACCACGTCATTGATAAGAACGGTGCCGTCCACTTCGGGAGCCTGGAAGCGCGTCCGAGCGGTGAGCAACATATCAGTTTCTTCGTGAGGCCCTTCGACCAGAACCTCAAACTCCTGGCCGATGTACTCGTCATTTCGAGCGATTCGAACCTTCTGCTGAGCAAGCATGATGCGATCTCTACGAACACGTTTCTCCTTCTCAGAGATCTGGTCCTTCATGTCGAAAGCCGCCGTGCCTTGTTCGGGGGAATAGGTGAAGACCCCAACACTCTCAAAGTGCCCTTCCGCGACAAACTTCTCGAGTTCAGCTACATCCGCCTCGGTCTCACCGGGGAATCCAACGATAAACGTCGTTCGCAATTTGATAGTTGGAGCCTGAGAGCGGACGTATTCGACGAAACGGCGCGAACCGAATCGACCTATCGGTCGCTTCATCATCTTCAATACCGACTCACTCGCGTGCTGAAGCGGAACATCGAGGTATTTACACACTGACGGCAGCTCCGTTATCGCGGAAAGCAGCTCATCATCAACCCCAACAGGATACGCATAGAGCAGACGAACCCACCGAGCCGCTTGAGCCGCGTCAAGAGAACGGAGGAGATCAACCAGACGGGCGTTACCGGTGTCAGTGCCGTAGGCCGTCAGGTCCTGAGCTACGAGATTGATCTCCTTCACACCCTGAGCGCCCAGTGCCTGGACCTCTCGGGTAATAGACTCCACTGTTCGGCTTCGCATCGAGCCGCGGATCTGCGGAATGATACAGAAGGCGCAGGGACGATTACATCCCTCCGAAACCTTCACGTAGGCCATGTGAGAGCGCGATGCCAAGTGGCGCGGCATCGTTTCGTCGTAGAGGAAATAAGGTCGAGAACCCTCGTGAAGGATGTCACGGAGGGAATCATCCTCTCCGAGCGCCGCTTGCCCCACACTGAGCAACCCATCGAGCGCGATGAAGGAATCGACCTCAGGGAGCGCCTTGCGGATATCCCCCTTGTATCGCTCAACCATACACCCGGCGACGAGAAGACGCCGCAGACTTCCGGATTTTTTAAGCTCCGAGAGCTCCAAGACACAGTCAACGCTCTCTTTCACAGCGCTCTCAAGGAAGCCACAGGTGTTTACAACAGCGATGTCTGCGCGGCTCAGATCGTTTACGATCTCAAATCCGGTATTACGGAGCACCCCGATCATAACCTCAGAGTCTACCTGATTCTTGGCGCAGCCGAGGGTCACTATCGCGGCGCGTCCGGCGAAGGCCTTGCCCTCACGGGGCTGGGGCGCAGTGATATTAACAGCAACCGAGCAGCTCTTGGCCGGCTGGTCTCCAAGCGGAAGGATGGATAAAGCAGAGGACTTCATAGGATTCGACTAATGCGACAAACGTCTGTCCATTACATCTACACCTTTTGGGTACTCTAAAACAAATCGACTGGCCGGCTGCGCCCCCCCCTTCGTAGTGAGGTTTGAGAACACTATGGCGGTCATATTTCCACCTAAGGAGCTGATTTTAGCACCTTTTGGGAGGCCTTGGCCCGGGTCAACGAGGAGATCAAAGCCCTCAAGAGCCTCACCCTCAGCTACCTTTTCCCCTTTTTTTTGAGGAATGAGCTGGAGAACTACCCCCTCTCCCGTCCTGCAACCGCCCCGGAGCTCAAAATCCCTCGAGAGGTTTCCAAGCCCCATCATAAAAGAGACTGGGAGACTTGAGAGAAGCACGTTTCCAATATCGTCTATCACCACCTGCCGATTTTCAGGTTGATAGAGCCACAAGGTACCAGCACTTATGACAACCGTTTGAGGATGCGGCTTCGAGTACACCCAGCGCATCTTGCCCGGCTTGCCGAACCACATCTCACCAGAACTCGTCTCCTGTTCATCGAGAGCCGCTACGTACGAGTCCTGCTTAAAATCTCCATGCAATGTCTCAATTCCGGAGTAGGTGGTTTGCACCTTTCCTAACAGCTGCTGAGCCTCCGTGGCGGACAACTCGCTCCCCTTGGCGCACTCGAACGCATTATGTTGTCCCTCTGCGGTGTCGACCAGCAGTCCGAATACCGCCGCAGCCACAACGCTGACACCCCTTACAATACCGTAGCAGTCCATCTTCGTATCTCCCGCGCGCCGATCACGTACGCGACCGGTCCATTTGCCACGAAGTCTAGCACGTACTCTTTAATTCGCCACACTGAGACGGCGCGTTTCTCTCATCAACCAAACGATTTTAATTGCGGGCTTCCATCCCGTGGGAGACACTCAGCACCGTAGCCGTCAAGTTGTACACGAGCTCCTGGACACAAAGTATGACGATTAACCTGCCGAAGATCTCCGTAGTCACCGTATCCTTCAATCAAGGTGAGTTCATAAGACAGAATATCGAGTCCGTTCTTGCTCAACGGTATCCGAATTTCGAGCACATCATCGTCGACGGAGGCTCAACCGACACAACGGTGGATATTCTGCGCGCCTATCCGCACCTCTCCTGGACCTCTGAGCCAGACCGCGGGCAGTCGGACGCTCTCAACAAGGGGTTCAAGCGCGCAAGCGGCGATATTATCGTGTGGCTTAATTCGGATGACTGGCTCGCCGAAGGGGTCTTTCACGATTTGGCGCTCCACCTCGAAGACTATCCGGTAGTTCTAGGACAAGCTGCTGAAACGGACAGAGATGGTAACATCCGGCAGATCGTAAAGAATCCTGCACGGACCTTTTATGACCTGCTACGCTACTGGATACCCTACGCGTGGGTGGCACAAACCTCCGTCTTTTTCCGGCGCTCACTACTTGAAGAGATGAAACGGCCGGATGGCACATACCTAGATGAAGATCTCTACTTCACCATGGATATGGACCTTTGGCTCCGGATGGCCGCCAAATATCCCTTTGTTAAACATATCGACCGGGTTCTCTCGTACTATCGCATCTACGATACAAACAAGACCGGCGCTCACCCGAACGCCACCCAGCGAGAGTGCAGTCGAAATTTTCGACGCAACGTGAACGGTGTAAATCCAACCGAACGCTCTCTTAGCTACATTATTCCTGTGAAGGAGCCGAGCGAACTCGTTAAGCAGACGATCATGAACCTTGCGCAACAGACGCTCTATGACTTCGATGTCACACTGGTGGATTACTCAAGCGATAAGACCATTTCGAAGCAGGTACACAACCTCTTCCTTGCCTTAGTGGACCTAGCCCCGCAGTACACTATCCGCTACGCGAAATCGGACCAGGCAAATGAGTACGCCGCTTTCAACACAGGGATCAGGAAAGCGGCGGCCCCAAACGTCGCGCTCCTTCAACCCGGGGACACGGTACCGCCGACAACGACATTTGAAGCGGTCCAGCTCTTCGCCAAGGATTCTGTTGGAATCGCCCTACCCATGATCTTCGGGGTGATCGATCACTCTAAATTATTCCCACCAAATCAGGGCGTGAATGCAGGCGAGCTCCTCACCGGAGATTTCTTTTACCCGAACATCTTCGCTCGGCGTCTTGCGCTTCTCGAGCTCGATGGCTTCCGACGCGTTGACCAGCCGGCCTTCTCGATCAAAGAGCTCCTGACCCGGGTTCTCTTCCATGGATGGCTCGTCAGAGGCGCTCCGCAACTCATCGTCTCACCAGCAGTTCGAAAATATACCGAGGAGGCGGCGTTCCTCGAGGCCAATCGAGATCAGATAGCGCGAGATATTGCTCTCTCTGTAAAACATGACTTCGATACGGAACCTTTTGCCAAGATACGCGGAGCGGCCGTAGATCCAAAACCTCTCTTCGAGGCGTTTCAGATCGAGGGGTAAAATCCTGCGCGCACCACAAAATGCCCCCTTGCGAGGAGAGAGATGGGCACGTAGCGTACATTTCGTCGAATGTGTTGAGTCCTCTCCTGAGTCCGACCGTGCCGAACTGCCTGACCAGGAAAAATAGTCGCGAAGCGCCGGCCACTGTCCGAGACGCTGACTGAGATGAACGACACTACGAATGAGCGGTTACCAGGAACTATCATGGCCCGAGCCCTTGAAAATAAGCCACAACGATCCCGGTCGTCCGAGTGCTTACACCGCTCGACGGGAGCCTCCCTCGTTGAATACGCCCTATTAATCGGCTTCGTAGCAACCATCGGCATACTCATCATGCGCAACTTAGGGCAGAGCATGAGCCAGCAATTTACCAGCACGACCGGCATAATCTCGGGAAATTAAGACCGTGTAGCGGGTAACCCCTTTTATTTCCTGGCAAAACCGGTCGGACAGGGGGCCCGTTTTCACGCACCCCCTCACCCCGTCGTAACATCCTAACCTATCGAGAAGATTGTCACATCTCGGCGCGCAGCGTTATGCATACGGATACACTCCTTTCACCATCTCCGCTCTATCTGATTGTACACAGCGACCACCCGCTGGATCCTCTCGGACCTAACAGCGGTGCCGAGATGGCAACCCTCAATCATGCCCGATACATCGCTGCAACCGGTCGCAGAGTCTGCCTCGCGGCGCGCCTCAAGCAACCGGTCTCTGAGGACCAGGGAGTTCAATTTCTCGATCTCGGCGCTTCGTACGATGTTCAAAGAGCATTGGACTGGGCCGACTCGCAAGGAGCGTACGTGCTCCTTGCCGCGGGGAAGGCGTTTTCGATCATGATGTCCCGGCACCGTGAGCGTTGTGTTCGTCGAATCCTCATCACCCATGATAGATGCGCCGGCGACTCAGGACTCAAGCCAGAGGTGCTTGAACTGATCTGCGACGGCATCGTGTGCGTCTCACACGCCCAAAAAGAGAAACTGGTCAATGAAGGAGCCCCACAGCACAAGATGACGGTAGTTCACAACGGCGTGGATTTCTCCATTTTTAACCCTTCACCACCCTCAAAGCATCAACCACACCGACTTGTATTTGCCGGAGCTCTTGTTCCCGATAAGGGGCTACACATACTGCTATCGGCGTTTATGGACCTGAAAACCCGCTATCCACATCTTGAGCTTGAGGTTTTTGGCAGCTCCTCGCTGTGGTCTCGAACGGAGTACCTTAACACTGACGAACTCTCAGCACAGATACCGGGGCTCATCTTCCATGGGAAGAGGACGCAACACGATATCGCCGAGGGATTTCGGCGTGCTGGAATATGCGTCGTTCCTTCGATCTGGTTCGATCCCTATCCGCTTGTATCTCTTGAAGCCCAAGCCTGTGGCACTCCCGTAGTGGCGTTCCGGATGGGGGGACTCCCGGAGGGCATTGTTAACGGCACTACCGGCGTAGTTGTGGACGAGGTGTCTCCGCAAGCGCTCGCACAAACACTCGATCAACTCCTTGCTGAACCAAACAGGCTCCAAGCCATGTCAAGCTACGCCGCACATCATGCAGCTACCGCTTTCAGGTGGGATTCGGTTGTGCAGAAGATTATTAACCTCTGCGAGCCCTCCCAACACTGCCCAACCCGGCCCATCCTCGTGCCGCCAAACCCACTCCACCCCCACACGAAGCCCCCAATTATGTGACCCCACTCCCAGCATTCGAATCGAGCCCTGCGCGCTCTCTGACGTAGGATAGAATCGGAATAGCTGCAGCAGGTATAGCCACGGCGGTGTGAGACACACACCCTGCCCGTCATCCGAATCTCGGCTGAGCCAAGTTCGGATAGGAAATCATCGGATAGGAATACCCATCGCAGCCAAGTTCGAGGAGGAGTAGCCAGAGTTGTCGGGATGCCGGGTTGCAGGGCTCACTCAGAGTGCCGGGGTGCAGGGCCCACCCTGCCCGTCATCAGAATCTTGGCGCAGCCAAGTTCGGATAGGAAATACATAGAGTGCCGGGGTGCAGGGCCCACCCTGCCCGTCATCAGAATCTTGCCGCAGCCAAGTTCGGATAGGCAATAGATGGAGCGGGTGAAGAGATTCGAACTCTCGACCTCTTCCTTGGCAAGGAAGCGCTCTAGCCAACTGAGCTACACCCGCACGACGGATACCGTCAAGGAGGGCAAGATGTACTGCCTTTGCGACAAAATGTCAACGCCTGACGGGGGGTGCTCATACCCACTCAAATGACGATCATTGCTGGCATTCCTCCTTTAATTTAGGCAGGATACGGTACACAACGATGTAATGTCAGAGATACGGGGATACTTATGAGCGATTCATGGGATGAGCGACGGCAGGCACAAGAGGAGAGCTACTTCGACCGAACTAACAAGGAATCACTTGCTCGCCTTGCACGAAAGCAACAACAGGCTGCTCGGTTAAGCCCCTCTACCGGGAAACCGATGGAACAGATCGTCGCGTTCGGCGCTATCGTAGATCGCTGCACCACTTCGGGCGGCATCTGGCTTGATGCTGGGGAGCTTGAGGAAATCCTCTCTGCCTCGAAGGACAGCACCCACTCGTTGAAGGATTTCATCGGAGCCCTTCCCTCGCTCAAACCTTCAGAGAGTCCGGTGCAAGAGGGGCTCCCGAGCCCGATTAACGCGAAGCCGATGTCCGTCGAAAAAATTCTTGGAATTTCTATCGCACGATGTTCGGAGAGCGGAGGTATCTGGCTGGATGCCCGCGAACTCGATCGCCTGATCTCATCGTCTCATCAATCGCTTGGTAGCTCAATCAAGGAGTTCTTCGCACTCGTTGTCGGCAAGAAGTAATTTCAGCGAAAAGCACATGAGACTCGTTCTCATGTGCAACACGCACGTTCTTTTCAACTATATATCGGTAGAGGTCGTGTGACGACCGCCCTGACTATGCAACTCAGCGGAGTTATGCATGGTGAGGAGCGGTGTCGCTCCAGGTTTTCCATCAGGAGGATTTACATATGTTTTATCTCAAGACGAGTGAGGTCGCCGAAGCGCTAGGAGTATGTCCTCGCACTATCTGCAACTGGATTGATTCGGGCAAACTTCCAGGATTCCGAATTCCTGGCAGCTTGCATCGCAGGGTCACTGAAGAAGAGGTATGGAAATTCATCGGCAAGCACAACATCCCTGCAGAGGGATTGCTCCTAGTGCTTAACAAAAGGATAAGCTCGATGACGCCTACTCTAAAACAAACCACGCCAATTATTTCGCGGATTGAGGGGGACAACCCCTTTATCTAACTGTCTAAGCGAGAACAAGCGGTTTCCTATCGAAAACCGTGGGCCGTTCTCGTGGAATATTTTTTCACGCGACACCCTTCTCGCTCATTACCAGGCAAGAAGGATCTTACCCACGTGCCCACTCTGGCGCATAAGGTCGTGCGCCTTCTGAGCCTCGCTGAAATGAAAAACGGTGTCTACCACTGGGGCCATACTCCCCTTTTCGAATAGAGGAACAAACCTCTCCGAGAAGCTCCTGACTAACTCGCTCTTTTCGGCGGAGCTTCTGCTACGCAACACGGAACCCACAACTGACAGCCGTTTCCTCATCAACACTGAGATATCAAGCTCCGCTTTCGCACCACTCATCGTAGCAATACATACTAGCCGACCGCGAGGCGCCAGTACCGAGAGATTACGCTCAAAATAGTCACGTCCCACCATATCCAGTACAAGAGAGACCCCATCGCTGCTCCATCTCGCAATCTCTGCGGCAAAATCCTGATCTTTGCGGTTGATAACGAGCTCCGCTCCAAGCGCCCGGCAACGCTCGACCTTAGCGTCATCACCAACAGTACACGCTATGCGCGCGCCTAGGACACGTGCGATCTGAATAGCTGCTGTTCCAACCCCACTTGCTCCACCATGAACAAGCACGCGCTCGCCGGCAGCCAACCTTCCCTCGCCGACAAGATTCGCATACGCCGTGAGAAACGCCTCCGGAACCGCTGCAGCATCTCTCAGCGACACCGAGGTAGGACGACGAATCACCTGTCCTGCCGGAACCGCCACGCATTCAGCATATCCGCCCCCAGCGAGGAGCGCACATACCTCATCCCCCTCTCGCCATTCGGTAACATCCGAAGCCACGCGAGTAACAACTCCCGATACCTCCAAACCAAGAAGATCCGATACTCCCGGGGGTGGAGGATATTTACCGGCTCGTTGCAGCAGGTCAGCGCGATTAACGCCAGCGGCGGTGACCCGAATCATAACCTCGCCCGCAGAGAGGCTGGGATCCGGGACATCCCGCATCACGAGCACACTTTGAGGTCCGGGGTTCTGTACATCAATCGCTTTCATGTCTCTGTACCGTCATGGATAGCGCTATGCGAGGAGCGCTGCTGGGCTGTAAGTGTGAAGCCAACGAGGAGTTTGGGCAAGGGGAAGCTCAAAGGAGAGCTGTTTCCCCAAATACGGATGATGCAATGAGAGCGCAAACGACACGAGACGGAGCTCCGGCGCATCGATCCCCTCATAGTACGGATCTCCCACTATCGGATGGCCAAGCGATGCAAGGTGCACTCGGATTTGATGAGTTCGACCCGTTTGAGGCTCGACACGAAGCAGGGTCCGCTCCTGTCCATCGAGGCCCCCTCGGTCGATTGTCTTAACGAGTGTGAGGGCCTCCTCGCCCCCTTCGAGAACAACCCGCCGTAATAACGCATGCCGAGGGTCCCTTGCGATCCTACCACGCACCTCCATAGAGTCTTGCTGAACATGCCCCGAGACCTGTGCAACATACACCTTCCTCACCGCGTGTCGCGTATACGCTCGTTGCAACGATGCATTCATACGCGGTGTGAAGGATACGAGCAAAAGGCCAGCTACGCCCGTATCGAGTCGTGAAGGTAAATGTACGGGCCTACCAAAATGCTCTCGAAGGTAGGTGACCAGAGAGAACCGCCGTTGGTCACGAGGAGGAATAGTTGGAAGGCCCGCTGGCTTGGCAACAACCGCCATATCGTTGTCCTCATAGAGCACCATGTCGGAGGAGAAGCTTGGGTACAACGACGCAACGTGACAAAAGTCCCCGAGGGGCTCGAAGTACTCGACCGTCGCGGGTGCGACTATCTCAGTGTCTGAGCATGCTGGACGTCGATTGATGTAGACTCCCCCAATTTCGAACCTCGTAGGCCAGCTGGAGGGATCAATATGAGGGAGCTTTTCAGTCAAAAACTCCCCTAAGGTGATCCCCTGCCGGGAGGGCTCGTCGACGGTCCATAACCACCTCTTACTTCGAAAGGTCCCTTGGATTCGTTCACTATCAATCGTTCGCATAGGTCTCAGGCTCTCGAGCGTAACGCCCCTCGAGGCATGAGGATACCCGGTTTACGAAAAGGAGAATAGATGAGGGGAGCCGGTTTGAGAGGCCCCCATGCGGCGCTACTTGGCGCTCTTTGAACTCAGTCGATTCGTTAATTCAAGAGCGCGCTCCGCATTCATCAGCGCAAGAATCTGTCCGATTCGCTTCTCAGGCATGCGCTGAATGAGGGAATGAGCGATACTGATATCAAGTTGCTCAAGAAGGTGTGCCGCCTCCGGAGGATTCATCGACCCATACACATTGGCGAGCTGATCGAGCTGCACATTTCGTTGCTTTTCTCCCTTCTCGCGCTCAACCTTGAGACGCTCCGATAAGTCCTTCAATTCTGTTAATCGAGCAGCAAGATCACGATCTCGGGTTGCGAATTCATGCTCCCGTTGCTCAAGTCTTCCACTACGCTCCTCAAGGTCAGCTCGACGCTGATCAAGCGCTGTAAGAATCTTAACCTCTTCCTTGCTCCACTGTGGGCCTGTTCGAACGGGAGTAGCGATAGATGCTTCGACCGGCTTTACCTCTCCGATCCCCGCGGCTTCAAGCGCTGACACCGAGATTTTAGCCACACAGAAAAGAACCACAAAAGCGACAGCTCCCATCTGACCACGGAACGGAAGACGGGAAGCGATTGCCGGAAGTGCACCTGACTGAGTGTTAGAAGAAGTCGTTGTCTTTTTTCCAGCAGCACGGGTGTAGGTCGCCGCTTGTCCACCCTTAGCATCCGTCGTCGGGATATCTTTTCGAGCAGCAGTAGCTTGTTGAGGGGCGGCTCTAACGGAGCCAATACTAGCCGGTGACATTGCACCGCTCCGCTTGCTCATCATCTGGCTCATCGCCCGGCTAAGGTCATCATACAATTCCTGGGCCTCTTCTCTCGTGAGCTTCTTCTCTGTCATATCCCTTGCTACCTCGTTTGTCTGGAACTCGCTCGCTGTACCGCGACCTCATCCAGCTGACTTATCTCTTCCTTGAGTATCTCTTGGTCGTAGTCAGCCCTCTTCCTCTCTTTCAGCATCTCAAGCGCTTTCGCGTCCTTGTTTGCCTGAATATACCGCTCTTGGGCTTCAACTACGGCCTGACGAGCCTCCTCAACCTTTACGGCCTGTTGCTCAATCAGCTTCTGAACTCGCAACGCGTAAGCACCCGTCAACAAAAGCTCCCCTGCAGTAACTATGCCATCCGTTGAACCGTTAAGTCGCAGCAACTCGGACTCTAACCCCTCCAAAACACTCTGCTCCTGAGCAAGTATGGCGTTTCGACGGCCAAGTTCTTGACGCGCTTCGTCACGGATCTGCTCCCGTATGTCAAGGATTCGCTGCAGTCGGAACGTAAATCGCTTCATAAACCTCGCCGAGGAGTGCTCCCCCTCTCACAACCCCGTTAGTCGACGATCTCCTTCATCGAGCGCCAACATTCCTCAAGGGACGAGGGCCTATCGGCGGACTGCTTCAGGAAGGCCAAAACCTTGTCGTGTTTCTGCACCGCTTTGTCTACGCGCGGGTTCTGTCCGGCCTTGTAGGCCCCGATCGTAATAAGATCCTCCACCTCCTGATACGAGGCGAGTATCTCTCGAACCTCCGCCGCCATCTTTAGAATTTCCGGATCAACGATATCGGACATCACACGAGATATACTTTGGAGAACATCGATAGCC
Source organism: Pseudomonadota bacterium (assembly GCA_041178185.1). Lineage (GTDB taxonomy): Bacteria > Bdellovibrionota_C > UBA2361 > UBA2361 > OMII01 > OMII01. The sequence continues at coordinate 42,738 of JBEGVS010000025.1, forward strand.
GGATAGTGCCCACGCCCCGCTAGCCGTCGGCTTAATACTACGTGACCATCCAAGATACCGCGAACGGCATCAGCAACCGGCTCGTTCATGTCATCACCTTCAACAAGAACCGTATATAAACCGGTAATACTTCCCTCTCCCTCACAGGTTCCGGCCCGTTCAAGTAGTCGAGGGAGCATTGAGAAAACAGAAGGCGTATATCCTCGTGTGCTCGGAGGTTCTCCAACGGCCAGCCCCACTTCCCGCTGCGCCATAGCGAGTCGCGTGATGGAATCGACCATCAACATGACCTTCTTACCGTTATCGCGAAAATACTCAGCTATCGCAGTCGCGACAAACGCAGCGCGGATTCGAAGAAGCGCGGATTGATTACCGGTCGCTACTACAACGACGGAACGAGCCAGACCCTCAGGACCAAGATCTCGCTCTATGAACTCTCGAACCTCTCTTCCTCGCTCTCCTACCAGCGCGATCACATTCACCTCGCTGTGTGAGTGCTTCGCAACCATACCCAGCAAGGTTGACTTACCGACGCCAGATCCGGCCATGATACCGACACGCTGTCCCTCTCCTACAGTAAGGAGACCGTTCATAGCTCGCACACCGAGGTCAAGGCAGTGGTGAATTCGAGTTCTCGT
>JBEGVS010000026.1:0-60422 GCA_041178185.1 Pseudomonadota bacterium
CTCCTGGGATGGTCGATCTACCTCGACCTAACCTATCCAGGCACCTTTGCCACGCTTGGGCAACGCGCCGCTGGATTTCCCGGTAACGCAAACTTCGCAGCCCTTGTCGCCGTGATGATATGCGCTGCGACCCTTGAGTATCGTCGGAAGCAGGGGCAATGGAGAAACGTCATCCTCCTCATGGTGACAGGATTGATAGTCGTAACCACCATGTCACGTAGCGGTGGCCTCAATTTCCTTTTCTTAATTGGAATATTTTCCTATGCGCGCATGGCTGAGAGTGGCTGGCGCCCCCGCGAGATCGTACGCATCCTCGGGGTCACCGGTCTCCTGGGCGGCGTTTGTACCGGCGTCGCAATAGCATCGATCATCACCGGAACGATCTCCGAGCACTCTCGCTTGGGTCGCTTGATGAGTAATAAACAGGTAGACGATGGATCAACCGCCAGCCGACTTTTCGCGATACGAGAGTCGTTACGACTGATTGATGAGGCTCCACTTTTTGGTCACGGAACGGGGCACTCTAGAACCATGCGAGAGCTTCCGCACAACCTGTATCTTCAGCAGTGGGTTAACAACGGTGTGGCCGGACTATTGGGCCTTGTCGCATTCTTCGGAATCAGTCTCGCAACCTTTACGAAGCGACAGTACCGCCCGGGACAGGCTTTGATCCTTGTCGCGGTTCTCGGCGGAACATTCAGTCACAATATCCTCGACCAACGGTGCTTTCTGATCCTCTTTGGAATACTGCTGGGAATCTCCCATCACACCACGAGACCAGCCATCGCCAGATATTCGTGGGCCGCGTTGCGCGCGCCGTACACCGAACGTGCGTGAGCCATAGCCTCAAGGTGTCGGGGTTGCGTGAGGGCGCTCTCAAGCCCGCGAGCGAGGGCTTGGACATCACCAACGGGGACCAAGGTACCGAACCTTCCGCCACACAAGATCTCGGCGGGTCCGCTCTTACAATCAGTGGAGACTATCGGCGTACCAAAGGCCATCGCCTGCACGAGCACATTCGGCAATCCCTCAAACTCCGACGCCAACACAAACACATCAGCCTTGCTCATGTAGGCGAAGGGATTATGGGCGAAGCCAAGAAGCGCCGCTTGCCCCTCAAGTCCTAACCGCGAGATCTCAGCTTCGATCTGCTCCCGTTGAGACCCCTGACCAAGGATCGCTAATCGAGCGTCTTTTCTCTGCCGAAGTTCGGCGAAGGCCCGGAGCAACGTGAAGAACCCCTTGTGGCGTTCAAGACGGGCCGCACTTAGAATTACGGGCCTATCGTGGTGTATAAACCAGGGGTGAGTAACCGGTTCCTCACCCTGTCTCAGAACATCTTCGGATATCACCGGTGTGGGAATGACTCGAATTCTTTTTTTAATTCGGGGGGCCATCACACTTAATTCATCTGCCACCCCTTGCGAAACTGCTATAATCCCATAGGCAAATTGGTAGAGGAGCGGGGCGACCTTATACGTTACCCACCGAGAGGCGGTACCTTTCGGACTCGACAAAGGCGCATTAGACTCGCGCACGATAGTCGGAATTCGGGTGCCCGAAAGCACCCCAGCCATAGCGGCTACCACATTCGCATTCATGATCGTTGAATAGAGGGCCGCTGGACGTGCCCTTTTTAGGTAGCACACGAGCTTGGGTAGGGCGAGTGCGGTGCGACTGCTTTTTAGGTCTATGACAGACACACCTGGCGGAATAAGTTGCTGAAGAGGTCCCTCGAGGCGAACCGTAAGAAGATCTACGGAGAGACCAAGTTCAACGAGCTCTCGACAGAAGACGAGCATTGCACGTTCAGCTCCCCCTCCATGCACACTTGGAACGAATACGGCCACACGGCTAGTACGAGCGGTCATTCATCCTCCCGCTCCCTACTAGACGTGCCCGGCACGCTCTCAGAACTTTATGCGTTCTTTGTGCGGTACCACCCAACCGTCTGGCGAAGCCCCTGCTCGAAGTCGACCTTTGGAGTCCACGACAACTTGTTTTTAGCCGCCGAGTTGTCGATACAGCTTCGCATCTGCTCTCCCGGCTTCGCTGCAGAGTAGTGGATCTCCGCTTCGGGCGCGGTAAGCGCCCTGAGCTCTTGGGCCAGGTGGGTAACTGATGTCTCTTTTGAGGTTCCGATATTAAATTCACCGACACACCGTGTATCGACAGCTCGCCCTACCGCCTCAGCTACGTCCTCGACGTAGACAAAATCTCGGGTCTGCTTGCCGGTCCCATTTACCGTGATTGACTTTCCAACAAGGAGTCGCTCGCAGAAGATCGCAATGACCCCGGCCTCTCCGTGAGGGTTCTGGCGAGGACCATATACATTAGATAGTCGCAACGACGTGCTCGTGACACCCCAGGTGCGCGACCAAAATTCGAGATACTCCTCACCAACCCTCTTGGAGAGACCATACACGCTCTCAGGTTTAATGGGATGATCTTCCTTTGCTGGGAACGCTGTCTGCTCTCCGTAAATCGCCCCGCCCGAGGAGAGGAATACCACGTGGGTTCCCTTACGTTCCTTCAGCGCCGAGAGGATATTGACCAGTCCCGTCACGTTGAGGTCCGTATCGAGCGCTGGTTGGTCCATACTGACCCGTACAGAAACCTGAGCCGCTGCGTGCACAACAAAATCAGGCGCAAGTTGCTCAACGGTCTCCTTGGCCTCTTTCGAGCGAATGTCCATGACGTGAAGTTGCACGCCCGATGCGTGAGCCAGATTATCTCGAGAACCGCTCGAGAGATCATCGATGACGTGCACCTCATGTTTACGAGCAAGCAACTTATCTACGATGTGAGACCCAATGAACCCCGCGCCACCTGTTACGACAACTTTTGCCATCTTTATCTTCCTTCAGAACCACGCCCCCGGGAGAATCTCCGTCCGACCGTGTCTTTGCAGCTACGACGTTAGCCTACCTCGGGCATACAGCGGATGCCAGACCGCATGAGCCTCACCCCTCCCGAACCTTGGCCTCACCCCTCACGAACCTTGGGATGACGGCAACGGTGTAGCAGCGTTTTGAATCGGAAATGGGCAGAGGAGGAATGGAAATGCGCCCTGAGGGATTCGAACCCCCGACCCTCTGGTTCGAAGCCAGATGCTCTATCCAGCTGAGCTAAAGGCGCGCACTGGGATTAGGGGGGAGAGGCTACACCATTACCACTCTTTTCGTAAAGTCGTTCAGCTGGCAAACCCCCGTAATATTTATCTCGAAAATGACAAGTAACGAGTCCCTCCACACCACTCCTAACCCCTCCGTTACATTCAGGATTGAACGGTTCGACCGGAACGAGTAGCGTTACTGCCTGACGGACGGAGTCGAGCACGCCGCCCCTACCCAGGACCGCTCCCTCATGTGCGACACGGTGTCGGCAATCATTTTTGGTGCGATATGTTAGCAACGCTGGCTAAAGCTCTCCTCTCCCTCCGGTACGACGTTACCGTCACTGGGTTGGAAACCATCACCCAGCGCAAGGGAGTACTCATAATCCCAAACCATCCGGCAGAGATTGATCCGATAATCCTTTCAACCTACCTTTGGGATCTCCTCAAACCTCAACCGGTCGTCCTAGAGACGATGTATGAGCTCCCTTTTTTGAAACCTCTCATGCGGTGGGTACACGCGATCCCGATGCCGGACATGGAGTTCGACTCGGGCCCGTACAAACGACGACGCATAGAACGAGCCCTTGTAGACGTGAGCGAGCGTCTCCGACAGGGACAAAATATCCTCATCTATCCCTCGGGACGACTCTCGATAACGGGCGAAGAGCGTCTCGGTGCAGCATCAGGGTTGCACACTATCCTTCGCAACTATCCAGACGTCTTCGTTGCGATGGTACGGATTAAAGGGCTTTATGGCAGTATCTTTTCGAAGGCCCTCACGGGCGGAGAGACCCCAGACGTCGGCCTTACCATAATGAAGGGCCTCTCTCTCCTGTTCAAGAACCTCCTTTTTCTCGCCCCCAAGCGTAAGGTGACAATAGAGATAGTCGCCAATCCATCAGAGCTCCCCCGATACAGCGATCCCCTGCCCCTGAACCGGTACCTTGAGAGCTACTACAACGCTCCCGCACCAGAGGCACCCACCCTCGTGCCCCATCTCTTCTGGAGCCAAGAGGTTCCCCAGGTACCCGAGAAAACCGAGGAGAACCACTCCTATGATGAGATACCACCAGCGATCAAAGAGAAGGTCTTCAACCATATCGCTCACATCGGTGCCACGGACACCTCCCGACTAACGACGGATACCGAACTTGGGGATGATCTCGGACTCGACTCACTTACCGTTGCAGAGCTGCTGCTCTGGCTCGATCGAGAGTTCGAAGCGCATGATATCGAACTGAGCGAACTCGTGACGGTGGGATCAGTTCTGCGAGCGGCAGCAGGACAACTCGGTTCAAAAAAACCGAGGAGAGAGTATCGAGTACCGGGCATATGGAATACCTCCGTCGAGAAGCGCCCCCTACCCCTCCTTCCCTCCTCCCCAACTATCGCCGAGGCGTTCCTCCTCACAGCGAATAGCATGCAGGATCTGCCTGCGATCGGGGATGCTCGCTCGGGGGTGCTCTCATGGGCTGAGGTAAAGCTGCGGGTCATTATGGTAGCTCGCTACCTCGCGCCCCTTCCTGACTCGCACATTGGACTGCTCTTTCCCGCATCGGTCGGCGGGTCGCTCGCCGCGATGGCAACCATCCTCGCTGGTAAGATCCCCGTATTCCTCAACTGGACCTCCGGTAAACGAGCACTGCTCCATGCCTGTGAAACTACCGGGCTGAGAACCATCCTCTCATCGCAGGCGTTCCTCGATATCGTACAGACCGACCTCGAGTTCCTCGAAGAGAGGTTCGTGTTTTTGGAGACCCTCCGAGATGCCCTCACCCTGAGAGACAAGATCGCTGGCAAAAGATTAGCCGGCGAATCCCTTCCCCAAATCCTCGAGGCTTTTAACGTCAAACGTCGCTCCTCGAAAGACCCAGCGGTCGTCCTCTTTACCAGTGGCTCCGAGGCTCTTCCCAAAGGGGTCGTATTAACGCATGAGAACCTCCTTTCAAATATACGAGGCGTCCTCGAGGCCTTTCCGCTGCGACGAGATGACGTGCTCCTAGGTTTCTTACCAACATTTCACTCGTTCGGGCTAACGGTCTGCACCCTTCTTCCTCTCGTGACCGGTCTCCGCGTTGCGTATCACCCGAATCCTAACGAAAGTAGAAAGATCGCCAAGATCATAAGCCATTGGGGAGCCTCCATCATGGCAGGAACCCCTACCTTCTTGCGCTCGATTCTCCAAGCCGGTCAGGCGGAGCAATTCGCCACCCTCCGTACGCTAATCTCCGGCGCAGAGCGGGCTCCGGAGGATCTCTTCGAGAGGGTCAAAAATCTTCCACACCCTGTGGAGGTCATAGAGGGGTATGGGATCACAGAGTGTTCACCCGTTGTGAGTCTGACCCGTCCGGGCGAGCCTCGGGTTGGTGTAGGACGCCCCCTTCTTGGAACGACCATCAAGATAGTGAATCCCGCAACCTATGAAGAGCTTCCACACGGCACAGATGGACTGATACTCATTCACAGTCCGAGCGTATTCCCGGGCTACCTCGAGCCGAAGCTCAATCCCTTTCTTGAGATACACGGAATTCGCTACTACAACTCTGGTGACATCGGTCGACTCGAAAATGGATCTCTCGTCATAACGGGCCGCCTCAAGCGTTTCATTAAAATCGCCGGAGAGATGGTAAGCCTCACTGCGGTCGAGGAAGCGCTACAGAAGAGCGTCCCATCATACGATGACGCTCCTTCCATCGCCGTGCTCGCACGGGGTACAGAGGGTGATGGGCGCCCGACCCTTACCCTCTTCACCAGTACGCAGACAACCGCTGAGGCAGCGAACAAAATTCTCAGGGACTCCGGCTTTCCGCACCTTGTTGCGATCTCCAACGTCATGAGATTGAGAGACCTTCCACTCTTAGGCAGCGGCAAGACCGACTATCAGGCCTTAAAGGGAATGATGTAAGGTGTCTCTTGGAGAGCGTTTCGCGACCAGGTCGCATACGGTGCACGCAAGGCGTTCACCTCCTCGGTTCCTCAGATCACGGGTCATACTCGATCATCGATAAAAAACGGGACAAGTATTGCCCTTGGAATGAGAAGCTCGTGGGACGCGCCCTCCCCTCCTTCACATCCACAAGCCACAGGGAATTGTGCGTAATGAGTGGAATCTGGTGCTGCTCTAGGGTGTGCATGAGGTCACGATCACTCGACTTCAGGATGGTGTACTGCACTCCGTTTGGATCCGGGAGGTACTGCGCGCGGGTCAGGATCGTCGTGAGTGTATCTCGCGGGTCCCGACCCCGTAATTCAGCCAAATTCAGATCAACCTCGCATGACCGGTCTTTGCGGTCGTGAAGGATCGATTCGATCTCTTGAAGCAGCTCATCGGCAGGTTCTCCCGCCTCAAGTCGACGTTCAAATGCGATCGCCTCACGGTATGACAGGGAGGTGGCGGGAGCATCGCGCCCTCTCTCAACTACGTATCGCGCCCGCGAATCCTCCAGGTAGAGGTGCCGCAATCGTTCCCGTACAACCTCGTCCGTTTCGTCGAACGGAAACTGAATCAATTGAAAGACCCCTGGCGCCAGCACCTCTGCAGCCGACCACAGCGAGCGAGCGATACCCTCCGCCTCCTCATGTTGCTCGCTATAGGATCGACACAGCGACGGCACAGTAACACCGTCACGCCATTCGGAGATCATGGCATGCACCGATGGGATAACCTCACGCCTCTCGTTGGGATTGTTTCGAGACCAAGGGAAGCTCGTCGTCTGTAACGTGCGCAGCGCCGCCCGAACCTTGAGCACCACTGGGTCCGTAGTTTCCGGCACCTCACTCACAGCGGCGAGTCGCAATAGCTCAGAGACGTGTGCATCCGATACCTCGCGGGTCACCGTCGATACTAACGTGCGAATCGGTGTTCGAGGATCGCTGCGATGTCCTATGGGGAGAGAATCGTCAACGAGGTGCGGAAAGGCATCGAGAGTAGCACCGGCAAGGGCGAACGTCCCCACAACCTGAGCCATCTGCCGTCGATAGAGGCTCGCTGCTGTCACAAAAAGCGCGTGCTCTCCTCGGAGGATATCTTTGAAGAAAGCGTTCTCTCCGAACCCTTGGAGAGAGTTCCACAACTGAGTCTCGCTCATCACCTTAAGAGATGGAGGGCATCCCCGCTCGATCTCGATCGCCCGACAGAGGGCGGCCATAGACAGGATATTTGTAAGGGAGTTTTCAAGGGAGTCGCGCTCCAGGAGAAAGAGCACCGTGGAGATCCCCCGAAGTCCAAGTTGGGAAACCGGCAATCGCATTCCCTCAAAGCGAGTTGGCTCCTCAGGGGAATTGTGAGGAGAGGTGGGCTCCATGAAGATTATCCCTCCCCTCTCTTTTCCTTCAGGTGTCGTTCAACCATCGAGCGAGCTTTTTCAAGGAGAGCCGAGTCTCCGAATCCCAACTCTGCAAAGGTCAGCACCTCTCCATCGACATCGACGTGAACCTCAAAGCCCTCCCGAAATGGTCGTCGCATACAAACCGCCTCGAAGGTACGCCCCTCGACCTCGAACTGCTTGGACCATACCTCTTCCATGTTTACCTTCTCCCAACACTAGGTATCGACCTGCAAAACCTCGCAAGCATGCCGTCAAGCGTGCTGCCGAAACCGCCTGTAGTGACTTTGCCTGTCCTTCTCTTGGGTTTTACAGCCATACGTGCCTAGGTAGCTCATTATGAATATCAGATGTAGATGTGACAGTTATATGGTTAAATAGCATGAGACAAACCGCAAAATTACTTTCCACTCCTTCGGCCCGCACGAAGGATGTAAAGATACCGGATTCCAGGCGTGAGCAGCTATGAGCACCAAAGAACTGAAACATTTCGATATTTTAGAGGCTCGAAAAGCCTATGCCCAGGGCCAAAATGTTACGGAGCTGTTGCGTTCTCAAAAAAATGTATCAGGTAATACGCCAGAAATCATCGAGACCGCTTATGATTTACAAGCTGGAACGTACATTGATTACGTAACAAAAAATCCCAAGCAGGCGAGCTCATACACAGCTGAGCTTGCTCAGATTCTTGACGAGCACATTACCTCAGACGGAACCCTGCTGGACGTTGGCACCGGGGAGTTAACAACACTGAGCATGGTGATAGGCGCGCTGAAAAATCATCCAAGCGCGATATACGCATTTGATATCAGCTGGTCTCGCATTCATAAAGGAACGGGTTTTGCTCAAAAAACGCTGGGCCCGAACTATCAACTCCTGACCCCATTCGTTGCTGATATCAGTGAGATACCTTTACGGGATAAATCAATACACATCACTACTTCGAGTCACGCACTCGAGCCAAACGGTGGCAAACTCAGAGAACTTTTACGTGAGCTTTTCAGAGTAACGATTGAGACGCTCGTGTTGTTTGAACCTTGCTATGAAATCAACTCTGAGGAAGGGAAACAACGAATGGACAAGCTCGGATACATAAAAAACATGGACGGAGTCGTAGCCGAGCTCGGTGGAAAGCTGGTTGAAAAGACAGTGATAAAAAACACAACCAACCCTCTTAATCCGACCGTCTGTTTCGTTATCAAGCCACCCCCGGCATCAGCACCATCCGCACCTCCTCAAAACAGTATCTTCTCAGTGCCTGGTACGAACATGCCTGTGGTACGAATGGATGATTTTTACTACTCCATCCAAACAGGCCTGTGCTATCCGGCGATCAAGAATATCCCGATACTCAAATCAAACTGTGCGGTTTTAGCAACTTCCCTTGGAGAGTATATCGACTGTCCCGCCTCCCAGTAACGTGAACCGATTACTTTGAGCTATCCCGTAGTCTTGTGCTTGGGGAATCCGATTGCTCTGTTCCATGAAAAGGCAGCCGACTCGAGACCGGGGTTCTGGAATCGGAGAGATGTGCTCGCCTCTAAAGTTTCGGTTTCCGCTGGAGAACTGAGGGATCCGGCCGATGATGCTGGTTAAGCCAGCACCCTTCGGGCTTCCTACTCCCACTCAATTGTAGCAGGCGGCTTGCTTGAGATGTCGAGCACCACTCTATTCACGCCCTTTACCTCATTTACAATCCGGTTGCTGACCCGACGAAGGAGCTCCTCAGGAAGGTACGCCCAATCGGCCGTCATCCCATCTTCTGAGTACACCGCACGAAGTGCGATCGTTTCGTCATAGGTACGCCCATCTCCCATCACACCGACGCTGCGAACGGGAAGGAGTACGGCGAAACTCTGCCAGATACCGGCATACAACCCGGCTGCTCGTATCTCTTCGAGAAAGATGTGATCGGCGTCTTGTAGCGTTGCAACACGTTGCGGCGTGATATCTCCGAGGATCCGAACTGCAAGTCCCGGTCCGGGGAACGGCTGTCGCTGAAGGATCTCTTGCGGCATATCAAGCTCCCTTCCGAGAAGCCGAACCTCATCCTTGAAAAGCTCCCGGAAGGGCTCGATGAGTTTGAACTGAAGTCGTTCAGGGAGTCCGCCCACATTGTGATGAGTTTTGATGGTCGCAGATGGGCCTCGGACTGAGACGCTCTCGATAACATCGGGATACAAGGTCCCTTGTACCAGGTGTGTCACGCCATGAAGTGATTTTGCGTGTTCCTCGAAGACCTCAATAAACACCCGACCGATGATCTTTCGCTTCTGTTCAGGGTCTGATACCCCTCGAAGCTCGCCCAAGAATCGCACACTCGCATCGACAAGCGTCACGTTCAGGTTAAGAGCCTTGAGGCGTTCCATCACGGACGTAGCCTCGTTCTTTCGCATCAATCCGGTATCAACGAAGAAACAGTGGAGTCGTTCGCCGAGAGCTTTCGCGACAAGCACCGCAGCAACCGTCGAGTCCACACCACCGCTCAATGCGCAGATAGCCTGCGCCGGTGCCGGAACCTGCGCCGCGATCTTGTGAATCTGCTGCTCAATAAAATTACCCGGTGTCCAATCGGCGGAGCATCGAGCCTCATTAAATACAAAATTTTTAATGAGCGTTTTTCCCTCCGGTGTGTGCACGACCTCGGGGTGAAACTGCAGCGCCGAGATCGGTTTCGAGATGTGTCTCATCCCTACGATAGGAGCTCCCTTGCTCGAAGCGCAGGTCACAAAATCCTTAGGGAGCTTTTCAACGTGGTCCCCGTGACTCATCCATACCGAGAGTTGCGTGCCCTTCGCCCAAGATTCGAATATACCCTTGCTCTCCTCTATCGTAATGGTGGAAGGACCATACTCGCGAGCGACCCCCCGTCCGAGCGTTCCACCGAAGTGGTGTGCCAGTAACTGCATTCCGTAACAGATACCGAGGGTAGGAATAGAGAGGGAGAGCCATGCTGGATCGAACTTTGGAGCGTCTTCATCGGTAACGCTCGAAGGGCCTCCCGAGAGGATTAATCCCTTCACCTTCGAGATATCGATCGAATCGGGGGAGATGGTACAGGGCCGAACCTCGCTATACACGCTAAACTCTCGAACACGTCGGGCGATAAGTTGGGTGTACTGGGAACCGAAATCAAGGATGAGAATCACAGCAACTCCACGAATATAAAACTATGTTTACGCGAGAATGGGCGTCCTGATGGGCCCCTATCATGGTTTATTACTTTCGCAGGGCGCAAGAACAAAGTACAGCTAATGTCCTTGGGTATTTTGAGCCGACTACCTCTTTACGAGAGGGATGTAAACAACGGGGTCTCGTGCACCTCGACGGCGGGGCACCGGCCCCTAGAAAGAGGGGTCGAGTACTGAACGTATCCGACGGATATATTTGGAACTTTGAAGGTCTTTCCAAGAGGCAAGCGCTGCCACAGGGTGTACGCTCGTATCCCCCACAGGCACACCAGAACCTAACAGGGACAACGATAACGATGATGAAGGGGCCAGAATTCAGAACGCGGAGATTAGTAAGAACGGTGCTCGCTGCAGCACTCACCCTCAGTGGCATCGCGGAGGTCCAGGCCGAATTTATTTTGACCAGGGCCTCCGGTGTGTATCACCACTCCAACCTCACTACCAAGGTGATCCTTGGGGCCAAGAGCGACGCGCAGGGTATCTTTGTTATGGTGGGTTCTCCCATCCCTCCCCAAGAGTTCAACCTTGAAGCCACTCCAGGGGACAATGTGAAGCACATCTTCGTGCGGTTTGATGGACAAGCTCAACCGCCAACGTACTCAGAGGTTGTGCTCAACGATAAGGTGTACAAGGTCTCGGGAAACCTTACGATCACGATGGGAAAAACCTCGATCGGGATCGATAACAACAACCCTTACCTTACGGTCGTTACGGAGGGATCAACCAGCAATGAGCCAGCGTCCATTCTGGGGTTCTCAGGTTTAAACGAGATCGTGAAGGGCTCGGGGGCCGTTGCGACGATCCTGGCAGCCAACCAACTCAACCCAGAGGTCGCCAAGGTGATCCTTCCGTATTCGGTTGAAAACAACCAATTACTCCTCAACGGCAAACCGGTTACCACCCCAACGATCGGTACCTTTATTCGCCCCGAGAATGAATGTCTAAAACCCTCGAGCGTGGTGTTGTATAGCACCGACCTGAGTAAGATCACTGCATCTAAGGTAGAGGAGGAGCGTATCAAGCTTCTCGACAAGTTCATGACCGACGCTAAGAAGTCGAACCCCCTTCACCAACATCTCGTCTTGAGAGCAGATCCCAAATCCGTGATTCTTCTCGACATCAGCGAAAAGAACATTCACGAAATGCACGAGGTTAAACTCAAGTCAGCGCGTCAGCGAATCTGCGTGATCAGCGACATCGTACCAAAATAGATCCGCGGATACGCACAGATTTCTAAGACTACGCCACTCGGCGTCGCTGATTCGTGATGCGACTTCGTCGACGGAAGAGAATTCGTACATCGCTGCCCGGGAATGGATAGTGACGCCGAACCGTATTCTTCAGGTACCGTTCGTAGTTAAAACGCAAGCGCTCGGGGTGATTCACGAACACCGCGAAGGTAGGTGGATTGGCGGCCACCTGCGTTGCGTACAGGAGCTTGATCGGGATACCCCGGTACACAGGGGGAGGCTTCGAGTTAAAGGCATCGGTGAAGAGTTTGTTCACCTGTCCCGTCGTCAATCGCACACGAGCGGCTGTATATACCTTCTTCACCTCGTCGAATACGGAGAGGCATCGAAGTCCGGTCAATGCGGACACGAAGATTACCGGCGCGTAGGCGGCGAACTTAAAGGTCATGCGAATCGCGTGACGGTACTCCTCGGCGATCCGTGGATCCTTCTCGATCAGGTCCCACTTATTAACCACGATAACAAGGCTTTTGCCTTTCTCGTGCGCGAGGCCAACGATTCGAGCATCCTGCTCGGTCGGAATGCCTTCCGAAGCATCGAGGAGGAATACCGCAACATCGCTCTGCGCCAAAGAGCGAAGGGTTCGAATGTTGCTAAACCGCTCAACCGTATTATCTTTTACTCCGGCTTTCTTGCGGAGACCCGCGGTATCAACGATCTGAAACGTTTGTCCGTTGCGAACGAGTTCACAGGTGATGCTGTCACGGGTTGTGCCCGCTATCGGCGAGGTAATCAAACGATCCTCTCCAAGCAACCGATTGACGAATGTACTCTTTCCAACGTTGGGTTTTCCGATAATAGCGATGTTGATCGCCTTGTCAGGATCTTCGTCCAAACCAGGAAGGGCGGGTTCATCACTGTTTACGTCTGGCAGATCGCTCTCCTCGAGCTCATCACTCTGTTCATCCTCGAAGCGCACTGGGATATCATCTCCCTCGTCCGGACTTCCTTGGTAGTCCTCGTCCTTCCCATCCGCGAGCTCACTTCGTAATCCTGATGAACCAACAAGCTGCTCCATCTTAGAGAGGAGGTCTCGAAGTCCTCGGCGGTGGGCGGCGCTCAGCGGGATAATCTCCTCAAGCCCCAAACCGTACAGCTCTGTCGCTGTCATCGCGGCCGAAGGCTTCTCACACTTGTTCGCAACATAGATGGTTGGCTTCTCCATCTGTCTGACGAGGTCGACGACCTCGCTATCAAGTGGATGCAACCCATGAAGCCCATCAAACACCACGATAATCAGATCACTCTGCTGCATCGCGAGTTGGGTCTGTTGACGAACGGCTTCGTGCAGTACGAGATCCTCCTCGCCCACCAACGCTCCGGTGTCGATAAGAGTGAATGGGAAATCGTGCCGCGTTACGAGCTCATAGTAGCGATCGCGGGTTACTCCCGACTGATCCTTTACAACCGCTTTGCGCTTTCCTACGAGAGCGTTGAAGAGGGTTGATTTACCAACATTTGTTCGACCGACGATACATACCGTCGGGAGTGAATTTTGATGTGACATACGACTACTCCGACGGCTCCGATATTGATTCCTTCACATGCAACGAATCTTCCGTTGTATCTTGATTTTCACTTGTGGGCGTCGCTAAGAAGCGCGCGTCTAGATCGTCACCACTCTTGAGGTGTGCCAACGCCTCTTCCGCGGCATTTTGCTGTGATGCCTTCTTGGTTGCGCCCCTACCCCGTCCTACGACCTGTCCATCAACCTCAACGATCGATACAAAGATAGGTTGATGTTCGGGTCCCTCCACGCATTCAAGGCGATAGACAGGAGCCTCACTACCAGAAGCATGCAAGGCCTCCTGGAGCTCCGTCTTTGGATCGCGTGGCGTCACGTTGACGAGCCTCACTCCAAGAAGACGCTCAACACATGCTCGCGCGGTCTCATATCCACCTTCGCGGTAGATTGCGCCGACAACGGCCTCTAGAACATCGGCGAGGATTGAAGCTCGATCCGATCCACCACTCGCCAGTTCACCGCGACTGAGCCGAATAAATTTTCCGAGCTCTAGCTCTCGGGCGATCTCAGCAAGCGAGGCGGTATTCACGAGCGCGGCTCGCATCTTCGAGAGCTCACCTTCGCGAGCATCGGGATGATGATCAAGCAAGAGGTGGGCGACGGCGAGATCAAAAACTGCATCACCAAGGAACTCCAACCGCTCATAGTCGGTCTTCTCTCCTCGCGCGTGAACCGAGCGGTGCGTCAACGCACGCTCAAGCCACGACTTCTCAACGAATGAGTAGTGAAGGCGCCCCTCTATCTCGCTGTAGTGTTCCTGCCCAAGCGGTTCAACGACTGGACGACGATTTTTTGTTGCGTCGTCTCCACTTTCGGAGGCGACCTTAAGGATTCCAAATCTCATCTGTAAAGCTCCCATGCTGGAAGCCTCACAATCACAAAAGTAGCCATCCGGAGTAGGGTAATGGCTCTCTTTGGTGATTGAGAGGGGGTTAACAACTGCCCAGGGAGTGTACCTGGTCGATGAGGCCTATTCAACCAAACCCAACCACTTGAAAATACGTATGTTTAGCGCTCGCTCTGGGCATCCCGCGCCTGAGTTTCGCAGCCCTGCCGCAATCGCACGACACACCATGCACCGAGCACGACCATGTGACCTAGGGGCTACCGGGTGCCCGTCCCCCCGTCCTTGGATATCCGCCCACCAGCCAGCAACTCTTCATTCTGAAGGTCATACACGACGGCTGCTTGCCCTGGGGAGATCGCTGCCCACTCATCATGCCACGTGAATGTGCAGGTATTTTCATCGATGACCTTCATTCGAGCGCGCACGCCGTGATGACGGGAGCGAACCTGGACAACGACGTCCTGTTCAAAGCCGGACTCCCCCGCCCTCACCCGTTTGATGAGAAGAGGATTTACCCAGTGCATCTCACGCACCATAAAGCTCTCCCGTTTCAGATCGTCACGTGAGCCGAGAATGACCCGATGGGTCGCCGGATCGAGGTCAATCACATAGAGCGGCTCAGAGAGCCCACCGATATTAAGTCCTTTCCTCTGTCCAACGGTGAAGCGATGGATGCCCTCATGCTCCCCGATCTTGGTGCCGTCTTTGAGGACAAAGTCTCCACGCTGACGACGTCCGCCGATCTTGGCGACGAAGTCCTGAACGCTTCCCGCTACGAAACAGATATCTTGACTCTCGGGCTTATCAGCGGTCACGAGCCCTACCTCTCTCGCTATCTCTCGGATCTGCGGCTTCGTGTAGTCACCGATGGGAAAAAGCGTTTTTCCGAGCTCATCCTGACGACAGGTATAGAGGAAGTAGCTCTGATCTTTATCGCGATCGACACCGCGCAAGAGATGGAATCCATCAGCCGATTCACGAATACGAGCGTAGTGTCCCGTTGCGACGTGGGAACAACCGAAGCTCAACGCACGCTCGCGCAGCTCTCTAAATTTCACCCGACTGTTGCAGTCGATACAGGGATTCGGTGTCATCCCAAGTTGATAGGTCTCAACAAAACGGTTGATAACCTCTTTTTCGAAATAGGCCTCGAAATCAACCACGTAATAGGGCATATCGAGCTTCGCTGCGACCCGCCGCGCGTCATTGAAATCAGCCGGAGAGCAGCATGTAGCCTTACTGTTATCTGAGCAGCTCTTCTTGTAATCCCACACCTGCATGGACACGCCGACAAGCTGGGCTCCCGTTTTAGAGAGAAGATAGGCAGCAACAGAGGAATCAACACCTCCTGACATGGCTACAACGATAGATCTATCGGCTACTGAGGTTGGTTGGATAGATGCTGCTGCTTCACTCGACATACAATCCTCGCTACTCTTTTCTGGTAACCTTACGCATCCGGTTGATCGCGCTCGCGAGTGCGCCCACAAGGTGGGGCACCCGATCCGGAGAGAGGTCAGCTCTAAAACTCACACGAATCGTGGAGCGTGTGCGCTCCTCATCCTGCCCCATCGCCGAGAGAACATGTGAAGGTTCAGGCTTCCCAGATGTGCAGGCAGCGCCGGAGGAGATGAGGATCCGTTCAAGGTCCATCGCCACTATCAGATCATCAGCACGCACCCCGGGAATATAGACACTCGAGGTATTGGGAAGTCGTGGAACTCGATCGCCATTGAACTCAACGTGAGCGCATTCTCGTTTGAGTTGTTGCTCAAAGGCGTCTCTCACGGCTCCCATTACTTCACACCGGGTAGAAAGCTCTGCGGATACCATATCCGCAACCACCCCAAAAGCGGCGATCCCGAGTACGTTCTCTGTGCCACCTCGAAGCTTACCCTCTTGAGGACCACCGACCAGGAGCGGCTCAATACGAACCCCTTCACGGATACACAACGCGCCGGTACCCGGAAGCGCTCCGATCTTATGAGCGGATACCGTGAGGAGGTCGACCCCCATCTCCTTCATCGAAACCACGCCCTTCCCAAGAAGTTGCGCCGCATCGGTATGGATGAGCGCTTGGGGAGCGATCTGACGAACCCGCTCAACGATTGCAGCTATCGGGTTAACCACCCCGGTCTCGTTATTAGCGGCCATAATCGAAACAAGCGCGGTATCAGGAGCAACGGCCACAGCGACCGCCTCGGGAGTGATGACACCATCACCGTTAGGTGAAACAAAGGTGACGCTGCGGCCTCGCGAAGCGAGTTGTCGTAGAGGCTGAAGGATACAGGGATGCTCAGTAGAGGCCGAGACGAGTGAACCGGGAAGACCCGCACATGCGGCTACTACGGTGTTATTGGCCTCCGTGGCACCAGAGGTAAATACGAGGGTATCCCTCTCCCCTGCCCCGATCAGGCGCCGTACCCCAGCGCGGGCCTCTTCAATAGCTGCCCTCGCCCGCTGGCCGCCCCGATGAAGCGAGCTCGGATTTCCGAGCGAGCCGAGACACGACGAGATAACCCCGCGAATTCTCTCATCAGGCGCATAGGTAGCGTTGGCGTCGCAATCGATAATCACGGCTAAAAAGCCTCATTTTATCAAGGAATTTGGGAACGTGTCGATCCTACAGACGAGGTAACTTACAATGGATGCACGCATTACGCAAAGCATCGGAGTGGTAGGCGCCCAAGTGTTGAATAGTCAGTTTGCCGCGAATCAGGTCCGAGCGACGGAGGTCGCGCAGCAGGCGGGAATTCAAGCGAGAGATAATAAAGCTCGAGCGAGCCAAAGCGCTACCAAGGTAAGCACCAACGATAAGGAACGTTCTATAGACCAAGAGGGTCGCGTTGAAGGAGCATTCGCCGATCAGGAGATCAATGATGGATCTCTCGACGGCAAAGCACCCGTTCAACGATTGAACCGTCTCGCTTAATCCGGTCGCGTACGAAACAAATGTGAAAAAACACCGAATGTCACGCCATGTCGTGGCGCCATACCGGTCTATCTGTGATAACCCTCCTAACCTTTCTGGGAATGAAGATCCCTCCCCTCCTCGCTCGCCCACCCGAGACAGCCTCTTCATGGTTCGTGCCACCCTCTCACGAAGACCCCGAGGGACGCCTCGCCATGGGAGATACGCTCGCCCTTGAATGCCTCAATGTGTGGAGCGCCGAGCTTATCAAAGGGGTATCGGACAAACTGGCCCTCGAGCTACTCGATAAACGCTTCGCCGTCATGCGAGCCGCTACTACCTCCTCTCCGTTGGAGGCTATCCAGAGCGTGCCCGGAGTTGGGGAGAAGACCGCACACCGACTCCTTGAGTACCTCGACCTGCGAGGCCGGTGCGAAACGCAGGAGCGGTTTGAGATGTGGAGACATCCAGGGGGTTCGAGAAAAGCCCCCTTCCCTGTATTTGAGCTCGATTCCCGTTGACCAACACCATTCATCGAAAGTACCGTCTTGCCGTATCGGGTATCGGAGCGCTCACATGACTGACTCAATTCATCTCGGCAACGCAAGCACGCAACACAAGGAACTCATGCTCTCCATGGCGAACCGCCACGGCCTTATCGCCGGCGCCACCGGAACGGGGAAAACCGTTACGCTGCGTGTCATCGCTGAGGGCCTCAGCAGACACGGCGTGCCGGTGTTTATGGCGGACGTGAAGGGTGACCTTGCAGGACTCTCCAAGCCCGGAACGCTTTCCGAAAAGCTCTCAGAGCGTCTCGCCTCGTTAGGCATTGAGAACTGGACCCCGCAGGCGTTTCCGGTGGTATTTTGGGATGTCTTTGGAGAGCAAGGACATCCGATCCGAACTACGATTTCAGAGCTCGGACCTAGCCTGTTGAGTCGCCTCTTAAACCTGAACGATACCCAGGCCGGCGTGCTTACTCTCGTATTCAAAGTCGCAGATGACTCGGGGCTCCTCTTGCTTGACATCAAGGACCTGCAAGCGATGTTGGTTCACGTTGGCGACAACGCCAAAGATTACACCCTCAAGTACGGGAACGTATCATCCGCCAGCATCGGTGCTATTCAACGGGCACTCCTCGCATTGCAAGAGTCCGGCGGCGATAGATTCTTCGGCGAGCCCGCCCTCAACATCGATGACCTCCTTCAAACCGATTCCACGGGACGGGGGGTTATCAATATCTTGAGCGCGGACAAACTCATGATGTCCCCCCTTGTCTACTCAACATTTTTACTGTGGCTGCTCTCTGAGCTCTTCGAGCGTCTTCCTGAAGAGGGAGATCTCAAGAAACCCAAGCTCGTATTCTTCTTCGATGAAGCCCACCTCCTCTTCAACGACGCCCCCAAGGCGCTCGTTGAGAAGATCGAACAGGTAGTGCGCCTCATTCGCTCCAAAGGGGTCGGAGTATTCTTCGTTTCCCAAAGCTCCACGGACATCGCGGACTCGGTGCTCGCGCAACTCGGAAATAGAGTTCAGCACGCCCTGCGCGCGTTTACGGCTCGCGATCAAAAGCAGGTGAAGGCTACCGCTGAGACCTTTCGATCTGATGGCTCCTTTGATCTCCAGGAAGCGATCGGAGAGCTCGCGATTGGGGAAGCGCTCGTTTCTCTACTTGATGAGAAAGGAACCCCAGGTATCGCCCAACGGGTGATGATTGCCCCACCCTCCAGTCGGCTCGGCCCTATTACCGGGGAGGAAAGAGCAGCCACCCAACAGGGATCTATCCTCAGGGGCGTCTACGAAAAGAACATCGATCGGGAATCAGCCTATGAGATACTCACTCGGAAGATAGAGTCGGAGCAGGAATCTGCAGATACAAAATCACAGGGCGATAGCTCTCTAATCGATTCACTACTCGGAGGCGGCTCCTCTAAAGGGGGAAGGCGCCGACAAAATCCCCTCGAAGCGATGATAACAAGCGCTGCCCGCTCTATCGGAAATCAGATCGGACGAAGTATCTCACGGGGGATCTTCGGCTCAGTTGCCGGTAGAACTCAAAGGAGGTAACCCTCACTCTCCGTAGATGATCACCTGATCTCGGCGCCAAATTCCTAGAAGAACGGACTGCCGACGCGTCTCACACGCATACACGGTGGAAATACCGTGCTCCTTTGCGATGTCTCCGATAGCTCGAGAATCCCACTCCGCGCCGATGTCGACTCGAGTGGTCGGTATCTCGATCCTCTTGGAGCTTCCGGACGCTGTCTTACTCCCGAACCCCGTACCCCGAGCGTCTTTGCACAGAGGCTGGGTCGTATCGGTGTATATGATTCCACGCGATATAACACCGCACCCTGAGAGTGCGAGGCATGCTACGATCGAGACAATCTTCCCCATCACAGGTACGCTCAAGAAAAGTTACTCACCGTACACGATGGTATCGCGACGGATATACGCCCCGAAGAGATAGCTCTCGATGCCCATGTCCATGTGATTGATGGTCGAGATAGCGCCATTCTCAGCGGCTTTTTTCACGCCCGCATCACCCCAGGCAACAAGCCACAAGATGGAGTAATTAGAGGCAACGCCGACCTTTGTTCCGAGCTCCGTCTTCCAGAGGTCCTCATCGAGTGGCACACGGATGTTACTATATACACATCCCGACAGGAGACTCATCAGAGCGACACAACCTAGGAGCTTTTTCATGGCAGACACCTTCATGCAACAGACCCCGTCATTCTTGCCTCTTCGGCGGTCACGGAACAAGCTTCTCAATCCCTTGCCCGAACGCCTACGCGCCAGAGTCGTCAGGTATGGCACAAAGAAGGCAGTCTTTTCATGTAGGAAATTCAACAGCTTACCGCTGCCAACATTGAGAACTAACATAAATCACCCTTTGTGCCGATACCATGTGAGAGGGAGCAATGGAGCAGGGAAAGAGGTACATCCGATCGTCTACGTCGATCGACACACGAGAGGCGCCTGCCGAATCAACACCATCATACCTGGAATCCTCCAGCCCTGAAGCCGCGCTCTCTGCAGCAACTAAGCGCGAGCAAACGGTTGCAGCAGATCTCTTCGCGACACTACTCGCACAAAATAAAGAACGCGCTCGTTCGTCGATAGAAACCTATGAAGCAGCCACCGATCTCATCACCGCCATCGATACCCTTCTCGTTAGGCACGCTGAGAAATTCGGATTCAACCGGGACGAAGAGTTTAGCCACTTCGGAGAGAGAACATTCAAAGAAGCGTATGCTGCGGTGACTCATGCAGCCGAACGACTATCGGCTCGCTACTTCCTAGATACTGAGCGCACAAAAAACGAGAGGAAACATGCGGCGGTCGTGACTAACGCACGGGAGTTCATCGAGCTGATGAGGCACGCCCAAGATGAGGGAAGGATCCCGCAGGAGCTCCTCGCGCGAGATGCCTTTAAGTTAATCGCCCAAAATATCACTGCTATCTCCCTTCAAGACCACGGGAGCGATGCAACGACGATCGTCGAGCTCGATGCGCAACACCTCATGGATCACGATCTTCAGGGATGTATGCAGCTCGTCGACGCCCTTATCGAGCAGGGTGGCAACCTCTCCTCTATGGACAAACTGCTTCTTCACCAAAGCATGGTGTATCACCGCGTCGGGTATATGGTTCCCCCTATACTTGAGGGCATCGCCCAAAAAGGATTACATGGGAAGGATTTGGGAATTCCGATGCTCGCAGCCCACTATATCCGCACGCAATACGATGACCCGTCCTCCGTGTGGCAGACCATCTTTCCAGCGCACGAGTTTGAGTTACTCCATCGAGCGGTGCTCTACCAAGAGAAAAAACCGGAGGGCCCCTCAGATATGGCGCTCCAGATCTCTCCCACCCTTGACGATGGAACCCGAGAGCATAATATCGAGACCATCGTTCGCATAGCCCGCTCTGCCGACGAAGAGACCGGTGTCTAAGTAGTCGTGTTAGTCATGACGATGCCGGACTTTCGGCCGGCTCGGCTATGGCGAGTGCGACCGCCCTCTGCCCGGGCCGGCCTTTACGGATCGGGCGGAGAGGCTCAACTAAAGCGACCACACAACAGACACCGAACGTCACGCTAGACCGCAGAAATCACCTAAAAACAGGGAGTTCCCAAGAGGCCTGACGACCATTCGCGAAAAAGCCCTTCCAAAGCGATTCCCCGCACGCCTGCTTGGTTAGCGTTGCATGGTAACGTACCATAGAGCGCATGGAGCCCTCCCTTAACCGCTATCAGCACCTCGATCCTACCTCTCTGGACGCCCCATACCGTGCCCCATCTGAACCTCGCAGGCCCGCACGCGTTTCCTCTGATTTGCGAATAGCGCATCAGCTGATCGATGCGAGCTACCCGGATTTCTTAGAATGTGATCGGGAACCGGTGCGCGATAGGATACTGATGCACATCGATTTCCTTCGGGCATCGTATCCTGACATCCACGATGTGTACGGTAAGCGCATCCTCGACCTTGCATGCGGCTCCACCTGCTATGAGGACAATCCCCGAGGAAAATACGATCCATGGATGTCGCGGCTTTTATGCCACCTAGGCGCACAGCCGGTTGGAGTTGATATCGCCCCCCAACGAGGAGAGTCGTTTGAATCGCACATCGTCGACCTCACCATTCCCGGCTCATTACGATTCCTTGAAAGCTCTTCATTCGACGGCGTCTATGTGGCGGCATTTCCAACTCGTAAAGCTATTAGACACATCGTTGAAAAAGGTTTGGACTGGACCACCATTCGTGGTGATATCTTGCGGCACCTCGCACGCTGCTTAAAGCCGGACGGTAAGATGATTCGTCAATTCTCCATCGCGGATGAGCAACTAGTCTCTGAGACCCTCGCTACGATCTTCCGTCCTCCACCTCCGAGCCTTTTTTTTGACGACGATTTCTAGAGAACGAACCCCGTAAGGATTCCGAAAAACGCAGGAAAAAGGTCGTCACCTACTCAAAATTTTGAGACGGTGTTCACGGAGGAATCATGGCCTATCGCTTCGATGTGTACGGAAGAATTATTGTCATCGAGCGTGGCCCCGGGAACACCTGGGTTGCATACTACCAAGGGGCTGACGGAAAGCGTGGGAAAGCCGATTTTCCGATTCCGGCGAGGCTCTCCTCTGGCGACCTAGAGAGCTATCTGGAGGAGCTTTTTCACGAATGGGCAAGCCCAGAGCGACCTGCGGTCTTACGCCTCGAAGAGTGAATGCGCCCTCCCCTTTATCTTTCCCCTTTTTCCGACTACAACTAGAACCCGCTATGCGAGTGCTCGTGATAGGAACTACCGTCGATAAGCCAGAGGCCCATATCCTTCAGGGGCTCATGCAACGTGGTGTTCACATTCATTTCTTGGGCACACCGATCCCTGAGCACGAGGAGCTGTTGAGGGCGAGCGGTGCCTCCATTACGCGTCATAACTTTGCTCATCGATTTGACCTAACGGGCATCTCACTCATTCGAAAGATCGTTCGACTCGAAAGGATCGACCTGGTCTACGCCCTCTCCAATCGCGGCCTCTCATGTACCGTCCTTGGTCTCATGAATTGGAATATCCCGATAGCTACCTATCGTGGAACGGTTGGTCACCTCAGCTGGATCGACCCCTCATCGTGGCTGACCTTCCTCAACCCTAAAGTGAAAAAGATAGTGTGCGTATCGGAAGCGGTAGCAAACTACCTCCGAGAGATTAAACTCCCGGAGGAGCGGATCGTAACTATTTACAAGGGACACAACGTGGAGTGGTATAAGAGCACCCCTCCCCCCCGTTCTTCGCTGAACATACCGGACGATGCATTCGTTGTAGGATGCACTGCTATGATGCGCCCGGTTAAAGGGGTCGACGTCCTTATCCAAGCGGTATCATCACTCCTGACCGAATTACCGCACCTTCACCTGCTCCTGATAGGTGGGATCAAGGACCCGGCTATCGAGAAGCTTGTAGAATCCTTTCCCGATACGTCGCGTTTACACCTTACGGGGTATCGTCCCGATGCAACCGCCTTAGCGACATTGTGCGATGTCACCGTGATGGCTTCAAAGACCCGTGAAGGGTTTCCTAAATCGGTGATAGAGGCGATGTCGCAGGGAGTTCCAGCTATTGTCACCGAGGTGGGAGGCATGCCCGAGCTCGTCGGGCACGGAAGCGCGGGAGTGATTGTCCCTCCCTCCAACGTCCCTGCCCTCGCAAATGCGATTAAAAGCCTCTGTAACGACAGGGAGCTTGCACGTCAGCTCGGTCGACTCGGTCAACAACGGATTGCAGAGGTCTTTAATGTCACAACGACCGTGGAGAAGATGCACACCCTCTTTGAGGCCCTGATTCATCAACCAGGAGCGCGATTCGCGCCACCTTCCCTCACTCCTTGATTGCAATCGACTGAAGATGCAGCGCCGAAGATCCGCCAGTGCCGTTGGGTTTACAGCCCATTTTTACACCAGCAAATACTCACAGGTAAGTGTGTCTCACTTTACCAGCGCGATTTTTAGGGCCCCTATACCGAGTACCCCTGGAGTTGTTCCCCAGTGACTGTGGCTCCGCCGCAAACGATACATACTATTTTTCGATACGCCTTTATCTCAGCGAGAGTCTCGTAGGCCGGGGCGAGCGCCGCACCACAAGCTGGCTCGACTAGCAAACGGTGGTCATCGAGTAGGCGTCTGCAAGCTGAGATAGCCTGCGAATCACTAACTACAATACTTTTCGTTGGATGGGTCTTGGCCGCTTCAAAAGCGTTTTTGGCGACTTTTTTTGCGCCGAGTGAAGTAGCTACACCGCGAATCTGCTCAAGCTCAATTAACCGATCCTCACGGATTGAACCGTTTAGCGAAGCCGTTCCCTCTGTCTCTACCGCTATAACGGGAATCGATGAGAGACCATTTCTCCGCAGACCATTTACTATCCCGCTATAAAGACCTCCACCTCCAACCGAGACTAGAACTGCATCTGGTAAAAACCCAGAGGCGTAGATCTCATCTATAATTGAAGCATTACCCTCCCACAACAGAGGGTGATCAAAAGGATGAACTAACGCGATGTCCTGATTGTTAGAGAGGTTTTCCGCCAACTCGTGTGCCTCTTGCCACGACGCCCCATGCACACGAACATCTGCTCCAAAACTTTCTATCACCTTTTTCGCTCTCTCTGTAGTTGTTTGTGGCACTACAACCGTCACCGGTATCTTCAGTCGCATGCCTGCATAAGCGACCGCAATTCCAGCGTTTCCCCCTGAGGAGGAGACAAAGCGCGAGACCCCGTTTTTTTTTAGAGTCTCGCAGAGGAACCCGATACCTCGGATCTTAAAAGATCCTGAAGGTTGTAGGCATTCGAGTTTCAGACGTACATCAGCTCCCATAATCGTGGAGAGAACGTGCGACTCGATCAGTGGAGTATGAATATGAAGTGGCATGTGTGCAGCTTACCATAGTCAGGAGGAGAGCGGCAAAAACGCGACCCCTCATTGGCCCCTGATTGGTACCCCCCTGATTGGTACCCTGTACCTTGAAAGCGCTTGCTAACCGCCTGATTCTGCAATATTCCGCCCCTATGTTCTCACCTTTGATTGAGATCACTGCGGTGCAGGGTAGCGATGAATGGGAGCTTTACGATACTTCCGAGTGCAGGGTGAATCACCTGTGGCAGATAAGCCTGAAGCTAGCTTCAACGTGAGCCCAGCCTCAGTCGAACGTCTTCAGCGACTCTTCTACTACTTTCGAAAGAGAGTCGTGAAAGGAGCGGGTGCCGTAGGGGAACGGTGCTCGCCCATTTGCTTCGACATGTGAGAGGCTTAGGTGGTGCGCATCTTTAAGCTACCCGAATCGTTTGAGTAGCAAATCTGGCCGGATTAGTATCTACCAGGTTCGGTGCCCTCCCTCCCTCAACGTGTACGCATACATCACACCGATTGTGGATGTTTAAATTGGCTATCCCTTATGCACAAGATTGTTGAATGGCCCGGGTATGTGGTTGGTAGAGGCGAAGACGTCTTGGATTCGGGAGCCTGTGGGCCATGCACGGTAGTCGCGATCGTTGATCGCGATTACCGAAGCGCCGTGGTTGGTCATTTTATTCATCCCCCGTGTGATGAAACGGTCTTCGACGAGATGCTTCAGGCGGCTCGAGCGGCTATCCCGGACTTTGTTGAAGCCGTGGTGCAGGTAGCCGGAGCGAATCCAGAGCTAGTCCTAGCCTGGTCGACAGAAAGCGAGACCAGCAAAGTGCGTCAATTCGTGCAGCGTAAACTTCTAGAGGCGGGACTCTCAGCAAAAAATATCACCAAGTCTTGGAATGATAGTGTTAATCACGGACAAATTCTCGTCGTTGATCTAGGCCTTCGAAGGTTGAATGTTGAGACCTTCGAAATCTAGGCATTCTGCCCGAGCGGTGCGGTTATGCGTCACCTTCAGTATCTGTTTTTATAACCAGACTTTCCAATTTCCTGTCATAATCTGCCGGCTGTTGTGATTGCCACAAGTCGATGGTGTTGATAAGCCGCGAGCTTTTTTCCTTGGGATTTGTTCCGCGCTAGTCGTTTTCTAGATTTGCTTCACACGCAGGCTACCCTCTTTGTACCCTGTACCTTGAAACCCCTGGCTAAGCGCCTGATTCTGCAATATCTCGCCCGTATGTTGTCACCTCTGAGGGAGTTACATAAGGAACAGGGTACCAATCGATGGTGGCTGGGCGATCTCGGCAGAACGATCATCGACTAGCCACTGCAGTTCAGATACTTATAAAAAGCGATTGATTTGCCCACCCTTACATCACTACATAACGAATCAACGTCATAAAGATTACGTTGGTCCATTTCGAAATTCAAACCAGCGAAGGAGGCACTATGGGGATCGAAAATGACAAGCGCAGCAACAGCATCGAGGCTATCGAAGGCCGGGGCTCGAAAGTTGGAAGCGAAGGGCATAATCAGCAGGGAAACAGTGCTCACGTCGCTACTCCGGAGCAGGAGAGGGAAAGAAATCGAGACCTCTGGCGAGGGGTAACAGTTCCTTCAGCTCAAGTTGTGGAACCATCCTTGCCTCAACAAGAACAGGCCCAGCGTAATCGCGACCTATTCCACCGATAGCAAAGCTTTTTGCGTACCTAATGTGCGCGGAAGCCGCGGACGGCTCAGTATCTTGGTATCCTAAGATTTATTGACCGCCCCCCGAGTATCGGGATAGCGGCGGCTCCCCCTCTTGGTACCCGGTCCCTTGAAAGCACTGGCTAACCGCCTGGCTCTGGAATATTTCGCCGCTATGGTGTCACCTTAGATTGCGATTACATATCGGTACACGGTACCAATTGATGAGGGACCCATGGATGAGGGCCCCTGCATCATATGGCTCCCTCCCTCGTTATGGACCAAAGACGCTACGGGAGATTCGAGTAGCCCGACAAGATAGGAAATCGTGCGGCGAAGAATTCAGGATAAATTTCCCCCGGTGCATTTAGACCTTGATTTTAGAGCAGTAGTCGAGTACTCCCGGGCAGCATGCAGTTCTAATCCGACTCTGCGTAGCTTTGCCACTAGCACATCTTAAATGTAGGAATGCATGCGGGTAACTCAACAGGAACGGGACATCCTCGCCCACCTTCAGTTTAACGCCGATTCTGCGGTGGCAACAATCGCTAAGGCGGTAGGATGTCGCGAGCACATCGTTCGCTCGGTACTGTTTAGGTTCGGACAACTCGACCTTTTCACCCCTCGAGTTTTCATCGACGCCTTGAAACTGGGATATTCCCGATACGTAGTTCTCTTCGCGGTCACCTCCCTTACACCTCAAACAATTAATCGTTTTGTGCAAGAGCTCGTGGCGTGCGATGCGGTTTCCTGCATTCTTGAGCTGGGAGGGGAATATCAATTCGAAGTCCACATAACGTGTCGGGGGCCGGTCGAATTTTCGAACATCCTTGACCGTCTTGCAGAACAGTTCCGTGATCTCGTGAGCGAAAAATCGATATGTATTCAAGTTGTACATTCCATTTTTGCCTCGAAGTCCTTAAGTGCGTTTCGCCCTGCCCCATCGGAGCTATCTTGGCAGATCACTAATGAACATGTGCAGATCGATGAACTCGATCACCAGATACTTCGGAACTTGGCTCTTGATGGAGGCATATCGCGTGCAACGTTGGCGAGAAAACTTGGCACCCCAGTGTCTACCGTGCAGTATCGCATCCAAAGCCTGCAAGAAAAGCGTGTCATTCATGGCTTCACGTACGAGTACCGTGGCTCGGTGTTAGGGCTCCGTCACTATGCGGTGTTGGTCCGCTCGCGGGGGGCGGATGCAACCTGCCATCATGCCATGAGGGAATTTGCTCGCAACAATCCACACGTCACGTATTACTCCCAAAACATTGCGTCTTGGGACTATCAGATGGGGATTGCGGTCGACAATGATGCGGCAGCAAGTCAAGTCATGCACGAGATTTACAGCAAAATGGGAAATCGGATAGGGCGATGTATTTTATTGCCTGTTCTGCGGGCGTGGAAGGTGATTGACTATCCGTTCACCCGCTCTTTGACTAAAGCCGCAGAGGCTGCCTAAGATGAAGGAAAACAATTGCTGCGGGTTAGCCGTCTAGTGATGTTTTTGAGCAATTTTTCTAACCAAACTCATGAGACTAGGACTGGGATTAGCGGTTAAGGATGAGGAGCGAGCAGTCGGTCGCTGCCTATCTGAGATTGCGGACCTCTTTGAACATATCACTATCGTCGATACCGGCTCCTCTGATCGAACGCGGAGCGTCCTTATCGAGAGTTTTGGAATAACCCCTAAAAGTCTTCCCGCTAGTGTAGAGGATGACCATCGAGTCATAGAAGGCAAGAACATGGCGTTGCGTGAGAATAGCGCCCCATGGGTCTTGATGCTTGATGCGGACGAATGCATCTCGCGGGACTTCGTATTGAGACTGGTTGAATTCACTCCGCCGGATACGTGCGACGGTCTCTTCATGAAATGGGTGAACGTGAGAGATAGCGCTACCTTTGAGGACTATAAGCTCTTTGTGGTGCGTAACGATCCCCGTTTTAGATTTATCGATCCAATTCATTCGAATCTGCAGTTGTCAATAAGGGCAGCGGGCGGTAGTGCGCTCTGGTTTGAGGATGCGCATGTAGTTCACCTCCAAGAGAAGAGCAAAGCTGATCGCCGCGCTGAATATCCGGAACGTTGCGCCCGAGAAATAGCCAGAGAGCCTGATAATTATCGAGCATGGTGGTTTCGTGGATATCATTTCCTGCAGGCGAACCAAGTAGATGACGCGATGGCCTGTTTTGTTGTAGCTGCCCGATCAAAATCGCGTGATTTTGCGGTCGAATGTTTAAACAGTCTTGTCGTTCTTTCGGAGGTATACGCTCGAAAGGGGGAAGCCAAAAAGTGTATCGATACGCTCTTCGAAGCGCAGGATTTCTATCAGACGGTGCAAACCGATTTTGAGGTGCAAATCAACTATCGATTAAAGCCGTGGCTGGATAACGCTCTTCTGATGGCCTCTCAAGGTAATTTCGACTCAGTCCGCGCCTACAGATTTGCCTGTTAATGGCAACGAATGCTGATGTTCCCGAACTGTCTGAGGACAGCTCGCGGAGAGACGCTATCGCTCCTCAGAGGCTGTAATCTCAAAATCGGTGAACTCATCGTGAAGCGCTCGCACCGCAACCTCGCAGTACTTTCGAGGGACAAGAACGGACATTTTGATCTCTGAGGTGTTGATCATGGTAACCCCGATCCGTTCACGCGCGAGCGCCTCGAATACACGGGCTGCAACACCCGTATGGTAGCGCATACCGATACCAACCACTGAGACCTTGGCGATATCTCGGTCGATCTTTACACCGGTAGCACCGAGCTCAGTCACTAAAGCTTGCATCGTCTCTAACGCCACTAAGCTACTCTCATCGGGAACCGTCACACTTACGTTGACAGCGCCCGCCTCGACCGTTTCTTGAGAGATCATATCGATAAAGATATTCTTGCGACTTAACTCGGAAAAGAGTCGCGACATCTTACCGATATCGGCAGACATCGCCTCTACGACGATACGAGCTTCATCGGTTCTATACGTCACACCGGTTACAATTGGCTTTTCCATAAGTTCTTCCTCTGAAACTATCCATGTTCCGTTTTTGCCCGGAATAAAAGGGCCTTCAAATGTTGAGAGCACCACAAGGGGAACCTCATACCTCATAGCGAAATAAACGGATCGGGTATGAAGAACCTTCGCGCCAAGGCTCGCCATCTCCAACATCTCTTCATGGCATACACGCTCGATCAGCTTGGCGTTCTTGCATGTCCGAGGATCTGTCGAGAACACACCCGGCACATCGGTGTAAATAAAGCAGGTTTGCGCTCGCACGGCCGCGGCTACGGCTACCGCGGTGATATCAGATCCTCCACGTCCCAATGTGGTAATGTCTCCCTGCTCGTCAACTCCCTGGAACCCAGCGATTACCGGAACTACCCCATCGGAAATGAGCTCATTCAACTGTTCGGCGTCTATCGACTCTATCAATGCGTTGGTGTGCTCAGAGTTCGTTGCTATCTGGGCCTGTTGCGCGAGAAGGCTTTTTGCTGGCACGCCGGCCTCAATAAGTCGCATGGCGAGAAGCGCTATCGTAATCTGCTCCCCACTTGCTAAAAGTACATCCATCTCTCGAGGAGCGGGTCTCTCAACACAGCTTTTAGCCAGAGCTACAAGTTTATTCGTCTCTCCCGCCATCGCCGAGAGCACTACGATAACCCCTACCTCGGGGAGCCTCTTCCTGTGTTCAGCGACGATGTCAGCCACGTGCTGAATGCGGGAGACATCCCCAACTGAGGTACCTCCAAATTTCATCACCACGATCGGCGCTCGCTCACTCGTCATACCTTACCTTTCATGATCTCTAACCGTGATGTCAATTCCCCTGCAGTGTCACCACTAATCTCCAAAATCCTTTCCTGTCCCTCGCCCATCTCACCCTGGTGTGAGAAGCGCATGTGGCACGAGAGATACGGTAGGATCTCCGGACACCTCTCTGGCCATTCGATCAGCCTAACCGTTTGTGGGGAGGTACGCTCCTCCAACTCTAACGGCACTACCGAGAGTCGGTAGAGGTCCCAATGCTCTACCGTGAGGCCGTTGGGCAACGGGTATTCGTGTTGCAGGGTGTACGTCGGAGATGACACAGCTCTCGTATCTCCCCCAGCAGCGGCGATCAGGTACCGCACGAAGGTTGTCTTTCCCGCCCCGAGCTCCCCACTTAATCCGATCGTCAGGCCACCCCGCAGACCTGGAGCAACGGCTGCGGCTATGCGCGCGGTGTCCCTCTCAGTTGCAATCGTGTAGCGACTCACCTTTCATACTCCCCAATAACAGAGGCTGCAGACCACGCTATATCACTGGCGATGATGGGTCCACCAGAGAGGGCAGAGGCTCGTTCTCCCGCGACGGCATGGATGTAGGCTCCCCGGACCACCCCGTCAAAAACCTGCTCGCATCCCTTCAGAGATGCCGCCAGGATACCGGAGAGCACGTCCCCACTTCCCGCAGTAGCGAGATACGGAGTGCCTCGGGCAATGATCCCCCCCTCGCGTCCATCCCAGACTAACGTTCCCGCTCCTTTGAGGAGCGTGACCATGTGGTACCGGTCGAACAAGGCCTTCACGGCGGCGAAGCGATCCCGTTGAATATCGACCGTTGAAAGACCCAACATCATCGCTGCCTCACCGGGATGGGGGGTCATGACCCCCTCGATTCCCTGAAGATTAATCCCCTGCGACGCAATAAGCGCTAACGCATCAGCGTCAATCACAACTCGCTTCTTGAGCGCACGAAGGGCATTCAGGACCCCTTGAACAAACACACCTGTACGAGCGTCTCGTCCTAAACCGGGGCCTAGAACGATCGTATCAGCGAGCGAGATAGCCTCCTGAATAGCGGTAACATCACCCTCTACGTACTGGGGCTGAGAATCAGCCACCATCACGTTCATACACTCAGGTGCAACCGAAACGCCGGTCCACGAGGGCTTGGTAACCCGAGACACCAGACCGGCACCGGCCCGTAACGCTCCGAGAGCGGCAAGCGCGCTCGCACCGGGCATCGCGGCACAGCCACCAATGACGAGCACACGCCCCTGCATCCCTTTGTGCACATCAGCGGTGCGGGATGGCCACGATGGAACTCGACTACCTTCGATAAGCGAGAACTGAATGCCACGGCGACTTGATATCTCGATCGGGACTATGCGAATGGATCCACACGCTCCACGGCCCGGAAACTGCATCATTCCTCGTTTAACGAGCTCGATCGAAACGGTATGATCAGCGGAGATATGAGGCTCAAAAAGCGCCCCCGTGTCAGCATCCACTCCGGTCGGAATATCAACGGCAATAACTAAAAGCTCCGGTCGTCGTGTTTTCTCGGCGACCACACTCTCAACGAGTTGAGCGATAGCGCCCCGCGGAGCATCCCGTTGACCCGTACCAAGGAGCGCGTCAACCACGAGGGTAGCGCTGCTCATTATTTGGGAGAACTCCGCCTGGGATAGGGTCCCTCCTGCACAGGCTTGCAGAGCACCATCGCCACTTCCCTCGAGCACCCTCGCTGAGGCAAAGGATTTCATTTGGGCCAGGCACTCAGGCGAGTAACGCGCAGCGTGCGCGACCACTGCGGACACAATGAGCCCCTCATCAGCGAGTCGGCGAGCGATGACCAAACCGTCGCCGCCGTTATTTCCCGGGCCACAAAGCACGAGAATCTGTGGCGCTTTTTGCCTCGATGCGCCAAGCACATCTCGGATCGCATCAACCACAACGCCCCCGGCACGTTCCATCAGCTCAAGGGAGCTCACTCCAGAAGCTATCGTCTCCGCGTCAAGGGCCGCCATCTCCGCGCTGGAAGGCGCACACCACGATGCAGGAGATTCGTCATAAACCGCTACGGAACCAAAACTTCCAAGTGAATAGGTCTTCACGCCGCGCCGATCTCTCGTTCAAGGATCTCCGCGAGGTCATTCGCGTGACGTTTGCACGTCTCTTCATCCTCACATTCGACCATTACTCGAGCCTTGTTCTCGGTACCGGAATAGCGCACCAACACACGACCGGTGGTTCCTAGCTCCCTCTCCTTTTGCTCAATCGCTTTGACGAGCGGCTCGATAGTCGTGAGTTCGGGCCGAGAAGAGACCTTGATGTTTATCAATTTTTGCGGGAACGCTACGAAGGCCGACGCGAGCTCAGAGAGCGGCCTCTCTTTGCGACACATTACGGACATGACCTTGATAGCTGTCAGGAGCCCATCTCCAGTCGTAGCGTGATCGGCGAAGATCGTATGGCCCGATTGCTCCCCTCCGAGCTGTAAGCCTTGCCGGGTCATCTCCTCAAGCACCGCTCGATCCCCTACCCCTGTACGGACAACCTCTATTCCGTGAGCGCTGAGCAACCTCTCCAGCCCTAGGTTCGACATCTGAGTCGCTACAACCCGCGGCTTTACGAGCAATCCCCTCTCCTTCATATCGATGGCGCATATCGCCAACGCGATATCACCGTCGAGGACTCGCCCCTTTTCGTCAACAAGGATGCACCGGTCCGCATCGCCATCCAGCGCGATACCGATATTAAGGTTTTGCTCAGTCACGAGCTTCCCCACAACCTCTGGGTACAAACTGCCGAAGCCCGCGTTGATGTTTCTTCCGCTCGGACTAACCCCTCGCGATACCACATCAGCACCCAGTTCAGCACACGTTTGCGGCCCGACCACGTACGCCGCACCGTTAGCGCAATCCAGCCCGATCTTGAGGCCCTCAAGGGAGCACTCTCTCGGAAAAGCGCTCTTGAGAAAGACGGTGTAGCGTCCGACCGCATCATTGATACGGGTAGCTTTACCTATCTGAGTGGAATCGATCGAAGTGGCATCCAAAACGCCTGGCTCCAAGAGCTGCTCGATCTCCATCTCAAGCTCATCCGGCAATTTATAGCCATCGGAACCAAATATCTTAATACCGTTATCCTCAAACGGGTTGTGAGAGGCAGATATCATGATACCAGCATCAGCTCTCATACTGCGAGTGAGATACGCCACACCGGGGGTTGGTACCGGCCCACACAACATCAGGTCCGCTCCCATCGCGGTAATCCCCGCGGCCAGGGAGCTCTCAATCATGTATCCTGACAAGCGAGTGTCTTTCCCGATCAGAACGCGATGTTTTCGCTGATCTTTGAGGAAAACCTTGGCCACCGCTTTACCGAGGCGAACCAAGGTCTCTGGATCGAGGGGCGATACCCCCGCTATCCCACGAATTCCATCTGTTCCGAAATACTTTCTTGCTTGTGCCATATCTCTTCCTTTGAAGCGCCTCGCTTATCGCGAAGCCCTCTTTGAATCCCGCTCACCTTTGCCTTTCATCGCGATCTTCCGGGCACTCTCCTTAAAAACGAGTACGCTCGCTGGTTCTATCTTAGTGGCCTCGCACCCCTCGGGTACCTCCACATCGATATCAATCACGCGCCCCTCTCGACTAGGGGGCTCCTTCACTCGCACAAACGGAACGATCGATCCAGGATCGAGCTCAGCTACAACAGCAGGGGGGCCCTCAAGTATGACGGTGACCTCAGTCGGCTCAATCCCGATATCCGTCACATTGGACGAAGTCCTCAGCTCAACCGGTCGCTTCTCAAAAATTCGCTGGCGAGGGATCTCATTGATAGCTACTCGAACGGAGACACTTTTCGTGATGAGGCTGCTTTGGTTCCCCGGATTCCGCAGAGTCAGGGTCAACGTCTCGCTCTTAGAGATATCGCTTAGGTCTATCGGCTCAGATTCGATAAAGCGAAGCTGCTTGAGCTCTGAGCGGGGCCCCTTGACCGTTGCCACCTTAGGTTCGACGTCTACCTTGGTGAGGCTCAGTTCCTTTGGTAGCTGCCCCACTCGGGGAACCTCAATCTTGAAATCTTTTCGCTCCACCGGCTCGAATACCAACTCCATCTCCGAGGGCTCAACACCTACCACCTCTATCATAGAAGGCACTGAGAGATCGGCGCCTTTGAGGGAGACCAGCAGGCGATCTCCAACCTCATCCGGGACAACCACTTTGAGAGGGGGCGGAGATGAAACGAGTGGCCCGACTAAGAACGAAGGCCCCCGAACCGTAACCTGCGCCAAGCGACGCGTTGGCTTCAGAAGGAACTTATCTTCAGGGGGATTCTTTATCTCAATCGGCACGTTGAAACTCAACACACTCGTGTTTCTGTCGCTGTTGACCGAATACGCCAGAAGGATAGCCGCGAGAAGGGATACGAGCTTAAGGAGAAGATTATCCTTCACCATCGAGCGCCTCCCGGTTTTTGAGAAACTCACGGTGTGAGCGTGTGTTTCGTATCGAGTTCCTTTGCAAGAGCCCCTTCAGAGAGTTAGCATCCAAATTTCGATGTAGGGTCCCGTCGATGAAGAGGGTGATCGCGCCGGTTTCTTCTGAGGTCACCACCACCATGGCATCGGAGCGCTCGGTAATTCCCAAAGCCGCCCGATGTCGCGTTCCCAAGTTCGGATCGAGATCGGGATTGAAGCTGAGCGGCAGGACACACCCGGCCGCTTTAATCCTGCCCCCTTGAATAATGACGGCGCCGTCATGAAGGGGAGACTCCTTTGTGAAGATACTCATAAGGATCTTGGGGCTCACCTGTGCATCAAGGTGCACGCTATCCTCCATGAACTCCTCAAGCCCTACCTCCCGTTGGATGACCATCAAACTACCCAATTTGGCCTTTGAAAGTTTTTGAGCTGACACCGCAATCTCGTCGAGCACCTCGTGAGAGACCCCTTTACCGTGCTTGAAGAGAAAGGATTGAGAGCCTACCTTCGTGAGAGCTCGACGGATATCGTCTTGAAAGATCACCACAACGAGCAGAATGAACGAATTGAAGAGGCTATCGATCAACCACGCGAGGGTTACGAAACCGACCTCTTTGGCTACAAAGTATACCGCTGCAACAGCGAGAAGCCCCAGCAACATCGGTAGCGCCCGAGTTCCGCGAATCACCAGGAGCGCCCGATACATGAGAATGGACACGATCAGGATGTCCAACGCTTGGATAACCAGCCCCGACGATATGCCCAATGCCGTAACGTTCATAGCTTCACAAAACGAGAGCGGATGATTACATCCGCTCGTACAGCTTATTCCGATGGACTCTGTCAGCCGGCGGATTACGCCGCAACTGAGACACCTGAACCGGATGAATCGGAACCGCCATCCGACCCTTGAGGCCCACCAGGCCCACCCTGCGGTCCAGGAGAGAACCCTTCGCCTCGCAAGATACGGTCGATATCCTCCGCGTCGAGCGTCTCCTTCTCAACCACCGCCTTGGCGAGGTTGTGAAGGGTCTCGAGATTTTCCGACAGGATCTTTTTCGCCACTTCGTACTGTCCGGAGAGGATGCGCTTTACCTCCTCATCGATCTCAGACTGAATGGCCTCCGAATGCTCTCGAGGCTTACCGATCTCTCGACCAAGGAACACGTGCTCCTCTTTGCTGTTGTAGTGAATAGGCCCGAGCTTATCGCTCATCCCCCACTCGCATATCATCCGTCGAGCGATATCCGTAGCGCGTTGAATATCCGAGCTAGCGCCTGTGTTCATCTCTTGAAAGACGAGCTCCTCAGCCACGCGCCCACCGAAGAACACCGCCAGTTGATCCATCCAGTACGATCGCGAGTAGGTGTGGCGATCGTTTTCGGGAAGTTGCTGCATCAATCCGAGTGCCATTCCGCGGGGCACGATCGTAAGCTTATGAACCGGATCTGCATGAGCGAGCTTCTTAGCGACCAACGCATGACCTGACTCATGGTACGCGGTCGTGAGCTTCTCCTTCTCCGAGAGGAGCATAGAGCGCCGCTCCGCTCCCATCATCACCTTGTCCTTGGCATACTCAAAATCGGACCGCCCCACGAGCGACTTATTGTGCCGAGCCGCGTAGAGCGCAGCTTCGTTGACCAAGATCTCAAGGTCAGCTCCTGAGAAGCCCGGAGTTCCGCGGGCCACAACGTTAAGGTCGACGTCATCAGCGAGCGGCACCTTCTTCGTGTGCACCTTAAGGATTCCGAGACGTCCGTTCAGGTCCGGACGAGATACAACTACGCGACGATCAAAACGCCCAGGTCGCATGAGCGCCGGGTCAAGCACGTCAGGACGGTTCGTTGCGGCGATCAGGATCACCCCTTCGTTGCTCTCAAACCCGTCCATCTCCACGAGGAGCTGATTGAGGGTCTGCTCGCGCTCGTCGTGACCACCGCCCATGCCAGCACCGCGATGGCGTCCTACAGCGTCGATCTCATCGATGAAGATGATACACGGCGCATTCTTCTTCCCTTGAATGAAGAGGTCTCGGACACGGGAGGCTCCCACACCAACGAACATCTCAACGAAGTCAGAGCCCGAGATACTAAAGAACGGTACCCCCGCCTCTCCCGCGATCGCCTTGGCCAGGAGCGTTTTACCCGTTCCCGGGGACCCAACCAAGAGAACGCCCTTAGGGATACGCCCTCCGAGACGGGTGAATTTCTTCGGATCTTTAAGGAACTCGATTATCTCCTCGAGTTCAGCCCGGGCTTCATCGATCCCAGCCACGTCGGCAAAGGTTACCTTTTGCTGACTCTCCGTCAGGAGCTTGGCTCTCGATTTCCCAAAACTCATCCCCTTACCTGCGCCCATCTGCATCTGTCGCCAGAAGGTGAAGCCGATCACGAGCAGGAGGATCATCGGCAACGCGTTCATGAGAAAGAAGAGGTATGACGATTGGTCGGCCGGCTCGTTGACCTTGATGTCTACCCCGTTCTTCACCAGATTGGGGATCAGGGTGTCATCCTTTGGGAGGGTCGTATGAAAGCGCTCAAATTGGGAGTCCTTGACCCGATACTCTCCGTGCAGGGTCGTACCTTCAATCCTAACGGTCCGCACATTGTGCTTATCGACCTCCTGAAGGAACTCGCTGTAGGACAACTCCGTAGTTAACTCAGACTTGTTCTTGGCTACACTCCAAATTGTGAAAACGAGAAGAATAATTCCGAGCCAAAAGACACCGTTTCTTGTCACCGCTCAATCTCCAAACCTTGCTGTGCGGAAATCGCAATAAAGTCGGTCTATTATTACTCAGTAAGAGACTTCCTACAACCTTAGGATCGCAGGTAAATAGCAGGTCCCCCCTTTGCGGTCTCAAGCACCGAGCCACCCCCTAAATCTAGGCTCTGTTGAGCCCCCTCCAGGAAGAGCACCAAAGCCCGAGCACGAGGTTCTCCAACGGTATGGCCAAGAATCGGGGTAAAGAGAACCTGAGCCACACGCCACTTAATTGCATAAGGAAGGGGCGCGAGCTCCCGTCGGCACCGCTCAAGCCACGCTCTATCACGAAACTGAACCCCTCCGATTCGGTCAGCGGCCTCCTCCGCAACGTATTGGAGCGCCTCACAATCTGCCGCTAGGGATTGGGCTCGCTCCGAGAGGATCCAAACCATGGACGGATCGAATGCTCGCTCCAGAAGGGGGATAACCTTCCTCCGAACCCGGTTGCGAACCATGGCGGTATCTGCGTTGGAGGGATCCTCGACGAATGGCACCTCGTGCTCACACACAAACTCCTCAATCTGCTCCCGCGAAATACCGAGGAGGGGGCGCAGACACCGACGTCGCCGATCGGCCTCCTCAATAGTAGTGAGCTCCTTATTGGCGAAGAGTCGCATGAGCAGGGTCTCGGCGACATCATTCGCGTTGTGCGCCGTAACAAGAAGCGTCAGAGCCTCCCGTTCCATCACCTCTTTGAGGGCCCGGTACCTCTCCGCCCGCGCCCACCCCTCCATATTTGCATGAGCAGGACGTCTTCCGAGTCGCACGACGTGACACATCACTCCGAGCTTCTCGCACATCCCTGCGACAAAGGCGGCATCCTCCCCACTCTCTTTACGAAGACCGTGATCCACGTGACACGCCTCGACGTGGAGATCCAAGAGGCGGCGAACCTTAAGGAGCCCATGCAAGAGCACGGATGAATCCTTTCCCCCGGACAAGGCTACGAGCACCCGTTCGCCCTTGGGAAGGCGTTGCTTGAGCGTGGTTAGGATGGATTGACGTCGGCGGGCCATGGCTAAAACTATAGCGCATCGGTGACGTGGTAGCCACGGCCCGCACCAGCCCCCCTTACGCGGTGTAGCAAGACGTGCCACATGCATGTCAGCGGGCAGTGGCTCTGCTGGTGCCAGACGCGATGTAATACATATTACATATTGTATGAAAAGTGAAATTGTTTGGAAACATCGGTGCTTTTGGCGGCGAAATCGTGCACCATTCTCCGACGCCCGTGGAGTTCTCGATATGATCGCCTCGATTTTTGCATCCGACCGCACAACCTCTCGCCCCATCGCGAGACCGGCACTGCTGCGCTCTCGGGGCTTGCAATTAAGGATTCCCCTCACCTCTCCCACTTTCGCGAAAAAATCGTAGTTACGAATGCCGACGCCGCATCCGGATAATCCGCTGCGCGCGCCAGCGTTCATTTGCATATCGTATGACACCACAGGAACACACACACAAACAGAAGGCTCGGGAGAGCATCCTTCGAGGGGACTGCCCCCTGGGCGGAGACCCACTCCACTCCCTGACACTAGGGCCCGAAAGACGGCCAGCAGCCTGCGCTGCCTCACTGGGAGTGAGAGGCTTTATCTCAGAGGTGCATGGCCCGCATCATGAGGACCGCGTTCATGCGCTTAAGGGGGCACTCGCTACCCTTGCGAGTCAAGGCATTCGACGGGTACACACGATCGTTACGCCAGGGAGCTCCTTGGAGAGCGCAGCCCTGGCGGTAGATTTTCGACCATGCCCAGGAGAAACCCTCTTTCAACGGCGCATCTCATCCCCGCAATTCTTGGGCTCCAACCTCCATCCCTCCTTTACCCTGCGGGATGGAACGCTACGAGACCTTCTCGTCATCAGCGATGATCTGACGCACATCCAGGAGCTCGCTTTTCAAGGTTGGGAAAAACTACTGATCGGACAGGGCCTTGAAAGGCGAGACCGACTCTTCAAGGTTATTGAACATGCGCATACGGTCGTGGGGATCGCTATCGGAGGGTCTCACGGGGAGCGGGGCACGATATCGCACACGTGGGTGGCGCCGGAGCACCGAAATCACAGGCTAGGACAAGCCCTGAGTGACTGCTCGCTCGCTGCCCTGTATCAAGCGGGTGCGCGTGTGGTTCATCTGATGACGACCCCCGCGAACACCGGGGCGGAGAGGTTCTGGGAACGACAGGGTTTCTCGCGAGAAGTTTCCACCTATTTTTTGGAGAAAGATCTATGAGCTCATCGCTTTCACACCAAGCGCGTCGCGATCAGGTCGTAGCTGCGATCGAACGCAGCTCGCCGGCACGAATTGTGAAGGTCGCGCTCGAAGCACCGACGACCGCCGCACTGGACCTATCGCTCAACAATCCATTAGTCGCCTCCACCGACTGTCGAGACAATAGTGATATCTGCGATCTGCTCGAAGCTGTCCTGATCCAGTCCGGCGCCACCTACGGGATCGGGGGATATAACGAGAAGCGGGGTTGGTACGCGCGGGGCGAACAATTCTCGAACGGCGCAGAGGTCCGCTCCATACACCTCGGCGTCGACATCTGGGCCCCAGCCGGCGAACCGGTGTATGCGCCGTATCCATCGATCGTGCACAGCGCCCAAGACAACGCACTTTTTGGAGATTACGGCCCTACGATTATTCTAACCCATGAACTCGAGGGAGTGACCTTCCATACCTTGTACGGTCACCTCTCTCGGGAATCGTTACGAGGCAAGGAGCCGGGAACGATTATGCAACAGGGTCAGGAGCTCGGAACACTGGGAGCCCCGCCGGTGAATGGCGACTGGCCTCCGCACCTTCACTTTCAAATCATCTTGGATATGCAGGGTAAGGTTGGAGATTATCCGGGCGTGGCCGCGGAATCTCAGAGGGATCGCTACCTCGAACTGTGTCCCGATCCTAATCTGATCCTGAGAAGTCCACTCCTGAACACCCCTCGTGATGTAGTCCTCTCCCGGTCTCTCAAGGCTTGAGAGGCGATCGGCCACGCCCCGCTGACTAGAGAGGAGGCTAGGAGGGGCGTATCTGCACCTTCTTCGCCGGAACCTCAGGAGCTTCTTGAAGCGGTAGGGTGATCGTTACGATCCCCTTCGAGGCGGTTGCCTCAACCTTATCCTCTTGGATGCGAAGTCCTGTGAGGGGGACGATCCGTTCGAAGGGACCGAAGGTCGATTCGTTATAATTCCACTCACCCCCGTCTAAGGCATCAGCGTCAGGCTTTCGCTCACCTCGAATCGCGAGACCATCGGTAGTGAGCGATATCTCCACATCGCGCTCGTCCATACCTGGAAGCTCGACTGCCACGATCACCGCCCCCTCCGTTTTACGCACATTCACATTCGGGGCGAAGGTTGTAAGTCGCTCGCCAAGTTGTGCGAGGGGCTCCGACACGAAATCCGGTAAGATAGAGGATCCCGATACCACCTCGTTGAAGAGCCTATTTACCTGCCGCTGGAGATTGGATACCGCGTCCTGTTGTCCCCCTACCGGAACCTTCCTCTTCTTCCAACGCCACGGAACGATATTACCGGTCATCTATCTCTCTCCCAAACTAGGTTGCAGGCGCGACCCGTCGGATATTATCTAACGCATACACCCCTGGACCGCTGAATAAGAGCGAGCAGGCCGCAGCACACAGGATCAGATCCTTGTTGAAGATATCGTGGCCTCCCGGAAAGAAACCGAACGCGAGGACGAATGAGAAGATCAGGAGACCCGAGAGAATCCCTGTCAGGGTGGTCCAGAGCCCAATAAGCATTAATCCCCCTATCGCCACCTCTCCGTACGGTAGCAGAGTCGCATAGAGGGAGGCTACGTTAGCCGGAAGGATGCCGAACGATTTGACCTGGTCAATGAAAGCGGCCAGGACCTCAAGCTTGCCCATTCCCGCCATGATGAAATAGGCCCCCAGGGCGAGACGAATAAGAAACGGTGCCCAGACGTTGCGTCCGATCGGTTCATTAATCTTAATCCCCATGATAGCTCCTACGAAAGAATTGCCCCACCTCGACACGACCCGGAACAGCGTCCGTGAGGGACCGCACCAAATTGAAGTTACTGATACTTCTACCTTTTGGTTCGGTCTTGAAACGAGTACAACTACCTGTATCACTCCGTCAGCGGCCAGCTCTTGGAGCCTACCAAGAGGGTCCGCAACGCAAGGTTGAGGATAAGACGACTCGTCACCTTACGACAACGGAATAAGTGATACCGGTAAATCAAAGTAAGAAGGCACGAGCCAACCATGGATACACAGAGCGAAACATCCTTCAGCGAGCTATTCCATCGAATCAAGGGAGAGCTTCATCGGGAGATTATTGGTCAAGATAAGCTGCTCGATAGACTCCTTATTGCCCTCCTCGCGGACGGCCATGTTCTGCTCGAAGGGGTCCCGGGACTAGCGAAAACCCGAACCCTCATGGCGCTGACCAAGGTTCTCGATGCCAAGATGACCCGTATCCAATTCACCCCAGACATACTCCCATCTGATGTCGTCGGAACTGAGGTGTACCGTCCCCAAAGTGGTGACTTTGTGATTCGAAAGGGACCGGTATTTACCAACCTGCTCCTCGCCGACGAAATCAATCGAGCTCCGGCCAAAGTTCAATCC
Source organism: Pseudomonadota bacterium (assembly GCA_041178185.1). Classification (GTDB taxonomy): domain Bacteria; phylum Bdellovibrionota_C; class UBA2361; order UBA2361; family OMII01; genus OMII01. The sequence continues at coordinate 41,902 of JBEGVS010000026.1, forward strand.
GCGCTGCTCCAGGCGATGCAGGAGCGAGAGGTCACCATCGGAGAGGAAACCTTCAAACTCCCCCACCCCTTCCTCGTCCTGGCAACTCAAAATCCGCTCGAGCAGGAGGGTACCTACGCTCTGCCGGAGGCACAGGTGGACCGATTCCTGATGAAGGTTAAGGTTGGCTATCCCACCTTTGATGAAGAGGTCGCGATTATCGACCTCGCCTCGAATAAAGCGGCGAGCAGCACACCCCTCTCGAAGATCTTACCCCTCAGTGAGCTCAGCACCCTTCGTGCTCAGTGCGACGAGGTGTACATCGATCCAAAGATCGATCGCTACATCGTCTCTCTGGTCCATGCGACCCGCAACGCGGACGCCTATGGGCTCAAAGGGATGATCGAGTGGGGTGGCTCTCCTCGCGCGAGCATAGCGCTCCGCGTGTGTGCGCGGGCGTTTGCATTTCTCAAAGGGAAACGGTTTGTGACACCCGATGATGTCAAGGAGATCGCGCCCGATGTTCTTCGCCACCGTATCCTGGTTACCTTTGAGGCGGAGGCCCGCGGTATCGATAGCGATCAGATTATTAAAACCCTACTCTCCAGTGTGACCATTCCCTGACGGACACCTCAGTAGAGTACACCCATGGACGCAACCGCTTCCACAATTACCATTCCGAAGAGCGCCGAACTGCGCAGGATACAACTGCGCTCTCGGAGACTCGTTACTGGGGACCTTATGGGCCAGTACCGATCGGCCTTCCGAGGAACGGGACTCGTATTCACCGATATTCGAGAATATCAACCGGGAGATGACGTAAAACATATTCACTGGAAAGCGACCGCTCGAACCGGCAAGGTCTTCGTTAAATCGTATGAGGAGGACCGACAACTGCGCGTACTCGTGGCGGTTGACGTGAGTGCATCGATGCGCGCTCTCAATCAATTCTCGGGATACATGAAGGCAGTTGAGTTCGTAGCAACCGTTGGAGCGCTGGCACAACGGGGCAACGACCTGATTGGGCTTTCACTCTTCGCTGATAAACCCCTCGCCTACCTTCCACCTAAATCAGGTGCAAAGAGAACCCAACAGATCCTCGCATCTTTGATGAACGAACAGGGGTCCCACCACAGCACCGACCTCGCTACGGCGCTTCGGGAGATCTCCCTTACCCTTCGCAAGCCGAGCATCATCTTTATCCTCTCAGATTTCCTCTGCCCACCCTTCGAAACAGAGCTGCGAACGCTCTCGACCATCCACGACGTTGTGCTCGTTCAGATCGAGTCTCCGCTCCACCAAGGAGACGCAGTAGGCCTTGTCACCTTCACCGATGCCGAGACGGGTGAGCAGGTGGTCGTCGACACCTCGAACCCCACGGTTCGTCAGCAATGGAGCAACGCTCTGGAAGCTCAACGTTTGCGGCTTCGGGAAACCGCTCAATCGTGTCGAGCAGATCACATAGTCATCTCCGACAGCGTTATCCGCCCGTTGGTTAGACTCATGCGAGAGCGATCTCGAAGGATTCCACGATAGAGCCATGCAAACACCGATACCTGAGCCCTACGACATCACCGATATACCCCACATTGCGTGGGTGCCGGGCCTCGCCACCTGGGTAGGTATCGTAGTAGCGCTCACGCTCGCGGCTGCGGTGGTATGGAGGAGGAACACCCCTCGCCAACCCAAAGGGGACCTTAGGATCGTTGACAAGCTGATAGCTGAGCTCAAAGCGACCGCAACTGTGACCGGTGAGATGACTATCGAACGGGCTTCCCGCATCGCTCGGCGTATCGTATCGCACATGTCGGGACGAAACGTTCTTGAGCTGACGGGAGAGGAGCTGCGAGCCTCTGTAACGGAGGAGACCCCCCCTCGTCTTAGGAGGATCATCGATGCCCTCGCCTCATTCGAGGAGATAGGATACGCCCCATCGTCTCCCCAACGAGACGCTTCCGCACGCGACCTCGCCTCGAGGCTGGCGAACCTGATTGACGAGTATCGCACTGAATTGGGGGCTCGATGACCTTCGCCTATCCGTGGCTCCTCGCTGCCCCACTGCTTTATATCCTCATCCGCTTACTGCGACGGGAACCGAAATCATCGGTGTCGTTTCCCAGTACAACCTTCCTCGCATCTCTGCCCAAAAGTGTGCGCCAAAGGCTCCGTGAACCGGTTCTCAACACACTCCTATTCTTTACCATTGCATCGCTCTCAGTCGCAGCCGCGAGACCCCAAAAGATTACGGTCGTTCAGCAGGAACGTGCGAGTCGAAATATCGTGCTTGTCGTTGATGCTTCCAACAGCATGTCCGCCCGAGATTTCCCAACATCACTCGGACAGACGACCCGCATGGAGGGGCTTAAGGCCACGGTAGCCGAATATGTGCGATCTCGTTCGCGTGACCGGATTGCGCTCGTTGTTTTTGGTAATACGGCCTATCTTCAAAGCCCGCTCACAAGCGACACCCATCTTGTGGAGGAGTTGGTACGATCCATCCAACCACGCATGGCTGGAGATGGGACTGCAATAGGAGATGGCCTCGGACTCGCTCTAAAACGGCTCCGAGAGGTTAAGGACGGCACAAAAGCCATTATCCTTATGACTGATGGTGTGAATACCGCGGGTCAGATCAGTCCGATCAAAGCGGCTCACGTAGCCAAAGATCTCGGCATCCAAATTCACACTATCGGTATCGGTACCGGCGCGGCCCCGATCCTTAACCAACCGCTCGGCGGCATGCTCGGCGCTCCGATTGGGCCTATGGCTGACTTTGACGAGAAAACGCTCAAAGAGATAGCCACCATGACCGGGGGCTCATACTTCAACGCGAGCAGCCAAGAGGGTATTCGAGAGGTGTACCAAGAGATCGAGAAGCTCACCGAAACAGAGCAGGAGCAGCCTGACAGGACGGTCGTAGAGGAGCTCTATGCCCCCTTTGTGGCGCTCGCGCTCCTCGCCTACCTGCTCGGACTCCTACTCTCCGCGAGCGTTTTCATGAAGGTCGCCTAAGCACGGAAGCTTTACCCACGCTACTACCGGAATCGTGCGCCGCTCAGGGGGTTACTTACGCGAGCGCATCGCCATGGCCGTCCGCTGAGGTCCCGTGCCAACCCCCACAATTGTAGCGCCGGTCTCCTGTTCGATATGCTCGAGAAGATTACGGAGACTTTCTGGGAGTTTGTCGAACTCTCGAACGCTCCCAATATCTTCGGTAAATCCGGGCCACATCTCAGTCCGAACTTGGAGCTTCTTTAGATCAGCGGTAGCCGCAGGCGCGACGATATCCTCTCCCGTCGCCGCGTGTGTATACGCCGAAACAACCGGTATAAGACCTTCGGGGGTATCTGAGAAATTTCGCAGGATATCCGCCTTGGTCAGATATAGTTCGTCTACTCCATTGTCACGCGCTGCCTCGGTCAACTGCACGAGGTCAAGAGCTCCAATTCTTCGAGGACGGGAGGTATTCGAGCCATACTCTCCGGCTAACATTCGCAGACCGATTCCTCGCTCGAACTGGGAGGGAGACTTTAACATCTCAAGAGGCTCATACGTCTGCTTCTCATACTGCTTAGTGTAGCGCGCTCCGTTATCGGTGAGGCAGTACTCTTCAGATTGAGCTCCACCGAACTCGGAGGCAAAGGGTCCTCGCCCCACTCGTGACATGAGAAGCTTTGCGATACCGATCGTTTTTCTATGAAACCGTGGTGGAAGATCTCCACCACTATATGCGGCACCTGCAACGGTTGCACTTGATGTCACGAAGGGTGTAGTTCCACGTGCCACATCCAGCATCACCGACTGGGCCCCTTCGAAAAGAACCCGCGCCCCCTTCTCAACCTCTTTACAGAGGTAGCGAGGATCTGTGGCAACGTAGGCCAGGACCTCACGCGAAGCGCTCGAAAAATCACTGAGAAGCCCCCCCTTCATCTTTTGCAGATCGAGCTCATGGCGCCCGATCGTAAGGGAATCGGCGAGCGTAGCAAGATCGTGGGCCGCTAGCGTTTCTATCGTTCGATTGAGATTTGCAACAACACTGGTAAGGGTACCCTCGAAGTCGCTCGCAAGATCAGCGACGCGAACGTTGCGCAAATGATTACCGAGAAGACGTAGGGCGCGATCCGCGTATGCAGGACCGATCCCATTATTGGTCGTTCCGATCGCACCACCGCTGACTCTGTCCAAGATGATGTGGTGTGGTTGAATAATTGACGCAAAGGGAGAGATAACCAGGCGATCGCGCACCGACATCCCGGAGCTCTCTAATTTCTCTATCTCCCGAACGAGTTTCTCTGCGTTGATGATGCATCCTGAGCCGATGTAGAGGCTCGCATTAGGATTGCTGACCGCCGAAGGCACCTGCTGCAGGGTGTACTTTCCTTGATCCGTCTCGATGGTGTGTCCGGCATTCGCGCCGCCGTTAAATCGAGCAACGATGTCATACTCCGGCGCAACGAGGTCTACGATCTTCGCCTTACCCTCATCCCCGTACTGAAGACCAACCAGCACATCCGAGTATCCCTTTCCTTGGTTCATCATACTTGTTTCCCTCATTGCAGGGTTAGATCTGACACTGTCTAGACAAGAGGATCCCGATCGGCCCCAAAAGCCCCAAAAACACGGGGCGCTCCACTTGCCCGAACATGCTTCTTAGACACCGATCACCCTCCTCTTTGTAGCTCAAAAAGCCCCTGAAGAGTAGGATTTGCGAGAGGACTGCTATTTTTATCCTAAAGAGACTTCGTTGCCTTTAGTTCCTTCTGTCTCCATTGAAGGGTCCAGACCACAAGAATTGAGAAAAGAAATGCCACGATAATCACAACGTGATTAATGGGGCGCTCGATACTTAACGATAGTCGTAGCAGCACTGTGGATATGATGAAGCTCGCATTTCGAACGACGGCGTAGAACGAGGAATCGTAGAGGAACGACACTATCAATAGGAGAACGTCGGCGTAGATCATCACATTGAAAAAATCTACATAGAAGAAGGCGTTCGGGTTTGGAAATTCAGTATTGTGCAACAGCGCGGGGATCACATGGAACAGCCAAGCCTGAAGGTTGTAGGCACTGGTTACTACCAGGACGATAAGAAGCCCAAGCGCGAGCGACTTCTTTAGATCGATAAACCTTAGAAGCTCCTCTCGAGAGTCAGGGTCTCGGTGCCGAGTGTGAAGCCTATGAAAAACGGTTGTGAGTCCGAACATGATCAGGGAAGCGATCAGATCATACCCGAGCGACAGAACGGCTGGATCGGAGAGCTCCAAAGGCCCGCCCATATGGAGATCTGCGATATCATGAAAAAAACTACGCAGCGTGATCAGTGTTATAATCTCGAATTGCTTGGCGATGAACTCGGTCATCGACTCAGGCAGAATTATAACCAACAGAAAAACTTCATAGGCGAGAATAAAGCTAAAGGGAGTGTAGACAGCCTTGAGGTAGTTGAAAGAGCTACCACGGTAGAGAAATGGCACGTTGTTGAGAAGGAAGATGATCGCAAGATGCGCAACGAAAAACACAACCGCCAAACGGATAGTGAGGGTTTCCAGGAATCGGACATTCCGTGAGGTGACGCACGACGAAAATATAGACGCACCCATATGCGCCATTTTTGCAGTAATAGTCATGTGCCCCCATAAGAGATAGTCTGAGAGGGACCTTCTCACAACACTGGGCTTATGTCAGTCGTAAATCGGCACGCTACAGCTGAACAGGCGCCTAACCCCAAGCTATCTCACCTCAACCTCCGACGTGCCGATGGAGCACATACTGGGGACGGTGTCCGTGCGTCCTCGTCGGAGGCTGACCGGGAGGGCCGAGCCATCGAAAGATAAACACTTATCCCCTTCTGGCCCCTTATAGAGGGTTACACTTGCTCTGCACCTGGAACATCTCGGCGCTGCGGCAGAAATCCATATTGTTGAGACGCTCATTGGCGCAGGTCATGAAGACCTGTATCAGCAAAGGATTTGAGAAGTCCATCGATAAGGTAACGTCTGGATCCGCGCTACACGATTTATCCGAGAAGTCGGGCGTTACCGACGTATCCTCGGTGTAGAACGGGTCGGTCGCCAGGTCGACGTTCGCCAACTCGTCCACGAGGCTCATGCCCGGCGCACTCACGTAAATTGGAGTGCGGTACTCAAGCCCTGCCTGACGGGTCTGATTGAAGAAGGCATCCTTTATCGCTGCCGAACGAACTCTAAAATCAGCGAGACCAGACCCACTAAACGATGCGATACCGTAGTTTGAGCGCCCAAAACCATTGAAGGACTCCTTCACCTTCGTTGATATCGTATTGTCGGGTGAAACCGTGACAAGCGCCCTGAAATTAGCTCCCGCTAGTTCAGCGCTCGACTTGGCAGTGCGAGCCTTGGTCAGGTCAAACGTAACACTGGCTCCTGCCTTCGTGAGAAAAGCGGAGATCTCGTTTTGGAACTCGCTGCCTCCCTGAGCTCGAACATTTTTAGCTTTAAATTCACCAGCGAGGGACACGGTGGTCTCCTCGTATCCGTTGGGTGTGGTCTCTCCATCCTGACAGAACCAGAGTGAATAAGAATATTGAAGACCCTTGCTCTGAAGTTTTTTGTCTGCATGGATCTTGATGAATGCGTTCTGATTTCCGCCTCCACCGCCTCCACCGCCTCCTGGCTGATTCAGCTGGATTTTAACCAACCGGTCCCCTGACCCAGATGGCGTCGAAAATATCTGGGTGATGTCGTTGTTAGGAAGACTGCCCTCCACAATAGTGACCGCTCCTCCGGAGAGGTTCGCCTTGGTTGGAAGCCCCTTCATGAGACACGCGCTCGCTGTCCCCTCCAAGATCGACTGGAAGGAGTACCCCACTCCCTGAACGGAGAAACAGCCCAGCATTCCCGACGACTGGCCATCCTGCGCTCCGTGGAAGAACTCCTGGCACTGCTCCTGTGTGGGCGAAGAGGTCGCCGCGAGTGCATCGATGAAGCCCGCCGACCAGAACACGTTCTTCGCCCCAAGTGTCGGAATCTCTGTAAGCAATGGCGGAACACCAAGCACGTCAGACTTCGTCACAGAAGCCCGAGCCTTGAGCATCTGGCTTGCGCTCGGAATGCTGGCAATGCCACTTTTCTTTAATGATGTCGGGGCGAGAAGGGTCTTGCACCGACTCTTGTTCTTGGAATCGAGCACGTATTTCTTTCCCGATTTCTTCACGGGGGTCCACTTGTTCTTAATAAGTCCACAGAGCTGCTTGTTAGCCACCGTGGCAAGCTGGGTCTTTTTGAGCGTGTACTTCGTCTGTGCGGCCGCTTCGCCACCGACCGCAACCGTAAGAGCCAAGAGAAGGGATATAGTTTTGCTTTTTGGATTCATAACACCCGTCGATGCTAGCCTCGATCCACTACTGAGGGTAAAGATACCGCCGCCAGGGAGGGGGTCGCAACGGTTTTTTACACAGGTCCCAACGCGTTGGTATCACTGCACCGATGAGGAGTAGGTGGCGGGGTGCGCAGGAGCCGGAAGTCCGTGCAGGGGAAATATTTCCAGTTGCGCATTTTCGTAATTTGACTTCGAATCGAGCACAGTATTGAAATAATCCTCTAAGCAGCTCAGACGGCAGCAAGATCGGGACGACGTGGCGTCCCCCTCTTTGGCTAACACCGATTCCTAGCGCCGAAACCCTCACCATGGTCGGGATGGAACCTTTTTTCACGACATTCTGATGAGATACCCGTGACCGGTCTTCTTAATCCCATCGCATCGTTGGCAATCCCATTACTAGCGCTCGCGCTTCTGTTCCTCACGGTCCAAAACAGGAAGAGAGGTGCGCGAAGAGCGAAGCTGGGGATAGCTCCGTCGGGAAGCCCCATCAGGCTTCTGATCCTCACGGGCGTTCCATGCACGCTTATGATCCTTGCGCTCCTGCGTCCCTACCTCGGAACAACCGACATCACCGTTCCAGCGTCGAACGACGATTACATGTTCGTGATGGATGTCAGCCGGAGTATGTTCGCCAAGGACGTGCCTCCTTCCAGAATTGAGCTCGCCAAGCGCAAGTTGAAAGATCTGATCGATGAGTTCATGCGCATGGGAACACCGCATCGGTACGGCATCACCCTCTTTGCAGGGTATAGCTATCTTCTCTGTCCTATCACCGATGACACAACGGTGGTGAAGCAATTCATCTCAGAGATATCGCCTGAAATGGTCACAAGCCTCGGTTCTAATCTCGAGGCGGGGATGTCAACAGCGCTCGGACGGTTCACCGAATCCAACGCGCAAAACGCTCGCATCCTGCTCGTATCTGATGGGGAGGACGACCACCTAAGCCTGAGCCGAGTACTAGAGCTCATCAAGTCAAAAGGGATTCGGGTAGATGTTCTCGGGATTGGGACAACGATGGGAGCACCGATCGAGCTCGAGGATGGAAGCTTCGTTCGCGATTCATCCGGGTCAGTGGTTCAGTCGAAGCTGGGAGAGGATTCCCTTAAAGCGATAGCGGAAGCGGGCTCCGGGAGCTATGTGCGTGCCACCGTCGATGACCGCGACATAGCAGAGCTCACCAAAGCGTCTCTCTCCCTTCAACAAGGCGCCCCTCAGGGAACGAGAACGATCCGAACCTACGATGAATTCGGATCGTGGCTCGCGCTCGGCGCTCTCCTCGCCCTGCTGGGAATCGCCGCTGCCCCCCGGTCGGGCACCCTCCTCAGAGTCCTTGCACTGATCGTGGCGTGCTCGAACGCCGCCTCCGCGACCCCCCTCCCCCCTCCCGGTGCCGGGGTCGGCCGCGCAGCGTACGATCTGTACTCTGAGGGAAAGTTCAAGGAGTCGGCGGATGCTTTTAAAAAGGCCCTCGAGAGCACGCCGAACGATCCCGCGCTAAGGCAAGGGCTCGCCTCGGCCCTCTTTAAGAGTGGCCGCTATCGAGAGGCGCAACAGCTATTCAATGCTCTCGCCTCGCAAGCAACGAACGGGAGAGACTACTTTGAGAACACTTATAACGAGGGGAACGCCTTGTTGGCGCTCAAGAGATATCAGGACGCGATCGATGCGTTCACGAAAGCGCTCGATGTGAAACCCGATGACGAACGAGCCATGCACAACAAAGCGGTAGCAAAAGCTCTCCTGGAGGAGGAAAGAAATAAACCAACCCCTACACCGACTCCTACCCGAGATCCGAACAGTTCGCCGCAGCCATCCCCTTCCCCGCAAACGTCACCAGACTCATCTAAAGATTCAGACGAGCAACAGCAACCGGAACAGCAGCAACAACAAGGGCAGCCCTCTCCCTCTCCAGCTGCGAGTCCGGAGGCTTCCACACAACCGCAGCAATCCCCGAGCTCGAGCACCGAAGCCTCTCCGACCCCCAATCCCGCGGCCTCCCCCGAGAGCCAGCCGTCGGGCTCCCCCGTGCCGACCTCAGAAGCATCCCCCCAACCGACTCCCGCCGAGGGGAACCCGACACAGAGCCCTGAGAAGGAGCAGGACGACCGGCTTAAGGAGAACCAAGAGGAGGATTCTCCCCCTCAACAAAACGTCAACTCAAAACCAGCCGACCTCGACACCCGCAGCCCCTCTCAAAAAGAGGCCGAGGCGTGGCTGGAGTCCCTGCCGGAATCACCCCTCCTCATCCGAAGGGAGCGGAACCGTGCACCTCGAGGAGGACAAACATGGTAAACGCTTGGCGAAGTCAGTACTCCTTGTGGGCCTTTGTGGCATCATATAGGTGCTACCTCACTACCCCTGGAACGAAGGATAGCAATTCCAGGAACTTCCAGAATCTATGAACGCTGTTACTCCCGTCATAACTACCGGCCGACGAACACTGGTAACGCTCATAACTGCATTTTTGTTCCTCATTGCTGCCGCGGTGGCGAGAGCGGAGGTAGCGGTCAGGTCCGAGATATCCCCAAAAGCCGGCCATACTGATGACCTCTTCCTCTTCACCGTAACGATCGAAGGCGCTCGAAATGTACCTCCTCCTCTCCTCAGCAACGACACCGATTTCGAGGTAACTCTCCTTGGACCGCGAAGCAGCATCTCGATCGTAAACGGGGTGATGAACTCCCGAATCTCCTACGTATATCAACTCACCCCTCGTCGAGAGGGCTCCCTGCGCACCCCACAAGCGACCGTAGCTGTTGATGGGAAAAAGATCGAGGTCGCTCCTCTTGAGGTCCCCGTAGGTGCGAGTCACCTGAATACCCATCCTCCTCAACAAGAGGGCGGCGACCTCCTCTTTCTTCGACAAACGATCTCTCCGACAACGGTCTATGAAGGTCAGCAGACCGTCCATACGTTGAGTGTTTATACCCGCGTCGATCTCAGCGATCTCGCTATCGAGGAACCAACGAATGATGGGGTGTGGCAAGAAACGATCGCAGATAACCAACGATCGATTCGCTCGGTCAATAACGTTGAATATACAGCCGTTGAAGCTCTGAAGGCCCTCTTCCCGCTTCGTACAGGCACCATCACCATTCCGGCCCGGAAACTTAAAGCGAGGATTCCAGACCAACGAGCTCTCAATAATTCATTGACCCTAGACCCATTTAGCGACCAGTTCTTTCAGCAATTTCTCAATCGGGTGGAACTCAAGCCGGTATCGGTCACGTCAAATGAGCTCTCCTTTGAGGTAAAGCCCCTTCCCGCGATGACGGAGGAACAACGCAGGTCGGCTCCGTCAGTCCCAATCGTCGGTCCAACCTCAATTCGAGTTGAGTATCCCCTTGATGCAGTGAACACCGGGGAAACTAAGACCATTTCGGTCGTGGTAACGAGCGAGGGAAATCTCAACACCCTTAAGACAGTTGCACTCCCCGTACCGTCTCGCTTCAAGGTGTATGAGGAGCGACCGGAGGTAAGAACCGACCGCCGGAACGGCAAACTCATTACTCAAAAGGTCTTCAAGTACTCACTTCTTTCCCTCTCTCCGGGACTGACTCGGATTCCTGGAGTGAAGCTCACCTATTTTAATCCCGAATCCAGGTCCTACGAGATCATTTCAACCTCGGATATAGCGTTTCCCATTCGCGGAGAGGATCTTTCAGCTACGTCCCGGCAATCAGCGGCGGCTCCTCAGTCGCACCCTCATCAAGGTGGCGCAGCGACGGTTCCTACCATGGGCCCATTACCTATCGCACCTCCACTTGACTATGAGGAACGGAGCATAGTCGAACGGTTGTCAGCCTATATCAGCATCCAATTCGCACTCCTCATGCTCGCAGCGGCGTGCGGGGCCGTGGGAATAGCGCTCGTAGCCACCTATAGAAAACCACCTCTGCATTCCAAGGAGATTTCAACTGCAGCATTAAACGAGGTCCCGTCAATAAAAGAGCTGGAGGCGTTCGCTCGTCATGTCATCGCCTCGAAAATTGCACGGGTTTCCGAAAATAGTACAATGGACGAGCTCCGCTCCCGCGTAACCGCCGCTCTCTCGGACAAGAACCTCGCGCTCTCCCTCGCCTCCCTCTTGGATGACATAGAGGTATACAACTACGGTGGAAATCCAGCGGATTCAGAGCAAGCGTTGCAAACCTTGAAGGAGCGACTGGGGCTCATCTTGATGCAGTGGCGCCAGTAAGTAGCTCCCCTTTTTTTTGACCCCAACCCCTTTCCGCGATACGATGCCGGCATGGCTATTGAAGCAGCAACCGTTCAAGAAACGTTCAAATTGATGCAGGCCAAGCTCTCGAAGCTTGTCCCGGATGTCGAGCTCCGTATCAAAGCAGAGTTGGTGTATGAAATTAACCGCCGGAAAAAGGAGCGCGGAGCAATCATACTTGGCCACAACTATATGGAGGCGGCGCTCTACCACACGGTTGCTGACGTGGTTGGGGATTCCCTCGAGCTCTCCCGAAAGGCAGCTGAGACTGAGGCCGACCCGATCATCTTCTGCGGCGTTCGCTTCATGGCGGAAACGGCTAAGATACTCAACCCCAACAAGACCGTTCTCCTGCCCGCGAAGGTCGCAGGCTGCTCCCTCGCATCAAGTATTACAGCAGAGGATGTCCGAGCTTTGAAGAAACGGTATCCGGGCGTGCCCGTCGTCTCGTACATCAATACCTATGCGGACGTTAAAGCTGAATCAGATTACATCTGCACATCAGGTAACGCCGCGAGACTTGTGCAATCGATCAACTCCGATACGATCATCTTCCTTCCCGACGAGTTTCTCGCCAGCAACGTTGCCCAGGAGACGGGGAAAAAGATTATCTTTCCAAAGAACGGCGAACCAGTTCCATCAGAACCGGTCATGATCGGGTGGCGCGGACGGTGCGAGGTTCATGAGCAGTTCTCAGTCGAGGATATTCGGAATATCCGCAAACAGTTCCCCGAGGTTCAGGTACTCGCCCATCCAGAGTGTAGCCCCGAAGTAGTAGCAGCTTCTGACTACTCCCAAAGCACCTCACGGATGGTTGATTTTGTTAAGAAATCGACCGCGCCTCACTTTCTCCTTCTTACCGAATGCAGCATGGCGGACAATATTATCGCCGAGAATCCGGACAAAGACGTGTTACGCCTCTGCAGCATTCGGTGTCCTCATATGAATGAGATCACCCTTGAGGATACGTTGAACTGTCTTGTGAATAACGAGACCGTTATCGAGGTTCCCGAGGAGATCAGAGTACGAGCCAAGACCGCACTCGATAGGATGTTGGCGGTTCGATAACTCCCGAATTACTCTGCATCAGAAGGTCTCCGCCGACGTCATCCTTGACGTATACGCTCCATCCGTGGAGTTCAGCGGCACCTGTCGTTAGGGCAACGACTTTCTCCAGGTCAGCATCACCCCCGCCGCCTCCTGATAGGCATCGGCAGGTTTGTAGCAGTACCCTGGGAATTGACCGGTCGCATACATGATGTGAAGGTCGCGTTTCATCATCGCCCGCATCTCCGGCCCCTCTGGGTCGAGGATTAACGAGCGTAAAATTGAGTCGAGCGCAAGCCACCGGGCTGAAACAAGACCGGAGTCCTGTTCCGCCTTAGCATGCGTCTCCCGATGTTTGGTTTGCTTAAATGGATCAGACCATAGAAACATACACTTCCTTGTGAAAAACACGGCTAGAGCCGCTGAAAGGATTTATTCCCCTCAGGGATAAGGAAACGACCAAAACACGCCTTTGATTAACGATTGGTCGCTTTTTTTACGCCGCACAGAACCAGAGTCAAACACGCAGTATTACTACCTTTTCCCAACCCACGTCGAGAAAAGCGCATCGCGGCCATCATTTTTCGCTCAAGATTTTTTGAAAAACTACGACACCATCGCTCCGGCGCGACGCACTAGCACCGCCCAAGCTGCTGCACGTCCTCGGCGGCAACTATCGCAATGTTCAGCCTATGCGCCGCGTCTAAGATACCCTGGGGATCGAGCATAATCGCTTTTCCCGCCTCAACGACCAAGGCAGTGATCCGATGCTCATGCATCAATTCGATGGTGCGGACACCGATAGCAGGAAGATCGATTCGGAGATCCTGAATAGGTTTAGCGAGCTTGACCAAAACTCCGCCCTCACCGCGAACGTCTCCCGCTCTCCGGATGGTAGCGTCGGTGCCTTCAACAGCCTCTACCGCGATAATGGTCTTATTTCGCATCACTATCGACTGGCCGATATCGAGAGCTCCTGTCGTCCGAGCTGCCTCCCAACCGATTCGCGCGTTCTCTATCTCTTCACGGTTTAAACCGCGCTTGGTAAGGGTGCCCACCTTCGGAACGCTCTTTTCCAGGAGACTACTGGCCGCAATGACCTGAATTCCACCATGTTCCACCTCCGCGATTATCCCTCGCATAATGGAGTCATCATTGAAGGATCGGAGCTTCGACAGCATGCGCAATCCGACCCAGTCGATCCGGAAGCCATCGACAAAATTAACCCGAGTCACGCCACCCGCGAAGGCGACCTGTCGGCATCCTGACCGCTTAAGGGCCCTGATAAGCTTACCGAGCTGGCCAACGGTCACCCACGTAGTGCCCTCGGAGAGCTCCTCTATACGTGCATCTGCCTCACCTTTGATGGCTACCGTTACGACCTTCAGTCCCCGAGCCCGAGCGCTCTCTGCGAATTCGAGGGGGAACTGTCCATTTCCAGCAACAAGGCCGATGGGCGAGAGGAGATCAGAGGTGGTTTGTGGTACTGCGTTCATGCGTGGCCGAAACGATAAGACTACCCGCCAGGGGAGTCAACCTACTGAACTCAGGTAGGAATAGTTTCACGCACCCGTTTGAGGGCCCAGCCCCCCCGCCTAATCACCCCTTTAGGCCTGAAACCACGAGGGGGATCCTCGCACAGATATGCTATTATGGGGTGGTTTCTCAGGCTAAGGGTCGGAAATACCGTCATTCAGGTAAGGACGCCCCTTCAGTAAGAGGTCATCCGAGGCTACTATAGCAGTGGTAAACTGCTTCAACGAAGAGCAACGACCCTGATGCGTGTAGTGTGTGTTCATATTCCTCGACGAGGCCCTAGCGACGTAGGGGCGCATTGCGACGTCGCGTGGGACGTGGTGCCCGCTCGCCCATTCTGGCACCAACTAGACGACATCATCGAAAGTATATGGGAGCCCTTCGCGCTCGAGTTCTACGCCGCCAACAAAATGGTGTACGTGTGCATGGCCGGAAGTGACACCATGCTCGACCTCCTCTCGACCGGGGTCTACTCCTGGATGTCGGACGCTGAGATCACCGATGTTGAGGACTACGCCCAAACCATTCAACAAAACACGATGGTAGTCGGTGCCGAGATGAAACTATGGCGACCAGACATCTATCCGTTGAGGGACTTCCAGGCCGTCGTTGGAGATTCGTTGACACCGATCGTAACGCCCCTCTCGCAGATCGCTGAACACGACCGTTTCTTGTACCAAGTTATCGTGCGACCCTTACGAGATACGGCACCACTTCACCTCAAGCTTGCGCTCATGCGGTCCCAGGAAAATTTCGTCCGAAAGTTCCGAGCCCGAACCTTACTCAAAAAGGACCTCCCCACTAACAGCCTCGCTTTCATCCAAAAAAAGAGCTCGGGGAACCTTGCCTCCGTGACCCTACGTCTTGCAAGCTTCACCGATGTTGAGGCGAACGCCTCCAAGAGCGAACGAAGCGCAACGTTCAAGCGTCTCTCGGATAACGTGCATACCCTAGGAAATGCCCTGAAGGCCTTCAACTCCCAAGATGAGAATAGGCTCGTTATGGGCAAGGTGGAGTCGAACAAATCCTTCACTTCGCGGCTGGTCCAGCGCCAGTTCCAAAAAACGATGATGCTCTCATCGGTTGAGTTAGCCACCATCTACCATATTCCGATGTTGGCCACCCTACCGAATACCGCGATGGTGAACTCAAAGAAGGGTCCCCCGCCCCGAGATCTCCCCACGACTATATCTGACCCTGACATCTGTGCATTCGGGACGGTCAACTACCGAGACCTCTCCACCAAGTTCGGAATTAAGAGATTTGATCGACGACGACACCTCTACGTCGTAGGCAAATCGGGAAGCGGGAAGTCCTGCCTGCTTCAGCTCCTCGTTCGAAATGATATGGAGCAAGGACTCGGATGTGCGGTCATCGACCCTCACGGGGATCTCATCGACGATATTATCAAGTTAGTGCCCAAGCACCGCGTGAAGGACGTGGTTATTTTCGATCCCTCGGACGTGAACTTCCCACCAAGTTTCAATCCGATGGACCCCGTGCGGCCTGAGCTGCGAGTGCGGGTCGCATTAAGTTTCCTTGACGCCTTCAAACGGGTCTTTGGTGGAGATTGGTCCGAAAAAATGGACCACGTATTGCGCTACGCCATGTTGGGTCTCCTTGCCGTGCCGGGCTCCAATATTCTCAGCCTGCGGCGCATGTTGGAGGATGAACAGTTCCGCGGAGAGATTGTCCGAAGAGCAAGCGATGAATCGGTGAAGCGTTTCTGGCTACGCGATTTTGTGGCCCGAAGACAGGAGTTCGAGGAGGGACCGATCTCAAGACTCCTCAATCGTCTCGACGAACTTCTCTCGGCAGAGAGCCTCCGAAACATCTTGGGCCAGTCGGAGAACGCATTTAACTTCCGATCGTTCATGGACTCGGGCAAGATCGTGCTGATTAAAATCTCCAAGGGAGCGCTCGGTTCTGAGAACGCCACCCTCCTCGGTACCCTCATCATTTGGAAGATATACGAGGCGGCCATGTCCCGCGCGGACATGCCAGCCGAAAGTCGAAAGGACTTCTTCCTCTACGTTGATGAATTCCAAAACTTCGCGACGGAGTCCTTCACCGAGATCTTGAGTGAGTCCCGTAAATACAACCTCTCACTAACATTCGCCAATCAATACCTCGGGCAGTTGCCAGCACCTGTTCGAAAGACCGTATTCGGAAACGTTGCCAATATCCTCTCCTTCAGAGTTGGATCTGACGACGCAGGAATCATGGCACAGGAATTTAAACCGCTCTTCGGCGATGAGGATCTGCTCAACCTTCCCCTTCGAGAATTTTACCTCAAGATGAGCATCGATGGTCAGGTACAGGACTCATTCTCAGGTCGAACTATCGACCTGAAACATCCATCTGATAATGAAAACTTCTCGGAACAGTGCCTCAACCACTCTCGCCAGAGCTATTGCAAGACCCTCGAGCAGATAAAATCACTTCCGCAGAAACAACGGCCTCAACCGGTTGGAACACGCCGAGCCGGAAACCGGTAAGAAAAGGTTCCCCATCAAACCTGAGGAATCTCGTATCCGACCAGTACAAGTCCACGATGCACCTTTACCTTTACCGGACCACCAAGTGCGTGATTACCGACGCCATGAGAACCAGCCCGAAGAACCGCTTCGTCAAGGGGCCACTGCACGTTTGAGATGGTTACCACGGCATCTCCATCGAGAGAGATACACGAGAGCGCAGCCCCGGGACGAGCATCGAAAGTAATCGTATCAGCGGAGCGTCCCCTATCAGAGAGCACCCGAGTCATCATCGCGCCGTGAACCATCGACAGAGCGCACGTCGCATGATGCCGAATCATAACCGACAGGTTCGCAACCGACATGTCAATCTGACCACCAAAAGCGGACGCAATCGTAATGTCGGTAGCTCCCCGCGAAATGGCAAGCAGGAGCGCCTTCTCAAGATCATTCCGATTTTGATCGAACAACTCCACAAACTCGGTCTGTGCATAGGCAGCCCGTACATCCGGAACGACGAGAGAATCGAAATCTCCGCACACGATGTGCGGGATGACCGAGGGAGGTAGTTTGTGTAACGCCCCGTCCGTGACGATGATCGAGTCTACCTCGGTCGCGAAACGCACTATAAACGCGGTATCAAAGTCGGGACTATCGGCTATCAAGAGCACTTTCATGGCGCCCCAAGGGTATGACACCACCGGGATCAGGTCAAACGGCCTCATTCGAACAAACAGCGGATACCCCGCCTCACCCCGTTTGATTCCTCTCAGATCGCCCGAGGATTTCGCCTTCGGACGCACAACCAGCAGCGCGCGGGGCGACCGGTTCTCTATCGACCGCTTGCTCAGAGCCGAATCCTTTACCCGAACCACCGCCGAGACAGGAATCCTCGCGCTCTTTTGCTACCCAGAGGCACGATTGTGCGAGATCTTCTCCTCTAACAAGCCGATCTCCACGAGAAGCGCCGCCGCGGCCTGAAACAGCGATTCGGGAATCGTTCGCCCAACCTCGATCTCTGAAAGGAGCGAACACATCTCTGGCTTCTCTACAACGGGAACTCCGTAGCGCTTCGCCACCGCTACCATGTAGGTGGCGATATCGAACTCCCCCCGAGCGAGGACCGCTGGAGCGGTCTCCTCACCATGTGGAAACCCGAGCGCTACCGCTTGAAAGATTTCGTTTGTGCTCATGCCCATCCCCATACCGCTGTAGATCAACGTCCTCAGTGGAGGGGCAAGCCCTGCCCTCACTATCGGGACTTTGGAGTGGCTTTGAGACGCTGAAGAACTGACTCAACGCTCCATACGCCCAGAGGCTTCTCGAGAAATCCTTCACGAGCTGCCAGTGGCTGAGCGCCCCCGTCCCGTGGTGCAGATCTCAAAGCAACGATACCTAGATCGGGAAATCTTCCCCAAAGTTGCTTACAATCCTCAAGTATCTCCCCCTTCACCACATCGAGGTCAACGAAGAGACAATCCCATGACGAGGATTCACGCTGAAGCAACTCTCTAGCTTGGGCAACGTCATAGACCATTCGAGAGCGGTACCCCACCGATTCTAGGAGAGAGGAAACAAAGGCCTGAGAACCGGTCTCTACCCCGAGGAGGAGGACCCCTCCTTTCATGGAACGGTTTGGTCCCGCATGTGCTGCAACCGGGACTCTCTGATCCTCGGGGCTTTGCAGAGGAAGGTAAATACTAAAGGTGGACCCTTCGCCCACCTCAGACGTCACCGTAATGAGTCCGTGATGCTGTTTAACGATGGAGTACGCAGCAGAGAGCCCTAAACCAGAACCGCTCAATCCGACCCCCGTTCCTGGATCCACATTCTTGGTGGTGTAGAAGGGCTCGAAGCAGCGCAGCTGCTGTTCGGCATTCATCCCGTGCCCGTTATCC
>JBEGVS010000027.1:0-5836 GCA_041178185.1 Pseudomonadota bacterium
CAAAAGCTTAAGGATCTTTCGGCCGAGGATTTCTGCAAGCACATCGATCGCCCCGAGGTCCGCGAGCTTTTGGGTAAGAACTTCCTTGGCGCTGAAGCATGGAGTTCTCAAGGGATCGATGTAGGAGTTGCCCCACCGATCCCCTCCGCAATCACCAAGGAGCTTCTTGAGTCAGAGTGCCCGCTCCATCCAGGACAAAAGATAAGGGACACGCATATCTTGGTACTTGTACCTCAGACGGTAAATGGTGAGCCGTATACGGCTTTAAAGCTTGATGAGCTGTGTGGTGAGCGGAAGGGGTCAGGGGATCGGTTAATTTACGATGGAAGCGATTGGGCAACGAGATGGAAAGGTCAGGCATGGGCGAAACTCCCTCAATCTCAAAGTGAGTGGATGCTACTACCTAGGAGCGATCCGGACCCTGAGGTATCGCCAGACAAGCATTTTAGGGGCAAGAGGATAGCAGCGCAGCAGGATGTTCACGAGAAACACTACTCAGACTACCGAGAGGTGAAGACGCTTGAGGTTATGACGATGGCTCTGTTGAATGACTTAGTGAATGGCGAACCGAGAATTTTGGACGGATGGAACTATCTCCGCTGCACCGAGGAAAATGCTTCTGGCGGGCGCGTCTGCGTTGGCAGCTTTAATGCTAGCGGCTTGAGGGTCGACGATGACAACGGCGACGGCGCCCATGGCTGCATTGGTCGTGCTCTTGCCCGGAAGTTAAAAACTTGATCGTTGGTACTTGGATACTTGGTCCCCTCCGATAGGAGGGGTTGTCCCATTGGAAGCCGCAGCGCAGCGGAGGCGTGGCTGTTTGGTTCTTGGGCGCCCCGCATTGGGGCGCGGATGTTTGATCGAAATTTGTGGACAGTCTTTTGTGTTATTTCGCATCGCAAAATATCTTTGCCTCACGCAACACGGCGCTCAGGAATGAGCGCCTTTGTATGTTGGTAGTGACCCTTCAATTTAATATTGATTTTGAACACAGCCGCTCGCAAGCTGCGGGTTCGCGCGACGGGAGTTCTCGATGTCGGAATTTACTCCCCAGCCGCGGTCTTCTTCGTAGCTTTCGCGCGAGGTTTCTTGGGCGCCGCTGCCTTCTTCTTCGGCTCTGCTGCTGCTTTCGCTTTCGTGGCGCGCTTTCGTCCCTTTGATGGGCCCTTAGCTGCACGTGCATCGAGGAGCTCTACTGCCTGCTCCATGGTCAGAGCTTCAGGCTCAGCCCCTTGAGGCAGCGACGCGTTGACGGTGCCATCAGTGACATACGGCCCGTAGCGTCCGCTCTTTATCGATACGGTCTCGCCAGAGCGAGGATGCTTGCCGACCTCTTTCAAGGTCTTTGGCTGATTAGAGGCGCGACCCCGAGTGCGAGGCTGCTTTAAGATCTCAAGGGACCGCTCAAGGGTCATCGTGAATGGCGATTCATCGGCTGGAATGGTCCTACTTTCTGTACCGCACTTGATGTACGGACCGAAGCGGCCGTTTTGGATCGTTATCTCGGTGTCGTTCTCGGGATTCTTACCTACCGTTCGAGGTAAGGAGAGCAGCATGAGCGCGGTCTCTAGGGTAACCGAATCCGGTGCCATGCCTGGAAGAAGGGACGCCATCTTCGGCTTCTCTCCACCTTCGACCATATCGCCACGTTGCACGTAGGGTCCGAAGCGCCCCTTCTTGAGATAGATCGGTTCGTTGGTGTCTGGGTCGTTTCCAAGGGATGCTGGGCCCTTTGCTGCTTCCGCAAGGAGTGCTTCCGCTTTTGGCGCATCTAGTTCATCAAAGGTGACTGAGTCCGGAATGCTTGCTCGAGTTTCGCCGTTTGAAAGGAATGGACCCCATCGACCGATGCGGACCTCAACCTTGCGGCCTTGGCTATCCACACCAAGCGCGATGCCACACACCTCGCGTGGATCGATCGTCTCCTCGCCGGCTGTTACGAGGTCTTTGAGGCCCTTCGTGATGCTTTCGTCGCCAAAGTAGAATGAGCGCAGCTTGGCGAGGTTATCCTTTTCGCCACGTGAAATAGCGTCGAGGTCGTCCTCAAGGTTTGCGGTGAACTCGTAATCAACGAGGTGTGAGAAGTAGTTCTCAAGAAGTGAGGTGACGCCGATGGCGAGGAAGCTCGGCACAAGAGCAGTGCCCTTCTTGAACGCATAATCACGAGAAAGCACCACGTCCACGATTGTGGCCCAGGTGCTCGGTCGTCCGATGCCAAGTTTCTCGAGCTCTTTGATTAAGGTGCCTTCAGTATAGCGCGCGGGGGGTTGCGTTGTATGTTTAAGAACGTCGTAGCCCATCGCCGAAACCTTGTCGCCTTGTTTGAGAGGCGGAAGGTTGCGCTCCTGTTCAGCAAGGTCGCCCTCTGGGTCATCTGAGCCCTCAACGTATGCGCGAAGGAATCCAGCGAATGAGATCGTTTTTCCG
Source organism: Pseudomonadota bacterium (assembly GCA_041178185.1). GTDB lineage: Bacteria > Bdellovibrionota_C > UBA2361 > UBA2361 > OMII01 > OMII01. Next base: position 2,428 of record JBEGVS010000027.1, read on the forward strand.
GAGGCGCGGAAGGTTGCGTTGCCAGCTTGAATCGTTACCCCTACACGAGTTCCCTCGGCGTCCTTCATCTGACACGCCAAGGTTCTCTTCCAGATAAGTTCATAGAGACGGAAGGCTTCGAGTCCGAGACGATCTTTAACGGTAGCGGGAGAGGTAAACTCAGCGCCTGCCGGTCGAATAGCTTCGTGCGCTTCCTGCGCGTTTTTCACCTTGGTCTTATAGATACGAGGTGCGCTCGGGAGGAATTCCGAGCCGAACTCCTTGCCAATCAGTGAACGCGCCGCCGAGATCGCCTCATCAGAGAGGTTCGTCGAGTCGGTACGCATGTAGGTGATGAATCCGTTTTCGTAGAGTGTTTGAGCGACCGCCATCGTGCGCTTCGCTCCAAATCCGAGCTTGCGGCTTCCCTCTTGTTGGAGCGTGCTGGTGGTAAACGGAGCGTACGGTCGCTGCGTGAACGGCTTGCTTTCGACCTCGGTGACCTCTGGGCTCGCGGAGGCAAGAGAACGCTCAAGTTGTTGAGCTGCGGCTTCGTCGAGAAGGATGATAGAGTCCTTCTCGTTGAGCTTGCCGGTCGTTTCATCAAAATCTCTTCCCGTCGCTACACGCTTACCATCCACGTGGGTGAGGAGCCCTTCAAAGGGGAGGGTTCGATCGGAAGCGGCCTCGAACAAGGCCTTGAGGTCCCAGTAGTCAGCCGATCTAAAGCGCGCTCGCTCTCGTTCCCGTTGCACAAGAAGGCGCATCGCCACGCTTTGCACTCGACCTGCACTTAGACGCGGGACCATCTTCTTCCATAAGAGGGGGCTGACAGAGTAGCCGTAGAGGCGGTCGATGATACGCCGGGTTTCTTGCGCTCGTACGAGATTCTGGTCGATCTCACGGGCGTTGCTGAGGCTCTCCTCAATCGCTTTCTTTGTAATTTCGTGGAAAACCAGGCGCTTAACGGGGACCTTGGGGTCTAGCACCTCAAGAAGGTGCCAACTAATAGACTCTCCCTCTCTATCTTCGTCGGTTGCGAGATAGACGACAGAGGCTTTCTTAACGGCACGCTTTAGTTCGTTGACCCGCTTCTCCTTGTCGCTCGGTACAATATAAAGAGGAGAGAAGTCGCTATCGACGTTAATACCCAGGCGAGCCCACTTTTGCTTTTTCACCTCAGCCGGGATCTCGGCAGCGTTGTTCGGTAGGTCACGAACGTGGCCATACGAAGCTAACACCTCGAAATCCTTACCTAAGAATTTCTCGATGGTGCGGGCTTTGGTGGGCGATTCTACTATGACAAGTTGTGTCGACATCTTTAATCCGGTGCCATTGTTACAAAGGATATACCCCTCAGCGCAACCCTTTGGGACAATTTGTTACAAAAGCGGTGTTTGTAACGCCGTTTTAGCCGTGTGCTGTTCGTCCGCCGTATGGATGCACCCGGGGGCGAAAGGGATTGTAGGCTCCTGCACGTTTGTATCGCGGCAGAGCGACCTTTGTTGCCACACAACAACGTGGGCCCTGGTTTCCTTGTGCCGTGGTTAGACCGAAAATCCATCCCCCGTGACGAATTCGCCCAGTGCTCTTAGTACTTCACCGAACACCCGTACGGCTCGGTGGAGTTTGTCTCAACCGGCTTGTTGGCGAGGAGATTTTCGACTGCGCTCACCACATAGTTTTTCGCTCCCGCGATATCATCTGCATCAGTTGAGTTCTCGCTGTCGATTGCGCCTGCGTAGGCGAGCTTGCCATCGGCTGCGATCACGAACATATGCGGTGTTGTGCGAGCTCCGTATGCTTTTCCGATCGCGCCACTCTCATCAAGGACCAGCGCCGAGGATTTCATGCCTAGGTCGGTGCGAACGGTCTCAGCTTGATCCGCCGTTACATGACCGCTCTTTCCGGGCGCTGATGAGCTGACTGTAAGCCATACGACGCCTTTGGCTCCGAGGTCCTGTTGAAATCTCTGCATGTCGCCATTCTTGTAGAACTTCTTCACAAAGGGGCAGTTCTGATTAAACCATTCAAGCACTACAACCTTTCCCTTAAAGCTGTTGAGAGAGATATCTTTGCCGGTTGAATCTTTCGCGGTGAATTGAGGAGCCTGATTGCCCACAACTGCTTGTGCAAACGCGTCCAGATGGGCGGTCGCAACCGCACACAGTGCGAAGAGAGTTGTACACATATGCTTCACAACGTGACGAATCGTGGTCATAGCGGGCCTCCAAATAAAAGAATGCAGGTGTGAGGCTACGATCTCTGTGCGCGAAATACCATAAGCAAGCTCTCGCGACGAGGATAGGCGGGCGCCGTGCTTCTAGAGCCGCTCAAGCTCGGCGATGACCATTCCCGGGGTCAGGATGTTAGGCAGTATTACGGCCTCGTTTTGCTTTCCTTTGTTTATTATCACGTTGAGTGGGACGCCGTTACGTCCATAGCGACGAAGGGCTGCCGTAATAGAGGGGCTCTTCGTCGTCCAGTCGCCCTTCATAAGAGCGACGTTCTTTTGAACGATAAGGGCGCGCACCTCGCTGGAGCTAAACACAAGACGCTCATTCACCTGGCAGGTGATACACCACTCGGCGGTGAAATCGAGATACACCGACCTTCCCTGCGCAACGAGCGCAGCGAGGCGAGCCTCAGAATACGGTTCCCAAATCAATCCGAACGCATCCGGCTCTGCGGTGGTCGTTTCGTTGGCGAGACACGCTCGAGAGCGAGTGCCCTCGACCTCTTTCGATGATGGGAGTCCCTTAACAAACCCGACAACGAACAGCGTAAGGGCGAGCGCGCGTAGCGCTCGCTGTGTAAGCGGCGAAGACGCGGCTCGAGCTTGAAGGATGAGCCAGAAGGCAAATCCAACTAGCAATAATCCCCACATAAGATCCGTGAGCACATCAAGCCCTGGAGTTTCGAGCCCCATCTGTCGGGCGAATACACGAGAGAGCCACACAACGGATGCAAAGAGAGGAAATGCCATGAGCTGCTTAAAGCTCTCCATCCACGTTCCCGGTCGGGGAAGGCGCTCAAGGAGGTGTGGTTTAAACGCGATCACGAGGTAGGGAAGGCTCATGCCAACACCGAGCGCCGTAAAGATTGAGAAGTTTTCAACCGCCGAAAGAGTTAGTGTTGCCGCAAGAGCTGACCCCATAAACGGACCGGTGCAAGGTGTAGCGACGGCGGTAGCAAGCGCGCCGTTACAGAAGGAACCGAGATAGGTTGTAGAGATCTTGGCCCTTCCTGCGACCCTTTGAATTGAGCCACCAAGCGCTACGTCGCTCAAAAAAAGGAACCCCAATCCAAATAGCGTAAATATCATGAAGGCAACAAACGCCGGTGATTGAAGTTGGAATCCCCAACCGAGCTGCTCGCCACCAGCGCGGAGCGCGAGAAGGGTACCAGCAAAGATCCAGAACGAGACGAT
>JBEGVS010000028.1:0-10577 GCA_041178185.1 Pseudomonadota bacterium
GAATTGGCATTCGGTAGAACCCACACCCCCATGAAGATAGCGGCCTGTCCATTAAAACGAACATCTTCATCATAGCTTTCGGCGCCCAAGGTAACATCAGCTATCTCCTCAAGTCGCACGATCCTATCTCCCTTTTGCCGGACGACGAGCTTTTTAAACTCTTCGGGGGTTTTCAGATCGGTGTTGGCGATCAGATTTACGGAAACGAGGGATCCCTTTGTAGCGCCAACGGCGGAGAGAAAGTTATTGCTCGAGAGAGCCTGACGCACCTCGGTCGCGCTAATGCCGAGCGCCGCCATCTTGTCTGGGTCAAGCCAGATACGCATGGCAAAGACCCGTCCACCCAAGATATCCGCTCGTTGCACTCCGGATACCGCGGTGATTTGCGGCTGCACTACCCGTGTGAGGTAGTCGGTAATCTGATTGGGCGTCATGTCCTTTGCCGAGAAGCCGATGTACATCGATGCGAAGCGATTGTCGCTACTCTCAACGTTGATAATCGGAACTTCAGCTTCTGGGGGTAGATCGTTTCGAACCTGGGCGACCTTAGATTGAATCTGCGTGAGCGCGGCGTTTACATCATAGTTCAAACGAAGATGGGCCGTAATCTCACTTAATCCCTGCTTACTCGCTGACTCAATGTAGTCGATGCCATCGGCGCTCGCTATCACACGCTCCAACGGTGTAGAGATGTATCCTCGAACAAGGTCTGCAGGAGCCCCGACATACGCCGTCTTAACGGTCACTACGGACATGTCGCTCTTGGGATACTGCCTAACATTGAGCTTCTCTATCGCGGTGTAACCGCCGATAAGGATCATCATGTTCAAGCAGATGGCGAGAACCGGTCGTTTAATAAAGATATCCGTAAACTTCATGGAGCGACGCCTTCGTTATCTATTCTCTACCTTTGGCTCCAGAGAGAGTGGCGGGGTTCCCTCCTGTTTAATCTGGATCTGAGCTCCTGGACGTAACTTAAAGGATCCCGTCGCAACGATCTCATCCCCCTCAGAAAGCCCCTTCGTCACTGAGACAAAGTCACCTCGGGTACGCCCAAGTTGAACGATCTGCTGGCGCACAGTAACGATCTCTTTACCCTGTGGGTCATTTTTTCGCTCAGCGACATAAACGGAATTTCCATACGGAGCGTACGCGACGCTCAACGATGGAATGACTACCAGCGAGGTTGCGTTTCCAATATCGAAATGTACCGACCCAAACATACCGGGAAGGATCTCTTCGAGTGGGTTCTGAACGGTGGCTTGTACCGAGATCGTACGAAGCACCTCATCGATATTAGGATTGATTGCCGTAACCTCTCCTATAAACGTCCGGTTAGGGAATGCGTCAACACGAACCGTCACATCGGTATTTGTCGTGAGCTGGGGAGCTAATTGCTGAGGAACAGAAAAGTTAAAGTAGATCGGATTGAGTGAATAGAGCGGCACCAGGGGAGAGCCGGCGTTGACGTAACTTCCGACGTTCACCGTTCTAATACCAGCGCGTCCGTCAAAGGGGGCCACTATTGTTTTGTGCTCGATGGCGGCCTTAATCGACTGAACCTCAGACTCACTCTGACGAACCTTTGACTGTGCGTCCTCAAGGGTCGAGAGCGCAAGTGCGCTCTGTCCACGTAGCTTGCTCGCACGCTCAAGGTTCTGTTTAGCCAGCTCCAATCGAGCGACGGCGCCTTTGAGATTTGCCTCTTCAACGGAACGGTCAATCTCAATAAGAACATCGCCCGCTTTGACCTTCGCACCGGACTCAAATCGAACCGCGACAACGTTTCCTGATTCTTTGGCGCTCAGCGTCGATCCTTGAATCGACACAAAGGAACCAACCGTATCAAAACTCTCGCGCCACTCGGCCTTGGTTACCTTGGTTATCGTCACCGCCTCGGGGGGAGGAGCGAAGCGAGCATGCTCGGCGATAGCTCTTTGTATCTGCGTAGCTTTAACAACACCGAGAAACGCGGTGAGAAGAAAGATCACGAGGAACGTGATACCAATCTGCTTCTTCATAGGGAGGTGGCCTTTGTAGGAAAAGTTGGAGCATCACGAGATGCACCCGTAATGTAACCGCCAGAGGGCGGTGTTGTATACGGCACCATCCGCTCGTTTGATGTGTAGAGACAACCTCTTGCACAAGGGGATCCTTCTCTTGGTACAAGCTCTTGCGGGCTTCCCATCGCGCCCCTGTCGCCTCGCCCCCTCACATGCGCGTCGCGTGGGTCTCCCCTCGCCGACTAATAACACCGTCTCGTTTCACCTTCCGACCCGAGTCACTGCTCTTCCCACACGTTATCCACACCCCTTTTTCGCACCTCGTTGAACCTTTTCTAGCAAGTTCAGCATTTATTTCTAGTATAGAATTATACTAGAATATAGAGGGGCTCTCTACAACACGGTCATGAAAACGATACTATATAGCAATACTATCAAAGGGTTAGACGAGCATTCTACCCCTCCCTCCTCAACCTCCCCTGCAATTGCTCGCGGGCTCAACGAGCTCATCTCTCAAGGAATCGTCTGGAAGGGGGAATCCACACCTGTGGATAACTTGTGGAAAACGTGTTCACAGCGCCCTCAGCAGCACCGGAATGCCGTCATTCCATTTAATGTAGAGGAGATAGATGGCGCTCTCTCGGGAGGAGGCCTCGCCTGTGGAGCGCTCCACGAGTTCTACTACAAGGACCCATCACGCAACATCGCAACGAGCGTCGCCATCCCTACGCTCCTGGCCCGCAACGCTATCGACGCCTACTACACCTCTCCTACGAGCGCCTGGGATAAGGTCGCATCCGGCGCCCCTCCCTTCTTTATCGCTTGGATAGGGCGCCGTTCGTGGCCGACCCCCTTCTCACTCCCGCAGCGACTCCTCTCTTCATGCCTCTTTATCGATCCACCGAACGAAAAGCTTACCCTATGGGCTATCGAGACAGCGCTCAGGTCCCCACTTATTAAACTTGTTATCGCCGACTCTCCCCGACTCCCCCTCAAAACAACACGAAGGTTATCGCTACGAGCACACGCAAACGGAACAACCGCTCTCCTTCTGAGGTCACTACAAGACCTCTCTATGCCGAGCAGCAGCGCAACTAAGTGGGCACTCGCTCCCCTTCCCTCTTCCAACCTTCACCCAACATGGAGCCTGACCCTCGAACGAAGCAAGGGAGGATCCATCCCTCATTCATCGTGGGCGATCAGCTTAGAGAACGAGTATGAAGATAGAGAGACGCTATCTCTGCGCTTACTTCCCCGAGTGGTCGATACAGATCACGAAGAGAAGTTTAAAGTTCAGAGGTTTGGATAAACCGAGCTCGGTGCTCCTTACAAGTACCGTCGCGAACCACCTTGTAGTGGCGCGATGTTGCGCGTCGGCGATGCATGCTGGCGTGCGACCAGGTATGGCACTTCCTCTTGCCGTAGCATTCTCTCCTGGTGCCTACGTTGAACCCTTCGATCCGGTACGAGACTGTAGAGCGCTCTATAAACTAGCCGTTCGATGTCTAGAGTTCTCTCCCCTTGTTGGTCTTGACCACGAACTCTTTGTTGGACGTTCACAAGGAACGCTTGAGGACGTGAGCCAACTTCACTACGGGATAACTATTGATCTTACCGGCACAGATAAGCTCCATGGCGATGTCACGAAACTCGCACTTCATATCCATGCCTTTTTTAAAGGCACAGCCGCTATCGCGGTTGCTCCAACACTTGGATCCGCATGGGCGCTCTCGCGGTATTCAGTTGCTGGAGCTCCTCGCGTCGTTATCAATCGGCAAGAGATAGTACCAGCTCTTTCACCCCTTCCCCTCGCGGCGCTGCGCATTCCAACGGCTTCACTCGATCTTCTTCGGGATGTAGGGATGTCATCGATTGGTGACCTCACCTATCTTCCTCGCTACACCATTGCGCAACGCTTCGGAAAGTTTGTGACCTACCGCCTTGAGCAGGCATTCGGAGATATTGAAGAGCGCCTCCATACCGTTGAAGAGACGAAGCGGTACAACGCATCTCGAATATTTGAACCACCACTTACACACCGAAAGAGTATCGTCATCTCGATTTACAGCCTCTTCCAAGCTGTTATCAATAAACTTAAAAGCAACAAACGCTCCGCGAAATACTTTCACCTCTCGATTCAAGACACTGCCAAAGCAGTGATCTACCGCGAGCTCTCCCTCGCCTCTGCAACCGATGATATAGGACACCTCACCACTATTATTGAGCCGATTATTGATGGAATGAATTTTTCTGGTGAGATTCGTGAGATAACCATCACCGCTCGACAGATTGAGGCGACCCGCTCTGAACAAAAGAGCCTCTCACCCTCTCCGCATAAAGATGCGCCGGACTCACGAGAGAAGAAGGAGCTACTCAACACCTTTAGTGTCCGCATCGGCAAAGAACGTCTCCTCTTCGCGAAACTAAATCAATCATACATACCTGAAAAATCATTCTCGTATCATAGCGCAACCGATGCGATGAGCACGTCAAACGTACATGAGAGCATCCCACACTATACGCTCCATGAACGCCCTTCCTATCTACTTGCAGATCCAGAAGAGATAACCACCATCTCCATGCTTCCCGATAAACCGCCCTCTTTTATTCAGTGGAGAGGTAAGAAACTTAAAATCCTTACCGGTATCGGCCCTGAGCGGATATCCCCTGAATGGTGGGGAGGAAATCTCGCCAAGGATGTAGGTATCACGCGTGATTATTTTAAAGTTCAGGATGAGTGTGGGCGCTGGCTATGGGTATTTCGAGACCAGACGACTCACACATGGTTTCTTCATGGGATGTGGGTATGAGAACGAGGCGACTCACTACCTCCTTCGAGCACCGATGCATAATGCTCGATCACTCCGGGCTTAATAGGAAAACCTTATGACACCTCGCCCCTCGTATACCGAGCTCCAAGTCGCCAGCAACTTCTCATTCCTCCGAGGAGCAAGCCATCCCCATGAATTGGTCTGGCAAGCTGCGCAACTCGGCTACAAAGCTGTCGGGCTTACCGACTACAACACCCTCTCTGGAATCGTTCGGGGACACGTCGCGGCACAGGAAGCTGGGATACAATTCCTTGTAGGATGCCGCGTTGAGATAGATTTCACTGGGATGTGCAAACACCCGTTACGTGAGCGGGTGCCTCAGTATCACCGAAGCTCCCTGCTCCTCTATCCTAAAGATAAGGCCGCGTACGGAACGCTCTGTCAGCTCCTCACAAACGGCAAACGAGAGGTCTCAAAGAATGACTTCTTTTTAAACCTAGAGGATTTCCTGCCCGCTCAGGATTCATTCGCCACGATTATCGTGCCACCGTTCTTTCAGACCCTCTTTCATCATATCGATCACCAAGAAAGCGCGACCGAGAAGAAAACACGCGCGGAGATATTTTTTGACTTCTGTAGCATCCTCAAGGACAACTCCCGCGATCCTGCGCTCCTCTCACTTGCGCTCACCTCTAACTATAGCCCGCTCAATCCACACCTTTTCCACAAAGCGCTCTCCATCACGAAACAGCTCTCGATAGCTCCAGTGGCGACAAACGATGTGCATTACCACACCCCTGAACGAAAACCCCTTCAAGACGCGGTAACCTGCATTCGGGAGAAGTGTACCCTACAACAAGCGGGCTTCCGTCTCTTTCAGAACGGAGAGCGCTATCTCAAATCACCCGAGGAGATGGCGAGACTCTTTCGTGACCTTCCACACGCCATATCACGTACGCAAACCATTACGGAGATAGCGTCATCTTTTTCTCTTTCTCAACTTAGGTACACCTACCCCGACGAGATCTGCCCCAACCAACTCTCACCCTACGAGTATCTTCACCAAGAAGTCATCAAGGGAGCTCATCGGCACTATCCAACCGGAGTTCCCAACCACGTCACACAAGCCATTCAGGAGGAGCTCTCCCTTATTCACGAGCTTGAGTACGAAAAGTACTTCCTCACCTGCTATGATATCGTAGCCTTCGCCCGAGAGCGCGGAATATTGTGCCAAGGCCGCGGCGCAGCAGCTAACTCAGTGGTGTGTTACTGCTTGGGCATAACCTCGGTCGATCCAACCAAGATCGACCTGCTCTTCGCTCGCTTCGTCAGCAAAGAACGGAGAGAGCCCCCCGATATCGATATCGACTTCGAGCATGAGCGCCGAGAGGAGGTCATTCAGTACATTTACGGAAAATATGGTCGTCACCGAGCAGCGATCGCTGCAGAGGTCGTTACCTATCAAGCGCGCAGCGCCGTACGTGAGATCGGAAAAGCGCTCGGGCTCTCGCTTGAGATAGTCGACAAACTCGCCAAAGGCGTTCATCGCTGGACCGGTTGTGCCATCACCGCAGACTCCCTTCGTGAGGTAGGTCTCGATCCATTCGATGCGACTGTCCAGAACTCGTTACTCCTCGCTAACGAACTAGTCGGCTTTCCTCGTCACCTCTCACAACACGTAGGTGGCTTTATTATCTCCAATACGCCGCTGTGTGAGATCGTGCCTATTATCAATGCAGGGATGGAGAGTCGAACCATCATCGAATGGGATAAAAACGATATCGAAGAGCTCGGCATGCTCAAGATAGATATCCTTGCCCTTGGGATGCTCACGTGTATCCGGAAAGCGCTCGATCTCATTAACGCTCGACGGAGTGAGAAGCTCGAACTTCACTCTATACCCGCAGAGGATCCCGCCGTATACGAGATGCTCTCCCGCTCAGATAGCGTCGGGGTATTCCAAGTTGAGTCACGAGCTCAGATGTCGATGCTGCCCCGTCTTAAGCCGCGCTGCTTTTATGACCTCGTTATTGAGGTAGCTATCGTACGACCCGGTCCCATTCAGGGAAATATGGTCCACCCCTTCCTTAAGCGGAGAAACGGATACGAAAAACCGTACTATCCGGACGCACGTGTCGAGCGAATCTTAGGAAAGACCCTCGGCGTTCCGATCTTTCAAGAACAAGCGATGCGACTGGCAATCACCCTAGCAAACTTCACTCCGGGAGAAGCAGAGCAGCTTCGCCGCGCTATGGCGGCGTGGAAAACGCATAAGGGGGTGATAGAGAATTTTAAAGAAAAGATCGTGAGGGGCATGCTTGAAAATGGCTACACCTCTGATTTCGCTGAAACATGCCTCAATCAAATAAAGGGATTTAGCGAGTATGGATTTCCAGAATCTCATGCCGCATCATTTGCGCTTCTGGTCTACGCGTCCGCGTGGATAAAACGACACTATCCTGCAGAGTTTGCATGTGCGCTCCTCAATAGTCAGCCGATGGGCTTCTATGCACCTTCTCAGATCGTGCAGGATGCCCAACGACACGGGGTGCAATTTACACCAATAGACGCGAACAAAAGCGGTTGGGATTGCGCCATGTCGTATCCAGGCAACGCGAGCGAGGTGCGCTTGGGCCTTCGGCTCATTTCCGGACTGCGGAGAGATCATGCTCATGCGATCACGGACTCGGTCGAACAAAGGGGCGAGTTCGACTCAATCGACTCTTTATGGGCGCGGGATATACATGTTTCGAAATCAACTCTGCGAACTCTAGCGAAAGCCGATGCCTTTGGGTCGGTTGCACTTACTCGTCGCCCTGCGCACTGGAACATCAGCGCGCTCGCCTCTCAACCAGCTCCCCTCGATGCGCTCTTGGCCAAGCGCTCCGCAGGCCATGAAAAAGCTCTTCCTACGCCAACTGCACAACGAGATATGTTTGACGATTACGCAACAACGGGGCTGTCCTTAAAAGCTCACCCTCTGATGTTTTTACGTGACCATCTCACACAGAGGGGGGCGCACCCATCGGAGCACCTTCAAGGTAAATATGGCAGAAGGGCGGGAAGCCGTGTATCTACGGCAGGATTAGTCATCGCGAGACAACGTCCAGGAACCGCTAAAGGGGTTGTATTTATTACCCTCGAGGATGAAACCGGAACGACAAATCTGATCATTCGACCTGCGCTCTTTGACGCGCATCAAACGATTACGATGAGAAGCGCGATCATTCTCGCGGAGGGAAAACTCGAACGGATAGGCGAGGTTGTCTATATCGATGTCGACCGCCTACAATCACTGGATCAACTCCTTGTAGAACGTCCTCAATCAGCAGCACCCTACTCATGCTAAGCGTAGAACCTTTTCAACACCCACCGAACATCACCTTGCCCTATCGGTGCTAGTAGACAAAGAATATACGCGCTACAACTTGCGGGCTAGGGCACGGCCGACACTTTCGCGGATACCGACCTCATGCGTCGATTCGATTCGCAAACCTTCAGAGTAAAAAAAGCCAACGGCAACTCGACAGGTACGAAACTGATTGAGCTCTGCGCACCGAAGATAGCCGCCAAGATATCGCTGCTTATTGACAAGGTCATACAGTAATACCGAGGTCATTACCTCTAACACCCTTCCCTCTCTATAGTCAGGGTAGTGATCCTCGTGCACCTTCTGCTGCTCTGCGATGCTTTTGTACCGGAAGTGTTTATCATCGAGAACGAATCGAGGATTCGGGTCGTATTTCGGGATCAGGATCCATCCACTCTCTATTTGTGGCATCGCCGCCCAAGGACGATCCTTCCAGTCTCTCCAATTTGCGAAAATAAGTTTATCTCCCGATCCCTTGCGCACCGCACACAGCTCATCAAGCTTGAGTGCACTATAGGGCTCACCATTGACCATCTTGGGCATCAATACTAGGAGGTGCGTGTCCTTGATCTTCTCCCCTGGATGGAGCGGGCAATCCGACTCAAGGAGGCCTCTTGTGATCGATGCGGGTACCGCTGGAACATCCCCGACATCGATTCCTTGAGAGCGCCAAGCCTCAGCACCAAGGAAGTTCTTACCTAAGAGCTGTTGAAAGTCAGGATAAAAATCCACCCCATAACAGAAATCCTCAGGGGAGGCATGTCGTAACTTAAGAGCCTCGCGGTACCATCGCTGCGTTTCAGGCGCGTGCTGTATCTCTTGTTGTTTTGCAAGATCGCCCCGCACGTTGTCCCACGCTGCCAAAATAGATTCTATTTTTCCTGCGACAAACATTTTGTAGGCGGCGAGGCGTTCTGCAGGCGTACATGAGGCGTCTTCCCACGGCTTGCAATCGGCCGGATGCCTCAGCACGCTCTCTGAGCCATGCGCAAGAGTGCCATGCTCGCCCTCTACCATGGCGACCGTGTCTCCCCGTAGCGTCATCCTAGCGAACATTTCCTCATCACTCCTTACTGAGCGGCCAACTCTCCGACTGTGTTACACCCTCCGGGCAAGACCGACACCAACGCAGGGAGACGGGTTGTCTTGGTACACTCCAAGAACCTCTAAACCACTCGCATGAAAGCCTCCGACGGAGGTACATCTGCCATGATTATGCTCCTCTACGCACCGAAGGTATTCAATTCCGTCAAGCATCCGAGGCGCCCCATGTACCAAGTCATTCAACAGTACAGCTGTCATAAGCTCAACCGTCCTGACCCCTCGATATTCTGGGTAATGCTCGTCCTGCACCTTCTGTTGGCCGACTATATCCTTGAGGACAAACTGCCTCTCTTTGGGCACTTTATTGAAGTCCGGACCGCTTTTCGCGATTAACATCCATTCGCTTTTTGTTTGCGAGCTTGCAGCCCACGGACGTCCCTTCCATTGTGTTGCCGATTTAGTCTCGTCGTAAAGCAATTGATTGCCGGACCCTCTCCGCGTCGCACATAGCTCATCAAGCTTCAGCGCACTGTAGGGCTCACCATTTACCGTCTTTGGTATCAAGACTAAGAGGTGCGTGTCCTTAATCTTCCCTTCCGGATGAAACGGACAATCGGACTCAAGAAGCTCTGTTGTGATGGTTGCGGGAATCGGAGGAGGCTCTCCTACCTCTATACCCTGAGAGCGCCATGCTTCAGCGCCTAGAAAGTTCTTGCCCAAAAGCTCCCGGACCTCGGGACGGTAGTCTATCCGATGGCAGAAGTCCTGAGGTGATAGACCCTCCAGCTTCTTCGCCTCTTTCACCCACCGCGTTGTCTCAGGATCGTCGCGGATCTCTAACACCTTCGCTGGGTCGCTGCTTACTCGGTCGGTTGCAGCTAGGATATTGGAGATCTTTTCTCGCAGGAACTCTTTGTACGCTTGAAGACGAGCTTCTGGTGTAAGGGCTTGGTCCTCCCATGGTTTGAGGTTTTGGGCAGGAGAGAGATCGGTCAAGGATCCCTGTGCAGGGTTGGCGCGCTCCGCCGCTTTATCACCTGTTTGTTTTGGCCTCGGCTTCATGGTGTCGCCCCCAAAGAGGATAGCCCGTCTTATCTTACTGTAAGATCGAACTTCTATTCTACTGCTGCTCTAAGTGCCTGAACGGCCTTTATTTGGCGCCCAGAGCGACCAGGAATGGTCGCCATCCCCGGGCACAACCCGTAGCGGCAAACATCACTCCACAATTTCGATCAAACAGCCACGCCCCCGCTTCGCTGCGGCTTCCAATGGGACAACCCCTCCTATCGGAGGGGACCAAGTATCCAAGTACCAACGAGCAAGACCGCCCCTTCTAGGGGCTCCCGAGCTCAGCGAGGGTGGGGTGGATACAGAGGTAGCAATTGCACC
>JBEGVS010000029.1:0-19574 GCA_041178185.1 Pseudomonadota bacterium
ACCACATGCTCGCAGCACCTCTTTGTGGATCTGCCCTACGATTGCCACCTCGGTGGCTCCCTATCCGTCACCGCCCATGCGGGAGCGGACGATATCTACTTCGCATTCACTGAGGTGTGACCGAGGGGCACAGGCACCGAGGAAGGTGATGACGAGTTTTCTCGTTGTTCCACGGTTTTCGATGCGCTAGCGTGATCATGTGATGATTAGCGTTGTGGTCCCGGTACATAATGAAGCACTCAGCCTAGAGATCCTTACACAAAAGATTGTCTCTGAGCTCGAAGGGCACGTACCCTCATGGGAGATCCTTTTCGTTGACGACGGCAGCACCGACGATTCTTGGCGCGTTATCACTGAGCTTTGCAAGAGGAACACCCAAGTTTCTGGTATCAGGCATAGATTTAAAGCTGGCAAATCGGATGCGCTTTCAAACGGAGTAAACGCCGCACGCTTTGACACCGTTGTATGCCTCGATGGAGACCTCCAAGATCGACCAGATCAGATCCCGAAGCTGCTTCACAAGTTAGACGAGGGTTTCGATATGGTTGTAGGCTGGAGGCAGAACCGAAAAGATTCCCTCGAAAAAAAATTGATGTCACGTGTCTTCAATTTTTTCCTCTCATACTCATCCGGACTTAAGCTCCATGATCACAATTGTGGATTGAAAGCCTTTCGACGAACAGCGTTCTCAGCGATGAAGATTTACGGGAGCTTGCATCGATTCCTACCCCTTTTGGTGTTCCAGCAGGGTTATCGGGTCACTGAGGTTCCGATCGTTCATGACGCAAGGCGTACTGGCTCTTCGCGTTACGGATTTTCCAGGTACGTGGGCGGGCTATCCGATTTTGTAAGCGTCACCGCGCTCTCGTTTTTTCGAAATCGTCCAGGTCATTTGTTTATCAGCTTCGGTGTCGGGCTTTTAGCGCTGGGCCTGCTCTCTTTAATCTACCTAACGTGTCAGTGGCTTGCACTCTCCGAACCAATCGGCAACCGCCCCCTACTATTTTTCGGAATGCTTTTCGTGCTTGCCGGAATACAACTGATTTCGCTCGGGGTATTTGCTGAGTTCATTCTGTCCAAGTCTTTAAGGCTAAAACAGCATGCGATTATAGCCGAGAAATATCCTCAACAGACCCGCAACACACCTGGATGAATACGACCCTACACGACGATACAACTCGCCGGCATCAGTCTAAGTACGAAAATCCGAACCCGATTCACCGGTACGTCCTGGGTCGTTTTTTTGACACAGCTGCTCAGTTACTTTCACCTTTGAACATAGAATCAGTTCTTGATCTCGGCTGCGGCGAGGCTTATTTCCACGAGCACCTTCAAAGACGTGGGGTACATCTTCCGCACGTGGTAGGCGTTGACCTTCGAGAAGATGCTGTACAGGTAGCAAGGGGTAAGTTTCCGGCGTATGACTTCTATTGCGGAGACATACGGACGCTTGATTTAAGCGAGAGGCGTTTCGATCTGGTCATCGCGTCTCAAATACTAGAGCACATGCCAGATGCGCCAACCACGCTCAGACAGCTATCAGCACTTTCGAATCAATTTCTTCTCCTCACAGTCCCTCATGAGCCATGGTTCCAAGTTATGAATCTACTCAGATTTCGAGATATTTCTCGTTTGGGAAATCATCCCGAGCATATCAACAGATGGAGCCTCTCACGCTTCTGCAAGCTCGTGCAGGAGCACATGGACCTCGTTCACGCCACAACGAGCTTCCCCTTTATCCTTGTGCTTGCTCGCACGCGAGCCGCCTAGGTTGACCTGCAGTTTGCGCGGCCCATCTGCACACCGTCTTCGAGGAGCTTGGGCACCGGGAGCATCCAGGCTGCATCTTGTGTGCATCTCCGTGAAACCAAGCTGCAAAGACCTTGAGGCCGCTCGTAGGAGGAATACACCCCGACGTGACTACCCCGGCTAGTTGCGACCGAGCGAAGCACTACCCCGTGTTCGAGGCCCTGCCCGTGACACGCCCGATCCCGTGCATGCCCCTACGAGGAGGCCGCGCATAGGAAGGGCGCATCTCCGACCGGGGGATGTCGTCACTTGAGAAGATCCCTCAGCTAGAAGGTTGAAATCATCGAATCCGTGTTCTGTCGGAGAGCGGAACGCCCCACGAGGAAGAACCGATCAAGCGAGTTGGGCGCGCTGTTCGGTTTGAAGGCGATTATGTATTCCCCATTTCGATTTTGACGAAAACGTCTCACCTTTGGATAGAACGAGTAGCTCTTCCAATACGGCTTCGCTCCGAAGCGATCGTGCGCAACGAATGTCCACACACCGTGCGCGTCACCACTAACTCGCACGGAACGGGAATTATCCAGAGAGCTCCTCGGCCCCGACATCTCAGAGATCTTACGTCCGTTCGCATAGACCATCACGCGCTCGATATCTGAGCCCCGGAAGGCCAGTTCAGCTCTAAGGGTAGCCGGAGATCTTCCGTCCATCCCCCACCCTTGTGTCGGTCGTTGACGAACATTAACCATTCGCAACGTTAAGCGAGGGACGAAGTAATTTTGAATCTTTTTCTGCGCGTGCAACCCCACTCGATCATCGAGAAACGATACGATCGGAAGCTTAAGCCATTCAAGGATCGCCCCTCGGTCGAGTCCTGAACGGGAGAGGGCCTGAATCGTGCTCACGTGGAGGTCCTGAAGCCCAGCGGCGAGCTGCTTTACCGACATGCCCTTCGCGCTCTCCTTAGCGGCAAGATCAAGTTGGTCCATGAAGGTTTCAACCACGGATTGAGCCTCCATGTTCCTTGGTATCTGCTTCTTGATAAATCCCTTAACGTCATTTCGGCTTTGCTTAAGAAGGCCTTGAAACTCCTTGCCACCTAACTTATCGAACGATATCGACGCCGGTACTTGTACGGTAGGAGCGTTTGACTCCCCCGCCTTAACCTTAAAATTCCATCCATCGAAGAGACCGGGGCGCTCACTGCTCGTGTCATCCCCATCCTTTCGAAGGTTCTCACGCTCAGGGGCCGGGGTCGCTCCGACGGAGGAGTTGAGGGCTTTTAAAGCTTCGGGAGAAAGCGAACCCTTATCTTCCGTTCGCGCCTTCGGCTCTCGACGTACGCGGGTATCAACCGCGGCGCGCTTCTCGCCACCAGATTTACCAGATGAGTTGAGAGCGAATTTGATCGCCTCCGGGATGAAGAAGAGTCCTATCACCGCACCCGCGATGATGAGGGTCACCACGATAGTTCGCCCGGAAAGACCTAAAAATCGGCTGTCTTGAAAAGGTGCCATGTGTTCCTTACTGCACAATAAAAAAGTCGCTGAGCGTATGCCGTCCACGCCAACGGCACTGCCTTCGCGAGCAATACCGCTCCTCGCTCCCACCACTCTCACCATGGATCTCTCTCCATGAGTTCTAGAGGGTTATGGAGGGATCAACCTACCGTTGTGACATGGTAATAGTCACAAAAATGCTATGCAAACAACGGGTAGTAGATTCAGACAGTTACGAACTCTTACGGACGGGTACAGGGGACCGAGGAGTCAGAAAAGGTGCCGGCACGGTGCAGATACACCGTCAGGGCAGTAAGAGAAACGGCCCCAATCGGGCAGAGACAGCCGCGTGACGGAGCGGAACCTTCAGCACACATTCATACGCTTAGACCCGTAAGGGTATCGCCACTCGGGATGATACGGTGGCGTCCCCTACCCGACCAAACCCCACAGCGACTTCACGTCACCTGTCAGACGAGCACCAACCTGGCTAATCACATGACGAGCCAAGAAACACGCACGGTGGGCGGCATCCTGGGGCTTCAATCCCTTGGTTACTCCGTAGAGGAAAGATCCGGCAAAGGTATCCCCAGCTCCGGTGAGGTCGCGTGGCTCACATGGGAATGCAGGAACGTGGAGCTCCTCGCCTTCCCACCACATGTAGGCCCCGCGCGGGCCCGCCGTAATAACGACATGCGGAAACCTATCCTTGAGTTTGCGCCCAGACTCCACAACATCCTGAGCCCCAGAGAGGGCACATGACTCCTCCTCATTCGCAAAGATCAGGTGCGTTTGTTCGAGCGCCGCATTGAGGTGCTCACCAAAAGCATTCACCACCCACGCCTCCGAGCAGGTCACTGCTATCTTTGTGTTGGATTCACGGGCAACCCTGATCGACTCTTTGATCGCCTCGCGTCCGTCGTCAGAGTTTGAGAAGACGTATCCTTCAAGAAACAACCAGTGAGAATCCGCAACGACCTGGGGATCGATGTGGTGAGGAGCGAGCGCTAAACTTGCGCCGAGTGCGGTTCTCATCGTGCGCTCCGCATCGGGAGTAAGCAGCACAACGCAGGTGCCCGTCGAGTGATCCTTTGAGAGCGCCACCGGAACCTTCATACCGAGGGAGAGACATTCATCTCTGTAGAAACGTCCGTACTCGTCATCAGCGAGGTGGCAACAAACCGCGCTCTTGCCGCCCAATTGGGCGATAGTAATCATTGAATTAGCTACGGATCCGCCACTTCGCATCACAGGGCTCTTTGCACCGACCCGCTCCAGGAGGGCGCGCTGGTCCACAGCCTCAACGAGACGCATGGTGCCCTTCTCGTATCCCAGGCTGGCCAACTCCTGTTCGGAGATATCCGTGAAGATATCTACGATCCCATTACAAACTCCTGTCACATCGATCGACTTCATTATTGGGTCCTCTTTATTTTCTGACCGGTCGAGTCTGCCATATTTTTGAACGGGTCGAAACTAGCCGCGAGTCAATTATACCAAGGGCCGTTGACAAAAAATCCGCCAGGATTTGACAGTTGCCACTTTCTTCTGTCTAACGGCAGTCATGGCACCATACAGAGCGACCTCCTACGGTGAACCGACCGTTCATCGTTGGCAGCTCTCATGGTCGCGCACATCGTTCAGTCTCTTCCCCTCCATCCCTCAAACGCCCCGCCGCTAGCTGGATTTTTCCAAGAGCTTCGCTCCACAGAGCTCCCCACCTTGAAGAACCAATGGGAGAAACTTAGTGGCGACGCCCCATCATCGCACCTCTTTGATCTACCGGACTGGGCATTACCGATCCTGAGATCCCAAGGGGCACCGTCATCCCTCTCTGCGATAGTCGCTCGGCAGGGACAGGAGGTGATAGGAGTACTACCCGTAACTGCTCATCGAACCTTTCTGGGCGTCCTTCCAGCCCGCACCGTACGGGGACTCACTCCTCGAACGGAGCTGATTTGTCACCTGCACCACCGCGAACTTGCTGCGCGAGCGACATGGGAATGCTTGCAGGGGAATCAAAGCTGGCACGTTCTGCAGCTTCCTGACGTGCCATTACATGGGAGCGCCGAAGTACTGGTCGCGCACGCCCGACATGCCGGCTATCGAGTAGAGACCATCCCCGCCCCTTCCGTCCCTTACGTGCAGCTTGGTAATGAGACACCCTCCACTATGCCCACCAACTCACGAGTGTATCGCGCTGGCCTCGAGACGAAACTACGAAAGGTGGCCCAGCTCGGCGAGCTTCACCTTACGTCCCATCAAACTATAGAGGAATCACTGGCTCGGTTTCTCCGTCTCCCCAGCGCCCCTTCACGGCCGCTATTCAACCCTCGATGGCTGAGCTCGAGAGGGGATCTCCTTGCACATCGTGATATCGGTTTGTGGGCGGAGCGATGTGGCGCTTTAAGGATCTTCTCTTTGGAGCTCAATGGCACACCTCTCTCGATGCTCTATGGGATTTTGTGGCGCGATACCTTCTACGCGTTACGCATCGCTCACGATCCACGCTTCTCCATGTACTCAACGGGACAGCTCGTGGTGATGCTCACCTTACGAGAGCTTGCGCGGCACGGAGTGAAGAGATGCGAGCTTGTCGGCCCCCCACAACCTTGGAAAATGGTCTGGACATCGACCACCCACCAGCACCGTTCACACTTCATATTTCGCCCCACTCGCAGCGGCAGGACCCCTCTAGCCTCCGTAGTGCGTGCGCTCGTGCACGCAGAGACCCTATGGCGAACAACGCGAAGATCGTGCGCCACTCCGTGACCGCACGACAGCGCCAAACTCGTGCGCGTTATCTGTTCTACGTCATTTTGAGGTTCGTACATGTGTCGTATCCCTTACTCCCACTGGGGGCCGATCGTCCCTCACTACTAGTGTCTACCCCGTCTTCTAGGAGTACCCTTCGTGATAGCAATCACCCGGTCCAAATGCGGAATCCCCATCAGCGATATCTTCTTTGCGAGCAATGTTGACGAGGGTTGTCCCAGCACCCCCTTGTGCTTCTTCCAACAGACGGGGACCCGCCATCCCACCTTCAAACCCGTGCAAACATCGGCTATTGATCTTACCGCGCCCCTTGAGGATATCTCAGCACCGCTGTCTAAGAACACTCGATATAAGATTAACCGCGCAGAGCGCGAGGGATTCACCCCTCGGCTCGTGACAAACCCGACGGTTGAAGAGGGCTCGCTCTACGCTCACTACTACGACACCTTCGCAAAACATAAGGGGCTCCCCCCCTGCAATCGCGCCAAGCTGCGTGCACTCTCCTCCTCCGCCGCGCTGCTGCTATCATCGATTTCAGATGGCGACGGGAACCTTCTCGCAGGCCACGCCTACGTGAAGGACGATTCGGTTGGCCGCGTGCGCCTCCTCTATTCTGCTTCGCACTATCGCTCGAGTGAGGACAGCAGCGAACGGAACAAAATAGGTCGAGCAAATCGATTCTTGCACTGGTACGAGATCCTAACACTCAAGAATCTCGGCTTTCGCTTGTATGACCTCGGTGGAATTCCTCTCGATTCGACCGATCACGAAAAGAACGCAATTGCCCGCTTCAAGTTGGAATTTGGTGGGAAGCTTCTCGTTGAGTACAGCGGCCTTTTTCCGACCAATCTGCTTGGCAAGGTAATCCTTCCCATCGCACGGAGACGACTATGATAAAAGCTCGCTACCTGTTCCGGATGGATGACATCACCCCTACCATGGATTGGGGGCGTTTCTGGGCTCTCTTGCGTCTCTTTCAGCGCAATCGCGTCAAGCCACTGCTGGGGGTAGTTCCCGACAACCGAGACGAGAAACTTAATTGCCAAAAACCGGAGCCTACGTTTTGGGATACCTTACGGCTCCTGCGTGAGCGCGATCTCATCGAGGTCGCCCAACACGGATACCAGCATATCTTAGCACACACATCAGAGGGAGCGCTGCTCCGACAAAGTCACGGCAAACGGGTTGAACGCTCCGAGTTCGCAGGCTACTCATTCAACGACCAACTGGAGCGCATCCTGAAAGGAAGGGAGATCCTCAAAGAGAATGGATTGGCGACTGACTACTGGTTCGCGCCCAATCATTCCTTCGATCTTACGACCCTGAGCGCCCTCAAGGCCGCTGGGTTCACCGCGGTGTCTGATGGGATAGCTCTGCTGCCGTACACCCTCCGCGGCTTGATATTTATCCCGCAACAACTCTGGAGACCGGTTTGGGTGCCAACCGGCGTGTTCACCATCTGTCTGCACTCAAATGAGATCACCAACGGGGAGATCAGAGCGATCCGCCAATTTCTCCGCACACCGGCCCATATCACAAGTTTTAGTGCTGAGGTTCGTGGGTATCAACAACGCTCGCTCGATGGCCTCAAGAACACCATTTTTAAGGGAATGTATCGAGGGGCTCGGAGCGCACGACAGGTCCTGAACCCACCCCGAGCGCGAGCGGTGCCGATCACCCCACCACCTGAGCCAGCGGCGTTGCAGTTGGATAAAGGTTCGATATCTTCGATATGACCGACTCCACCATGGCGTCTGGGCAACTGGCGCCGGCCGAGATGAGGATGTGAACCTTGTCTTTGTTCTTCGGTAACCAGTCACGGCTCCGTACTACCTGTTTGGAAGCGAGATCGAGGTGCCGGATCTCATCAGCGCTTACGATCTCATCGGCATCTTTGACGTAGAACGCCGGAAGCTTCCCATCACACAGCTCAACCAGGTGAGAGGTGTTGGAGGAATTATAACCTCCAACGATGATCGCAAGGTCCCCCTCCTCGATGAGTAGACTCTTCATGGCGCGTTGGTTTTCCGAGGTGGCGTAGCACAACGTGTCACGAGTATCGGCGTAGTGCTCACCAATCTGGGCCTCACCAAACCGAACAGCGAGAGCCTCTTTCACCAACGATGCGATCTCCCGGGTCTCCTCCGCCAACATCGTCGTCTGATTCACTACCCCAATGCGAGCAAGGTGTTGCTGCGGATTAAAATGAGGTGAATACCGTCCAGCAAAATCCTTCGAGAACTGCTCCATCGGCAACTCTCCTCGAATGTACTGCGTCAGCCGTAACGTTTCCTCTTTGTCACGAACGACAACGCTCGGACCATCGATCTGAATATGGGAGAAGGTGGCTCGAGTTTCCTCGTGGGTATGCTTCCCGTGAATCACAATTGAGTATCCCTGCTGTGCAAGCTGCTTGCCCCGCTTCCACACCTTCTCTACAAAGGGACAGGTTGCGTTGTAGCCCTGAGGATTGATACCGAGCGCAGTCAACGATTCGAACATCTCTTTAGTGGTCCCGAAGGCTGGAATAATTACGACATCATCAGCACGCAGCTCGGAGAGAGGGATAAGTTGTTTTCCCTCCGCTGTTTGGAGAAACCGAACCCCTCGACATAAGAGATCGGAGTTCACGTGTGGATTGTGAATCATCTCACTCAGGAGAAATATTCTCTTTCCAGGATTCTCCTCAAGGGCTCGGTACGCGATCTCTATTGCGTTTTCAACGCCGTAGCAAAAGCCAAAGAAGCGGGCGATGTGAAACACCACCGGCCCAACATCCACGATGGTCGCTTCCAGCTGCTCCTTCCGGGGGTCATCTGCAGCGCGACGCTTTTTGATCTGGCCGATCAAATCAGAGCGATACGATCGTGGAATGTTAAATTGCTTGGCCATGGTCCGGGTAGAGTACCACGTCTGCCTTGATACAGTCCACGGCGGCCCTGACGGCGAACCCCACCGAATCATTGCGAATTCTAGCATCGGATCGAGGACGTGTTAGCAAGGAGGTGAAAAAGGGGCCGTTGTGAGCCTCTGAAGAGGGTGAACGAAACGAGACTCAGACAACAACGCTGCAGTCGAGCTAGCGTCGAGCGCAACACGAGATCATTTTTCACTCCCTTGGTGGGGACGGACGCAGCGTGGGAACACGCTAGTCACTCACGATCGCG
Organism: Pseudomonadota bacterium; assembly: GCA_041178185.1. Lineage (GTDB taxonomy): Bacteria > Bdellovibrionota_C > UBA2361 > UBA2361 > OMII01 > OMII01. Next base: position 9,191 of record JBEGVS010000029.1, read on the forward strand.
CCATACACGGTCTCCTCCTCTACAACCTCTTGAGGCTGCGGGAGGGTAAGTGGAGCAACAACCACTTCATCACCAGGTAACGAGGGCTTCGGTGAAGACGGCTGCTCGTGCTGCTCTAAGGATTCGGTGCCAGCTGCAGCGGTAGGTTGCATCGACATGGAGGTCTCCCGAGCAGCTGCAGAGGGGGTATGTGGCGGAGTCTCTGTTGCAGCTGTCGGAACACTCCCGGTCATCGTTGGCGTTGCCGGAACCATCGTAGGCGTAGGGGTCAGGACGAGCGCCTCAAAAGGCTCCGATGAATTGGTAAAGATCGGCCCTGCCCTGAGTTTGACGTCCCGATAGCCGTCGGTTCGAACCGTTATGGCCACAGCCCCAGCGCATCCGATCCTCCCCTCTCCTCGCAACCCCTTACGATTAAAATTTGAGAAGGGAATTATCAGGTCTTGAGATTCCCTCCCGTTAGCCCGCCGGAGAATAGATGCTGAATAGGTTTGCCCAGTGGGGTCCACGGAATCATAGATCCGAGTCTCTACGACATACGGGGAACACTCCCGTGGAGCGTCATCCTCACCACACACCCCGAGCAGCTCAAAATCCTTGATAACGATGGCGGATCCATCCTGATGGCGCATATCGATACACTTGAGGCCTGCGCTGGAGAGCTGGTCAGCATACGGGTCGCTGTCCCACGAGAGCTGAATACTACTCAACAGAGGACCCGTTGCTTGAACCACGAGGACTCCCTTCGAGATGGATAGTTTCGATCGCATCTCGTCCCCTCCTCGGACCCAGATACCCGTATAGGCACCCAGGGTGGTTTTGGCGCGCACCGATCTGGCACACGAGGAATCGGCAGCGCACGTAACATCGAGCTGATGATCGAACTTCTCAAGGGGAAACGGGAATGCTGCGCGGGGAAGCACAAGAAGCGAGACGAGGGCGGCTCCTATGGTCCTGAGGGAGGCGTTGCCGATCGTTCGATTCCAACGTGTCATAAGAAATACTGAGATGCTCACCTACGCGAGAAAGTTACGCTCAACTCTCACCTTTATGAGTGACGAAGTCCAGTGCGTGGAGACTCCCGTAACGAGGAGTTCATCGACCTTCTTACGCGAAGTCTAAACAGAGAACTTCACCTCGCTCGTTCAGAGGTGGCCGGTCAGGGAAATACACCTCAAAGGTTGTCCCTTTCCCAAGGGCAGAGGTGACGTCGATTGAGCCACCATGAGCCGACACGATGCACTTAACGATGAACAATCCCAACCCCGTTCCAGAGACTTGGGCATGAGACGCGAGCCTCCCGTACCGATTAAAGAGCCGTTGAGCATCAGAGGGCTCCATGCCGGCACCGAGATCTCGCACGGAGAGCGTTAGCCCAGTGGAATTGCGTTTTATTTCAACGAATACACCTCCCCCCTTCGGCGTGAACTTTATGCCGTTGCTGATAAGGTTGGAGAGAACTCGCTCGAATCCAAGGGGATCGACACACCCCTCAATACGGTCGTTATGACCGTTCCACACCAAGTCCACCCCGCGAGTTTTCGCCGAGAGCTGAAAATTCTCCACCACCCGAGAAGCTATCGAGCGAACATCGGTGATCGTGGGACGAAGAACGAACGCTCCCTCCTCTATCCTCCGCAGACTAAGAAACTCATCGATCAATTGAATAGCACTACTGGCGGAGGATGAGATGCGCTCTAGCATCGACTGAACCCGATTGTCCGCAGGGGGAGTATCTAGCAGCACATCGCAGGATACAGAGATCGCACCCAAGGGCCCCTTAAGGTCGTGTGTAGTGGTGGAGAGGATTTCGCGTTGAAACCGCTCTCTTCGGCGGCGCTCGCGAACATCTCGCACCCAAAGAAGGAATACCCGCTCAACGCCGCTCTCCTTGACCGCTGAGACCGAAACATCGAAGGCGGCGCGGTCCTCTCCCTCCTCGACCATCTCCACTGTCCACACCGCTCCCGGCTCGAGATTCGCAAACTGCTCGCGCAGTTTCCTCATGACCTCATCACCACGAATTATCCGGGAGGCATTAATCGTAAAAAGCTCGCGCTCCGTAGCGTCAAATCCTGCAAGAAAATTTTCGAAGCCCGAATTTGCATATCGAACAGCTCCATCCACTTGCACCACGGCGAGACCATCGTTGCTGTTTTCGATAGCCTCTCTCAGGAGGTCTCTATCGCGCATGATCTGTTCCTTCTCTCGCTCAACTGCTATCGAAGCGGCGAGACGGGAGAGTGCAACCTGCAAGACATCCCGGAAGGTAGCGTCGAAATTCTTAACGAGAAAGTCTCTTGCTCCGGCACGCATGGCTGCCACGCCGTCGGTCACCGATGCCGAAGACGTTAGCACCATGATGGGAAGGTGCGGCGCATAATCTCTGAGCGCGGCGACCACCCCCTCGCCCCGCACATCGGGTAGATTGAGATCGCTTACAATCAGGTCGAAGGTTCGTTCCTTGAGTTTGGCGCACGCGTCTCGTATCGACGCGCATTTGCAAATGGAGGTCGCCATGCCCTTAAGGGCACGCTCAATCAGAAGCGCATGCGCCGCTTCGTCTTCAACCAACAAAACCTCTCTAAAAAGAGCTTCCGTATGCTCCATAGGAGTAACCTTTGGGTCATGATCTTTTCAGGAGCGCTCAGCGCCTCTGCCCACTCGTAGCTCATACGCTCGAGCGAGAACGGGTACTGACGACCGCAATTCACCACAACAAACAACGAGTGCTTTCTTTTTATCGGCAGATCGACTAAGGAATCGGAGGGGTACAACGACTTCCAAGGATACCTGTAATGATAAAGCCCGACCACTGGATTCGTATGTTCGGAGAAAAAGGGGGCATCCTGCCCTTTAATCCGGAGCAGATAAACCCGGCCAGTTACGATGTAACGGTCGGTAATCATTGGATATGCCCGACCAGGGATCCGGAGGAGATCGTGGCCGATTCCATCATTCTCTTCCCCGGTGAGGTGATCCTGGCGACCACCCAAGAGTACATCAAGATGCCTCGGGACGTGGTGTGCGACCTCAAACTCAAGAGCTCCCTTGGGAGGCTCTGGCTCAATCACAGCCTAAGTGGCTGGATCGACTGCGGCTTTGAAGGCCAGGTAACCCTTGAGCTTCAAAACCTAGGCCCTTACCCTCGAGAGCTGGTAAAAGGCATGCGGATCGCTCAGTTAGTCTTCCTCGGCATGGAATCACCCCCCGATCTCGCCTACGGCGAGGGAGGACGGGGTCACTACCAGGGCCAGACCGGAACGACACAGGCCTGGTCCGACGACTTTTTCCCCAAGATATCGGGCCCGAAAAAGCGTTAACCGCCCCGATCAGTTGAGTCTCTTCGGGGACCATGGTATACCTCCCCGACTTACGGCGTGCCTGGTGGGGTAGACCCCCTTTAAGTGTAGTAGGCAGCCCATTTAAAGTTACGTAGTTATGGCAAATCACAAGTCCGCAATTAAGCGTCACCGTCAAAGCATCAAGCGTCGTGATCACAACCGCGCTCGCCGTGCCGAGGTTCGTACAGCTATCAAGAAGGCTGCAGCAGCTACGGCCGCTGGAAATGAGACAGAAGCAAAGACCCTCGCCCGCCAAGCTGAGTCCGCTATGGCTAAGGCAGCTAAGCGTGGCCTCTTCCACAAGAAGACCCTCGCTCGAAAGATCAGCCGCCTCGCTTCACAGGCAAGCGCTTCAGCTAAGAAAGCTAAGTAAGCTTCCGAAGCTCATCGCTTAAAAGACCCGGCTCTCCTGAATAAGGAGGCCGGGTTTTTTCGTTGCTCGTTTCTATCATCGAGAGGGTCCAGCACCAAGGGCACCCAACACCGAGGAACCCCGCTATACAATGGCGGTCGGTACAAAACGGCGCACGGATCCTGCGTCGATCAAGCTGCCTGCTCAGAGGGATCGGGGGCGGTTCGCGGCAACTCCATGACCTTAGAGATCGCCTCCCTCATGAGGTCGCTCCGTATTTCATGCACATCGCCTCCCTCTCCAATGCGTCGAAGGAGCGTAATCGTCAGAACACCGCCAAGGTGCTCCTTGAACTCGTGGAGGGCGTCCTCAAGACGCCGCCCCTCCAAGAGCATCGCCAGGTACCCACGCCACTTTGAAAATCCTAACGAGTCACACACTGCGGTCACACGACACAGCTCCTCCCGGGTGATGAAACCCACAAGATGCGAATACGTCGCATCGAGCTCAATCCCGATCGCGACCGCTTCACCGTGTCGTATGGAATGTCCCGACAGCGCCTCTATTTTGTGCGCAGACCAATGTCCAAAGTCCAACGGGCGAGAGGACCCGAGCTCGAACGGATCTCCCCCTTTTGAGATATGGTCGAGGTGTAGTTGTGCGCAACGACGGATAACGTGCTGCATGACGGGCATATCACGACGGGCAAGCTCCGCGGCGTGCTTCTCAATGTACGTAAAGAACAACGGATCCTTTATGAGGGAGACCTTAATGGCCTCGGCGACCCCCGCTATCCAATCTCGTTGAGGCAGAGACTCAAGGAAACGTGCGTCATTGATGATTGCACGCGCTGGAGCGAACGTTCCGATAAAGTTCTTCTTACCAAATGCGTTGATACTGTTTTTAACCCCAAGTCCAGCGTCGTTTTGAGCAAGAACGGTGGTCGGCACGCGAATGAGACGAACGCCACGGTGAGTAGTCGCGGCGGCATATCCCACCACATCGATCAGCGCGCCACCACCAATCACAACTACGTACGAGTGACGGCAGATCTTCTCGTCATGCAGGAAGTCATACAGCCGTTGCAGCACGGCCGGAGTATTTTTCGAATACTCTCCTCCTGACACCTCAAGAATACCTGAATCGGAAAGGGAGCCCGGGAGGAGTGCGTTGCAGTAGCTCCGAATCGACGGTGCGAGCGCGGGATGAAACCTCGTCAGCTCCGATTCTACGACGAAGGCGATCTTACTTTTAAAGGGTATGTTTGGATCGACTTCCTCTTGAATAACCTCACGCAAGACCGGATTGGATATCTCAAAAAGCCCTTGCGTGAAGTGAACGGAGTATGTGTATGAGATTGAAAATTCCTGGCGCAACGTCGTCATAGTCGAGGATTCTCCCCTTCCCGAGAATGCATGAATTACCCTACTCAAAACGAGGCTCTCAGGAGACCACGATACCAAGGTCTAATCAAGGCGGACTCGAGCACACAACACCGAAAAGATACTCTGCAAGGCACCCTCTGAAGGGCTGATGCGCCCAGCAGAGATGTTGGCGCGGGAGCACGTCAGTCCAAGCAGGTGCGTCTCTATATACCCGAGGCTCCCATCGATGCCACCTCGCGCTTCTCTCGTCAAAGAGAATCGTTTTGAGACGAACGGACCCAAGCATACACCAGCTCCTCAGCGGTGGGCTGGTCAAGATTCGGATAACCGTTGGGCGCGTGATTGATGCGAGCGAAGCTCAGACCGACCTTTCGCATCACGCCACCTGAGGCGGGATTATCGGGATGGTGGGTAGCCTCAATGCGTTGAACGTTCGGCTGCGCCCGTGCCCAATCTACGACCGGCCTAAAGGCCTCGGCGGCGTATCCTTGGCCCCAATATCTCGGATTGAGGATGTATCCACCCCCCACGCTCGTGGGGGAGTCTGCCCCGATTCCGCACCCTCCAATATAGCGCCCGCTCCCTTTGAGCTGTATCAGCCACGAGAACTGAGCAGAGCCCGTTGGCGTTCCAGCAAAAGAGGCAACAACCATCTCGACAAAGGGTCTCCCCTCCTCTGGAGCGAGAACTCGTGGCCACGCCATATACTTCGTCGCAATGACATCTCCCGTATAGGTCTCAAAGATAAGGGCAAGATCGGCGAGGGTCAGAGCACGTAATCGGAGACGCTCAGTTTCAAACACCCGCGGCGGAATCTCCGAAAAGGGAGCGAGACTATTTTGCCCAGACATGCGATCGTCCATTCAGTAAGGGTAGCACGTTCAGAGCCTCTCGTGGGGGCCTAATTCCTTGCCGGTTGAGGATGGATTCAGAAAAGTGATCGTGTTACCGACTCGTCACGTGTAGGGACTCAGCAACCATGAAGCATCGCCTCGCTACCGCCCTCGTCACCCTCTTTGTTGTACTAGCACCCCGCCTAGCCGTGGCAGGAGACGGCGCTACCATCATTATGAAGAGCGGCGTTGTTGTCTCCATCACAAACGGATACAGCCAACTCGTAACCGGCATGCGCGCTCTTAAATCAAGCGGAGTACAGAACTACCCGGTGGAGATAGTGATCGAGGGAACATCCTTCTTCGTTAACTTGGGAGAGGTGGCCCTGCTCTGTCGTGACACCTGTTCCAGCATGACGATTACCGCTCCGCGACAGACCAGGGACACCCGCGGGGCTGAGAAGTCCGTCTTACGCTGAGCCGAACAAGGGCGCTTGAGCTAATTGCGTGCTCGTGACACCATGCTCCCGACTAACGCCTTACAAGGATAGATATGGCAGCCAAGAAGAAAACAGCACCGAGAAAAGCAGCACCAAAGAAAGTTTCGAAGAAAGGGGCTCCAAAAGCTGGAAAGAAGGTCGCGACCAAAGTAGTACCTCCCTCAGTTCCAGTTCTCGCTACCAAGGAAGGGATGAACCTGCTTAAGCACCACTGTGAAGGGATCATGGAGCTTGTTGGAGACCTGATCGTCACCAACAATCCAAAGATATCTCAGAAGGATTTTAAGACTGAGGCTCATGGCCTAATTCGGATCTTCTTCGGCATGGAAAAGGCTCCAGCGAAGAAGAGCGCTCGCCGGTAACACTCAGCAAGCCAAAAAGAGAGGGCCTGGTTCCACATGCGCGAACCAGGCCCTCTTCTTTTGGTAGGCTTCTTGCGACCTACTTGACCACCTTAAGGACCTCGGTGAGGACATCAGGCTCAAATACGCTCGCCATGACGGCGTTGCGCATAAAGTTTGAGGCCGGCACGTTCGAGCTCTTCAGCCCTTCATCGATCATCTGAGAAACGTTCTTCACGATTGCGCCAAAGGCCTTGGCATCGGTGACCTTAATCCCCTGCTCACCCCGCTCGTACGTGGCGTTAAAGGTCTCAGCGTGCTGCTCGATGATCGCACCCACCACCGCCTCAATAAGCTCTGGATAGGCGTACCGGGCGACACCGAGAAAATACATGGGGCGCTTCTCGTAGTTCGCTTCAATGAACAATTTGACCGGCTCTGGACGCCCACTAGAAACAACGCCACGAAACTCCTTGGCGAAAGAGGCTACCTGAGGGGTCTGTGTTCCCTCTCGCTTGAGGAAGCTCTTCAACGCTGAATTGAGGTTTTTGGCGCTTGTCAGCGCAGTGGTTACTTCTTCTACAGTTGTATCTAACATGGTCTAGCCTTACGAAGGTTACTACTAAAAATCTGGAGCGACTGATTTGTCGTAAATCATGCGGGCGGCGTTCGAGGCAAGATCGTTAAGAGCCTGCGCCTCCTGACCACGGGAGATATCTCTCGAACTCAAGCTAGCGAGGTCCGACGCTGAGATCGAGCCACTTGCAAAATCAGGTGAGGTCGTCACGACCACGCTCTGATTCGCCGCGTATTCCTTGGTGACCTTTAAATTATTTTCACGCCACAAAATCTGTCCAGTCGTACGACGCAGCTCCCCTCCAAGGAACATCGTCGTATCCATTTGGAGCGCAGTGTTGGTGGCAGCATTCACGGTACCGGTGGTGTTCTTCACGTCGACGATCCGTACCTTGAGGATAGCGTCAGCCTCACCCTGCTTCTCGACAACAGACACGGTACCGTAGCTATCGAACTCATCCCGCAGGGCATCGGTTACCACGTCAGCGAGCCCGAGCTCCGTCGACCCGTTTTCGACTCGCGGAATGTAAATGTTCTTTACGTCGGCCGGAAGCACGCTTCCCGAGCCCCGTAGGGTGTATCCACACCCTGTTCCGGTCAGCACGACGAGGGTGGCAGCTGCAAAGGTTATGATTCTCTTCATGTCTATCCTTTCTTGTTAATCGAGCTGATCCGTTGCGGGAGTTGATCGATATACCTCTTCAGCCCCCGCTCCTTAGTTCGAAGACCTTTCAGGGATTCAACGAAGTGCGCTTGCATCTCTCCGGTGAGCCGGATGATCTGCGCGTGTTGGTTGGCGAGACGTTTCGCTAACTGCTGCTCCACAGCTGGAATAACCTTACCACCAGCCTCTGAGGTCTTCCACGTCGCCTCCCATTTCGAAAAGCCCTGTACGTACGAGTCGATCACATCGAGCGCATCAACCGACCCATCGCGGATCGCGCCGATCGCCCTCTTCCCGAGTTCAAGGAGGGCCCGTCCCTCTTTGGAGCTGCCGTTTGATGCCATATGGCCGGTATTATGATCCCATTACGTTGAAGCCGCAATCGACGTACATAACCTCGCCGGTGACCCCCCTTCCAAGGGGACCAAGGAGATAGAGCCCGGCGTTCGCTACGTCGTCCTGCGTGACGTTTCGGCGAAGAGGAGCCTTCTCCGCAAAGGCGGAGAGCATATCTCTGAATTGGGGAATTCCTGAGGCGGCGAGGGTCTTGATAGGCCCGGCAGAGATCGCGTTTACCCGAATATTGAACTCCCCCAGATCGGCCGCCAAGTACCGCACAGAGGCCTCCAGAGCAGCCTTCGCTACCCCCATGACGTTATAGTTCGGAACCACTCGCCCTGACCCGAGGTAGGTCAGAGTCACGAGAGCCCCGCCGTTTTCGGACATGAGGGGGAGAGCTCGTCGAGCCACCGCGATGAGGGAGTACGCCGACACGTCCAAGGCAAGCTGAAAGCCCTCCCGGGAGGTGTTCACGAACCGGTTAGAGAGGTCCTCTTTATCGGCATAGGCCAGGGAGTGAATAACCCCATCGATCGTCCCCCAATCCTCCTTGAGGCGTGCGAAGAGGGCGTCTAATTGCTCGTCTGACTGGACATCACAGGGATAGACGTTCCGACACCCGATCTCCTGCGCAAGGGGCCGTACGCGGCGTTCTAGAGCCTCATTAAGATAGTTGAAGGCTAGGTGGGCACCCTCTCGATGAAGGGCCTCGGCCATTCCCCACGCGATACTCCGATCGTTCGCTACGCCAAGAACGAGGATCTTCTTTCCGTCGAACATTCCCATACCCACTCCCCCGTGCGTTCGCCGCCCAGTACCGATACACAAGCAATCATACAACCGTGCACATACAAAAAAGCGAACCCGGTGAGGGGTTCGCTCTCTTTTCGACTCTCTTGGGAAGATGTCGCCTGCCGATTACTCAGCGGCAGCTTTCTTCTTCGCTGGAGCCTTCTTTGCAGCTGGCTTCTTAGCAGCAGCCTTCTTAGGAGCGGCCTTCTTTGCTGGAGCCTCCTTGGAAGTTGCCTTAGCCTCTGACTTGTCTACAAGCTCGATTACAGCGAGCTCTGCAGCATCACCAGGACGAACGCGGGTGCGTACAATCCGAGTGTATCCACCGTTACGGGTCGCGTTTCGGGGGCCGATATCCGTGAAGAGCTTGTGAACGACCGCCTTGTCCATAAGGTAGCTGTACGCCTGTCGACGTGCAGCAAGAGTGTCGTTCTTTCCAAGCGTCACGAGACGCTCAACAACTGGACGGAGCTCCTTAGCCTTTGGCACCGTTGTCTCGAAACGCTCGTACTTGAAGAACGAGGTAGCGAGGTTACGCAACAGAGCCTTTCTGTGGCTGATGTTTCTGCTTAACTTTCTTAGACCTTTTCCGTGTCTCATACTTCCTACACCCTTTTAACGGCGATGCGCGAACGCGTCACCGTGCCTTTTAGTGGTCTGTTTGCTCCTTGAGCTGGTCGAGATCCTTGCGAGCAGGGAACTCTTCAAGCTTAAGTCCAAGAGAGAGTCCCATGTCTGAAAGGATCTCCTTGATCTCGTTAAGAGACTTACGACCGAAATTCTTGGTACGAAGCATCTCTGCCTCGGTCTTCTGAACAAGCTCACCGATGTACTTGATATCGGCGTTCTCGAGGCAGTTCGCGGAACGAACGCTGAGTTCAAGCTCGTCAATACGACGGAAGAGGTTCTCATTCCAACGCTTCGATGGCTCCTCGCTCTTGGGCTCCTCTCGCTCAACGATGAGGTCATCTCCTACGAAGATGCCAAGTTGATCAACGAGGATATGAGCAGCTTGAGCGATAGCCGCTCGTGGATCGATGCTGCCATTAGTCCAGATCTCCATCGCGAGCTTGTCGTAGTCAGTACGCTGACCAACACGAGCGTTGGTTACCGCAAGGTTTACACGACGGATCGGCGAGAAGATAGAATCGATGAAAACGGTTCCGACAGGAGCGCCTTCGACCTTGTTCTTGTCAGCTGGAACGTAACCACGTCCAACCTTGACCGTTACTTCCATCTTGAGAGATGCGCCTTCACC
>JBEGVS010000030.1:0-9983 GCA_041178185.1 Pseudomonadota bacterium
TGCTCTCCCTCATCTCCATCGTTCTGATTGAGGTGATGATATCCATGGGCTTGTTGTGGACGAAGGGTGGCGACGGAGTAAATTTCGTTCGTATTCACTGTCAGCAGTTCCAACGATGGCCCGATTTTGTGTATCCCGATCGGATGCGGTGGGTCTGCACTCGAATAATTCCCTTCCTTGCTGCTATCACGTTTCCCGTGAAGGCGGTGCTGGGTCAGGCAGTTTGGTGGGAGATACCTCTTCTCTGCTCGGTCATGGTCGCAATTTGGTTCGTTACCGGATGGCTGTGGAAAATGGGATTACGCCGGTATGAGTCGGCGTCATCGTAATGCATGTCCCAGATCTCGTTAGGGCTTTAGTGCACGAATCGCGAGAATGCGACCTTCGTTATCTTGGTAATCGGTTCCGGTGAGTACCGATTCATTGGAATCAAAATGAATGCGTGTATTCAAGATATCTGACCCATCAGCATCTTTCCATGAGAGCCACATTCCGACACGCTCTTTCTCCATGTACATCGGCCGGAAGGTGAGCGATTGGCCGTTCGGCAGGCGGAAGCTCTCCTTCTTCTTCAGAGATATCTCCTCCTCTTTGCTTGAAATAAGGTGAAACGTGGAGAAGGGGAGGAGGATGAGTTGAGATTTCAGATCGGCGATGGAGTCTTCAAGGGTTGGCGGTTTTGATTCCCCAGCCGTTGCTTGCCGCGGTCCTGATGCCTGGATAGTGCGAACGATAACTTTTATCCTGGAATGCTCACATGACTCTTCCGCGCGCGCTGAGAGAGAAAAAACAAGAAGTGACACCAGCGTCCAAAGAGCGAAAACTCTTTTGCTACCAACTACTCGCGAGCGTCCACAGCACTTCATATCGATTCTATTTGGCCGTTCCAAGAGGGGTTACGTCAATCCCTTGCTCGTGGAATGCTCGAACAGTGGGAGTGGCTTTAACAGCCTGGGCTCGCAGGTTAGCCGCGTTGGGACGTTTCCGCACCCAAAAAATAGCTGACTTGTCGTTCGGGTGCTGGATGATCTTCAAAGAGCCATTCGAACGCATCCAATCAACTTCCATCGAGGGCCCCGCAGAGATTCCCTGTGCAGAGGCGCCGAGTGAAGCCTGGTGAAAAGCGGATGGATTGTGGGCCGCAACGGGACCACCTGTGTATACCGGAAGGATCTCGGCTGGTCGCGTGGGCGGGGAGACCAACATAAGAACGCATGCAGCCACAGCGGCTCCAGAGAGTCCGCCAATCACAGACTGCTTGGAGAACCAAGCGATGAGTGCTGGCTGCTCGCGCTGCTCTGTCGCTGGCTTTCGCTCTCCAAGGTAGAGGGCCGAGCGCTCTTCGACATCGATACGTTGGGAGATCCTGTCCCACAGCTCCGGTGAACTAGCGGTATCAGAAAAGAGAGAGCGGTAGGTTTGGGAGGTATTCCTGAGATTTTGGACAAAAACCTGTGCGAAACTATTTCGTTTGATAAGCCACTCAGCACGCATGCGAGAGATGAACGAGCATTCATTATCCACGTACAAACTCAGTAAGAGTTGTTGCTGTTCGCTCAATCCTTTCGATCCACTGTCTCTCATAGTGTCACCTTAGCGAGCTTTAGCTGGCCGTCCTCTTTTGCGAGTCTCTTCAGAGTAAACGTCCCCCTCCTCGACGCGTGTCGAGGGAGGTGGTGCAAACTCTTCAAGAGCATTCTGCAAAGCTTTTCGTGCATAGAAAAGTCTACTCATCACTGTGCCTTTAGGAACTCCGATGGCCTGAGCGATCTCCTCGTAATCAAGCCCATCGACCTCTCGTAACATGATGACCGCTCGATGTTCCTCGGAGAGTTCGCCAAGGACCTCTTGAATCTTGCGCCCCAGCTCTTTGCGCGCAAGTGCATCGTGAGGGCCCTCGACGTTCTGTTGACGAGTAGCGAGATCTCCACCTCCGATCTCGCGACCGGCATCCGTACCTACCGCTCTGTTGACGCCTACATTCTCCTTAAATTCAAGGTGAGTACCTCCCCGGCGACCCGCCTTACGGCGTATGTCGATCGCCATGTTGAAGCAGATTCGATACAGCCAGGTGTAAAATGAGCTTTGGCCCTTAAATTGTCCTAATGATAAGAATGCCTTAACGAAGGTTTCCTGCACTACGTCCTCGGCATCTTCACGAGTTTTAACGATATCCAGGGCAGTGGTGAAGAGCCGTCCCTGATATCGCTCCACGAGGGCTCGATAGGCCTCTTTGTCCCCTGCCAGGGTCATTCTAACCAGGTCGTTATCATCACGGGCCGGTAGATCGGCCCTTACGGGACTGCTCATAGGCGTATAGGTAGGTTCTCCCGGATCTTGTCCCTCTCTTGGGGCATTCCGTTCAGATTGCCATAGGTTGCATACACTACCCCGAATCCAAGGAGAATCATAGGAATTGCACCCGGTCTGAAGTGGTAAAAGATAAATAGTGTCTCATTTTTCAGGTGGTTGCGAGTGAGGAGCGCGTCTTGAAAGGGCTCCTCTCGCTGTTACTAAAGTTTTACAAACCTCTCACCTCTCCGTGACAACTCTCCCGCCGCACCGTGGCATACCTAAACCCACGTCCTGCGGAATGGACGGCTGATTGTAAGCATGAAAGGGGATGTTATGAACCGTAATGATGTTGAGAATAAGATTGCTGAAGAGACCGCAACTGAGGTTGTAGAGGCAGAGGCTGGGAATTCCTACCTTCACACCCTTCTTGAAGAGATCTGCGCTGGAGAGGAGTTTTCCATTCTTCGTGAAACGCTTCGCCTCTACTGTGAGGAGATTACAGTCCACTAATGATACGGCGAGGAGGGAGAGATTCCTATCTCACCTGACAGAAATCCTCGCGATACATGCGGGCGATAGCTTTGAAGCACTCGCGCAAGATTCCGGTTACTTTCGCCATAGGGGCGGGAGCGGTGTCCGGTTTCCGATGTAGGCTTTGTTCATAGAGCATGTGGAGACCCATTCCGTAATGGATAAGGGCGTAGAAATGCTCGGGTGGATTCGCCGTCTGTTGTACTATCGTCATGGTGGTGTCGTACGGTCCGCGATCGGACGCCGCATGGCGAGTCGCTTTCCATAGATTCTTGCCGGAGACGTCACGGGAAAGCTTCTCGTACGATTTCAGATATCTCGTGATCGATTTTATGTCTAATTTGCCTTCCAGGCGAGCACCCGCTTGTGCCTCAGCCTCTGACCGAGGTCTTTCGTAATTGCCCACATGCCGATGCTTGCTATAGGCCCAATGGCCCTTACCGATCGTGGGAAAGGAGAGGGTGTACGGTGTAGAACGCCGCTCGCTCGAAGGACTAGCATGGGCACTTTCCGAATGCGGAGAGACACCATCGGGAGCAAGAGGAGGGATCTCATCGCGCGTCTTGCGCGTGGAGAGGAGAGGATTCGCTCGAAGCGGCATACATCTTTGAAGTTCATCCCAGAGCACTCGATAGAGCAGTGGTTGGCGTTTGCGCAGAAACTCACACGTTTCCCGGACGATTTCGGTGTCGAGGGTGCAATTCGTAATTTTTCCTGCTGGCGTTTCAGCTCTGAGAGCGCCAGGTGCCACCCAATCCTTAGCACGCTCCTCCGCTGAGCGAGGACCTGCAGCTTCATGAGGGCTCGGCACCCGTAGGCTATTGAGCGCATGCGATTTGTTTACCTGCTGACGCATATCTGTGTTATGGACCTAGCCACCGACGGAGTCGCTTTGGCACGAATGAAATTCGTGCGTTGTTGTACAAGTATCTGATATGAAAACAAAGGGTCCCTCAACCGAGATCCTTAATCAACTCAAAAAGAGCCCCTTTCCTAAGCTCGTGAAGAGACCGAGATCGGAAAACGACGGTCAACGGGCGCGAACTCTGTGCGCTTGGACCTAACGATGGTGCACCCGAATTATCACGTTCTCGAATAGCGCTTTCCCATCGTAAGGAACGTGCTGCACATACATGTATACCCCTCCTGACATCTGGGTCTCGCAACACTTTTGCCTCCCTTCATTAATGCGAAATGGGAGGGTGCAAAGGGCATGATATGAAATCGATGTGTTTAGAGATGCTGGTTTGAAAAAAACGTCAGCCGGACTCAAGTGCGTCTTGCATCACTCGTGGCGGACTCGTCATGAATTAACCCATCGACATGACCGCGATCATGATTTTTTCTCCGTTGCCACAAACAATGGGCAACCAGCGACCTTGAAAAAAAATTTTGCCGGTCCCTAGTCTAACTCATCGCTGAGCTTTAGCTTGAGTTTTGACGCGCGCCGTTGAATTCGCCTCCGGTTTACCGAAGTGAAGAGGGGGATGACTAAAACGGCATCGAGTTTCAACCGTAGCACGCGCTCTCACGAGAGCAGGTTTTGTCGGTTGGGACTGCTGGTGGAAATTGGGCCTAAGGTTTTTTGGGTGAAGTTCGCGACCTTCGTGAGCTTCACCCAGTCCCCCCAACCTTTGGTGCATGCCCCGGCAAAACGGTTGTAGGGGGACTGTAGGGTTAGTGGGTATGATAGGAAGGTTTTTTCGAGGTAATCACAATACAGGCACTCTTTCGGTAGCAACGGGGGTACGCCGGATTTCATTCAGCTCCCGTCTGGCGCATCGGGTGGTTCAGTCGATGTTCTTCGTTTCGTCGCTAGGATTAAGCTCCGAGCTGTACGGCCAGACATCCGCACTTCCCGTGTTTCCGGGAGCGGTAGGGTTCGGTACCACAACTGTGGCTGGCTCTGGCAGAGGAACCGTCCCTGCTAAGACAACGGTAATCAAAGTGACCAATCTCAACGATTCAGGCACAGGCTCTCTGCGCGCCTGCTTACTGGCCAGCGGTCCTCGTACCTGTGTCTTTGAGGTTGGCGGATACATCAACCTTCTCACCCGAATTACTATTAAGAATCCGAACGTCTCGGTATTTGGACAAACCGCTCCGTACCCTGGCATTCAGGTTCGTGATGGCAGCATCGTTGTTCAAGCCGATGATGTATTGCTTCAGCACATCAGTTCGCGACCCGGGGACAGAAATTTGCCGACCGATGGCGGCACAGGCGTTAAGGCGGGTGATCGAGATGCTTTTGGCATATGGGGAAATACCTCTTCTGATCCCGTTGAGCGAGTGGTGCTCGATCACGTCTCTGCAACCTGGGGTATGGATGAATCCGTCTCAACATACACCGGAGTAAACGGAACCGCCGACGGGACTACGCCCGTGCGGAACATTACTATCTCCAATTCGATCATCGCAGAGGGGCTCAATAACTCGAACCACGGAGACACGGAGGGTAAGCACTCAATGTTTTCATTGCTGGGTTCGAACACTAAGAACATTACCTACTATCGAAATCTGGTCTCAAGCTCGAATGGACGACATATCCGGATGAAGATGAACTCCGACGTAGAGTTCCTGAACAACTACGTTTACAACTTCGCGAACACCTCCACCAACGGCTACAACCAATGGAACATGGACTACAGCTCCGGTGCCACGGGGAACCGGATCAACTTCATGAACAACTACTACCAACGAGGGCCAACGACTGCAGATACCACCTCCCCGGTCTTCTATTATAGTAGCTCAACGCCATTGGCCTCTCGAGTGTATGTTTCCCGCAATATCTCAACCAACACTCGACCAACCGATTCCGGAAGTGAGTGGCTTATTGCGAACGCAAATGGCAAGGGCTTGCCCTCGTCGATGCAGGCAGGTTCGCCGGCCTTCCCACTGTCGAGCGCGGCGGCTAACTTGGTTTTGCCGACTCAATTGCTCAGTGCGCTTACTCCAAGTGTAGGAGCCCGTTACTGGAATCGCTACCCGCATGACTCCCGTATCATCAATGAGGTTGTGACCAATACGGGGAAACATAAGGATTGCACCACCACCAAAACGTGTTGTGTGACGGGGACCGGTGGAAGTGGTTACTGCCCGACTCCTGGAAGAATTCTGATTGACGGCTCGATCAAGGATTCCACCAAACCGATCGACGCATGGTCGGTTATACCGACAACGACGAGGTCTTTCGTTATTCCGGCGAACCCGACGACGATCGCTTCGAACGGCTATACGAACCTAGAGAACTATATATTCTCTTTCACGACCGACTCCGGAGCGGGGGATGGGGCTCCGACGCCAACTCAGGTTCCAGCAACCTCCACGCCGACTTCGACCAATACACCAACACCGACGTGGACCCCCACGTGGACTCCCACGAGGTCTCCCACGTGGACGCCAACAGCCACTTCTACTCCCCAGCCTACGCCAACGGAAACTCCTGTGCCTCCAACAGCCACGGCTACCGCAACCTTCACCCCGGTGCCGATTGTCCCGACGGCAACAGCAGTTCCTACGCAGACGACACAGAAGCTCTTCAAAGTGCTTAAGGTTACCTCCCTGGCGGATAGTGGGGCAGGCACCCTGCGAGATTGCGTTGTGCAGGGGTTCCCGAGAGTGTGTGTCTTTGAGGTATCTGGCCGGATCTCGCTGGCATCCGATCTTCTGGTATCCCAACCAGACCTCATCGTTGCAGGACAAACGGCTCCGTCGCCGGGCATCATGATTACGAACGGTGGATTCAACATCCAGACCCACGACGTCCGGATAGAGCATCTCGCCTTACGGAGTGGTGATAGCAGCACCGGAACGGATCCAGCTGTTCGACGATCTGTTACGGTACAGGGACTGGTTGCTTACAACGTCAAGCTGAAGAACCTCTCGATGTCCTGGGGAGTGGATTCCAATATGACAACGATTGGACCGGTCCAGGATGTAACGGTTCAGGACAGCATCATTGCGGAGGCACTGTGGAGATCCATCCACCCGTTAGGTGCCCGATCCAATGGGGTCCTGGTAAGTGAGAAAGCCCGCGGAATGGTCTTCGTGGGCAACCTGATCGCTGCGAATGTGGACCGCAACATTCGGTGGAAGTACGACACTCGAGGTGAGATGATCAACAACGTGATCTATGGGTGGGGAGGAACCACGAATTGGAACACGACGAATATCTCCGATCTCGATAATAAAGATATCGGAACGTACCTGGATGTAATCGGAAACGTGTACCAACCCGGACCTTCAGGACTCAAGGACGCGTATGCCGTATACACTGAAAACACTCCGTCCGGCACAAGACTCTTCGTTTCGGACAACATAGCTCCGAAGATCTCAAACGTTGAGTCTCAGTACCGATGGGGTAGCCGATTGTTCGATGGGCCGACTCCGATCTCTGCGGCAAACACCTTTGCATCAGTAATCGCAAAAGCCGGCTCACGGCCATGGGATAGAAATGCCGATGACTCGCGGATCCTTTCGGGGGTTCAGAGCAAGACATTGGCTATTCGCGACAAGGTAGGGACCTGGCCAACGTATGCCAAGAACTATCGAGCCGTGACTGTCGCGTCCGACCCGATGACCGAAGACGAACTGAACGCGGCTTTGGTTCTTTTCGAGACCAAGTAGTTAACCGATGAGACGGCCGACCGTGTTGGCCGTCTCATGCGGCGAGCCTGAGAGAAACCCTCTCAGGCTTTTTTAATCTTGCTTCAAGGCATTCGGACGAGTCTCCCAGGTGCAGGCTCTCCGGCGGGGCGAGAACGGGAGATTCCCTCCGCTTGATCAGAGAGCGCGGGAGCTTCTGGTGGCGCCTTCGTCAAACCGTGCTAGAAGCGAATCGTGGACGCTCTCCATAAGGCGCTTGAGCTTGTGTTGTGTCGCTGCTCGATCTCTGAGAGCTACAACCGGTAAGGGACGCCAAGAAGATGTAGCCGATGACGATAGCGACGAAGAAAGTAAATACAACTCGAAACATGTTATCTACCTCTGCAGGGAATACATGAACAGCGGCCGAATAGCATCCCGTTCATCGTATGCGAGAGAGGATCCCTCTCGCATACGATGGGCGACTAAACTCGAGATTCGCCGGATTGACTGGCTCGGGTGTTAACTCCGCTCGAGAAGAGGCCGCCTACGGCTAGTGCTGTGAGTTTTCGGTCGGTCGAACTCTCCTCGTCTAACGATTCCTGCAGAAGATCGGCGACATCATCTAAATCTAATTGCTCGGCGAACGCTCGGGCCGTTCCGTATCCGGCTATCTCGTAGTGCTCCACCCGTTGAAGGGCGCCGATAAGCACAGCATCCTTGACCTGCTTATCACCAGAAGCCGCAATCACCTCGTCAGCCTCCTCAAGTAGTCCCTGCATAGCTTCGCATCGATCGCGTTCCGGCTTTCTTCCTATCATATCGAAGATCTGCTCAAGTCGAGCAACCTGGTTGCGGGTCTCTTCGAGATGATCCTCTATGGCGCTACGGAGCGAAGAGTTCTCTACCGCTTGAGCTACTTGTGGCAGCTTAGAGGCGAGTTGCTGCTCCGCATCATAGAGGTCAGCAAGTTCGCTGCAGAGGGCCTCGGTGAGTGTATTGAGTTGCATGGTTATGCCTTTGGTCATAGGGAACCTCCCTTCATATTCTCTCGTTCGTGATATCCGGAACTGGATATCTCGCGTGACCGTATACGCTTATGAGAGCGAGACGGGATGAGGGGGATTACCCATAGCACGCTTCCGTTACGTGTATGTGCAAGAGCTTGCGGCAAGTGGCTGCGTGGGCTCATGGTGGCTCTGGGCTGAGGAACTAAACTTGCTAAAAGTGTTTAAAGCAGGAGACTAGTATGGAAGCACAGCCGATCTCATCGTCACAAACCCCAATTATCGAGCGCTTCAGAGAGCCTTCCCACATCTTGTCGTCTCGGGTGGAGAATCTATCGCCCGACCTATTCCTGACAGGGGCAGCGCTTTCTGTTGGACTCTCGCTCTTTCTGAGAGTTACGGGAAGGCAACACGATGCGCAGTTCGTAGGTCAGTGGGCGCCTACCCTCTTACTTCTCGGGCTCTACACACGTGGTGGAAGAAGCATAGGAACATTTTCTACTCCACCTAGTCCGACGCAAGACGTGGGTGGTCGAGAGATGCATTAGTGACCCACCAACTCGTAAAAAGGGGACGCTTCCCCTCTCTGCACCGTTAGTGGTAAAGCCGTGTTCCGGCTCCTCTTGATGACGCTGTCTCGAGGGGATAGTGAAATATTACCACCTAAATAGGAGTAGGGGCTAAAGGGTTGTGCCGCCTAAGCCGACCCCCTCTAGTGGGACGGACGAATGGTGAGAGGACCAAAACAGGAAGCTGGTGACGGAGCGGAAGGGGTATCTCCCCGAGCGAGGCAGTTGAACGACGCAAACCTGCCCTCAGGCTATGAGCCGTGGACTGATCCAAACCTTGCCCCATCGGAGCGCATTGCTGCGTACAAGAATTTAGTGCTTGGGAAGATTGAGGCGATCCTAGCCGCAGTGGATGCGCTCCACGGTGACTCAGCCAAGCAGCTTGAGATCCGTGACGCCCCTGATACGCAGCACTGGATGGCCGAGGCTACCTGGTTACGAGGCGTTTCTACTGAGGCATTCTGCGGTCGCATGAACCCCCCGCTTGTCGTAGCGGAAGAGTTAATGGATTCCTATGTGTTTGAGGAAAAGATTGGCATCTCTACCTTCACCATTCCTGCTGGTGTGACCGACACCAAAGCGATGGAATGTATGAATGAGTATGCAAAGCTGCGCCTATGGCCAGTAGGACGAACTGCTATTGCGCCGGTTTTGATGGACTTGTGTAAAGACCTTGAGCCTCGAAGTTCGGCTCATTCGAGAACGGTGACAATCATAGCGCGTGTTCCAGGAACTGGAGATAAAGATCGAGGTGCGCAAGGAGAGGTGCTTGCCCAGAACGGACTATGGTTCGCTGACAATCGAGACCAAGCTCTTGCCGCTGCGCTTTACGCTTGTAAACACGATGGCGAAGACCTTTTTAAAGAAGACTATGCGCGCGGTTCTGTTCCCCACTGCGCTGTGGACTGGGGAGCAGACGGTGTTGGGATCGCCCAAATTGCCGACGACGAAGCCGACGGAATGATTTACGCCTCTGGCTCTCCGCTTCTGAGCTAAA
>JBEGVS010000031.1:0-9030 GCA_041178185.1 Pseudomonadota bacterium
GTTCAGGGGTATCTGTAGCGGTAGGCTCGCTTGTCGGGGTGCTCGTGGGTGGTTCCGGTGTATCTGTAGCGGTAGGCTCGCTTGTCGGGGTGCTCGTTGGTGGAACCGGCGTATCTGTAGCGGTAGGCTCGCTTGTCGGGGTGCTCGTTGGTGGAACCGGAGTATCTGTAGCGGTAGGCTGGCTTGTAGGAGTGCTCGTTGGCGGAACGGGAGTATCTGTAGCGGTAGGCTCGCTTGTAGGAGTACTTGTTGGCGGAACGGGGGTGTCCGTAGCGGTCGGTTCACTCGTAGGAGTGCTTGTCGGAGCCTCGGTCGGAGGGATAGGAGGAGTGGCAGATGGGGTCGGCTGAGCGGTGGAGATAACGGTAGGAATAGGTGGAGTAAGTGTTGGATCTGGTGTGTCCGTTGGAATCGTGGTGCAAGTTGGGGCGACTACGGTGATCGGTTGAGGTTCGGGACACGCAGCGCCTCCACCTTGTTGAGGTTGCTTGACCAAAGGGATGAAGGTCACTGAGGTGTTGCACTGCAGTTCCGATGGATCCGGCGGCTCCTGAAGGCTACAATCTTGCGAGAAGTTCGGATTCTCGGGGCTTTGGATATGCTGCGCATGGGCATGGGAGCATAGCCCCATGAACACAACCACCGTGCATGTAGTCCACACCTTTTTCAAAAGGGCTACCTCGCTCATATCCGAGTGGGTGGTCGGCATAGTATTCCCTAAACTTGAGGACCTTATGATATTTTGTTCCCTCCTACCCCGGAGTAGCGTTAGTGCGAACGCAGGATGTTATCTCACACTCGTTAATTCAAGGAGATAGGGGGAGCCGCGGAGGCGTCTAGGATACGAATTGTTCGTACCGTGTGCACCTACAGGGGGTTAGTGAGGGCGCCGCGCAGCCGGTTGCTATCTTGGTCCCCTCTCTATGACGGAGGGAGGTGTGCAGGAAGATCGCACATCCGCGAGAGCATGAACCTGTTACGGTTTACGACTCTGTAGAGCTTCCAGGTTGCCCACCGTAGTAGGGGAAGCCCGAGTAGCACACCGAGAGGTCGGGTCAACGGTAGTTGCTTAAGTGCGTACAGGTACGCGTCGGCACCACTGAGAAGGGTTCCCTCCGCAAGTATCAGCCGGATATCTCCAGCTACCTGATCAGGAGGTATTGGGAGGGCCTCAGCTACCCAAGAGCTCTGGAGTGGCGCACGCGCGATCCCAACCTTTTCAAGGGACGCCGCGAGCTTTGAGACCCACCAGGAGCACCATCCACACCGACCATCGTACAAGAGATAGCCTCGTGCCTCGGGTAGTGGAAAGGTTGCTGTTGGGTAATTCGGATGAAATCGTTGATAAGCGTACACCGCGACCGGAGACCCTTGCGCGACCCACGCTGAGTGCGGCGCTTGTTGGAGAGCTTCTCGGAACGTTGCCGGATAGAGCTTCGCAATGTCACCGTGGATTTGAGTCGAACGGGTTCTCCAAAATCGCCATGGTGGATGTTCAACTCGATACTCTGAGGTAGTGCCGTCATCTTGCTTGGTGTATCCCCAGTAGTGCTCAAGGATAAAGTGTTCGACTGAGCCCGCATGAAGTGGTTGTAGCGAGCCCTCCGTTGTCGCTTCAACCGAGACCGGTTCAGATCCTAACCGCATGGTATAGGAAAGCGCTCCGCCATCCTCTGCGTGAAAGCGTTCAAAGGAGTGGCTCATCGGTCTCGCTTCGTACGGTTCATTGTAGAGGATGCGAGCGGTTGCCGCGATCAGAGCAGAGGGGACGACCTCCTTTACGAACACGACGCCCCGTCGCACCTCATCTCCGACGACTCTCCGCACATAGAAGCGAAGATTGACCTCCTCGAAGTGTGGTACGGGGACTGTCGGCAAAACACCGAACAACTTCGTGCGCTCAAAATGAAAGGCTATGACGCTGACCAACGCTTTGCCCTCGAAGTAATCGATCTCGGTGCCGAGCGGGAGCAGGGGCCGCAGCACCGAGGGGTCAACCTCGTAATTTATGACGATTAGGTTACGCCAGTGGGCAGTCAGGAAGGGGAGGGCCATCAGGTAAGTATACGAGCGAAGGTGGCAGGCGTCACCGTACTGTGGGTGTATGAGGGGTATGTACGAAGAGTCGCATGGTCTCGGGTGTGCGGGGGGTATTTTGAGGGTACCGAGTGGTTGGCCCGGCCTTCGGGGACCCTTGATTACACCGTTCCATAAAAAAATCGACTCGGACTGGAAAATGAAAATAGGGTATTTTGTTCTGTAACGAGAGCTAGTTAGGGAGTTTAAATATCTTGTACTAGGAACTTCGTTTGTAACAATTTCGATGGTGTGAACCAGATCCCTTTCCCATACTCACCTCTACCCTCTCGGAACCGAAAGGTCATCCGTAAAGGGGGGTGAGCGGGATTAGGCTTCAGAAAGTAGTGTAGGTTTATATGGCCTAAACCGAGGAAAGCGTGTTCAATTAACTTGAACGCGATCCGGGGAATCCCTTCACCGTGTATATGTTGTAGCGGTTGGAATAACAATGGCAGCAGTTTTAAAACTCGTTCAGGCGCCCCAATTCAATGAGCAGGTCGATGTCGACCCTGCTGGTTACTCGCGTGACGGACATTCCCTTCAACAAGCTTTCTCGTACACGCACCTGTGGCAGTCACCGGTAGCTCGCTACGTAATCGACCGCTTCTCAGAGAAGGGCGATACGGTTCTCGATGTTTCGTGTGGCACGGGAGCGACCGGGGTTGAGGCTGCTCTGCTCGGCCGACACTTCGTTGGATGCTCTAAGGACAGCGCTCTTGTTAAGCTCGCTCGAGCTCGCCTCTCACCGGCCGATATCGCCGAGGTGGTGCTCCGTCTTCAGTTTATAAATTTCAAGCGGCCGGTGGATGTTCGGGAATTCAAAGACCCATTCCCGCTCTACTTCGACGTCGATACCTTCTGCGAGTTGGTCAACCTTCGGGCGGCTCTTCGTAATGGCACGAGTCATGTTGACGCGTTCATCGAGCTCATCGTCGCGTCCATACTTCATGGTCACACCGTTGGACATCTCTCTGGATATTCTTCACCGCACGTCGCGACCGCTCCACAGGAGCAAGCGTCGCTCAATCGCAAGAGAGGGGAGGTCCCTTCATACCGAGCGGTGAGTGCTCGTGTCATAAAGAGAGCGGCTGCGCTTGTTCGTGATGGCGTTCCTCGTAATTTGCAAACTCGTGATCTTGAGCGCTCCGTGTTCCATGCGGCGGAGAATGACATGGCGCCCGTTCGCACCGGCTCTGTGAACCTCGCGCTCGTGTGCCCGAATCAGCCGGGGATGACTGAGCAGGGATTACGTTCATGGCTCCGAAGCTGGTTTCTTGGGGTTGAGCAGTATCAACCGGACTCGCAGCTTTCCTCTCTTGAACAGTGGAACGGTTACATGAACGAGACCCTGCTGGAAACCGCGCGTACGGTTCGTAAGGGTGGCCGCGCCGTCGTTCGCGTCGGTCGAGGACGGCTCGGTGTGAAGCCGGTCAACTACCGTGAGGCGCTCGCGTCAGTTCTTCCGGAACTTTCCCAGTACTGGGCGGTTGAGGGAACGATCGTTGAGAGATACGCCAAGAGCGCTGGCCTTATGAAAGGTGGCTCCAAGCTCGCTGGCGATGTAGCTGCTGAGCTTGTGGTCTTGCGGCGAAAGTAGGCGCAATTTCAGCGACCTCTATTGGGTTCGATGCGGGAGCGTATGGGCGACCATTCCTCGCCGTTTTCGCCCATACCGGATGTTTCTATTTCCCTCCATCATAGTGAAAAACCTTTCCAAACAGTGTAGGCTAGCCCCCGTCGTATGCCTAACGTAGTAGCAGGAAATACCAAAGGGCTCGCCCCATCCGAGATTCGCGCTGTCGC
Organism: Pseudomonadota bacterium; assembly: GCA_041178185.1. Lineage (GTDB taxonomy): Bacteria > Bdellovibrionota_C > UBA2361 > UBA2361 > OMII01 > OMII01. Next base: position 3,883 of record JBEGVS010000031.1, read on the forward strand.
GAAGTTGTTCCAACGATCCGTATCCCCAGATGAGATCGTGTCGCTTGACCTTGCCCGCGAAATGGTAACGCTCGCGGAGCACCTTCGTCGACGGATCGGGGTTCTCATCAACCGACAGGGACGGATCGAGGAGGTTATCCTCGGAACGAAGGAGATCCTTTTTCTTCCAGATCTCGGACGGTACCGTCTCGGTCGTGGGCGTCTCAGAAATCTTCGTCTTGTATTCACCGATCTCACAAATAACAAGAACGAGGCGACGATCCCCTACGATATCTACACCGACCTTGAGCGGCTCCGCTTCGATGCAGTCGTCGGTCTTCGAAGCGCGCGGAATCGAGTCTCGATGGCCTACGCCTACCTCATTCCAACAAATGAGAGCGAGAACGCGACCACACACACCGAAGTGGTGAGTGATCTTGGAGCGTTCGAACTCGATTATCGTGAATTTATCTCCTCGGTGGAGCAGAGCCTCACAGCCGAAGTTGTACAGCTCGACGCTGATGATCAGGTTGGTGCCGTAATCGTCGGAGTATATGACAAGGCCGACGATGATCCTGAGGTCTCTCAACTGGAACTTCGAGAGCTTGCCCGCACCGCGGGAGTAAAGATAGTTGACGCCGTCATCCAAAAACGGCGACCGGATCCGAAGACGTATATCGGAAGCGGCAAACTTGAAGAGCTCGTTATCCGGTGCATCCGCCTCGGTGCCGACATGCTGATCTTTGATACGGAGCTCAAGCCATCGCAGTGGCGTTCAATTACTAATTCAACCGAACTCAAGGTTCTCGATAGAAGTATGCTGATCCTTGACATCTTTGCGCAGCGAGCGCAGAGCAGTGAGGGTCGTCTGCAAGTTGAGCTTGCGCAGTTGAAATATAATCTTCCGCGACTTGTGGACCAAGATAGTGGTCTCTCTCGTTTGAGTGGAGGTATCGGAGGTCGTGGTCCCGGAGAGACGAAGCTTGAGGTCGGGCGCCGCCGTATTCGAGATAAAATCGCGGAGCTCGAGCGCCGCATAGAAAAGGTTCGAAGCGCGCGAGACTTTCGCCGAACCCGCCGTCGCGAAAATCAGCTTCAACTGGTCTCGGTGGTCGGGTACACCAACGTTGGAAAGTCGACCCTCTTCAATCTCCTTACCGGAAGTGCGGTAACGGCTGAGAATAAGCTCTTTGCAACCTTGGATCCGAGTCAGCGCAGACTCTATCTTCCTCCAGCTGTCGCGTTGGAAGATGGTGGCGTGGGTCGAACGGTCATTTTGAGCGATACCGTCGGATTCATTAGAAAGTTGCCCAAGGAGCTTGAAACAGCTTTCCAAGCGACCCTTGAGGAGCTTTACGAAGCATCGCTCTTGGTGCACGTCGTAGACGCTTCAGACAAGGACGCGGTTGGAAAGTATAACGCAGTCCGTAAGATCTTAACGCAGATGGAGCTCGCCGATGCTCCTGAGCTGGTGGTGTTAAACAAGATAGATGCCGCTGACCCTCAAACGGTGGAAGCGCTCAAGCATGAGCTTTCGGGTATCGCGGTATCGGCGGCTAAACGGATAGGGATGGGTGATCTTCTCGCTGTGATAGACGGTCGCCTATCGGTACCTCAGAATGTGGCCCAAGCCGTGCTTACGGACATTGAATCGTAAGTCCGTCGTATCCAAGCTCGATGCCAGCGGGAAGTGAGGCATTGACCTCATCATAATCGATCGTGTGGGTCGTATGAATAATGTAGGCTTTCTCGGCTTTAAGACGCTGGGCTATCTCGATCGCTTGCGGAATGGTGATGTGCGTCTTGTGAGGTTCGTACCGGAGCCCATCAATAAAGAGATGCTTTACCCCCGTCAGTACCTGCTCGGCCCGTTCGGTGATCATGTTAAAATCTGTAGCGTAGCCGATATCTCCAACGCGGAACCCCGTGACGGTCATCGCGCCGTGAATGAGGGGAAAGAGCTCAAAAGAGAGCCCCTCAATCACACACGTGGCGTCGTTTGAGATGATGTGGGGATCGAGCTGAGCTACCATACCACCTTCATATCCGGGACGGGGATTAAAGATGTACGAAAAGCTGGAGGTGATGGACTCCATCGTTTCAGCGCTTCCGTAGCACGAGATTCTGTTTCGCGAGGCGAAGTTGAATGAGCGGAGATCGTCGATGCCGAGAATATGGTCGGCGTGAGCGTGCGTGAACAGCACTGAATCAACTCGCCGTACGTGGTGCTTAAGAGCTTGGTAACGTAGATCGGGGCCGGCGTCGATAAGGATGATTCGGCCATCATCCAAGGTCAGCGATGCGGATGTTCGATCGCGGTGATTCCGAGGGTGGCTCGAGGTGCACACCTTACACGTACATCCGGGGAGGGGAACTCCCGTTGAGGTACCTGATCCGAGTAAGGTGAATATCATAAGGTGATGCCATCGGCGAAAACGTCCTTATAGTCTAGTACGAGAGCGGGGGGCATGTCTCCCCCGGAACGTACCCCCTTGGTCGGTGGATTTCCCGCCCTCTTATAGGTTTCTCTCTTGAAAATTGAGGAGATAAGAACGAAATATACAAAGGTGAACAACTACTAGGTGATGAGGCTCCTATGGCTGAGAACGAAAATAGTGAGGGTAAAAAGTCCTTTCAGGTGGTCGACAAGCGGCGATTTGACGCCGCGGGGCAAGAGCGTGGTGAGCTGGAGTCCGAATCAGCTCCACAGGCCGCTTCCGCAAAAAAGACGGACGAGATAGCCGGGAACTTCCGCATGGATGAGTCTCCCCCTGAATCAGAGGTTAATTTTTCTTCGTTTGTTATGTCTCTTGCCACCCAGGCGATGGTTCAGCTTGGTTTGATGGCGCCACCGCCCGGTATGGAGATCCCCGTGGATATCGAGTCGGGCAAGGGCACCATCGATATTTTGTCGATGATTCAGCACAAGACACGCGGAAATCTCTCGAAGGAGGAGGCGAAGTTCCTCGAGGACATTCTCCATACCTTGCGTGTTTCGTACGTGAAGCGGGCAAAGGGGTAGGGGCTCCCTCATCTGACTTGGTGACAACGGCGGGGGTGGTTTCTAGACCTTCGTGGGGTTTTTGAGAGAAATAGTGGGTGATGCCGCGAGGGTAGAGTTTCCTTTTCCCCGTGAGTGCTTAGCGGATAGCGATAGTCAGTTACGGTGGATCTCGTATCCCATAGCCAGATGGCGCTCTCTCACAACTTTTCCCCTCGCTCCTCTGTGCTTCCATCTGATACTTTTTGGGGAGGTGTGCCGTATTCGCGGACCCTACTTGGAGGTTCTATGGCCCGTTGCTTTTTGCTGTCATCCCTCATGACGTTATCGTTGGTAGTTGGGGGCGATGCTCTCGCCGAAGATCTGCGATGTGACTTTATCTTTTCAGGCCCCGCGGCGGTGGTTTCGGCTGAAGGGCAGGCGAATGAGGCTGGGGGCTCAACTCTCCGGTTTGCTTTTGGGGGATACGCGCAGTGTGCCGCTCCTGAATCCTTGGGGTGGAAGAGTTTCGGTGACGCGAACGCAGAGGAGCGGCAGGTAACGGTAGCGCTCTCGAGCGATGGGCCGGCGCGGAGCCTCCTTGAGCAACGATTAAAAGATTGCCACCGTCAGGCGCTGGTGGCGATGAGCAATCCAGCGCGGTATGTGTTCTCTCTCTCGATCCTTAGCGCTGAGGTTTCGCTCAATCAGGCTGGACCTCTCATAAGCGCAGACTCCGCGAGCTCGCTTGGGTGCTCAATCGGCGCCAATTCCACCGGATTAAAGTAATCAAGAGAGAAAATCATGCGGGCGACATTCAGATTATGGCCCTCAGGCGTGCTCATCATGGCAACGCTCGTTGGGCTCCTGTTTGTCTCGCAGGACACGAACCTTTTAGGGCGCGGCGCTGGTGAGGATATCCCCACGGAGGATGAAGTGAGCGCCGAGGTTCATACCGCACTGGTGATGGCGATACTAGCGGATGACGAGGAGATCGCTCCGGTTGAGGTGCCCCCGATCCGGGTTTCCCCTCAATCGCCAGATGTTACCGGGGTAGTTCCAACCACTGCGCCGGGTCGTACCGATATCACGCCCTCTCTTACGCCAAAAGCATATGGACCCTCTGCGAGGCGCGCACGGCTAAAGGCCCGCGGAGCAAGAGGGCCAGGGCGGCAGATTCAAGCGCTTGCGGCGGGTAAGGTGGGGCAGGGCACCAAGAGCTCAAAGAGAAGACAACAGAGGTCCAAGAAGAGGACCCCAAGGAAGCCAACCGTATCCACCGGGACCGCCATCCCGACGGCGGCTCCCCGCATTACGACCGTTCCGATACCCTCGACAGCTACCCCAATCACCAATGCGCCTATCATCGTGGGAGGCATCGGTAGTGGAGTGAGTGTGATCACTACTCCGGCGGCTGCGCCGAATGTCATCTCGAGACCGAGCAGCGCGAGCGTGGATCTTACCACGCGGACGCTCCGTATCCAGGCAACTGATGTAGCATCAACGACTACGGTCGCGCTTGTGTACACCGGCACCGGGTTGCTCCGGGTGGGAAATTACATCGTTACGAGCAGTACCGATGGAGCGATCGGACGATTCCAGACGGCAGAGGTGACCCGAGTCGAATTTAATGGTGGTACAGCGAATGATACCTTCTCGGCAGAGGGAATTGGGATACCGGTTACGGCGCTTGGAAACGATGGCGACGACACGATTACGGGTGGCTCTGGACGCAACTCTCTCGATGGAGGCAACGGTAGTGATGTCTTGCGAGCGGTTGGCGCGGGATCGTTTTACGGCCAAGGTGGTGACGATCGCATTACCGCAGGGGATGAGATCGACTATATCGATGGTGGAGATGATAACGACACCATCGATGCCGGTGGAGGAGATGATCAGGTTGAGGGTGGCGCTGGAAACGATACGATAAACGGTGGGGCCGGTAACGATACGCTTATCGGCTCTACCGGAATGGATGGTCTTAATGGCGGAACTGGTAACGATTCGCTCGATGGAGGACCAGGCACTGATGGGCTCGACGGTGGAGCAGGAGCGGATACCCTTCGCGGCGGCGAGGAGAGTGACGTCATTCAAGGACGAGCTGGTGATGATTTGATCCAAGGTGGCCCGGGTGAGGATACCCTTCTTGGAGGCTCCGATAAAGACACGATTCGGGGTGGGGCGGGTCG
>JBEGVS010000032.1:0-3534 GCA_041178185.1 Pseudomonadota bacterium
ATCCCCCTGGGTTATATCCACCTTCCATGCCGAAGCTCGCCAACTTGCTTGCACGCTAGGATTTCCACCTACCAGATTTTTGCGATCTCCGGTTCGCGGGGGGATCGTGTATCTAAAGACCAATTCCAAGCGCTTGCTTTAGTCATGAGCACCTTATCGCGCGCTTGATTTGTAGCCGGTTGCTCTGGGGTTCTTCCGCCCGATCGTCCGGTAGCCCGGGTACAGAGACAAAGAGCTCCGCTGACTAGGAGTTGTGGGCTCATGTCAAAAGACTGTCGAGGATACCTTCAAGGTAACGTAGTTGTGCGTGGTCAATCTCAGCGACATCCTTGTTGAACCGCTGGCCGACCGCCCCGATGAATCCCACGCAGTGGATGGCGGTGTAGATACGCATAACGGTACGTTGAAGTGATGTGAGCTCCCACGCATTGATCCAAAAATCGATATAGTCAGTCGTACTACGGGAAGAGAGCAGTGCCATATGCGTAAGTGACAGTACGTAGAGTGGATCCCCAAAGCAGAGATCATCTATGTCTACGATTCCTGCCAGCCCACCCTCATTTACGAGCACGTTCTTGGTAGTTGTATCGTGTAGGAATGGAGTCGGCTCAACGTCGTCTAGGTACCCGTGGATCTTGGTCAGCTCGCGAGAGACCCGTTCGACGTGAGATTCCGACGCAACTCCAACAGATCGAATCCACAGCCGAGCGCGATCAAGCTGCTCATCAAGAATGACTCTCCAACTCCCCCGCAATCGGTGATCTGAGAAAGAGAACCCGTACCCAAACCCTCGAGCTCTTGGAAGCTCCGCCACTCGACTCTGAATCTCTGCCAGGGAGTGCGCTATCTGCCGACGGACGCTCGGCGCTAGCGAGGAATAGACCTGTCCCAAATCGGCACCTTGAATGTGCTCAAGGATTGTGTACGGAAACTCAGCAGCGAGGTCATGATGCAATATGCGCGCCGTCGGAAGTTTAAGCGGCATCAATTCCATATCCCAAAAAACACTCCCTTCGAGGTTTTTTCGAGTATCCTCGTGCCCCATGCGCACCACAACCTTCGGGCCAGAATCCGGGATTACCTCGAAGACGTAGTGACACAAACCAGTGGGATACCGGGTAAGCGTGAATCTCTCGTGGCCAAGAAAGGTAGCCGCGGCATCTTGCGCATTGCTCTCAGTAGGTCGCTGTGAGGAGGTCATCGAGTCCTTCATTAAAGATTAGACTGGGCGGTAACGTTTCTGCCAGGTGGTCTCGGCGCGCCAGCGTCCGGGACTCCTCCTGGGCATTCTTGTTATCCTCTAATCAACAACAACACCCCGCCCATTCTCTATCCGTTTGACATGAATGGGATACTCAAAAAAGCTACCAGTACTCTCATTGCTTGTGAAAGAGAAATCTCCCAAAACTCCCCGGTGCCTGGATACCTTGCGAAGAGCATCAATCACCCCTGCTCCCTTTATACCACGCCCTTGTTGCAAAACTTCGCCCATCAAGACTGCCATGTCGTAAGCGCTTCCCGCAAACGCCAATTGCGCCTCATTACCATACTTTCTTCTATAGTCGCTACGAAAAGCCTCCGAAGCCTCGTTGTCGGGATAAACGCAGCCCTCCAGAAGACTGGTATCCCCAGCCTGTTTTGCCGCACTTTCACAGAGGTCTGTACCAAAGTAAGAGGCCTTAAACCCCAGCCCGCGCGCCTGCTTTAAGAAGGCAATCAGCGAGTCCGGGAATAAAAACAATCCCACCGGTTTATCTCTATAGGTACGAATCTTCAGAATCAAAGCCCGAAAGTCAGTTTCAGTAGGGAGAACTGTGGCAACTTCTCGTACTGGATACTGCCGACCGAGCGCGTCGGTCAAACTCCGAGACATGGCCTGAAGAAAGGGATGCTCTCCAACGACTACTGGATAATCGCCGCTCCTTTCCCGATTAATGAGATAGGAAGCGAGCGCCTGCTGGTACTGGCCTGTGTGATTCATAGCCCGGACTACTAGAGGCTTCCCAACGACGGAAGAGGCTTCGAAATTAAAATTGATAAAAGGCACCTTATCTCGTTCCACATACGGCCAGAGCACGTTAACCATCGCCGGACCGATGCCAAATAAAATATCTATGCCTCTTCCGTTCGTCAGCTTTCGATACGCAGATATATCAAGCTTCGGATCGCCTTGATCATCTTCATATTGGAAATCGATCATCTGCAAAAGTTCAGGCCGCTGATGTCGAGCTAGCTCGATGCCATTTCGTATGGCAGTACCGATGGTGGCATTTGGGCCTGAGAGGAAGGTAATAACGCCTATTCTAGGATTCTGGTCCTCGCCGACTGCAGGGTCAATTGTTACGGCTAGGGCGCAGATAATGACAAATATGAAATGAATGAGTTTCATAAAGGATAAAGTTCAAGTGAGCGGGCGCTTCGGCGATCCGCTCGAAATAATTGTTATCCATAGAATCTCACGAAAAGTCTCGCTTTGAAACTCTCTCTAGAAGAGGTCTCGTTCGGTCGAGGTTCTCTCTCAAAAGATTTGGGGACCTATCTCGCGCCCATGCAGTAGCTCGCATGAGCCTATACAGCGTGAATCGCTCAATCTCGGAGAATGCTTGGCTGGCATCATTATAGCCATATCCCTCGAAAAATGCTCTCGTGATATCTGATTCGAGTCCTTTCTCGGCTGCGAGGCACCCCAACTGATAGTATGGAACTGGCGCGATATTCGCTGACTCCAGGTCGAGTAGATATACTTTGTCATGGTCGTGGTTGCAGATCACAGCGTTAGCAGTCGTAAGATCAAACTGGCAGATCCCTCGCGGGTCTTGGGAGGTGGCACACTCAAGCAAGTACCCCCTAGCCGCGCCCTGCTGCTCGGCGGACAGCAGACCATGCTCCTGCCAAAGATCAGTCTTGAAGATTAACGTGACATCATCCAAGACCTGTCGCTCCCATGTGGCCGGAAAATAGGAAGCGGCTTCACTATCGGGCGCCGGAGGGGCGATTTTATTTAAATGTCGCGCATACATGCCCAGAGTTCGCCACACCCGATGTTGGTTCATCGTTGCGTCAATTGGACCGCTATCGGAAATGAAGTGAGCGACGGAATATGAGTGCCCATCCCGGGCGCCACAGCCGAGCACTGTTGGGGTCCGAACTGGAGATCCTTCGAGCTGTTGGTAACACCAGGCCTCTCTCTGGTACCTAAATAGATGGCTTTCAACGTTGGTTCTGATTACAAAGCGCCCCTGAGCCGTCGAGGCCACGGTAACCGAATTGTTCATCCCGCGACCCTTGATGTGTTCGATCGCGTCTGTATTGAGGCCTGTGACCTGATGAAGGATGGAGGCCACCAGGGCTCTTGTATTCTCGGGGATGCAGCCTGAAACTTCTCTCATGCGAGCTCACAATTCGACTAGCGGATAACGTTTCGATGAGCGGGCGCTTTAGCGATCCGCTCGAATGTTTTGTTATGTCAAAACTATCATAGTCCGAGCAAAATATTAGAAGTAGAAAGCACTCCTAATAATTACCCGCTAGTCT
>JBEGVS010000033.1:0-21824 GCA_041178185.1 Pseudomonadota bacterium
GATGGGGGGGCGCTTTGGTGAGAGACCCGTACTACAACCCTAACCTGACGGGAGCGAGTGAAGATTTCGCGCTTGCCTTTCCTCCTCGAGTACAAAGAGCGTGGAGGGAAGGCTACACACGACCCACGGTGTTGCAAGCTAGGTGATAGGGATCCGGACGTCCTCTAGTTGGCCCCTAACAGGCGCCTTGGCTGAGTTGTAGCAAGGTCCCAACGTGAGTGACAGTATCCTCCATCCCATGTAGGTATTGATAGTCAGTCTCGTCTGCAAGGTATCAGAGCACTCCCTTATGTGCTGCGTCACCTAGGGGAGGGTGTTTCTCTAATCTCTGTGTCGCATGATAGATTCCTGCTCGTTCGGAAAAGCTTGTTACCGAACGGGGTCGCGAGTTCGGAGGCATCGTCCTCGTTGATAAGCTGAAGCGACCGATCCGCGAGGTCATGGTTACCGGTCGCCAACGAACAGAAGCAAATGGAGCCAGGGATATCGTTGACTGAATGGCGACTGACAGGGGTATTCGGGATCTCCCTTAGCAGCTTACGTCTCCTATCGCAGGAGGTGTCGTTGTCCCTAGGGGGAAACGCTTGCACGGCACCGCCCCCTGGGGCCCATCGCTGTGGAGGCGAAACCGATGGCACGCCAAGTGTCTCCGCGCGCCTCTCAGCCTCCACAAGTATGTCAGTTAGACCGCAGCTACGCCCGTTAGGCCATACAAGTATTCGACCGCGCCCTGTCTGTTGGAACGCATTCTCTCGGTAGAGCTCTCCGGGGCTAATCATCTGATGGGTGAATCTATGACTCGACTCTCGTTGGTATAGCCGTGAAAGTCTGGGGGGTTAGAGGGACTGAGGCTTCCTAGTTACCCACCTTCGCTATAAATAAGTTTTCCTCCGGATATCGGGGTTGTACACTTGGAGGTGCCAGGGAAAAACCAAAAAGCACCAGGAGGGATTTTTAAGGCCCATGAGTTTGCCAATCTTGGGACGCCGAGCGTGTATCTCTTTGTTTGTGAGCGTCCTCACGGTGTGCTCTGCGCAGCCAGCAGTCTCTCAAGTTTCCTTCGGTGACTCCTCCGGGACTACAACCTTGAGCGCTCCCCCTGATTATGCGACCGAGGTCCTCCAAAACCCTTGGGATTTCAGCTCCGATTCCGACCTCGGAAACTACGTAAAAGCGGCGGACACCTCGGGCAACATCACGATTGATAGTGGAAACTTAACTGCTCCCCCCGCTAGTTTTTTTCACATGGTGTCCCCAGCCGTATGCGATGCCAATCCCTCAGGAAAAACCGGCCCAGCATTCTCCATCGATACTACTCGTTACCGATACTTGACTTTTCGAGCTTACTCATCAGAGGTGAATGGTCTCAACGTCCACGCTTTTACTGGGTGTAATTATTTCGAGAATTTTTGGCGGTCCGAAAGCTTCTTCGTCCAGCCTGGTTGGGGCGTGTACACGGTCGACCTGCAAACGATCAATCGTACCGTCGGCATCTCTACACCCTGGAACGGTGTGCCGGCCACTGGGTTACGGCTCGATGTCATAGTGAAGCCCGTTGTATTCGACTGGATGACGCTCACGGGCGAAGGAGGGGATTCGGCAGCGGTGAACTATTCGAGAAATTCTGGTGGGACCACAAAGCTGTACAGCATGTTTCTCGACGAGGACACCAATCCTCTTAATGGGTTTGACCGAGTCCTCGTTCAGACGAGCGATACGACCCCTGCGGTAAATCTCTCTGCGCGTAGCCTCTATCCCGGGTCAACGTACCGCGTCGTTGCGGTTCAGAGTAACGACTTCCCAGCGCTCATTCCGGACCCTTGGGATATGGCGGAGATAACTGACGTGGAAAATCTTACGAGTACCCGCGCGTCTCTAGTGTCGGATGGTATTTCGTTTGCCCCCCAAGCCTCCACGAGCTCGTTTGATCTGGCGGTTCACCGAAAGACAATTCCAGGCAACAAGTTCCGCTACCTGCGATTGGATATGACGTTGGCGCAGGCCGCCAATGTTTCGGTGAAGTTTGTTACTGGCGGCGGGACTGTGAGCGCTGCCACGTTCTCCGGTATCGCTGGAAGACAGACCTTTAGCCTGGATCTCGGGGCCGTTTCAGGTTGGTCGACCACTATTGATCGCTTAGTTGTTCAGCTGTCAGGACTCGGTGCCGTTACGCTGCATCAAGCGAGTCTCCGTAATGATGGATTCGGAGTCGCTGATGTCTCTCCACAAACTATCATCTCTCCTCGGGCGTACCATGCCAACGCGGCTCCACGTGTCGCACTTACGCAGCCAGATGCGGCTGGTGGAGCGGATTTTGCCGCGCAGGAGTTGGGGAACCCCTGGAACATGGATGACACATCTGATTTCGTAAATCTCTTCTCGATACGATCTCCCCGTATTTTACCCAACAACGTGGTGGACGGAGTGTCAGGAAATTTCTTCGCGGGCTCCAGTCTTCCAAACGATTACGATCCGCATGCAGAGTCGCTCAATACCATTGACCGACGAACCGCGACTATTGATACCGGGCGATACAAAAATCTCACCTATCGACTCAAAATCGATGCGCCCCAAGATATCGTATTGGGATCGGTTGCTCGGATTGTTTGGCGTGTGGAGAGCGAGGCTGCACTGAGCTTTTATAACGGGGATGATACGGTGACGTTTGATGGATGGAATACCTATGTGCAGGATATGCGCTCCATTAAGCTTGAGCACCTCCAACATCCCCCGGGGTCATTTCCGGCGCAACCCTGGTACGGTAGGATCTCTCAGTTTCGAGTCGATCCGCACGAATTTAGTACCCCGACCGCATTCTATTTTGATTACATACGGGTGACGGCTGACGATGAGGCGAATAGCCAGTTCTTGGTTACGCTTGACGTCGATGATGTTGATTCAAACCCCTCCCAGGTTTCAGCCTCTGTGTTCTACACTACAACCGCATCGACCAGTGGTGGAACGTTGATCGGTTCCTTCACGCTCGATCAGGCGCCGCATGTTATATGGGATACGCGACAGGTGCCTGATGGGAGTTACTACATCTACGCGGTTGTATCCGACGGACAGAACTCAACCTCACGTTTGGCGACGGGCAAGGTGGTGGTAAATCATTCCCGTGCGCAGGATACCACTCCACCTAACCTGGTCGTCGACAATCCTGGCGCGGGAGCAACCGTCTATGATACTGCAGTGCTAGCCGGTTATGCTCTCGATGACATTCAGTTAGCGAAAATTGATGTGCTTGTGGATGACGTGTGGTTGACCTCGCTACAACCCGGTCTTTTTGACGCTCGCGCACAAGCGCTCTACCGGTCTTTTGCGGAATCAGGGAACGCCGGCTTTCGTTCGACTGTATCGTTTGCCACTATCGCTGCAGGCCCGCATACCCTTACACTTCGGGCATGGGATACCGCTGGAAATGTAACCTCGAGTGAGGTGATGCAGTTTACGAGGGTTATAGGCGCAGACCCCTCTCCCTATCCGAGCCCGGCACCCGGTTCTGACCCACCGATCGAGATACCGATCGGCGCGCTCATGAGTCTATCCTCCTCCGCCAATATCCGTACAGGTGACCTGACAGTAAGAATTCGAAGAGGGAAGGGGTGCGGCACTATCGCGCTGTATGGCACCACCCGGCGCAATCTGACCGATGTTTCGAGGATGACTCGGTTGGGCGCCAAGAGTGGAGTCACAGGGGTGTCTCTTCGAGCACGGGCATTGCGACCCTTCGTAGGCCCCAAAGGTGAGCAGATAGTCGTCGTCGCTACCTGTGATGATTCCATTCGACGGACGAAGGCACTCACGCTGAATCGTTTTCCGGGGAAAAAGGTTACAAAGAGTTCCTCTTGGCTTCGAACCTTGAAGCGAAAAATGGCACCCCTCGCGGGGTAACCCGACCAATCGGTTGTATTTGACGGCCTCCAGCTCGTGAGATAGCTTGGCCCGGGGAGTACGTTACCACACTACCATGGTCAACCTGGATGTCATCCGAGAGCGACTGTTTCGCACGCAAGTCGTATTTACAGCGTGCGCTCTGTGCGCCTTCGTTATTCTTGGTATTCAGAGCACCTTTTCAATTCCTCCTTTTCAGATCCCTGACGAATCACGGCATTGGATAGGGGCAGTAGCGAGAACGAATAGTTTGACATCGTTTTTCGGTGGCTCGAGTAAGAAGCCCGAATGCTCCGTTGAGTTCGGCCTAATCGCGAAGATGGCCCAAGATAATCTGGCGTTTCAGGCAACGAATCGGATTCCGACCAATACGTTCGGCTCACTGGGTGAGACCACAAAGGAGTGTAAGTCTTCTGATTTACTCTATGGCAATCTTTTTACCTATCCCGGTGTGATTGTAAGCAAGTTGATTCTGAAGGCAGAGGACAAGAGAGCCTTTGCAGCTTTAACCGGTTTTTATGTGTCGCGAATCATTCACGGTTTGCTTGTCTTTGTCTTGTTTGCAAGGTTACTGACTCTGGCTTTCCGCGCCAAATTCATGCCTATCGGGGTTGTATTGCTCGCCGGTCTTGCGACCTCTCCATTGTTTGTGCAGCAGTCATTTGCGGTGAGCGGGGACCCGATCTGTTTCATGCTCGTCCTCTCCCTTCTGAGCCTTATTTTTTTCCCTTCGTTAGTTACTCGCTTCGATGTAGGCATGGCGGTCATGTTCGCCGTGGTGGCAAGTCATACGAAGCCCCCAATGGCACTTTTTGCTCTAAGCGCCGCGGTGCTGATGTTTTTCAGGGGGGGCGCCACCTCCTATCGAGTCGCGCTCTATTCTATCGTTCTTGCCTCGGTACTAGGGTCTATATCTGTGGGCTTATCGTATGGGGCCAGCAATCCGTCCTCCCATCCGGATGCTCCTAGTGGGATTTCTATGGGGCAGCAAATCGCTTTTATGATCGATAACCCGCGTGCGGCTTTTCAGGCTATCAATCGGGCCACGGCAGCGGTCCTCGGTATCGATCAGGTAGCCCACCCATTAGGGTGGGTAGATACCTTCCTGCCGGCGAGGGTGCTCAGCACCTGGCACGCAATATTATGGTTGGCTTTGATCCTCGAGGTCGGTGGGCTACTTCAAGTGAGGTGGGCGGTTGATTCCCTCAAGCAATGGGGCAACGCGCTCTCGCAGAGCGTTATATTTCTCCTGGGTATCTATGTGGCAACGCTCGCAACGCCTCTCATACTGTATCTTGCGTGGACGCCTGTGGGGGCAGCGGGGGTCGATGGCATGCAGAGTCGCTACTTGTTTCCGAGCTTATTTCTCATGACTGCAGCTCTATGCCCCTTGTATAGGAGCGATCGTCATAGCGAGAGCCTTTCACCTATCAAATACCACCTAGAGGCCCTCGTTATAGTTCCATTGATGACCTTGCTGTGTGCCTTGTATGTCAGCGAGCTCCACATCGCGGTAATCGCGCGTTACTGGTAGAGGTGGAACGCCTGGGCGATGGCTAGTGCCGCGGTCTATCCTTACCGACATGCCGCCATCTTAGGTGGTGGAGTTCCCTGATTCGTTCGGGTGAGCTTTGAGCCATTCTTCACCTCTTGCCGTAGGGAGTTCACCTTAGAGAGGACCTCTGAAAGCCCACGCTCAATAGTATGCTTGCCAACGTATCGACGCATCGACGCTATGCTCTCCTCGTGCGTGCGATTCCATAGCGCTTCATCCGAGTAGAGTGAGATGCACCGTTGAGCAAAGTGCTCCGGGTCCTCGATCGAACCCACCAGCGTTTCCACTCCATCGCTCCACTCCATTTGAGAGGCGATGAGAGGTGAGCACACGGTGGGCGTGCCGACAACCGCCGCATCAAAGACCTTCTGAGGGATCCCAGCGGCAAATCGCGTGGGTGCTACCATGATGCGATGAGTGAGGAAGTAAGGACGGAGATCGGGTACGCTTCCGACGAGCTCGAAGTTTCTTGAGCAACTTCCGAGCTGCGTTCGAAGAGCTTCATCGACGTAGCCCACGGCTCGCACGGTCACATCGGGGAGCTGTTTACGAATGAAGGGCATGACCTGTCCCATAAACCAGAAGAGCGAATCAACATTCGGGCTCAATACGTCATGAAGTGAGCCCGCGAAGAGGATGTCTTTCCGAGCGCTAAAGTCCTTTGGTCCCGGGGCGATCGGAGCATCTAAGCCGATAATAATCACGCGCGCATCGGTAACGGCACGCCACCTCTTGGCATCAGCCTCACATACGGAAACGATGATATCGGCTACTGAGCCTCGATGGAGCTCCGATTCCAAGTCCGCCTGTGCGTGGTCGTATGGGAGCCCGAATACGCGAGCCTCTGTGAGCGCCCGGTCGGCGAATATAGCCTCGGAGTCGTAAATCAAGACATAGTCACGGGACGCAAGTTCTTCAGGTGAGAGGGCTTTACTGAGACGTTCCATATTCGATGGACGGCTCACCCACACGACATCGAAGTCCCGTAGACGTTCCCGTAGAAACTGCTCCCTGCGGGTGCGCGAGGTGAGGTCGAGTACCTCAATATCGACTGGAATATCGCGGCGAATAGCAGACCAGTCACCAATAAAGTTCTCCGTGCAGGCAAGGGTGATCTCACACTCTCCTTGCCTAGCGAGCGACGTGACGATCCTGTTCATTCGCGGATAGCCCGCACCGATGTGGGGGAGGGCGACACGGTCGTCCAAAAACAGCCAACGAGGTTTGCCTGAGCGAATCGTTGCAGCTTTATACTGGGGCGTTTGGGGCGGGTATTTAGTGTCGAGCAGGAGCTTATTCTTTTTGAGGAAGGTCCCTCTATTGGCATTCATGAGGTCGAACGCCGCTGCGGACCTCTCTGAGCTTCCAAACTCAACGTGTGTGACGAGGATGCGAGGATCGTAGATGATACGAAGTCCCCGGCTCTGAATCTGAGCGCAGTAATCAGTCTCTTCGTAGTAGGCAGGTGCGTACGCCAGGTCGAATCCACCTATCTCTCTAAAAAGAGCTGTGGGGGTCATAAGGAAAACACCGGAGCAGTAATCAACCGCTCGCCGATGCATGCATTCATCCGCTTCTTTAGGAAACCCTCGGCCGAATCCTGCACAGGTCCCGTCGTTCCAAAAGATGCTGCCCGCTTCCTGAAGACTGCCGTTGGGAAGAACAATTCGTCCTCCGACCGCTCCCACTCGGTCATCTTGCAGACCCTCCAGGGCGGCTTGAATAGAGCCTGGATGAAGGATCGTATCGTTGTTGAGAAACAAGATGTACGGGGTAGTGACAAGGCCAGCCGCTTGATTGCAGGCCCTCAAGAAACCGACATTTTCGTCGTTGCGAATTAGGGTAGCGCCTTGTGTGCGCTCTAGAAGATTAGAGGTGGCATCGCTTGAGGCGTTGTCGATGATGAGCACCCTGAATGAGGGCTCATCTCTGAGCGCCTCGAGGCTTCGAAGGCACCTGTAGGTCAGTTCCGCTTTGTTGAAGAGGATAAGGATAATCGTTACCTGTGGTACGGGTAGATCTGGCAGCGAAATGGCAGAGGTAGTGTCGAGAAAGTTTTGAAGCTCGCGCTGAGCCTCGGCGAAGTATACCTCCCTGGAGAGATCTGGAGCGTGACGGGTTCCGCGCCTCAACAATCTCCTACCGATATCTTTGAAGCGTTCAAGTTTGCGCAGTTTCCTTGATATCTCGCTCATGTCCCCGTTTTGGATGTCACGCAGGAAACACCGGACTTGGTGGTAGCGACGGTGCAGCAAGGCGCGATCCCAAGGGGAGATCCTTCTCACGAGTTCCAGTACATGATTACTGGCCAGGCTGGAGCTATACCGTTTGGGGATAATCCAGCGCTGCGCGTCCTCAAGTTCGGAAGCGACTCGAATTGCATCCTGCGAAGCATGGGCTACCACTGAGGGCCAACGATGCAGCCAGCGCAGGTCGAGACGATTAACCCGCAGCAATTCGGTTTTCATAAAGGGAAAGCCCATCTCCCCAAGGAGCACATCTGCTGCGAACAGTGTCGAATTGAGATCCTCCTCACGGATGCGTTGGGCGAACTGAAAATCATCCCTCTTTGCGAGGCAGCGCGTGCGCACCTCCTCGTAGGGAAAACACGCTTTCAGTTGTACTCCAGCCGCGAGAGCGAACGTAGAGAAGCCCACCTCGTATTCGAGAACGATCTGCCACTTTTGGTTCAATACTCGTACTGAGTTCCAGAATCGTGTGAAGAACGGCTTCGTGAAGACCTCGCGGTGACAATAGAGGAAGTACGATTGAAGATGGTATGAACCGGTCTCGGAGCAATCGGTCATACCCCAAAGGGTGCTCGATTCGGTGTCCATCCTGTTGATGATCGGCGCAAGCGGGGTGAAGGGCCCAACAACGCTATCGTTGGTAATCAATAGCCTTTCGTAGCTTTTAAGGTCGTGGGACTGCTCGAGTCCTACCTTCCACGAGTAAAAATCGTAGCCGATGTTCTTGCGATTGATGATCTGACGGCAATACGGCCGGATGCTTTCATACGATCCTTTGGCGGGTGCATAATCGCTGCTCTGCACGAAGATGATGTCAAAACCGGCGTCACGAAGGCTTTTTAGATACAGCTCAACGTACGAAGCTACCCTCCCGGCCTTGTCGAAGCTCGCAAAGACACACAGGGCGTCTCGAGTCTTAGAGGGGACCGTGCCCTGAATGATGTTACGTATCGTAGTACCCATCCCGTGTGACCGTTAAAGGAGCGTTACCGTTGGATAATTCAGCTCTCCAGGAGTTTTCGGACTATAGGGCAGAATGATGCGTAATACAACGGCACGTAGCCAGGGAGCTTGGTGCGATGGGGCACGGTTGCAGACCACTTTAATCTCTTCGAACGCACTAAGTTAATATGCCGGAGGCTCCTTGAGTGAGGGTTCCATCAATGTCGACGGCGTGGTTGCTAGCCTCGTGCCGGTCCCGCTCAATCACCCGCCGAGTGCGGTACCCAGATGAAGGACCTCATTTTTGGTATCGTTCGACGTCTGGGTTCAGCGGTGGGGCACTAGTCATCCACCCGTCTTCGGAAAGCCCTCCGGATTGCTCACTTCTCGTCAAGGTGGTCGAGATTCTGTCACGACCCTCGATGAGACCCCATCTTGTTGAGTTTGTAGGAGAGTGAACGCGCGTCATATTTGCGGAATTGGACATCTCAAATCGCAGCACTCCAATAGCTGAATGGGAGCCTCGCTGAGATCGAGGTTCTCGCGGTGTCCATGGCCCGAAGGAGCTGGGTATCGGGACTACGGGAACGCTTTCTTAGGAGACCGTCGATCAGACCAAGAATTACCCGATTCATTGAAAGAACGAATTAATGCCGGCGGGGCCATACAAGGTCACTTGTCGAATTGAAGTTGACCAAATGCCGAGTACAGAGGTGGCTGTTCTCAGGTGGTGAGACCTCGGGAAATAAATGTAGCGGGCGCCACTGCATCGAGTGAGCCACATTGTCTAGTTCTCGATATATATATAGTTGCGCTTAGAGAGTCTGTTAGCGAGGATGGGTGAGAGGAATTAGTACCCATGCCATGGTGGCGCGACCAGGTTAGAGGCCATGAGCCTTTCCTGACCAGAGTCGTTGAGATTCCGGGCGTTTGACCCTGTTGTTGCTTAGGCATAGGTGGTCTGCTAGCCTCTCCTGGGCTTGATGCGAGAGTCGCCCCCTCCCTGGATATTTTTATTAGCAACCGATGAACATCGCCGTAGTGATTCCATCGTACAAAGTAACTGAGCAGGTGTTGTCCGTTATTAGTCGGGTGGGGCCGATGGTAAGTCGGATATATGTAGTTGACGACTGCTGTCCTCATGGCTCTGGAAGACTAGTGGATGAACGTTGCCGGGATCCTCGAGTCGTTGTCATTTTTCACAAGGTCAACCAAGGGGTTGGCGGTGCCATGATAAGCGGCTATCGCAGGGCGCTGGTAGATGGCGCCAACATCATCGTGAAATTGGATGGTGATGGACAAATGAGTCCAGAGCTGATTCCTCAGTTTGTTGCCCCGATAGTCAGAGGGTTGGCGGACTACACTAAGGGAAATAGGTTTTACGCGATCGAAAATCTGGATGGCATGCCGTGGATTAGGCTCCTTGGTAATACAGCCTTGTCATTTGTGAATAAGTTGTCGAGTGGATATTGGAACGTCATGGATCCCACCAATGGATACACGGCTATCCATGCTGCGGCGTTGAGCTCCATCCCCCTCGACAAAATCGAAAAGCGTTATTTCTTCGAAAGTGACATGCTCTTCCGACTCAACACGATTAGAGCCGTTGTTCGAGACATCCCCATGCGTGCCCACTACGGCGACGAGCAGAGCAATCTCAGTGTCTTAAAAGTCATCAAGGACTTTCCGAGGAAGTACGTTTCGCGCGTTTTCAAGCGACTTTTCTACAACTATGTACTTCGAGACGTTAATGTCTGCTCTATTGAACTGGTGGCTGGCATGCTGCTGGTGCTATTTGGCGGATGTTTTGGATCGTATCATTGGTACGTGAGCGCGGCCTCACATATGACGGCTCCCACCGGCACGATCATGCTTGCGGTACTTCCAGTCATCGTTGGAGTGCAGCTCCTCCTCGCTGCCGTCTCCTTCGATGTGTCGAACATTCCAAAAATCCCACTGCAGGAGAATTTATCCCTCGGGCAGGACACGCCCATTCGCATCCCGCCACAGAAAGTGGCTAATGACTGATCAGCTTAAGTGAGCTTTGCCTGAGAGCATCCACTCCCATTACCTTTGCGTCTGCCCACCAATGTGAGCGCGTCCGGTATGCGAGAGCCCTAAATCGTTCGCTGACTAGAAGCCGATGAGATTCGCGTCTATGACGGCATTCGACTGATGTTCCCCCACGTGAGGCGGAAAATGGCTTCAGATTATGTTGATTACCTGGCGGTGCACTCTGGTGACCACCTCCGACACCCCGAGAAAATAGGTGGCTAGAGAGGTGCCGTCATAGGGGTGGGGTCGAGCAACGAAATGAATCGAGACGCGGGTTGTCATAACACCTGTTGGCGTATGTGGGGTGTTGCGAATGTTGCCCGATTGCCCGATTGCCCGATTGCCCGATTGCCCGATTGCCTGGTTACCTCGGGCTATGACGCTACCGCGCACGTCGTTCGTCAACTTAGGCTCGGAAGGGTCCCAGAGCTCCTTGGTTCCGAAGTGAATACGTCGCCCCTCCCCGTGGCGAGAGGGGGTCCCTCTTGGTCGGGTCACGTAGTTGGCTCGCCGGGGGAAATGTGAGAACTTTCGCTGCATACTTGGTAATCTTTCACAAAACATCGGCATCCTAGCGCTTGCATGACGCGAGAGGATCCTCGTTACAGAGTGGGAGCCGCTGGTAGGAGCTCAGAGGCGCATGGAAGTATGAATAGGGTATTTTCGAAGTGTGTGACAGGACCCTGGATTGGCGCTATCTCGTTGGGACTTCTTTTGAGTCTCATTCATTTCTCGCTGCCCACTATCGTCACCTATGACTCGGCGCACTATCACCATTTCGTGCAAATATTGGAGGGCAAGCTTCCGTTTTCTGAATGGGACATCGTTCGGGGGCCGGTCTTTCCTACACTGATATTAGCTTCAAAGGTTTTGTTTGGTTTCGGCAATCAAGGCTTTGCTGTTTTTACAGCCTGTCTTTTTCTTTTGACGATAGTTAGCGGTTTTCGATTCCTGTTTCAAAGCGCGTCGGTGTTAGGACTGCGCTCCGGTTCCATCAGTCTCTTGATGTTTTTTTTCGGCACGGATCCTCTGATCGTTGGTTACTATCATTCGCTTTTAACAGAGTTTGTCGCCGCTACTATCTTCATGGTGTCGGCGTGTCTTGCCATCGAATGGCTCCGTTGTAATCCAGCGGATAGTCGTGCCCGACATTGGTGCATAACGGGATGCTTCGCAATCCTGGTCACCATTAGTTATTTTCTTAAGCAGCCCTACGTCATGGCAGCGGCTCTGCCTCTGCTCGGCGCGTTCTTTCTTTGTATCTTCTCGCGCCGAAGAGTAGGAGAACTCCTCATGCGAGGTTTGAGCGTAGGGCTCTGCATGCTTGTATTGGGAGTGAGCATATCGGTATGGGAGTCCGCCCTTCCTCCGGAGGCAAAAGAGAAATACCGGGGGCGCTCATCCGCTGCGTTGTTATCCAGTCAGATCGTGAAAGGCCTACGCGCGCTGGCGCCGGTGGGCAGCCCTGGCGGAATGGAGAGACCTAACTCCAACGTGAGGCAAGACGACCCCGGGAAGATGGTGCTCGGCCAGCCCGCTGCCTCGTGCAGTCAGTGGTTTAAGTTGAGAAACGAGGATCAGTATCTGCTGTATGAGTGCTCAACGGGCTCTACAACAGAGGCTCTCCGGTTTGTGGCCAAAAGTATGGTGACGTTTCCGCGCGCGATTCTCACAGGATACGTACGTTCCTATTTGGAGATCGCCAGGGCTCGAGACTTTGAACTCTTCGGTTTTAGGGAGCACGAGGCGATTGCGTTTCGTACCTTCTTAGTAAAATCCGATCTGAACAACGTATTTCCGATCGCGAATCCCGCCCTTGACGCAGCGGTGCAATCATACCGACTTAGCTCTCAGGCTGAGCCCGGTGGTTTGGTTGGGCGATTCCCGTACCTATGGTTTCGCCATCTGTCTCTCAAGTTGTTTACGTGGACTATACTTCTAGCGCCATTACTACTGGCGATTTCCAGCCTGCTTCTCATTATAGCCAACGTGCGACCGACCACCTTTGTGACGAGGCAGGTCGAATGTATACAGCTTGTTTGGCTACTCAACTTTTGCGTGACCATTCACGTCGCCATTCACGGATTTATGATGGCCACGATCGACAGGTACGCATTCCCTGTATATCCGTTGGGACTATTGAATGTGTTGTGTTTGCTGGGTTTTGTAGGGGTTCGAATCTGTGGGTGGGGAACACGGAAGGCAAAATAAGCCTCATCTCCCCAATAACATTTAATTTTTATCCAGGGCGAAAACCTTAAAGATCTCTGCGTCTCGCGGAAAGTCGGGTGGAAGTTCGATATCGACCAGCAGGTATCGATCCGCAAGACCCTTCTCGTAGAAACTACTCTTTGAAAAGAGGCGTCTGCGGTCAGCGTAGACATATCTTCGGAGGGCCGTGCGTACGATTGGGGCAAGGTCTCCTCGGATATACAACATGATGGGTTTGTCTGCGGAGACCGGTTCCTGCTGCTTTATTGACTGAGCCAGCCTCTCGACGTCTTGAAGAGTGTATTGCATCCCGATCCTACGTTCATAGAGCAGCGAGGCTATGGAAGCAGTGTTTTGATAAAGAGAGCCATAGAGCGCAAATCGTGAAAGTACGAGAAGTGTAAGGAGAGATACCGTATAGCTAACGATCAGGGACCGACTCGATGAATACTTTGCGAATTTGGACGATGCCACATGTAGAGCCAAGGGGAAGAAGATGAACCAAGCGCTGCCGAAGAAGAAACGCCATACAATCTCCTCATGAGTGACAATACCAACGGTCCCGGACAGCAGGCCGTTAAGCGGAATTGCCGCGAATAGCAAGGAGGAGGCCAGGAGAGGGTCGTATACCTTCAGGTTCAAGGAGTGCTTCGCCCGTGCAAGGTAGATGCGTAGAATGGTGGCGAACACCAAGGATGCTATCGCTGCTTCGCTAAATGCATGCGGAAAGCGATTCCCGCCTCCCTCAGTGACCCAACGTCCGATTCTCCCGATTTCGGTTGATAATATGCGAAAATCCATATGGATCAGGAAGAGGGGGAGAGGAAGCATTTTGTACGTAATTGTTAGCCAAATGAGCCCGATGAGCGCTCCAGTCACTGTGAGTAGTGGAAGCGGATGGGACCGAGCATGCCGAAGCATCGGTCTCCAATTAAAGAGCAGTATCGTAGACAGATAGATTGCGAAAAAAACGAATTCGGTCGGATGAATCAAGAGAATGAACGTGGGGATCGCAATGACGCCTAAAATGTGGAGCCTCTTTGCGTGCCTATTCAGGCTTCGACTGTACAGCAGATTTAAAGTAAGCCCTACGCAGATCCAAAACAGAGGGATGCTCACACCTTGATAGGTTACAGAATACCAGTTAATCCAAGATTGCTGATAGATTGACTCCGTTCCATTTCCTAGAAACCAAACCACACTTGAGCCAAGAGCGAGAAGGCCAATGTGCTTGTCGGAGGACTCTCCGAGGATAAGCTTGAACGTGATTTTTGAAAAACAATAAAGGCAGAGCGCCGAGAAAATAAATTGTGTGACGTGTATGATTCGTGCCCAGGCAAAGACATCTGAGATCTTCAGCACTTTGAAGACAGAGGCCCAGAGCTAATGCCATAGATTCATATTCGGAGCTTTATCTTCCGGAGAAAATATAAAGGACTCCCCGGTGTCATAAATACTGGCTATCCGCATGAGGTGTTCCCAGATATCGAAAGGAATCTTCATGAACGGATGTGAGAGGCCGATGAACAAGAGAATTGCAGAGAAGCCTAGGTAGCGGCAGATCCGGGACGGGAGAGCACAACTGGTCATGGTGTGAGTACTGAAGCCTTCGTAGACGGTTCGGTGATGATACTTCAACAAGGGTTGTTGAACACCCTCCTTTCCGTTCGTGGCAGCGCCTAAGTTAGCCAACGTGTCCTCCGCGGAAGGGTTGTGGAATTTCCAGCTTGGGCCAAGGGTATGGCTCTCTCGGAGGGGATTGGGTTGCTTGAGTTGGATTGAGCCTTGGGGCAGAAGGGGGCTAATGAGACTTGGGGGCAAGGGGCATCTGTCTTTCCGGTTAAGGTGAAGATAGGATACCATACGGGGGCCCGTAAGAGTCGGGCAGGGGAGAATCTTATGTTGCGTCATATCGGCCGGTTCATTCTTCTGTTTCGGAGCTGCTTATTTCGAACCGAGACGGTGCGTGAGCAGGTTGCCGATCTCCCTAGGTTGCGATTGCTCGCGGTATTGCGGTACATGACGGACCCCTCGATGTGGAGGGTCTCAACCCACCCACTCTTCGATGGGGAGGCCTACCTCGGGAACAATGAAGACGTCGCGCGGGCGGAAATCAATCCCTTGTTGCACTACCTAGTCAATGGAGACGCGCAGGACCGCGATCCTCATCCTCTCTTCTCGGTGGCGCACTACCGTGCGGAGGCTCAGCTGACAAATCCGCGCGTAACGACCCTTGAGCATTATCTTCAGCGCGGTGCCAAGCAGGGACTAACGCCATACCCGCTCTTTGACTATGATCTGTATCGTGACTGCACCGGTCAAACGCTTCCCAACTCCCAGATTTTGTCCGATCTCGCATCCAAGCTGAGGGAGCCAGACCAGCAACGATTCCTGGATCGAAACATCGAAAAAGCTCTCAAGTCTTGTTCACGGTCTGCTGTTGTCGGCTCTTTGATTCAGCAGGATGACACTGCTCGCTTAGAAGTTCGTGGAGACGCTCAGTGTGATGTCGTGATTCCGGTCAAAAATTCGATTGATTGGTTAGATCGATGCTTGTCTGCGTTGGTTTCGTCGGAGGGAGCGGATCTGATAAGGTCGATCATCCTCGTGGACGACGCATGTTCCGAGCAGTCGAGAGTATTTCTAGCAGAGCTGTCTCAGCGGGACCGCAGGATCGTTATGGTTCGAAACGATGCTCGGACCGGTTTCGCCGCCGCGTGCAATTTCGGCTTTCAGCATTGCCGTGCGTCGCACGTTCTCTTTCTCAACAGCGATTGTTTGGTCAATTCCGACACGATCGAGCGGATGCTGGGAGCGTTTTCGGAGCAACCACGTCTCGGGCTCGCCTGCGCCGTAGCGAACAACGCCGCGAATGCGACCCTGCCGATGTCGGAAGGATGTTCGTTTGTCTCCATGAACAGGCTTGTCAAGCAAACCGGGGTGGATGCGCCTTCTCGCTCACCGGATATTTGTACAACCGTTGGGCACTGCTTGATGGTGTCTCGGAAATGTTACGAGGCCTTGGGGGGGATGGATGAGTCGTGGGGGCTGGGATACGGAGAGGAGAGCGACCTGCACCTTAGGGCACGCTCTCAAGGTTATCTTGGCGCGCTCGTCACTGATTCCTACGTGTATCATTTCGGGGGAGGTACCTTTCGGTATGAGACAACCCGTCAGGAGCTTCAGAGGGTTAATCATGCCCGATTTATTCGTATGTGGGGGGACGCTTTCATCAGCTATAGCCGCTCCGCCGGAGTGATGAATCCTATCCCTCGTTTGGAGAAGCTTGTGCAGCAACGGAAGGCGCAAGGAGCAGAGAAGAGGTGTGATGTCCTCTTTGTGCTGCCGTGTATCGTTGCAGGGATTGGAGGTGTTCATGTCGTTCTTGACCTCTGCAATCACCTTATCATGAGAGGGGTGGATGCCCGGGTGTTAGTGCTCGGTGCCTTGGATAGGCAAGCGCTTGTGGATTATGCAGAGCCGCTCTACGTGAATCCCTATCATATCGATAATGTCGAGCACTTTTTGACTACCTTCGATGTTACCCCATCTGTGGTGGTGACAACTCTGTACTCGACGGTGCCGCCTGCCTGGAAGTTTGCAAAGCAATGTGGTGCCAAATTAGTAAACTTCGTTCAGGGCTTTGAAGTGTACTTCGATAGCGGTAAGCCATACGAGCTCGTTCGCGACACCTACTTTTTGGCTGAGACCTCTCTTGTAACCTCGAATTGGTTGGCCAAGAAGGTAAAGCGGAAAGCGCTTGGTTGCGATGTGCGTCAGTTGCCCCTAGGAGTGAATAGATTTGTCTTCTATCCGCAGCAGGGAGCCGATCTTCGTGGCGGTGCAAAGCTTCGGGTGGGGCTTGTGCTCCGAGCCTCGGTTGATAAGGGGCAATTTGTTCTCCGAGAGCTGGTGGACTTACTAGGGGAGCACGAGGACAAATTCAGTCTAACCGTATTCAAGCCTGATGATTACCCGCTTGCGGTGAATAGCTCTGATGATACCGATACCCGTGTGATCTCTCTGCCCGCTGGCCGTCAGGTCATTGCCGATGCCCTACGAGAGGTCGATGTTTTTGTGGATGCTTCCCTTCATGAGGGATACGGACTCTTCCCTCTTGAAGCTATGGCGTGCGGAGCTTGTGTCGTTGCCTCTGATTCGGGTGGGGTGACCCAATACCTAACCGATGGAGTAACCGGCAGGGTAGTGGTCGCTGTTAACAAGCCGGAGGCCTACCTACAAAGTATCACTGAATTATATGAGAACAGGGCCCTTTTAGCTGAATTGAGAAGCGCCGGGATTGAAACCGCTTCGGGGTACGACGAGTTCGAGTGTTTTGATCAGTATTGGCAGTTCTTTGCCGGCCTTTTAGGCCGCGAGTCAGAGCAGCTTGCGCAACAGGCGTGTGGTGCATCGGTGTAGGCCGATGCCCCCTACGGTAGGTTTTGTGGGGTTCTGATTGCTCAAATGGGTTGGTTCGGAGTACGCTTTCCGGGACTCAAGGCAGGGTCCTCTGGCTACATATCCATGAATTCGCGAGTTTTTAAAAACGTTCACCTACTGGCTCAATTGACCAAGCGAGACATCTTGGCTCGTTACCGAGGTTCAATCTTTGGTGCTCTTTGGTCGTTATTAAGCCCAGTATTAATGCTGGTGGTATACACGTTCGTTTTTGGTGTCGTTTTCAAAGCCAGGTGGTCAGGGACTGTAGAAGATCAGGGGCAGTTTGCGCTGATAATCTTTTCAGGCTTGTTATGTTTTAACGTGCTGTCTGAGTCTATCTGTCGAGCACCTACCGCAATTAGTGGTAATCCAAACTACGTGAAGAAAGTTGTTTTTCCGGTAGAGGTCGTTCCTCTGTCGCTCGTTTTGTCATCGGTTTGGAATGCTGTCGTGGCAACAGGTGTGTTGATACTGGGACAACTGGTTATCGTTGGAAGCGTTCCCCTGACCGCATTGTATTTCCCCCTAGTCCTCCTCCCCCTCGTGCTCATGTCGATGGGGCTATCGTGGTTCTTGGCCTCCCTAGGTGTCTTTATCCGGGACATCAATCATCTTGTTCCGCTCCTCACCTCTGCTCTCTTGTTTGTAAGCCCTATCTTCTATCCGGTGGATGCCGTCCCGGAGAGCGTGCGACGTTATTTTTGGCTGAATCCGATTAGTCCTGTCGTAGAGAATGCCCGTCGAGTGTTGCTCTTTGGTACAGAGCCTCATACCGGCCTATTGCTTTTTTCCGCGGCGCTAGGCGCCTCTGTCTGCGTCGCGGGGTACGTTTGGTTTATGACCACAAGAAAGGGTTTTGCAGATGTCCTCTGAGCCAGTGATAACCCTTTCTGGGGTCTCGAAGTGTTTCCGGATGTATGATAGGCCCGCAGATCGCCTCAAGCAGTTCTTTATTGGGCGGTGGAAGCGCGTTTTTAGGGAGTTTTGGGCTCTTCACGATGTATCGTTTGAGGTACCGCGAGGGGCTTGTTACGGAATAGTGGGGCGTAATGGGGCTGGGAAATCCACATTGCTCCAAATTATTGCTGGTACCTTATCTCCCACCTCGGGTGATGTTCAGGTTCGAGGGAAAGTTGCCGCGCTGTTGGAATTAGGTACCGGATTTAACCCGGACTTTACGGGGCGGGAGAATATCTTTCTGAACGCGGCGATCCTGGGGCTCACCCAGAATGAAATTCGGGAGCGATATGATGATATCGTGAATTTTGCTGATATCGGAGCCTTCATAGAGCAGCCTGTTAAAACATATTCCACCGGAATGATGGTGCGACTGGCCTTTGCAGTGGCTATTCATGTAGACCCCGATGTTCTCATCATCGACGAGGCCTTGGCCGTTGGTGATGCTAAGTTTCAGTCGAAATGTTTTCGCAAGTTCCAGGATTTTCGGGACTCAGGGAAGACCATTCTGTTCGTTACGCACAGTACCGAATTGATAGTTCGTCACTGCGATCAGGCGGTTTTGCTCGAACAGGGCCGTGTGCTTCGAATAGGCGACCCGAAGAGCGTCTCTAACTTCTACCTCGACATGCTCTTCGGAGCTGGGCAGGCAGAGGAGGAGCACGAGAAGACGGGGGCTCCTGTGGGTGAGGGCGGAGCCGGGGCCAACGCTGACGGTAGCGGAAAGGCAGCAGCGATCGAAATGGCCCCTGATGTGCAGCCAGGGCTTTTAGAAGATCGATCTGGATATAACGGCGGTGAATACCGGTGGGGAAATAGACAGGCTGAGATAGTCGACTGCGTACTCGTGGATGAGGAGGGGAAGCCGACCAACCATTTTACCTCTCTCGGCACCTGCAGAGCGAAAGTTTCGGTCCGATTTCACGAAGATGTCCCCCAGCCTATCTACGCCCTGACCCTTAAAACTCCCGATGGGGTCGTGTTGTATGGGCATAACTCCAGAGAGGTTGGTGAACGGTATCATCCAAGGCGCAAGGGCGATACAGTGTGCGTCGAGTTCCTCTTCCATCCCAAACTCATCACAGGGCACTACCTGATATCGTTGGGGGTTGTGGCGCAACCGTTGTCAGGAGAAGAGGATGTTGTTGTTCTTGACCGACGATACGATGTCATAGAGATATTTGTGACCAACTATGACGGGGGTTTTGGTTTAATTGACCTGGGTATGAATATCAGTGTAGCGGCCGTATGACAGCGATTGAGCAACTTCAGTATTCCGTGGATTCAGACACAGGCGTCCTGATAAAGCACACGTTTGATCCCAAAAGCTTTCAGTATGCCGATACAGCAGAGGAATCGCTCCTTAACCTCTTTCGGGGTGCGACGGACCTGTCCACGGGCTCTCAGGAGATTCAACGCGCGATCAAGGATTGGCCTACGGAGTACCACCTTAGCTTAGCGCGTTCGAACCTTCTCAGAGGATTTGATCTTTCGAGGTTCACGTCCGTCCTTGAGATCGGGTGTGGATGTGGAGCGATTACTCGCCAGTTGGGAGAGCAGGGCCTATCGGTCACGGCGCTCGATGGGAGCTTTCAAAGAGCGGCTGTAACCCGTGCCCGCTGCCGAGACCTCCCCAAGGTTAAGGTGGTATGCGAAAATTTTGAGTCATTTGAGGATTCAAAACGATACGACCTCGTTACATTGATAGGGGTGCTTGAATATGCACCTGCCTTCATCACGAGCGAGTCCCCGTTTGAAGATATGCTCCGGAGGGCTAGGAGCTTTCTTAAGCCGGACGGCGTGCTTGTTATAGCGATAGAGAATCTCCTTGGACTGAAGTACTTCGCTGGCCACGAGGAGGATCATGTCGGTAAACCCTACTGGGGGATCCAAGGTTTGTATCAGCCTTCGGCGGCGCGGACCCTAGGTAGGGTTCAGATGGACCAGCTCCTTGAGGGGGTCGGCTTTACCTCACGAAGCTACTACTATCCTTTTCCTGACTACAAAATCCCGGAGGTCATTGTATCGGAAGGGGGAGTACGGCACCCCACCTTCAAACCGACGGATGTGGTGGCTGCTCAAGACGCTCGGAGTTACAACGGAGGGGTGAACCTGCCTTTTGATGAGGGGCTTGTATGGGAGTCGATATGCGCCAATGAGCTTGTACCTCACATGGCGAACTCCTTTTTAATTTTTTCGTCTCAACAAGGGGCACAAGCTCTTGCTCCTGAAGCGTGGTTAGCAAAGAAGTTCTCCATCTCTCAAAGTGATACCTCTGTTGTGACTACGACCTTCGTGGAGCAAGGCCCCGGGGACGTTCGGGTATACAAAAGTCGGAGTGGATTGGCCTCTTCGAGCCCCTCGACCCTTCAGTCCGAGGAGGGGTATGTCAGTGGGCAAAATCTTTTGTTCGTGGTTCGTCGAGCGATGGCGGCAAATCTCTCCCTTGAAGAGGTAGCTGAGACACTCAATCCATGGGTGGAGCTTCTTGTGAGCAGTAGATCGAACGCCTCTGGAGAGTGGATCGAGTGGAAGCTGCCCAAGACCTTCTTTGATTGTGTGCCTCACAATGTGCTGATCCAGGAGGGAAAGGGGTGTTTCATTGATCGGCAGGACTCTCCCTGGCAGGACGAGCATCTCGATTTCTCATGGGTTGTGGTGCGTGGAGTTCTTTTAACCCTCGCCAAATCTTGTCATCTCGGTTGTCTTGAGCATATGAAGGTCCGTGATGCTGTGCGAGCCTTGTGTGCATGTCTTGGATTTGAAGTAACAGATATGACCTTGCAGCGCTGCCTAGAGCATGAGGAGATTGCTCTCTTTGGGCTCCCTAGGAGTTCCGGTCGACCGTTCTTTCTCAAATCGTTCGTCGAAGGAACGTTGCAAAATCGAGTAAACCACTTCCATCGTTTGTTCTTCGACCAACAGGAGGCCTATTGCGATCTCAAGAGGGAACGTGACTCTTTGCCGCTGAGACACCAGCAAAAAATCGAGGCGCTCGCTGAGGCTCATGTAGAGGTGCAGATCCTTAAGGGGCAGATCGCCCGGAAAGATTCGGAGTTATCCGAGCTGAGGGCCGAGCTGTATAAGCCGCGCCCTTCGCTTATAAGTCGAATTGTCCGGCGCGGTCTACGTATCTTAACCCGAGCGTAACTGAGGCGTCATCGGTAGTTACTAAGAGCCCATGATGAAGAACCTATGTAGTCGAGTGGCTCTAAGAGGGGGCGTTTCGGGACACGGAGGATAGACGCAATCGAACCCACCTAGATGCACCGAGCCCTTCAAAGCGGCTGGATATAGCCCTAAGATCTTGTTTCTGTTCCACGATGGCGCATTAGATCCGCGAAACCGACGAGCCTAGCAGGATAGAGCGTCGTGTATATCGAATTATCTCGCTCCCCCAAAGACCTCCGCATAATCCCGCATGCTTTGTTTGATAACCTCATATGCGGTCTTACGGTTGTACAGCTTGCTCACTTCAACTTTGGGCTGCGTCTTCGCACCTGGGACCTGTTTGTAGG
>JBEGVS010000034.1:0-13515 GCA_041178185.1 Pseudomonadota bacterium
AAGACCTTGGTGAAGGTGGGACAGCAAGTGCGTCGGGGTGATAGAATCGCACTTTCGGGGAACACCGGCCGTTCGACAGGGCCGCACCTCCATTACGAGGTTCGGGTCAACGGTCGAGCTCGTAATCCTAAGCAGTACGCACTCCTCCCGCAGCGATTAGCGAGCGTCTTCTAGGATATCCTTCTCACCGCTCCCTCGAACGGTGTCGTGTCGGTTGATAAAGAACGGCTCCGAGGCGCATACGCCAGATAGTGCGCAGAGGGATGTAAATAAATGAGGGGAGGACTCCTCTCGGAGGCCTCCCCATCCCTTTTCGGTAGCTGCCGGTGTTCTTAGCTACGGAGCGTTCCTTGGAAGACGAACTTACAGGAACCGTTGGAGTCCAAGCTTACCGCCGTCTCTGTTACCTGGATTCGCTTGCTCTTTCGATTGAACGTTGTAGCAACCACCCGTCCGATACCATCGGAGGATCTCTTGTGGGTAAATCGCGTCACCTTACGTAGAGTGCGCGTCTTGTTTCCGAACTTCAGTAATCGCTTGCCTGCCGCGTACGAGAGGTTAAAGCCATACGGAACGGAGCAGTCTGCGTTAATTCCGTTAACCTCTTTGACTGCCATCGAGACGCGGTGGTCCTTTGCAGCCGCCTGTGATGATGTGCCAACGAGGCTCACTGCGAGGATCAGAGCGACTATTGAGCGAGTACCAAACATAAAACCTCTCTATCTTACGACTAAAGCTAGCGAATACGGGTGCCGCATTGCGCTAGAAGGTAATCAGCGCAACAAGGAACTTTGCTTCATGAAATTGGCTAACCTATTGAATATAGGCGCTTGTTTTTTAAGATTAGGTGGCCTCACAAAGAAAGTATGCGTAAATCCCTCATGATTTCATGGCGCGGAGCCGAAGTTATCCGTGGTGGTTGTAACCATGGGGGAGCTAATGAAGATACAAAAACTCATCCGCGTGCTCGTAGGTGCCGTCGTGCTGGTCTCGGGGATGCATGCGCACGCTCAGATAGGCAGCGAAGCCGCAGAGGTTGTGCAGGGAAGGCCTGAATGCAAGGCTACAATTTATACCATGCCCACATGCCCGCCGTGTAATGCTTTGAAGCAAAGGATACGCGACAACCCCGAGAAGTATGGCTGTAACGCCATCGAATGGGTTGATTGCGCAAGCGATAACAGAAGATGTTCGCAAGCTGGTGTACGTACAGTTCCAGTTGTCAGTGGAAAACTCTGCAGTGATTGCGACAAAGGTTCACCGAAACCTCCCTCGCCACCTTCTGGTCCTGGGCCACAGCCTCCCAAGCCACCCTCGGGTCCCGACAACGCATGCACCGGCCAAGCTAAATTTAAGTGCCCATCCAAGAATCCGAATATTGCGTACTCGTGCTGCCTCAAGGGTTGTGACACCAGTAGCAGTACTGAAGCCTGTTTAAGCTGCCCATCGAGCTACAAGATGTGTACTCCCTCGAGCTGTCCAGCGGGCAAGGTATGCGTCAATGAAAAGGATGCGAAAGGGTGTGAAAAGGACTTTACGTGTAAGGATGACCCCCAATCCCCTCCACCAGGTGAAGAGGATGGAGTTTGTGAACTCATTACTGATCCCGTAACCGGAGAGCAAAAGATAGTCTGTCGCAAACCAGGAGCGCCGACCGAGCCAGATTTCCCACCGGTAAGCCCGCCGAAAGATCCCGAGGTGCCAGACACCGGTGGAGGACCGTCGGACCCATCTGATCCTCCCGCACCGCCACAATGCGATAATCCGTGTCCGAGTGCGGCTAACCCAAATAACTGCTGTAAGCCTACTGAAGGGTGTTACCAGGGAAGCTGCAACGCGTACGATGGATGTGCCGGATGCAAACAAGGGCAGGTATGCAAGCCGACCGACCGCTATCCTTTCTACGGGTGTTTCCTCAAGGAAGAGCCCAAGTCTGAAACGGGTGGAAACGGCTGACGGGAGTTTGGCGGGTGGCCTAAGGGGCCACCGACATTCGCTCTAGCGAGGGGAGCGGTGGGCTAGGAAGCTGGTCCATCGCTCCCTCTTTTTTAGGCAGCCCTCTTTCGTGGGTAGCTAGGAAGGTGTGGGATGACGCGCGTCGGATAAACCATCGAGATGGTCACCAACGCGCGTCGATTCCCACCCCTAAATCCGAGATAACTTAATCTTTAATCTCCCCGTGCCGCGCTCAATTTTTCGAGCGTTGCCTCCTTTCGGTCCGACAGAGAGCGCCACCGTTGGTCGATCCCTCTCAGCTCCGATTCGAGTTGACGCACTTTCTTTCTCAAGCGACGTATGGGTCGCTTGGCGATCGAAATTGCCCAGGCATCATCTTCCGATTGTGCCCTTCGCCACTCGCGAACCTCTCGGTGCTCAACACCGGTACTCTCAGTGTGGATGCTCCGGAAGAGCTGACGCACACCGACTTCGAGTACACGCAACTGAGCCTCCGCTCGGGCGAGTTTGAGATGAAGCGGGAGATACACCCCCTCTTCAAACTCATTCAGCACTAAAATCGCCTCCTCGAGCTCCCTCTCGTAGTATTCCATTTGTGAAAGCCTTGAAGCGCATTCACTTGAGCATACATTCCCAAAGTTGGGGTGCGAGGGGCGTCGCTGACATACAACACAGACCTCTTGAGCCTTGCGCATGATGTTTCTCCTCGGGGAAAACCCTTAGAACCAACGAAACGAACGTCATCACCACGACTGAAGGCACGCTGTGCGCGTCTTCAGCCGTGAGATGGTCCCACCAATCTTCTACCCCTAGCTTGAATCGGTTTTTACCCCGTTTGGTGGAATGGTGCTAGATGTAGGGCGTGGATCCGATGTGTGTCGCGCGATACTCGGAACGGTTTTTTGTGTCTTGGAATCGAGAGAGCTGGGGAGGGGTAGGAATCGGTCGGTTTTAGAACTGCACGGGCCTATGCTGTTGCGGGGAGCGCTGTTCGCAGCACCTCTTCCACTACGTTTTCCACCCTACAAGGGCGTTCTCCGCACTAGTACATGGGGGGCAAGGTAGTTGCGAGCCGAGCAGCGTGGTGTAAGCACACTGCTCGGCTATCCCCAGTAACCTTATCAAACTAGCCCTGCAAGCCTCGTTGTTTCAGTCCATCGATAATCGCCTCAAGAACCTCGGGGTTCGACATTACCTGAGGAAATCGACGAAAATACTCGACGATCTCATGAGGCAATCTACCTGCAAGGTCTAGTAACTCAGAGACTCGCTCGGGAGATACATTGAGTCGCTCAGCGATCTCCTCTTCCGATAACTGTTCGTTTAAGGCGCATGCAATCGCCTTAGACGAATCTTCGTTGAACAGAGCTTTAAGCCGTTCGAGAATCTCGTCTACAGTGACTACGGCGTTACGCGCAGCCCGCTTTCGCTCGAGTCTCCTAGCCTCTTCAGCCTTCCGTGCTTCCTTCTTCTTCAGCTCACGCTTCTTGCGCTTCTGATCGTCCCTCCGCGACATCGCAGGACTCCTTCCAGAAAACCTTAAAAAACCCTAGGTGGTATACGTAACCACCTTGCCGGGTAGGATCCTATCACAGTGGGAATTTTAGCGTGAGCACTTGAAGTTCTCTGGGGCAGGAAGTATCCAATTTTTATGGTCCCATCCGGACAGCTTCCTACCGATGGTTAGAGGAAAGAATACCCCTCGACCTGTGCGGGGATGTACTCGATGACGATAGCTTTTCGATTCGAGAAAAGTAACGGCTTCTTGGTGTGATTGTGAGCAATATCAAGACTGCCGCAGCGCTGGTCAGGATCAACAAACAGAGGGTCCCGCACTAGGTGAAGGTCAAGCGGCTTTCCAGCAGTTGTTCATCAACGAAGTTAGTTTAGGCCGAGCGGGTGAAACGCTCAGCTCCTGTCGCGGAATCGCTTGCCGAGGAGTCACCGCACAGGTGAGGGAGATGAGCGATGAGTTTCGATAGTGGAACCTTATAAACGGGATGAACCCAGGTAGGCGCTAGTTCGGAGAGTGGGAGCAAGACGAAGTCCCTCTCATGCATCCTCGGGTGGGGAATAGTCACCTCAGGCGCATCCACGATCATATCGCCGGCTGCAACGATATCAAGGTCGACCGTTCTATCGCCCCAAACCCCCTCCGAGTCTCGATCACGGCCGAGGTTCCTCTCAATCGTCAACAGAGCTCTCATGAGCTCAACCGGAGAGAGCGGGCACTCAAGGCTCATCACAACATTCAAGTACTCGGGGTGCTTCGAGGGATCGTCTCCTGGTAGTACCGCTGCTTGATTAAAGAATGGTTTTGAGATCGCAATCACCTCGCCGACCTCTGCTCGAATCTGCGCTACTGCACGCGCGAGCCATTCCTCGCGGTGCCCGACGTTAGATCCAAAGCCGATGTAATAACGCATACTTGCTTCCAGGGGTTAAAAATCCTTACTATCGAACCGTGTGCGGTTGCAGTCTAGCGCAGTTTAGGGGCATATTTGCACTACATCCTACTACATTTTCCCCTGGAATTACGAAATTACTGTTAGGGAGTCGTTCGTATGAATGCGAGCAGTGAGCAACCTCGGCGGCCCTTCGCACGGTCAGGGACAGAGCCGTGGCAGCCGGTTGACGAGTTTGTCGCCGTCCCTACACTGAGCTTTTCGCGGATAGCTTTCTTCTCCTCCCACGGCGGCAGTGGCACCCGGGGGGTGGTCGGTGCGTGCGGTCATGAGTTGCAGGCCGCTCCCGCTATTATTATCTCGAATAATGCAGAGAGTGCCATTATAGCCTTTGCCAAGGACGCACAGCTGCCACACGAGGTCATCAACGTAAAGACATGTGGCAGCGATGCAGGTGTCCAGCAGCGCATTCTTGAGCGACTGCAAGAGCTGCGAGTGGATCTCATCATTCTATCAGGGTACATGAAAAAACTTGGGTCCGAGATAGTTGCTCACTACTCCGGTAGGATATTCAACATCCATCCCGCCCTGTTGCCCAAGTATGGTGGGCACGGAATGTACGGGATGAACGTTCACAGGGCTGTACTTGAAGCTAAGGAGGTCGAGACCGGCATTACGATCCATCAGGTCGATTGCAACTATGACGAAGGTCCGATCGTATCTCGTTTGAGGATTCCGGTGTACCCCAACGATACCGCCGAAGCGCTGGCAGAAAGGGTAAAGAACGAGGAGCCGCCCTTTCTCGTGAGAACGTTGAGAGAGATGCAACGGCGTTCGCGGTCATGATAACGCCCTCTGGCGAGCTTTGGGTGTTACCCCGTTAGCACGAGTCCTCTGTGTACTGAGAGAAAACGATTTTTGGCCCTCTCTTGTTCAGAGAGCTCCATCACAGGAACCGAATCGGAAGTGGGGAACCCGCGCCGGCACCGTCGTGCGGGGGAAGCCCAAACCCTCTCCTAATTAGTTTGTGCCCAAGCGGGTGCGCCCATATACTTGGGGCATGAGCACTCATTCCGTTCCCCTCACACCGCATGAACACTCGCCGTATACCTGGGACCTGACCACTATCTTTTGTGATAGAGATGCCTGGAGTCTCGAGGTTCAGGCGATTATGCAAGAGGCCGAGAGGTTCACCGCTCTCAAGGGTACCCTTGGAGGTTCGGGGGAGGGGCTTTCGCATGCATTACGCGCCATCGATGCACTGGTAGAGCGACTCGGTAAGGTACGGGTATACGCATCTCTCTTGTTCGCCGCAGATACTCGCGATGACGAGGCGCTGAAGCTGACGCAACAGGTTGACGCCCTTTCGGCCAACGTGGGATTGCGGATCTCGTTCGTGGAGCCGGAGATCCTTTCACTCGGGTTACCCACCATTGCAAAGATGTGTGATGAGCATCCCCCGCTGCGAAGCTACCATCACTATCTCTCCGAGCTCGAGCGCCGTCGGCCCCACACCCTTGGGCCTGAGCAAGAGGCGCTCCTGAATGAGCTCTCGATTCTCGGTCGTATTCCCGAATCGATTCGCACCGCAGCTCATGATGGAGACATGCAATTTACTCCGATATCCGTGGGGGCGCAGCAACGGGAGCTAACACACGGAACGATCGACGATGCGTTGCAAAGCTCCGATCCCCTCATTCGAGAAGCCGCCTATCGGAGCTACACCGACGGTTACCAAGGAAGCGCGAGAACGCTAGCCGCGACCCTTACGTCGGAGATAACGACCTCCCTTGCGTTCGCGAAAGCGCGGCGATATCGCTCGACATTTGAGAGGGCGCTCTTCGTCGATGATCTTACTCCGGACGTATACCATGCTGCGGTTCGAAGTTGTCGTGAACACCAGAGCCTCTTTCGTCGCTACTTTAGGGCAAAGGCAAAGATTCTTGGCCTTTCACGACTCGGAGAGCACGATATCTTTGCTAAGCTCTCAGCGAAGGTTCCGGAGATACCGTACGAGCAAGCGGTCAAGATGGTGCTTGAGTCCTTAGCACCGCTTGGCGAGGAATACGTCTCGATCGCTCGAAGGGGATTACTGCAGGAACGATGGGGACATGTGTTCCCGTCTCCGGGAAAGTATAGTAACGCCTTCTCTTCCGGGTCGTATCTGACACGACCCTTCTTCTTGTTGAACTATACTCCAACGATGCCCGAGGTTGGTACCCTCGCACACGAATTGGGGCACTCGATGCACTCCCTCTTCACTAATCGTGCGCAAATATCTCGTTACGCAGGGTGTGCGATGACCGTCGCAGAGACTGCGTCGAACCTCAATCAGGTGCTCTTGCGAGCGTATGTTCTTAAGACCGCGGATCGTGAGATGTCGCTCGCGGTGCTGGACGAGGCCTTCTTTTTTGCCCACCGGTACCTCTTTATGATGCCGATCCTCAGTCGAATCGAACATACCGTGCACTCGATCTACGCTCGGGGCGGTGCGGTTGGCGTAAGTGACATCCGGAGGGCAACGGTCACCGCTTTCCGGTCCGCGTATGAAGATGCGGTGTCATATGACCCCGAACGATTAGGTATGAAGTGGGGCGCGTTCTGTCACTTTTACGCACCATACTACTTTTTCCAATACGCCATCGGAATCAGCGCCGCGATGTCTATCGGACAGCGGCTTCTCGACGGTGAGCCCGGCATGCGTGAGAAGTATCTCTCCTTCCTATCAGCGGGTGGTTCAAAATCTCCTCGCGAGCTCTTTAAACTCGTTGACATCGATATCACTGGTCGAGAGATGTACCGTACAGCCTTCGCTGTTGTTGAGAGGTACGTAAGTGACCTCGAGCGTTTAAGTGATGAGTGATCCCGGCGCTCTAACGCCCACCGCACGCTCGCCCACCGCGCTCTCTCTGAGAGCGCGCGGTAAAAAGCCACTCTCAATATGTTTTAAAATCATATCAAGATCCCCATGAATTCGGCCGGTTAACAAACCGTCGATGCCGCAACTTCCCTCACGAAGCCTCGATGTAGATGTTTTAAGGACAAATGAAATCGGGAGTACTCTATGTTTCGTATCGACCAGATCGTCAGTGTTTCAACGTTCATTAGGAACTTTCGCGAGATAGCTCAAAGGCTCCGTCTGAGGCATGAGCCGTTGCTATTAACTCAACGAGATGGCGGATATATCGTCGTTATGGATGGGGCCTTCTTTGAGGATATCATGGACGCCCGAAAGCGTATTCAGAGCATGCCCGAGGATCTCTAAAACCGCTCTGAGTATGATTTAAAAACATATCTGTGTTCCTCTTGCCTGCGCGCGCTCTCTGAGAAAAATGGGTAGGTATGACCGCATAGTGCCCAGCGCCCTAAGCTGCATACTAGGATTAAGCCCAGGCGTCGTTCAGGGGGGGCAGTGTGCCCCCTGGACGAGGGGCAACTGCCGAACAGGCCCGGATCAGCCTTTCATCTTGTCTAGCATGTGGTCCATTGCATGGCCGTGTTCGTGCTGCGGGCTGAATAGAACGATCTCTGAGTCCCTGACGACCCGTACGGTGTGGCCTGGCGGCCAATAGAACAAGTCGCTCTCTTGGCACGTTTCGGCTGTTCCATTGGTAAATGTCACGACGACCTCACCGGAGATCATGTAGCCCCAGTGCGGCGCTTGGCAGGCGTCGCCTTCGAGCCCTTTCAGCAGCGGCGCGATATCCGTCCCGGCGCCGAGCGAGAAGTACTCGCCTCCCATCATGCCAAAGCCTGTCGCATCGCCGAAGTTTGTGGCGACCCGCGCCACTGCGCCTGGTACGTTGATCTTCGGGGGAATCTTGTCCTTCGAGATATGCATGGTTTCTCCTTACCTTACCGGCCTAACATAGGCATGGTATAATTCTCCTGATCTAGCACGTTAAACCTTCCGGTCAATCTAAATACCGCGCACCCTCCCGTCATCCAACGGGCGATTACAGGATGAAAATTCAACCTGGTCCAGGACTGGCGACATCTTCTGCACCAATCTGAGGAACACTTACTTGTGAGTAAAGTGCTACCCATATTCCGAACCTCGTACTACCCCTGCGCGTGTAGCGACTTATCACTTTTATACGAGGCTTATGATTTCAGTTCTCATTCTGAAGTTTGAGGTGTTCCGCTAGAGTCTTCTGGCCTTCGTTTCTTGAAGTCACCGTTACTATATGTCTCTTCCCTAAAATTCACCGATGGCCCCGGAGCTTGTCGTCTCTCGTTCGGGCGAGTGCTCGTCGCTAGTATTTCACGGTTCTCAGAGTGTCTCCTAACACAGGGAGTAGCGCCATGCTTCTTTAGTCAGCTGTATTGGTGATACTGGTGGAACTTGCGAGTATTTAGATGTCTCAAACTGGGCTGTAAGCCCCTCGGGGCTCGTGTATCTTCGACACAAGTAGATTCCCTTTAGACTGGTACGAGCTTAGTATCAGACCTCGGAAATCCGTCAACTTTGCCGGGCCGGAGCCGAGACCGAGGCGACCATAGATCACTGATACTCGGCTCCATACGATCCAACGTAAGTATGGATTACGATCTCAAGCGCAACCTAACGAACCGTTATCGTTCTCGACCGAGCGTTGTCTGCGGTGTCTGTCTCGCCTGAGACTACGCTAGCGTTTCCGGTCAGAGTATATGTACCTCGCGTGCTAGGCGCGCTCCACGAAATCCCGAGCGTTTGAGACGCCCCGGCGGCGAGAGTGACACTTCGTGACGCTCCGACAGCGCCAGCTGTCGCGGAAAGAGAAACGGTGAAGGTCTCCGCTTGGCTGCCCTGATTAGCTACCGTTATCGACACGGTAGTGGCTCTACTTGGTTTCAGGGTGTTCGAAGCCGAGATTGAGGTTACCGCTACGTCTCTGGTCGGCGCTGGAGGAGCTCCAAATAATCCCTCGAGGCTCAATCTTCCTCCAGTTACCGTGAGGCCAGCTAGTGAGGAGGTTGGTTTCGCGGCTCCTAGAATCGCGGAGCGGATTTGAGTCGCCGTGGCTGTTGGAAACGCCGCGGCGTATACGGCTACGGCGCCCGACACATGCGGCGTTGCCATTGATGTTCCGTTGTACGAAGCGTACGAGTTTGTCGGCACGGAAGAGACAATCGAGACTCCCGGGGCACCGATATCAACCGTGGCGGCACCGTAGTTTGAGAATGACGCTCGAGCGCCTGTGGAGGATATCGCCGCTACTGCGATTACGGCTTCATATGATGCCGCGCTTTCAATACTCGTACCCTGCAGAGTCGTATAATTGGAGGGATAGTTAGCGATAGAGTCGTTATTTGAGCCGTTATTTCCGGCAGCGGCCACAAACAAAATGCCTTGCTTCGCGGCTCGAAGGATAGCTGTATGGAGCGCCGAGCTGTACCCGCCGCCGCCCCATGAGTTACTGGTGGCAACCACCTTTAAGCCATGCCGAGTTTTCAAGTCGGTCAGGTAGTTAATCGCGTTGACCGCGTCAGAGGTGTATCCGCCGGCTGGTCCGAGAAACTTAGTGGAGATTATTCGCGTGTTCCACGCGACGCCAACCACCCCAAAACCGTCTCCACCTCGAGCCCCAATAGTGCCAGAAACGTGCGTGCCGTGAGCGTCGCCGTCGGCTGCGTCGAATACGGAATTATCGCGATTATAAAAGTCCCAACCGTTTACATCATCGATATATCCATTGCCATCATTATCAAGGCCATCGACGGGATCGAATGGATTAACCCATACATTAGCCGCGAGGTCTGGATGATCTACCTGCACTCCCTCATCGATTACTCCCACGTACACATCGTTTGAACCTACGAAACCGAGGCTCCACGCCTCTTCGGCATCCGATCCAAATGAGTTAGTGGTTCCCGTTGGCCCACACATAGGCGCGTCGTTACCGTACATGCCCCATAGGTTTCCGCTTGTGTAGTAGGTGTCGTTCGCGTCCGCCATGTGCGTCAGTCTATAGTTCGGTTCCACGAAGGCGACTGCGGGATGATCTTGCAGGGCTTCAAGCGCCTGAGAAACTGGAAGCGTGACAGAAAGTCGCTCGACCTGCGGAGACTCAGACACGTTGATCCCAATTGCGAGTGGTTTGCCGACAGGGCGACCACCGACTCTCGCTAATGCGCTTTGTTGAGAAGTCAGGCTTGATCCCTTTTTGAAGGCTAGAAGTACTTCGTTGGGCGCGTGTGGTCTGAGTGCCTCAGCGTGTCCGAGATGGGCTGTGAGCACGCTCACAAGGCAGAATCCTAAAAGCTGTCCTACTCTCTTCATATTCCTCCAGGCGAATAAGCTAGCGCGACCGCGCGCCCCGGAATCTTAGGTCACTTCCCGCGGAGCTGCCAAGAGTTGAGATGTGATGGCAGCTAAATCTCGCCTCTTAAACCGCCATCCATTGGTAATGGAATGAACCCACCCTGTTTTTACCTGTACCCGAATGGTGCAGGATGAAGGTGCAAACTCTCAAACAAAACAGCGGTGTATATGACATTACCAGTGGAGGGAGGCCCCTCGGGGCTCGTGTATCTTCGACACAAGTCGATTCCTTCAAAAAAGGGATCGATTTTCCTACCTATCACGAAAACTCCGGGGCACTCTCTCGTTGCGCGCTAGAAACGAAGTGGAAAGAACCAGTTCAGGGTTGTTGCCGTTGCGAGGAAGAGCACGCATATAAGCTGGAACCACGAGTCGACCCTGTTGAGTTGAGCGATGACCTCCGGCTTATCCTCTTCGGAGCAGGTATCTAGTTTGTTAGAAGCCCATACAAAGAGGCAGAAGAGAGCAAAGGTCACCATGTAGCACGTCACATAGATCTGATCCAAATAGGTTGCGTACGGGAGTTGGGGAAGGTTTTGCCGGTAGCCCTGTTGCAGAAAAACTAAAGTCAGAAGGGCGGTTGAGGGGATAGCGATTCGAACGTCCCAAAGGGACGCCGCGAGGCTCGGTGCTATCAGGGTGATAAACATCACCACGAGTAGGGGAAGGATATACTGTTGGATCGATGCGAGGGGAGCCTTTCGATACATCACCTCGAGGCGTACCTGGCTAAAGGCGGTGTGACTCTTATTCTCAGCATCCTTGTAGCCAAAGCTCGTCGGATAGGTCTGTACGTATTCGTTGATCTCGTACTTGTCAGTGGCAAAGCCGATCATCTCAATGAACGATCCAACCCCCGATTGAGCGTGATCCGCTGTGATGCGTACCTGGTCAGCGTTGAACACATCGCTCATCACATTAAGTCCCCAGATGACGGGGACCGTCAATTTCTCGAAGGGATACCTATGTAGATCGAGCTGATCGACGTAGAAGCGACCGGCAAAGCGAATGAGTTGGTAGTGGTCTCCTGTGGCAGTCGCGAGGGGTTTCGGATAGAAAGGTTTTATCATCCAATCCCAAGAATTGACCCGGTTCACGGGCTGGAGCACCTGCTCGATGGTCACACCCTCGGAATCGAGCACCTTCTGAAACGACGGCCCCCAATGAACCCAAACCAAACCCTCAGAGGCAAAGGACTGGGTCGCCATGTTGAAATCATAGATGTTCTCCGCAAAGATACCGATACGGATGGCGGTGGAGCCTTCTTTCCACGGAGTTGATTCGGACACCGGGGTCAGAACTCCCCCGTGGTCAAAACGTGATATGGCCAATCGCCCGGTACGGTTTGCCCATACCAACGTAATAAAGCCAATAATTCCAAGAGCAATAGCAAACCGTTTGAACAAGCGTCTCATGTTGCAGCGCTCTTACCATGCAAGCCGGAGAGCGACAAGAGAGAGCCTGGCCAGACCCCTCTGAAGCGACCGATTCGCCCCTCCAAGCGATCTTCTGGGGACCGGATGGTCGTCATTCCATCCACGATAGTTCCGGGTAGGGCAACGTTGGCCCCAACCTGTTGGGAGCATAGTGGATGTCATATATGTCGCGCCTGCTCGCGATTAGATTCGCTCCGGATAGATACCACATACGAATATATGACAGAGATAGCTTCTCACCACGTGCCCCGAGCAACGGAACCTACACGGACTACCCCCAACGTCGCCGACGCCTTTACTGCAACGATCGCCGATCTCTCCTTGTCCGATTTCGATGAGCTCGAGGAGGAGTGGCAGTCGCTCGTATCTGAAGGTGAGTATTCAGAGCCGTTCTACCAGCCGTACTGGTTTCGCGCCTTCGCTCAATCTTTTCATCACGGCAAGCCGGCGCCGTGCGTCCTGGTCCGACAGGGAGGTACCTTGAAAGGCGTTCTGCCGTTGATGCGGTCGAGGCGCTTTTGGGACAAGCTCCCCGCGCGCTCACTGCGCAGCCTCTCAGGCATACATTCCTGTCGTTACGACTTCATCTGTCAATCCGAGCACAAGGACCGGATCGCAGAGAGCGCGTGGCGCGCCCTAGAAGATGATGCATCGTGGAATGTTATTGAGGCGCACAACGTTCCGGAGGGGGGCGGATTTGAGGCGATCATGAGGCATGCCGATAGGGCGGGCTATCTCGTCGCTCGCTGGCCGACCCTGTTAAGTCCGTACCTGAATGTTCCTGTTGGCCAGAAAGATGGCCTACAAAACTGCCCGGCTCGCTATAAAAAAGACCGAAGGCGCCTTGAGAATCGGCTGCGGCAGTTGGAGGAGCTAGGATCGGTCTCCTTCGAGGTCTCTACCACGTTTGATCAGAGCTTGTTTGAGGAGTTCCTCCGTCTTGAGGGAGGGGGATGGAAGGGGAAAGCAGGAGGCGCTATTGCCTGCAGCTCCACCGTGCTCGAATTCTACAAAGAATCTCTGAGCCGCGCAGCCACCAGCGGGCACCTTCGGATGTGTGCATTAAACCTGAATGGAAAGCCTATCGCTATGGAGATCGCCCTGGTTACCGCAAATCGCTGCTACTCCCCTAAGATAGCGTATGACGAATCGTTCTCGAGGTACGGCCCGGGACAGCTTTTGGCTCGTCGTATCATTCAAGAGCTCGCAGACCGAGGCATTGAAAAGTACGACCTGTTAGGTCCACGTGGACGCCACAAAGCGTTGTGGGCCGGAAATATCCGACCGCATGCGAACTGCTTCATCTTTAGACCGACCGTAGCTGGAACCACCTACTACCTTCTCGCGACACGTGTCGGCCCGATGCTCAGGCAGGCAAAATACAAACGCTACGGAGACCCCCAAAGTCTGGGGG
>JBEGVS010000035.1:0-37330 GCA_041178185.1 Pseudomonadota bacterium
TCTTTATCGTCATCAATACCGTTCGCACACGCCGCTTGGGGGTGTTGCTCGCTTTGACCGTTCGATGCTCCGCAACTAAAATCCGCGGAGTCAATTGCTCCATCCCGGTCGTTGTCGATTCCATCACCGCAGGGATTCGCACACGCCGGTAGCGTGATCACCACATCATTTGAAGACGATGGAGTTCCACCGCTCGACCCGTTAGCCCGGCCGCTCAACACAACGCTCGTACCGCAACTTCCCTGCACATTCACAACGAAGTTAACCGAAGCTTCGGAATTTTTGGGAAATGCCCCCCGAACGTACACGACCCGACCAGGACTATCGTTCATCACCGCAGTGGAGCCGTAGGCCCAGCCGATCAGGCTGTAGTT
Organism: Pseudomonadota bacterium; assembly: GCA_041178185.1. Lineage (GTDB taxonomy): Bacteria > Bdellovibrionota_C > UBA2361 > UBA2361 > OMII01 > OMII01. The sequence goes on from JBEGVS010000035.1 coordinate 375, forward strand.
CACTCCACTAGTCTGGGCAGACGCGGCGGCGTAGACGCCCAACTCGACCGCGTTGGAATTGACATCACCGGTGGCGCAATAACATCCGACCGTGATGTCGGTGCGATCATAGTCTCGCTTCTGACCGGGAGCATAACACTGATGCCCTACGCTCGTTGCGCCAGTTCGCCCCTCGGGAAACCTGCAATCATGCCAACACCCCGTTGGAGAGTAATCAACCACTCCGATCGCAGATGGAGGTCGCGCCTCTCCCGAGGTGCACGCCCATCCATCCGATGAGAACGTACTAACACCACCTATCGATCGACAGAACGAGGAGCACTCCTGTCGGGGTGCGTTATACCAGCGCCCACCTTCGCCCCTCACTACGGTGGCTTTGCACGGAACATTCAAATTGTACGACCCCCCTTGGTTCGGTTGAACAGTCGCACATTCCAGCGCCCTAAAGTCGGCCGCGTAGGTCTCCTGTGCCACAAGGCCGATGAATGCGGAAGTAACGATGCCGAGTATGGTTCGAACGAACATGGGTAAAACTCTCCTCCTCTCAACAACTACTGAGGGTCAAACACCGTGGACCGACCCTTTCTCAAATTAAGCTATTGGTGGAACAATGCCCGCTCGAGGACCGATAAGCCATTGAAACCATGTGAATTGCTTCAATGCGTCGCGTAGACGTACCTTCCCCCAACCGTCCAGTAACCGAATCGCTTTGTACCCCAACTCTTACCGGTAGGGGGTATGGTGAGTATCAGGCCGGTCGCCAAACAAGCATCTCAGCGCAGGAGAGAGGATTGGACTCCGTTAATTTGCAAGCTGCGTTCTACCCCATCGACTCCTCCCTGGGGGAACACCTTAGCTCACACAGTGGTTACGTGATAAAGCTTGGCGTGCTAGGTCGAACTATGAGTGAGTTTTATGAGAGAGCTTTTGAGCAAACTGAAGCGGGAACTACGGCAGATAGTTAATCCGGTGATCTTTCTCTTTTGCATGTTCGAGATCGTCGCGCTGACAAACTGGCTTCTCTTAGAGTCATATAGCATCACTCCCACTCACACCTTCTTCGCGGTAATTGGAGCGCTCCTTGGAGGAAAAGCTATTTTCGTAGCAAATCAACTTCCCTTTCTGCGCATAGTTCAAGGAAAGCCCGTCCTTCTCTCCGTGTTGTGGCGCAGCTTCGTCTACGCGCTATTCTGCGCCCTTTTTCTTGCTATGGAACACGTGGCATCGGGTTTACTACGTCACGAAGAACCACTCCGTTCGTTAGGCTTGCTCACTTCACGCCTTTCGCTCGCGCATATAGCTGCTAACGCGATCTGGCTCTTCATCGCGCTCATGCTCTACAACTCATATGTAGAGATCGATAGACACCTAGGAGTTGGAACACTTCGGCGAATCTTCCTCACCCCTGCAAAAGGTGAGAGAGCCCGTTAAATCTCAACCTCGTCGAGGAATCATTCCCCATTAACAGCTCGATTCTGATCAAGGACCAGGGACATGATATCGCCCGGGAGAGCGTCGAACCCCCACGGAGTCGGGAGAAATGGAAGGTAGCTTCCATCGTTCGGGGCGAGCGTTCCACGGCAAGCTGCCCCCTGCCCTAACACAGCCCAGAGACGCTATTAATAGTAACCGATTCGTACCCCTGAGGGGCCCTCTCCGAGGAGAGGGCCAACCGTTACATAGCCACCTCAAGCTTCCCATGAGAGCCAGAGAAATCACGCCACATAGTTGCGAAGATACCACCTCCCCGTAGGAGCGTTTGGAGCGAGCCGCGCTCAATGACGCGACCTCCATCCATAACGATAATCTCATCAAAGAGCGGCAAGAGATTAAGTTTATGGGTGGTCGCTACAACCACCTGGTGTGAGAAGTGGCGCAGGACGGCCTCGTAGATAACCTTCTCCCGTATGACATCCACGCTACTGGTAGACTCATCAAGAAGAACGATCTCTGACTCGCCGTCAAACGCGAAGAAGATACCTCGCGCGAGGGCAAGCCGTTGCTTTTCTCCTCCGCTCAACGACACCCCTTTTTCAGCTACGTGCGTCTCAAGCCCCCGCGGAAGCCGCGCTACCACGTCACTACACCCCGCCATCTCGAGAGCCGCCAGCACGCGCTCCAGGGGTGCTTCGATCCCCATAGTTACGTTCTTGAGTACCGTATCAGCGAATATCTCAGGCTCTTGGGGAATTAAGGTCGTTACTCGCGACACTCCAGATAGGCCATGCGGTAGCGTTACGCCATCACATACCACCGAGCTAGTTGCGGCTCGATTGAGTCCCCGTAGAAGTGAGAGAAGGGTTGACTTTCCACCGCCACTTCCTCCCACAACCGCATAACTCCTACCCCTTCGCAGGGTGAGGTTCACGCCGACAACTCCTCCGTTACCGTGTGCGCTATCGCAATGGCGGAACGAGAGGTCGCGAATCTCGATCTCCCGCCAGTGTGTCGGTAGCAGCGAACTCTCAGAGGGATCGACCAACTGACTGTAATCCCGCTCAATATGCTCAACGGCCCGTAACTTAGAGGCTCTGATGACGAGTTCTCCCCACCGCCAGGTCAACTCGAAGAACGAGGTGCCTATAGCCGTAAGATATTCATTCAGAGCGAAAAGTGCTCCGACATCGACCCGCTTGCCAGCCCTCACGGTGACCATCACAAAAGCAAAGAGCGTTGCGGCTCGGGTGATATCAACGAGCAGGTTCGCTGCAGCCCATTTGGCTTCCTGTCTGACACTTGCCTCCTGCGTAATAGGCTTGAGTGGCTCGAACTGTTTCCGGACCTCCTCGACGACCCGCTCCTCCAACCTTAAGCTGATTACGCTACGGATATTGGTCAAGTAATCCTGCACCCTCGAGGCAATCCTGTTCTGAACCCGATTTGCATTGTCGTACAGAGGAACCAAGCGCCTTTCGAATAGGTTAATGACAACAACCACCACCACCGCATTAGCGAAGACGATAATGCCAGCGCTTGGCATGAAGATCGACATCATCACCACAGCCCCGAGGAAGCGCGCGAATACCTGCAACACGATCGTTGCGTTCTCCGTGAACTCAGCGAGAGCTGAGGCGGCCCTCGAAACCTGGTCGATCGTTTCACCGCTATGATGGCTCTGATGCCACGCAGGCGGCAGCTTCGTTGTCTTTGCAAGAAGTTCGAGTTGGATATTCCTCCGCACAATAAAACTGGAGAGCATCTCCATGATCCGCCCAGGCCCGTGAAATAACCACGCAATCACACCCAGAAGCACGCTGAGTCCAAGCAAGCGACCGCTTCGCCATAGGTCTTGGTCTGTTGCGGCGTCCTGGGCGGCCCGCAGGAATTCAGCCATGATGAGCGGGATGGTAAGCCATGTCGCCATGGCTCCTGCCGAAAACAGCAAAGACACAACGATCCCGACTCGCCGCCCTTCCCCGAACTGCCACAATCGTCGAGCAAGATAGAAAAGTGTAGAAGATTTAATTTTTGAGAACATATATCCCTCCTTGATGCACTCATTTTCGAGCCACATCGAATTGCCAGTACCATTCCGGCTGTATGCCGTTTGACTTGTTTGTTGCCGTAGTGACGTAGAGCCCGACTAAACCGGTTTGGCTGTTCGAGGAATCGAGGCACGGTGCCACAAGCGGAGGGCCAAGACACCCTCCGGTTCATTTCAACACTCGTTATGTTCGATGATAGTTCGCCAGCCTAGATAAGGCTGGCCGTTTGAGGACCAACCTTACCGGTTATCGGACCGTTGGATTGCAAAGGAACACCGTCCGTTCAATCCGTTTACGCTTTGTGCTTCCTCAAAGATATGCATGGTTTCACCAAGTAAATAATACAACGACAGTAAAGCATGCGATTGCCGTAGTCAAAAGATTTACTAAGGTGGGATTCAGAAAACGGGGCAGTTTATTGGCTCAGCGTAACAGCGAGCATACGATACAAGTTCCAGCTCGACCCGCATGCAAATTCAGGCCCACCCTTCGGTACACCATCAACCGACATCAAGAGCGGCACAGTTTATTCGTAAGAGCCCAAAACAATTCGTGAGTTCATTCGCTTGGTCCTATCTGAATCGCTCTCGCCCTGCTCTTCCCCCTAACTTCTCTCTCGGTACTTATGACATGATGGGGCTAGTATGTCGGCCATGGAACCCAACCAACCAAATCAGCAAGACGCGTCTCCCGTGAACCTGCCTTCGAACCCCATTTCTCCTGAACCGCAGATTGACACAACGGCGAAGCTGATTGTTCCGAAGGCTCTCACCATACAGGGGCAATACTATCGGATGTCCCTCATGCTGGAGCCAAATGATCCACGCGCCATCAAATCCGTAGCTATTGAGATCTTCTCAAAGGATGCAACGCCCGTCGCAACGTATCGCACAAGCACCCCTATTCCGTTGGCCGCCAGCAAAGAGATAACACGGCCTGACAAATTAGCTCGTGTCGACCAGGCCGCCGACTCCATCCTCCAGAGCGTAACGCGGCTCTTAGGTAACGACTCAGGAGTAGAATGGAATTGCGAAGAGATAGAAAACCCACCATCAAGCAGCGGAGCTTTTGCGCATTTCTTCCCGCAAACACCAAGTCTCTCTGAATTCGGCGGCAACCCCAAATGCATCGAATCACATCTCCAAGCTAAAGTGCCGACGGACCAAGGATTTGACCGTCTCTCGGTGCAACTCTATCCGCATGTGGGCTTTATGAAGTGTCGCATCGAAGCGGAGTCGGAAACCCGAGAGTGGAAGATAAAAGCAAACCTTGACCATTCGATCCGGGAGGTTGATATACGTGCCGACCTGTACCGTAAAGCGCACGAGTTACTCGTGACACTTTACCTCGATGGTGCTCAGAAGGTCACCAGCCTTCTCGATGAGGGAATCTTTGGCGCTCGTAACATCCCGGCTAGCCCAAGTATCGCGCATAAAACGGATAAGGCCCTCTCGAGGGGCTACACAGAGGTGCCGGACCACTCCACCTCTCTTGAACACTCGTTGTCCGCGATATCACTCCAGATCGGTTCCCGGTATGCTGCGATACGGATCAAACCCTGCAGCGATGACTTCTCACGATCGACCGGGATCGTCTTTCACTGCTCAGACAAGTATCCAGAGTTAACCGGTTTCCAAATCCATCATATCGAGACAGCTTACAAGCTCCTCGCGTCAGCCTCTGCTGCAGAGCGAGAGCTTGGGAGTAGGATGTGCAGCCAGGTGCTAGGGCAGCGCCTCATTCCCCTTAACGAATCCAAGTCCGAGTCGACACCAACATTTGGTATCAATTCCACTTCGGCCCTTCATATTGAGTATTGGAGCCCCTCTCCTGACATCTCCTGCCTCTTTAGCGAGGCCGCGGCGGATGAAATCATGTCGATACCTGGGATCGCGGTCTACCTTCCGTCGGATAGTACGACCGAACAGATCCGAAACCTGATCGATGGTGTGCGGGAGATCGCGGCTGTACGTTGCTATCCCACACTAAACGCGGTCGTGAAATATAATTTCGGTTCGATTCGGTGCGGGGTCCTTAACGACGGTTCCATACGAGTGATAGTAACTAATTCCATCGGTGGTGAGTATCGGACACTCCTCTCGACGCAGCAGGTGGCCGATGAGGGGGGGCCGGCTACGGTAGTCCACTCACTCTTTACCTCGTTCGCCTCTTCCGTTGGAGATCGATGGATGGAGATAGTGGGACATATCGAGCGGCTCAGCGGTCAACACGTAATAGATCCGGAGCTTTTAGCGAGCGATCCCCAACATGCCACGGTTCCCCCTTTCAATGACGTGGTTGGAGCTTCGATGATCAAGGAATCAGTGAGGATCGGGCATTTCATTTGCGCATCTACCATTCATCCGACACCGGATCACCTCATAATTGGGTACGCAGGGGTTGGTTGCGCGCGACTAGCGATTCGACGGGATGCAACCAACGCAATGGTAGAATTGGTACTTAAGGATAACCGCCTCCAAGAGTTGAGCATCTCCAAGCCGGTTTTTCCCTCCACTATGGATGGCCCGAGGTCCAATCCAATTTACCGATTTCGCTCAGATCAACTGATGGTAGGAACGCCAGAGTATGGGGAGATCATTCAGCAGGCACACAACTTCATCGCAAACCTTCCGTACCAGGCCACTGCTCCATTCTGGAAGACCGGGCTGGAAAAGCTGAGCGAACCCCTCCGCGCTATTCTCGGAGTTCACATGGTGTGCGTTATTCAGAAAGAGCGAGAGGCGAATAAAGGACCCGAAGGGCTTGAATCGTAGGGGTGTCGAAGCTCGGAGCCGTGCCGAAAGAGCTAGACACAACTGGAACGACACACCGTAGAGCACCTACACCGTGAGGCGTAGTAACCGTAGGCTCCCACACTCTTTTTTCCCTTCCGGTCACGACGGGGGCCCTCGATTTCGCTTCGGACAAAGCCCCTTCACTCGAGTAGTATGGCAGGTTTACCGCCATGAAGGCCCAATTGAATTATAGGGCGCTCTTAATCCTTTACGTGCCACCCCTTTCTGCCGATACACAACAAGACGTGAACGGATGGGGTTGGAGGATGTTACGTGACGGTCAGTAAGGCATATTGCAAAACGTGGTGTACGCTGGCTCTCTCGATAGTAGTCATACGCGCTGAGTCCGCTCTCGCCCAGATGCCCTTCACTGAAGGAGCGAGCGGTCCCCTCCCACCACCAGTGGTCAGCCCCTCCGCTCCTGGTGGGCCCGGTCCAAGCCCACAGATAGGAGCTGACCCGCTCACGGGACCTCCCCAGACCAGCGGAGACGTAGAGTGGAAGGCTACGGAGAAACGCACCGACGGTTACAACCGACATAGTATACTTCGCGGCCCGTGGAGCGCACGTATCGGAGGAGATCGAAATTTCTACGTTGATAGACTGCCTAGTGAGTATATGGAGCGAGAGCAGCGGTGGGAGTCTCGCGAGAGGATGGGGGGACGGGTTCGAACGTTCCGAAAAGAGCACTGGGCATTCGTCAAGAATCCACAACATGAGTTGAACATCCGCGCTTATAAAGCTGACTTAGAGGTCAATGCTCGAGTGCGCTCTCAACTCCTCAAAGAACAAACGGACCTTGAGGATAATGCAGGATTCGAGCGCGGGACTGCGCCACCCCGTCCACTTCCTACCCTACGTGAGTTCTTCATCCAGTCCGGAGTCGTACAATCGCACGCCTCTGTAGGCGATACAGGAATCCGAGTTGACTACCTGTGGCGACAAGCCGCTCCTACATTCCCTCATATGGTGCTGGCACGAGTTGGGCCGGGGGTCGAGCAAGGAGATACGAGCGCGCTCTTAGCCTCCTTCCAATCAGCGGTAATCAAAGCGCTTCCCGCCGCAAAAGCAAAAGCTATCCTCGCCGATCCTAGTAGTGCACTGACCGTGCCTAAGACGAGGTCCGGAGTTATCGTTGCGCACCATAAAATGCTCGGAGTAGTGTATCGCGATTTTGTTGCCGGTAAGAGCACTGTCGGTAAGGCGGATGACCTGTGGTCCCGTTGGATGGTGGCAGCTCGGCGGGATATGCAAGCGATGCTGCAATTTGCATTTCTTACCACGGAACAGGCGCTCGACCGCCGAAAGCCTTTTACCCCAGATGCCGACCGTCATATTTATGGAACAACGCTTGATTCCTCTTGGAATGAGCTCAATACAAGGTGGTTCAAGGGTGCTGGTGTCGTAATCATCGCAAACAACTCTCAAGGAAAGCGTGAGATAACACCGCTGACAGCCGCAAATGTGAAGGTGTTGGGAACTCGATACGCCTATGCATTATTTGGGGTACACCCTCCTAAATAGTAACGAGGATCTACTCCTTCCTAAGGAGCGCAGCGAACTGGTCAGGGGTGAACAGGGTCGTGCCGTTTCGAACCAACGGGATCCGACCCCTGGCTCTAGTTCCGCGCACCTCTACGTCGATGTTCGTATCCTCGTTTAGCAATGCGGTTACTCGTCCCTGAAGGTCAAGAATCACAGCGGTAGAGGAGATCCGGAGGAGCTGCTGCTCACTATCGGTGTCCTGCGGTATCGATACGATCGTCGGGGCAGTAGGAGAACCAGTTGAAGCGATTCGAACCTCAAAGTCGGAGCGGTCCGGCGCAACGGACCTGCCAAGGATAATTCGGCCGCCACCCTCCACATCGATGCGGGTATCCGTTCTTCTCACCTCCAACAAATCAACGGTGGCTTCGGGATGCATGGAGATCGAGATCCACTCCGGCACGGAGGACTGCAAGAAAGCTATCCCCGGAACGTGGACCAGATCGGTGAACGCCACCTCATCCTCTCCGTCAACGAGATTACTGAGGGTTTTGTCGGAATGGAGGCACTGACGTGTTATTGTCTTGAGCAAAGGGGCATGCACCTCAATACGTCCATCCCCACCCCGAAGAGATACGATCTGAGAGGGATCGTTAAGAGCTAGCTCGGCGGCGAGCGGACCCTCGAGCCCAACCCTATCGACTACAACTCGCAGCGCTGGGTTTCCGAGACGATTAACGCCGGTGTAATCGACCCGATCGAAACGGATCTCCTCCTTAGCGAGCTCATACTGAATATCCCGGATCCTTGTGGCAGGAAGCACAGACGCTATAACCTGGCCGACGATCGGGCGAAGTCTCCTCTCTGTATCACGTCGACTACTCTCGAGAGCTGCACGTTTCTTTTCCAGCTCGCCGATTCGCTCGCGGCACATGCTTAGGCACTCCCGCTCTAACCGAGCCAAACGGGCAATATTCTCGTCAACGAGGGCAAGCCTCTCCTGCACCTCGGCCTGAGCCTGATGTGCGAACGCAATTGCTTTTTCGAGGCCAGCTATCGATTGCGCTGCGTCCTCTTTGGAGAGCTCTCCGACCTTCCTGCGCACTTCGAGCGGGACTTGGGTTCCGCTCGCAACCGCTACCAGATACCGTCGAACCAGTGCGAGTGAATCAGTCCTCTTGGTACTCTCTTTCAAACCCTGTGAGAGCATCTCCTCAAGGTCTCGTCGCTCCTCCCGTACAATCTGCAGTTGTTTGGTGTAAGGGTTTACCCTGTGAAGTTCTCCATCGAGCTGTGAGGACCGCGCACGAGCCTCCTCTATGGCTCGCTCGCCATCTTTTATTGAGCCGAGGAGCTTCAGGAGATCGTCACGGCTTAGCGTTGCGTAGCGCGCCACGATCTCAAAGCGCGTCGAAAGTTTGAGGGCACCGTCTGCAGAAACTGTCGCGAGCGAGGAAAGAGGACGACTCGTAAGCCCCTGCTCCAGTTGAACCTTAGCCTCCGCGACATTCAGGGCGAGCGTATCCCTTCCGGCATCATCGGTTGCCAGCCGTCCGCCAAAAGCCCTCATCCACGTTCGCTCTTGCTGCCGACTAGCAAAGGGCTCCTGGGCGGCTACGGTTAAAGGAGAGGCCGTCGATCCAACTCCCTTCTCCTGAGAACATACCGTAGGCGGGGTGAGAGCTCCAAGAGCGATAGCGATCGGGGAGAACCACCTTCGCCCTGACCTTTGGGGCGGCGAGGAGCATTCCGTCCTATTCTCGTCCCTGGAAGCTCGTAGGACTGTTTCATTCACCATCGTAGAGCATCCCCCACTTTCATGAAGGGGACCACGACCGTGCAACCCCCAGCGCGGCAATAATAGCCCAGAGAGAAACGGTACGAAAATGCTGCGGTCTCGCGTGGCACCCTACCCCTAAGTGGCTGAACTTTTTCACCAGCATCGGGCTCCCACCGACATGAGCGGGCTTTGGCTGTCATCGGAGAGCAGGTCGCCATGCGACACCCTCGACATAAAAAAAGGGGGCCAGGTTTTCACCTAGCCCCCTCTCGTAGAGATCCCTTTTAGAGGACCTTTAGCAGATTAGTCCTTATCGTTCTTCATCTGCTCTCGAATGAGGTCTCCGAAGGTAACGCGTGGAGCTTCCTCGTCAGCCATATACTGATCGTAGGAATCCTTACGGCCACCACGCTCTTTGATACTACGTGAGCTCAAGCTAATGCGTCGCTCCTGAGTATCAACGTTGGTAACCTCTGCTTCCATCTGAGTTCCAACTGGGTAGAGAGCGGCAACGTCGGTGCCCTTCTCAACGCCAAGTTGTGAATTGTGGATGAGTCCCTCAACTCCGCTCTCGATCTCAACGAAGACACCGAACTCAGTAACAGCGGTAACAGGTCCCTTGACCTTCGTACCAACTGGGTGACGCTGAGCGATGGTGTCCCATGGATCCTCAGAGAGCTGCTTGATACCGAGGCTCAAGCGCTCATTAGCGGCATCGATGTCGAGGACAACCGCCTCAACATCATCCCCCTTCTTGAAGAGCTCTTGGATCTCCTTTGGATCCTTGATGCGCTTCGTCCAGGAGAAGTCCGAGATATGAACAAGACCGTCGATGCCGTCTTCGATACCAACGAAGATACCGAACTCGGTAATCGAGCGAACCTTGCCATTGACGCGGGAACCAACGGGGTGAAGTGCTTGGAGCTGCTCCCATGGATTTGGAAGAAGCTGCTTGAGACCAAGGCTGATGCGCTGCTGCTCAGAATCGAATCCGAGAATAACCGCTTCAACCGTCTCGCCCTCAGCCACGATCTTCGATGGATGGCGAACCTTCTTGGTCCACGACATCTCAGAGACGTGAATAAGGCCTTCGATACCCTCTTCGAGCTCAACGAACGCGCCGTAATCCGTAACAGACTTAACACGCCCCTTAACACGACCACCGATTGGGAATCGCTCATGAGCTGTCTGCCATGGATCCTGCTGAAGCTGCTTCATGCCGAGGCTAACACGCCCCTTCTCTGCGTCATACTTAAGCACAACCACAGGAATCGTCTGACCAACGGAGAGCTTCTCGGATGGGTGATTGATTCGCCCCCATGAGATGTCCGTGATGTGAAGGAGACCATCGATACCACCGAGGTCAATAAACGCACCGTAATCGGTAACGTTCTTAACAACACCCTCCATGATAACTCCCTCTTGAAGAACCTTGAGGGTAGCTGTTCGGAGCTCATCACGCTCACCGAGCAACACTGCGCGGCGAGAGAGCACGATATTGCCCTTGTCACGGGTTATCTTGAGAACCTTGAACTCGAAATCCTGTCCAAGGAACTTGTCGAGGTTGCGGTGAGGACGGATATCGATCTGAGAACCTGGTAGGAACGCAGGGATTCCGATGTCAACCTGGAGTCCGCCCTTAACTTTCTGGATTACCTTACCAGTGAGCTTAGCGTCGGCCTTGAAGGTCTCCTCAACCTTCTCCCAAATCTTCTTCTGATCAGCCTTCTCCTTCGAGAGAAGAACCTGACCCATCTCGTTCTCGAGAGCGATGATGAAAACGTCTACTTGATCACCAACCTGAGCCTGAATCTTTCCCTCAACGTGTGGGAACTGCTCTGTTGGAACAACACCTTCTGACTTGAAGCCGATATCAACCGATACCATCTCCTTGCCGATGTTTGTGATAACGCCTGGAACGATCTTTCCTGGGCGGATATTGCCGAAACGGCCAAGCATGAGAGCTTCGAACTCTGCTGCAAACGAACCCTCTTCGTTGCTTCCCTTGAAACCACCGAATGAGCCCGTCGAAAATGAACTAACCATACTGGTAAACAGCCTATATGTTCGATCCAAGAAACAAGTTAAGACTCCAACCCCTACACACACATCCACCGGATCGATAAGGTGAAGTGTGAAAGAGGGAGATCCACCGCGCGAGGTGTCGACATCGGTGAATGACGAGATCTCGAATAGAACTCGCCAAGAGGTGGGGATGGTACAGCGTAACCCCTTGGTAGGTCAAGCAAATCAGCCCCTTAAGGGCTCCCTTATTTCGTCGATACGCACCCACTTCCTCGGCACGAACACCCCGATATCTAGGGTATTTTCAGGGTGTTAGGCACGCTCCGGTTCGACCCGTGCGAACCCATCGGAACGCCACTCTCCAGACACCCCTGCGCCTATTCCTACAAAACAGGCACCAGAGGCCGTCCTCCAATGACTCAGCACACTCGAAGGGGCGCCCACTTCCGAACGGGCGAGCCCTCCGTTTGCCCCCTGGTAAGCTTGCTAGGCGGCCGCGGCCGGTCGCTCGTGACCGCAGGCGCCAGTTCAGCAACGCCTATTGCTATCACTACATACTGGAGCGACCTCAATTACATACAGGCACATTGAGCGGTGCAACCCAATGCTCTTGGTGAGATGCAGCGAGCAACGGCCACCATTGGTAGCACATGCGGCCCCCTGTACTTTATACTCCGAACGGTACATCCTGGGCGTACCTATGATTCGATCGCTTCCCCTCCTCATCTCAGCTCTCGCTCTCCTGTGTAGCTCCACGAGCGCACTCGCATGCCCAAAGGTCGGCGGGCTTCCGGACCTCAACTGCGACCGTGAAGCCAAGGTCCTTGTCCTCGGCGACAGTCTGGTGTTCGGGATCGGCGATACCGACAACGATAACAAAGGGGGCTACCTACTGCGCACGTCCCTTCAGTTTCCCAATGCCTCCTTTCTCAATTACGGTGTCGGCGGTCGACGCGTATCCCGAACGATAGGAGATCTCGAAGCAGCCTTCTTAGGAACGGGAGATACCCAGCTGGCAAACGACCTTGCCGATGCAGATGTGGTGTTTTTCGATTTTGGTCGCAACGATTGGTGGGAAAGGAAACCTCCCCTCGCAACTTGGCGAAATCTCAAACGGTGCCGAGATATCATCCAAACAAACGTGCAAAGGATTACGGGCCATAAGCCACTCGTCATCACAGCACAGATGTCACTTGCGAACCGAACCGGTCAAGGAACGTGGGTCGTCGAACTTAACGCTCTTCTGGCGCAGAAGAGCACCTCCTCAACGCCAGCAGATCTACGATTCAACGCACTGAGCAAGAAACTCTTGGGCGACCAAGTGCACCCCACACCGAAGGGATATCAAATCTTGGCTAAGATCTTTACAAGCTATCTCACGAAGGTCCTCCCCAAGCATGCGGCGAAGTTCCGCAAGGACGAGGACGCCGATGGACTCTACGACGAATATGAACGTGAGCGATTCGGCATGGACCCGACCCTTCAAGATACAGACGGAGACGGAATCAAGGATGGAGACGAGGTCTAGCCCTCCGCGTCTTCGCAAAAACCATCGTGTATCGCACGATATCGCACCTGCTGAACTGCTCGAGACCTACTCAAAAAACTCATCCAGCTCCGGCCCAGGTGTCGGAGGAGGAATCTTGGTAGAATCCTCCCGCCCAGCCCATGCAGCGAGGAGATAGGTTAGAAAGATATCAAAATACTCCCGCTCCGTCGCGGTGAGGTCAGGAGTGCCGCGAACCGTCTGCGCCAGATAACGAAACATCTCAGCTAGCTGCCCGTCACCCGAATCAAGTTCGTAGATGTGGGTACTAACCTTCGAAGCCTCATCAAGAGCAACTGTCGATGGATACCTCACGCGGTCCTTACCACCTAACTGCGGCAACGAATCGGGCTGGGTCGGGGTCGGTGTGAGCCCCTCTGCACCGCTATCGTCAGTGGTCTCTGCGGAAGATTGCGGAGCTTCAGTACCGGTGTCTGCTGGGGCGGGGGTTTCCTGAGTACCTTGGTCTCTCTTACCCTTCTTTTGAGGTTTTGGTTTGGGCGTAGGTCGAGGCCCAAGTTTGGAGCATGCCGCTACGACCATCTTCCACAATGAACGACACGTGATGCATTTTTTTTCCCTCTCAACCCCTGCACGGGCGATATCAACGAGTCGCTGTCGCTTACCGTCATTCTCCAGCTCGCGACACAAACCTCTGAACTCAGGCTCAAAACGAGCGAACGAAAATATCGGAGCTGCTGACTCGGCCTTCTTTGTCGGAGTGGGCTCAAACACAGGCTTAAAGAAATCGTCCTGTGCACTAACAGGTGAAACTCGCAGATTCGCCACCATCCAAGCGACTACCACAGCGTACCAAAACCCTCTCGCACGAAAGAGTTCGCAAACAACCTTGTGTGGTATAAAGAACCGTAGCATCGACGAGCTCCGCACATAAAAAAACGGGGGTCGATCTCAACGACCGCCCCCGCTTATGGTATCGGAATTCCGCCACCCCACAAGGGGTGGTTATTGCGAGGTTACGAAGCGAGTCCCTGCTCCTTCATATCCGCCGCAGCCTCCTTCATAGAGAGTCGGATCTTCCCTTGCCGGTCGATCTCAAGGCACTTAACCCATACCTCGTCACCCTCACTCAACACGTCGCGTACATTGTTAACGCGGGTGTCCGAGATCTGGGAAACGTGAACGAGTCCATCGGTACCTGGAAGGATCTCAACGAAGGCTCCGAAATCAACGAGGCGCTTAACGACACCTCGGTAAATCTTACCAACGGTAGCTTCCTGGGTGAGGCTCTCGATGATCGCGATGGCGTTCTGTACCTTCTGATTATCGTTGCTGGCGATTGAGACGGTTCCGTCATCCTGAACCTCCATCTTCACGCCGCACGACTCAGTAATGGAACGAATAGTCTTACCACCTGGCCCGATGATGTCGCGGATCTTGTCAGGGTTGATCTTGATCGTAACGATCTTAGGAGCGTACTTGCTGAGCTCAGGACGCTCTTTAGTGATCGCCTTCGCCATCTCATTGAGGATGTGAAGTCGCCCATCGCGCGCCTGGATCATCGCCTTATCCATGATCTCTCGGCTCAAGCCCTTAATCTTGATGTCCATCTGAAGTGCGGTAATACCCTTCTCGGTACCACACACCTTGAAGTCCATATCGCCGAGATGATCCTCGTCACCAAGGATGTCGGTAAGCACTGCATACTTCTCCCCGGTCTTGATCAGGCCCATCGCCACACCAGCCACCGGAGCCTTGATCGGAACTCCCGCATCCATAAGCGAAAGGCTTGCGCCACACACCGTCGCCATGGAGCTTGAGCCGTTCGACTCAGTGATCTCCGACACGATACGTACTACGTATGGGAACTCCTTGATGTCAGGCATAACGGCCCGAACGGCGCGCTCAGCAAGTGCACCGTGTCCGATCTCTCGACGGCCCGGTCCACGCATCGGCTTGGTCTCACCAACTGAGAACGGAGGGAAATTGTAGTGAAGCATGAAGGTCTTCGAAGCCTCTCCAAGGAGGTTATCGATCCGTTGCGCTTCAGCCTCAGTGCCCAGTGTTGATACAACGATCGACTGTGTCTCTCCTCGGGTGAAGAGCGCAGAACCGTGAGTGCGAGGAAGCCATCCAACCTCAATCGAGATAGGACGTACCGTCTTGGTATCTCGCCCATCGAGACGCACTCCTTCATCCAGAGCGAGGTCACGCACCACGTTGTAGTGGGTATCCTCGAACGCCTTGCCGGCAAGCTTGGCGGCAACCTCAGCATTAGCGTCCCCCTCTTTCACGAACTCGCTTACAAGCGTGTTCTTCGCAAGGGAAACTGCATCACGACGAGCGTGCTTCTCTTTGTTCTTGATCGCTACCTTGAGCAGAGGCTTCACGAAGTCAACCATGCGGCTATAGAGGGCCTGATCGTACGCGGCTGGTACGAACTCCATCATAGGCTTACCGACGTTCTTTTTGAGCTCCAGCTGCATCTCGTTTATCACCTGAAGCTGCTCCTGAGCGAAGAAGAGCGCCTCGAGCACCTCAGCCTCTGGCACCTCTTGAGCGCCACCTTCAACCATCGTGGTTGCATCCTTGGTGCCCGCAACGATGAAGTTCAGATCAGCGTTGCCCAGCGCGCTTCGGATTGGATTGATAACCAACTTGCCGTTGATACGAGCTACACGGACACCGGAAACCGGGCCCTCAAAGGGAAGCTCTGACATCGTGAGCGCCGCAGAGGCACCGCACATAGCCAAAACATCTGTGTCGTTCTCGTCATCGGCCGAGAGTACCGTTGCAACAACCTGCACCTCGCGATGAAACCCCTCTGGGAAGAGCGGTCGACATGGTCGGTCGATTAATCGAGAGACGAGCGTCTCCTTCTCGGACTGCTTTCCTTCGCGACGGAAGAATCCACCTGGGATCTTTCCTGCTGCGTATGTCTTTTCAATGTAATCAACGGTGAGGGGGAAGAAATCGACATCTTTCTCCGGCCCGTAACACGCGGTCACTAAAACTACGGACTCACCGTAGCTCACGAGGGCTGAACCGCCCGCCTGCTTTGCGATACGACCTGATTCGATTCTGAGTTTTTTGCCGTGAAATTCTCTTTCTACTACGTACATGATTTATCTCTTTAAGGTTTTAACGGTGCTGGTAAACGAAACACGCTCTAGCGTGTAGCCACTACATGCGCAAACGCCACGAGTATCCTGTTCGGGCTGTAACCCCGCCCCGTACAAGGACCGGAGAACCAAACAGATGTCGTGGCATCATGCAAAACTCTTTCGTGAGCTTACTTACGCAAGCCAAGAGCTGAAAGGGTATTTCTGTAGCGCTGAACGCTCTCTTCCTTAAGGTAAGAGAGCAACTGCTTACGCTGCGAGATGATGTTAAGCATTCCGCGACGTGAGTGGTGATCCTTTGGATTCGTTGAGAAATGCTTAGACAAAATCTCAAGACGACGGGTCAAAAGAGCTACTTGGACCTCCGGAGAACCGGTGTCCTGTGAGTTAATCTGATACTTCTTGATGACATCTTGCGGCTCCATAGCCGAAAGAGAAACTGCGCCTAATGCCATGTCCTGTTCGGTGAATCCGCTGAGGGTTTTTGGCTTCTCTGCAGTTGACGAAGACTCCATGTGAACTCCTATCTCCAATTATATCAAGCGTTTAGCTACTTTGGTACGCTTTTTTCGTTTTTCTATACCAATTTTTCAGACCGAAGGTACCAGCGTGCGGCCTAAAAGTCAAAGACCCCCATCTCAGCCAGCGTCACCCTCGCCGGTGCCGTGATGAGCACAGATCCCCCGCTCAGAAGTCTCCAAAAATTGGATGACTTGGGCCGCTCGGGCATTACCCCCAACTTCGGCCTTAGCGGCCGCCAAGCGCTCTTTGAAGGTCATACGGGGTGCTCCCGGGGCCGATGAAGGTACGAATACCGCGCGGTAGAGTGAGCGGATAGCCGCGAGGTCATCACGACTTCCCCCGTTTCGCTCTAAGCCAACCCGATTCAAACCGTGGATCTTGGCTCGGTCACCCTGCGCCATAAAGTACGGAGGCACATCCTGACTAACCATGGCTCCCGCCCCGATCATCGCGACGTCACCGAGGCGAACGAATTGGTGGATACCCGAGAGTCCACCAACGATTACGCCATTCCCCACAATCACATGCCCTGCAAGAGCGGCGCTGTTGGCAAACACGCAACGATTACCAACATAGGTATCGTGACCGACGTGGGTGTTAGCCATGAAAAGGTTTTGGTCACCGATCTTAGTAATCATCCCGCCACCGGCAGTTCCAGGCTGAAGCGTCACACACTCTCGAATGATGTTTCGATCGCCGATAAGTAATTCGCTAGGCTCGCCATGATATTTGAGGTCTTGGGGGATAGCTCCCACCGAGGCGAACTGGAAGATAGTATTACCATCCCCTATCGTCGTCCTGCCTTCAATAACGACATGAGGCCCTAAGGTATTATCACGTCCGAGAACAACATGCGGCCCGATAATCGAAAAGGCGCCAACCTTGGTTCCCTCTCCAATGGTTGCCGAGGGATCAATGAGAGCGGTTGGGTGAATAAGGCTCATGACGACCGACCTTTGTAGGCTTACGCAGCGGCCGCGGTAAGCGTTCCAGCTGCCACCACTTTGCCATCAACGAATACCTCTCCGTCCATGATCCAGAGAGGATTTCGCTTCTTCACGCTCTTCATCACGATCGTGAGCTGATCACCAGGGACTACCATCTTCTTCCATTTGAAGTTGTCAGCGCCCACAAGGTAGAAGGTCTTTCCCTTCAACAATTCAGGTTCGCTGTAGCGAGCAAAAACTGCCGCGGTTTGAGCCATAGCCTCCATAATCAGAACCCCAGGCATAACTGGGTGGCCGGGGAAGTGTCCTTGAAAGAACTCCTCGTTAGCCGTCACATTCTTAATGGTTGTAATGGTCTCATTTGGGACGATGTTGAGAACCCTATCGATCAAGAGAAACGGATATCGATGTGGGATCCAGCGCTGAATCTCTAAGATATCCATTGTAATCGGAGCAGCTTCCATTGCTTCCACCATTTCCATCTCAACTCCCCTACAGAGCTACTTTTTTCTTATCAAGGATCTTCACCACATCGGAACTTATGTCAATCCTATCGGACGCATATAGTATCGTCTGCCGATCTTTTTCGAATACAAAGCTTAGATTTCGCTCCTTTGCGACCTCTTTCACTACAGATTGAATCTCGCTTACTACCTTGGATATCTCCTGCTCGTTGGCTTTAGAGAGCTCCTCCTGCGCATCCTGATAGGCCCGCTGCAGCTCTACTTGCTTCTTACCGAGGGCCTCTTTCTTTGCCTCAAGAGCAGCGCCCGAAAGGATCTTCGATTGCTTTTCGAGGGCTATTCGCTCCTTATCGAAATCTGCTTTCCGCTGACCGAGGGCTGCCTGCGCCTTTTTTACCCGCCCCTCCAGATTACTGCGAGCGGCTTTACCTACTATCGATTGGTTTAAGACCCACTGAGTGTCGACAAGACCGATAGCCTCCCCCGCGGCGACCGAAGGCGCCATCATCGAGAAGAGAGCCAGGAGCAGAGAAGGTATAGTTTTCATAGGTCGGCATAGTACGACGAATCCATTTTAAGGGAAACAGTCGGTTAGGTGGTTTTCGAGGCCCCTACCCCCCAGTTCCACGCGAAGGGGTGCCTCTAGCCCCTCGACGGGAGCATCCCTGGGGGCGTTCCGATAGCGCCGGATGAGCCGAGCTCAAAGTTAGTGAAGGAACCGCCCGTATTTCGCATGAGAGTGAGCGCTCGATTTCCCGGGGGACTTGGCCTTTCGTCCCCGCACACCGAGTCCTAACGCCTTTCGAAGAGGCTCTAAAACCTCGGGCTTGAGACCTGGGGAGAAATCCCCCTCACCTGAGGAGGCTTGCGCCATCCCCGGCGCAGCGTCATTGAGACACGCCTCCGAGCGCGCGTCTTCAAGGAATCGAGTTGCCATCTGGCGGTGAGCTTCTCGATGAAGCTCATCTGATGTTTGCTGAGACTTAATAACGCACGCAACGGCTAGGTAGTATCGAATCTTCCACGTAATTCGGGCTTGCCCCGAGCCAACGAAGAAATCGAGCGCACGTTGGAGGGCTGTTATCGCTTCGTCGATAAGCTGCGACCCGCTCTGCTTAGACGCCTCAAGAAGGGCAAGCCCTATCAGACCATCGGTAAGAGCAACCTCCCTCTCTACTCCTAATGAACCGAAGCACTCGCGGGCGCGATTGAGATACTTAAGGGCGTTGAGCGGTCGTTTGGCTAAAATCGCGAGTTGTGCGTGTATGTGGAGGGTCTTGCCTAAGGCCTCAAGGGCCTGTGTGGATTCGCCGAACGGCTCGAGCGCCTCTTCACTTACACGAAGAAGCTTCTCGATCTCAATCAAGGTAGATTCGCGCAGCTCTCCCCCTTCGGTAAAATCAACCATCGCTATCGCCTGAGCGAGCGCGGCTCGCCTATCGCAAGCACTAATGTAGGCGCGACGAATCTCATCACAGATTAGCGAACGTTTCCAGGCAGCGCGGGCTTGCTTCCACTTTCCAGCATCTGCGTAGGACGCGCCGAGCATAAAGGCGGCTTGGGCGCTTAGACTATGAATTCCGTGAGAAGCGAACAACCGTTCGCACTTCATAGCGATCTTTGTCGCGCGGTCGTATTTGCCCAACAGCTGGTGGACCGCTACAACGTTGAGGCCGAAAGCGGCACCAAAGATATCCAAGTCACACAGCAGGCGAAGCTTTTCAGCGCCGATAGCGGCGTTCTCCATCTCGCCACTTCCGAGGGCGCTGTGGAAAAGACCGAGGAGCGCAATGCCACGCCCGTACAGAAACCCTCCCGCTGAAGCAACTTGGTCGGCGCTGGAAAACAAGCGGTACGCTTTCGCATGGTGTTCGAGCTCAGCAGACGCACTTGCCAACGCTATCAGAGCTTCAAACTCTCCCGACCTATAGGAGTTCTCTCGGAACAAGAGCAGAGCTTTTTCAAGGCACTCAGCCGCCGATGGTGTCATGCGAGATTCCCTGCGAGCGATTCCAAGCTCGGCTAATCCTCGGGCTACGCCACCCAGGGGGTGCGCCAACTCCCGAAGCCGCTCCGGGGAATATGCATCCGGACCTCCCACCTGGTGCATCAAACGGGCCACATCAAAGGTGAGCTCTGGGGTAACACCCTCCGACTCACACAGGGCAAGGAGCCGACCGATTATCTCCTTGGCGGCCATCAACTCCGGAGTAGGGCAGTGTACGTAGCTCCGAGCAAGTTCCACGCCGAGCTTAACGTGCGTTTGAGGGCTGGTCGCCGCCGCCCCTTTCGAGAACTGCTCCGAGAGCAGCGCCCGAGCCCGAAACAGCTCAGACTCCGGAAGCGCACGGGTGTATACCCCTACCGCGATCGCCCGGGCGACTACGATCGAGCTCCAGCAACGATCGTTTGCTGAAAAGCCGCCGTGTTCAATCTCAATCGCAAGACTCTCTATTTTTTTTAGTGCTGGCTGAAAAGGAGCACCCTGCACCACATTGCAAAGCTCAACGTATGCTTCAAACAAGCGGGTTCTCCGATCATCGCCGAGCATCTCTACGACACTTGTCGCAAGCGTGAGCGCATCCTTAAAGGCTCCCGCGTCCAGAAGCAGCTCGAGTGATTCGACGACGTTCCAACTAACGCCCCGATCATCTCCCCCTTGCTCAACGACGCGGATAAGCTCCGGGACGAAATCCCGGCAAAGCGCCGCAGGTGCTTCTACAGACTCAACCATGCTAGCTCTCCCTCACGTTCTTCTGAGGACACTTAGCTGGAGTATCCTGAAAACTTAGAAGCGTATCGCTCAACTCGGCGATCTGAGACTCGAGCGGACCCGACAAAGTTACCCTCCAGGCAGTCGGAGCTCGCAGCGAAAGTGCTTTCAACTCCTCCCGAATAAAAGCACTCGCCTTACTCGTTGCGATGACCAGTACGGGGCATCGCAACCGATGCACGTACGCTTTAACGTTAAACCCCGAGGAACCGAGCCTCAACGGAAGTCCAAAGGGCAGGCGCTCCTCAAGCCAATCCACCATCCGCTCCCACCGTGAGGGGTGCGGACGAGAAGATGAATCTACGATGGCAAGGGATCGAACCGTCTTTGGTTGGCAGAGCGCCAGATTCTGTGCCAGAGCAGCACCAGCGCCCATACCCACCATGCTGATCTGGCGTACACTAAGGTTAGCGAGAGTGGTGTTCAACGCCTGTGAGAGTCCCTCCCAGGAACCGGCCGTTACCGCGGAGCTTCTGAGCAAGACGCTGCGGGCCTTAGTCGACAGCGAATCAACAACCGCGTGTGCAAAGGGGAGGTACGCTTCATCATCAATAATCGTTACAAAGGTTCGACCAGAGCCTTTGTCAGCGAGAACTTCGATGCCGGCATGTGCTTGTTGATGATGGATGTTATCGCTCATAGGTGTTCCTGCGACCGAAGGTATCGGAACCTCTTGCCTTAGTCTACACACCCTCCACAAACCTCGTTCATTCCGCGAGTTATACAGTTAGAAAGAGCGCCTTGACTAATACCAAAAAACTCAAGCTAAAATTTGATCGCCTCAACGGTTTATGAGAGGGTGTCAGGCGACTCGATTGCGTCCCTATGAGGGGCGCTCACTCGCGTGCGTGAACCATAACGTTCCCGTACGCTAGGGTAACCGTAATTTTGTAAGGGAGAGAGGGACAATAATGTCGGAACCTCTCATCGGAACTCCAGGCCCCTTTGAAGTGCGTTGTGAACCACACGCAGAGCCATCACCTTTTCCAGCGCTCAAAACGAAAACACCTACAGATCTTCCGTCTTCGACCGACGATGTCCCTCGACGACGGTACGAATGCGAAAGCTACGAGACCTGCCTCAGCCTTGCCGCCTCCCTTAATTGGGAGAGCTTTACCTGCCGTGGATGCTGCGGGCAGCCCAACGAAAACCTACTCTGGCGCGCTCGAGTCTCCGCCAGAAAGGATTCCGTAGCGGCGCGTCTCCTCCAAGCTCCCCCGATCGTTGCGATCAACAGTCAACAATCACCGCTTGCTATTGAGCGAGAGACCTCTTCAGCCAAGTAACCCCCCTTCGATCGCTCGCTACACCGAGGGATATTCCGGCTCGACACCGGTGCCAGCATCCCGCCCCGAAGATTCTCGAGAAAGGGTCAGCCACAAGCCACCTCCACACAGAGCCAACACGTATGATTTAGCTCGCAAAACGAGAGCAACAGCGAGCGCTTGCCCGGTGGTGGCACCAACCGAATGAAGAAAGAACACGAAGGCTCCCTCTTGAATTCCCAGACCTTGCGGGGAGAGCGGTAAGGCGCCAATAAGAAGGATAAGCGGAACCACAACAAAGAGATCGCCCCAGGGCACGTTCTCCCATCCCACGGCATGCGCGACGGCGGCCGTATTAACGATCGTCAGCAGGTGAAAAGAGAGGGAGAGAACACCAGCTCGAGCCAGCAATCGAGTATCGGAGAGTCCCCATGAGAACCCCTCCTGCAAACGAACGAGCTTCGAATGAAGCTTGGCAGGGACCCTCACCACCTGCGACAAACGAACCAATCTTCCGGTTAAAAGCACTACGGTCAGACCAAACGCAACCACGGCCATAAAAACGGTCGCTGTTACTATCTCCCGAGAAACCTGAGGTGCCCACCACACCGCTACGAAGGCCATAGCGATCATTGCCAGGAACCCCGTGTAGCGCTCGAGGAGCGTGGCCGACATCGCTCGAACTTTGTCGACATTCCTTCCAACATACAGGCTCCGTACAACATCTCCACCGAGTGCCGACGGCATTATCAGGTTAACGAAATATCCGAC
Source organism: Pseudomonadota bacterium (assembly GCA_041178185.1). Taxonomy (GTDB): domain Bacteria; phylum Bdellovibrionota_C; class UBA2361; order UBA2361; family OMII01; genus OMII01. Next base: position 23,316 of record JBEGVS010000035.1, read on the forward strand.
GAGATAGAGACGAAAGAGGTGGAAGAGAGTTGCAGAGATACCCAAACGCGCAAGAAATAGTCCCCACTTGAGCACACTGACCAAAACAAGCGCGATGGAGAGTGCAAAGATGATGACCAGGTCTAGGAAGGTAATGTCGGACAACGCCGCGACACATCCTTGGAGATCGAAAAAGGAAAGGATACTCGCAAGCAGGAGTATGCCGAACAGTGCTCGTAGTAGGGTCGCATATCTCCTCGGGCTTCCCATATCTCTCCTCTATCACCTTGCAGCTGTAGTCGCTAACGCGAGGGTCCCCACCGTTCCGGAGAAGAACCGAACCTCTGCGATCGACCAGTCGAGGATCGGGTGACGTCCGGTCTGAGTAAAGATAACACGGCGGACCGTGCGGGGCGCAAACCAGAACCTGAGATCGCTTCCCTTCCAGAACGCGAGAAGACGTTGATACTCCTCGTTCGTCAGGAGTACCTCACGACGTCCGGTGTCATCTTCGGTCTCAATTCGAAGCCCGCGTGGATAGTCCTGGGACCATTCCCCTAGAGCGTACTCTATCGCTGCGAGCGTGCGAGGTTGGCTGAATGCGACCTCGAAGGATTGTCCCTCCCTTTGAGGAGCACCGGTCCCCCATCGAGTTGATGCAGTACCGTCAAGGGCTGCCTGTGCCGGCGTGGAACCGTGTCCGGTTACCGTCGAAACTTGAGTGCTCTCTATCTGGTGAAGATGAAGCTCGGGACGCCTGAGGTTGAAGATAAGGGTGTACCCACCAACCGTTCTCTCCTCGAAGGCGTAGCCAAGTTGCCTCAGCGCCCCGATAAAGATCGGCCGCTCTGACGGAACCAGCAACAGGGGAACGAGGTCCTCCGATACCCCCGGCGGAAGGTTCTCATACTCCGGAATTCTCACCTGTCGGGGCTCCTGCAGAACGAGAAACCTCACCCGCTCTCCCGTCTCGAACGCCACTCGATATCCGATCCAGTAGTTAGTGCGCACGAGCGAAATTCCGAGACCGGTCAGGGTCGCATTAAGTTCGCTGTGGTCTCGTTGAACTCGGTCTCCCTGAAACACCGCCGGTTCACCGGGGACGGCCCGGCCGCCCCAGTAACATGAGAGAAGATTCACGAGTAGGAGTGAAGCAACCCCGAGGGCGCCAAGGAGGGATGAAGCCCTCCACAAACGAGCCGCCCATAGGCCACAGATCACGAAGAGCCCAACGTAGAGGGGCAAGAGATAGCGCGGTGCCTGCGAGAGCCACCCGAAGGTGCTTACCGAAAATATGAGGCATGTGCATACGATCAGGCCAAAGAGTAACCCCACCTGAGAATCCCCATCAACCTTACCGCGTAACAATCGGCCTAGTGGTCCCCGACGCTCCCACATCACCATAGCGAAGATCACCCCGTAGAGCGCATACACGACAGCGGTAGAGGCCGTATACGAGGGGCTCGAGTCCCAGAATCGCTTTGCCCCAAGAATGATTGGTAGAGCGGTGCTCCATAAACCGATCACGTACTGCCCAATCTCCGACGGGGAGGCGAATCCAAACATGCCGAGCGAGGGAAATCCGTTCCTCACATTGTAGATCCAGTACGGCGAACTCCCGAGGCCGAAAGCGAAGAGCGAGACGAGCCCTATGAGTGTCATACGACCGAATGAGCACCTTCCCGTTCTCAGCGCGCTAAAGAGGAAGAGAGCACCAAAACCTCCGATCGGTATCATAAAGTAGAGGATCTGGTTATTGACCCACCATCCGATGCCGAGTAGGAGGCCTATACACAGTGGAGAACGTAGTTCAGAGGGCTCTCTCTTGAGCCATCGAACCGCCCATAGCATCGCCCAGGCTCCGATGACGAGCAGCTCGATGAAACCGCCGCGCGCTTTATAGCTCCACACCACAAGGGCGACCGGAGGAAAGGCGCACAGAAGCCCAGCCACCCTTGCGGTGAGTACACCGCCAACCTCCCGACCAATCTGATACACGATGACGATTAGGGCCAAGGAAAAGAGAAGTGGAACTAGTTGCAAGGTAAACGGAGAGGAGCCAAACAAGCGGAACAGGGCCGCCGCACACAGCGGCTCGAGGGACCCCATGTAGTGTTGGCCGTAGTAAAAGGTCGGAACACCCCCTCCTGCAGCGATATGCTGCCCCATCAATCCAACGATCGCCTCATCTGCATCGATGACGAACGACCCCGCACGCATGAAGTCGAGTCTCAGGAGCGCCGCTAGCGAGCAAAGAGCCACAAGAAACACACCTGCGTGGCGATCCTGATGAGTGGACGCCGTACCGCTCGGTCGGTGACGTTGGAGCTCTACCACCTTCGCCGAGCGTTGCTGTGCGCCTCTCATACGACCGTTCCGCTTGGATGGACCTTAGCGCCGTCAGGAGTAGCCATCGAAGCACTCCCACGCGCTTGACGGGATTCGATAGCCTCATACGCCCGTTTATATCCCTCAAGGGTGGCTAGCCCCGTTCTCTCCCAGGTGAAGGTCCGCGCTCGCGCGATCCCCGCACGCGAAAACGCCCCGCGCATCTCCTGACCCTCTAGCAGCTCTACAACCGCTCTCGCGCCTTCGTCTATGCGTAACGGATTGAAGAGCCGACCAGCGTCGCCAACCACCTCGGGAATGGACGAGGTGTTGGAAGCCACCACCGGCAAGCCGGTGGCCATCGCCTCTAGCGCCGGCAATCCGAACCCCTCGTAGAGGGTCGGAAAGAGGAAGAGAGCGCTCTCAGCGTACAGCTCCATCAGATCCTCGTCGGGTACATACCCCAGCGACACCGCATCTCGCTCCATCCCATACCGACGCAGGTGCGACTCAAGCCGCTCTATCTCATCACGCGATGTGACGCGACCAGCCATCACCAGGAGTGGTGCGACCTTCCCCCGAGCTCGTAGATCGACCCCGGCCTGATGCACGATCCCAACCAGATTACCGATATTTTTGCGCTCATCATGCCCACCAACGTACAGCACGATAGGCCGCCCCAGCGGAATCCCAAGTTTCGTACGAATAACACTTCCCGAACGCTCGGTGCGGTGAGGCCGACCTTCAGCTACCTGAAAAAATCTATCGTCGACTCCCAACGGAGTAACAACGATCTTTTCGCGTGGGATTCCGAGCACGCGCACCAGATCATTCGCTGTGGTTTCACTGATCGCCAGAAGGAGGGTCGCCTGTCGAATAGCGAGCACCTCCAACGACCGAGCCAGCATAAATCGCATGCTGGGCTTGTGAGCCCTGTACAGATCCTTGAGCACGTGGGGAATGAGATCGAGAACGGTCAGAACGTACGGCTTAGAGCTCCACGCCGGGGCGTCCATGTGGGCAGGATAGTGCAACAGGGAAAACTCCCGCATCACCCCCTGATGCAGTCGACGGGGGTAGACGATATGTTGCCGTAAGGAGGTCCGACCAAACGGTATAAGGGATACCGCTCTATCGGCGAGACCATTCCGACGCAGCGCCTCATGGTCGAAAAAGCCAACCGAGATGTCACCACCGCTATATCCGTCGAAAAACCTGCGCAGCTCCGTCACATAACGCCCAATACCCCGGTGCGCATGCGATTTGAAACCCGGATCCACTGCACTCAGATCAAGACCTACTGAGATCATGCGCCGTGAGCCTCTCGCTGTCGGTTACCACTATGGAGGAGCTCACTCACTCGCGCTTTGAAACTCTCGAAGGAGAACGCTTTAACTCGCTCACGCCCCCTCTCAATCATCCGAGAGCGCAGCTCTCCAGGCTGTGCGAGCATCTGAAAGAGCGCCGCGAGCTCTGAGTGTCGTTTCTCAGATACGACGATACCTCCTGTGCTTACCGTCTCAGGCACCGCACCCTGGGCGTACCCTACAACGGGAAGGCCAAAGTGCATCGCCTCGATGAGAGGGAGACAGAACCCTTCATGCTCACTCATGCACACATACACCGATGCAGCCTCGTACAGCGCCCGAATCTCCTCGTCGGTGAGCCCACCCAATACCTCGACCGATTCATCCAAACCGAGATTCTTGATCAATCGATGGAGCGAAAACGAGTATAACTCCGTGTCGGTGTCGATACCGGCGAGCCACAACGTACTGCGGGGCTCTATAAACTTGTTGAGGTAGTAAAACGACTTAATAATATCCTCGATACACTTATTAGGCGCCATGCGCCCAACGTGGAGCACGTTGATACCGGGACGTTTTTTCAAACGAGCATACATCCCCTCATTGCGAGCTCGATTCCACCGCTCGGGAGCTATGGGAAGCTCAAGAACCGAACAGGGGAATCCGAGGGACTCGATCTCCCGAGCGTTAAACTGCGAGTCCGCCCAGATTCGGTGTGAGCGCGCGCACAGTGCGGGGAGGTCCGACAGTCCTCGCTCGATATCCTTGGCGACCCGATTATTTACCCCTTTAAACCACCGCGCTGGGGTGATGTTATGGTACACAAGAACCTTATGACCCCGATCCCAGTGGGCATACAGGTCGTTCAGCGGAGATCCGATCGAATAGTGCAGGATGATATCGGCCTCCGAGCAGGTGCCGATCGTCTCGTATCTTCGCGATCGCCCCTTTAACTTATTATGCTCGTGAAGGGCGTAGATCTCACTTTCAAGACCAAGGTCTCGAAGGGCTGCCTGAAGCGCAAGCACCTCGGTGGATATCGCGTCTCCGTAGCTTAAGGTGTGGACCAACTGATGAATGGGTCGAGTATCTGTCATAACGCTTCCGCAAATCGCTCCTGATAGTGGCCGTGAACCCGAATCCCGATGATACCTACCACGAGACAGATCACAGCTACGTAGGCAACCGCTCCTGTACTTGGAAGTACCCCTTCAACGAGAAGCTCCTGATAGAACTGAGTCAACGCGGCAAATGGATTGTAGGTAACAAGGAACCGTAACCTCTCCGGGACTACCGATACCGGATACACAACGGGACACAGAAAGAACAACAAGGTTAAAAGATTTCCCACTAGATGCTGGACATCACGAAAAAATACATTAAGCGCACTGAGCGCGAGAACGATCCCCGTTAGGAATACCGCGTGGAGCGCGACAACGAGGGGAACGAGGAGCCAGGTCCAGGAGACCGCCACACCTCCCGCCAGGCAAAAAAGCGCCAGGATGGGCAACGCAAGGAGAAAATGTACCATCGCGGCGGTAACGCTCACTACCGGCAAGACCTGCGGAGGAAAAAGTGACTTCGTAATGAGATGCCCGCTGTTTACTAGGGACGAGGTTCCCTCCATTAACGAGCTACTTGTCCAGATCCAAGGTAGAAGGCCGGCGAAGACCATCAAATGGTAATGGGGACCTCCGTTAAAGCGCATGTAGTACGAGAACACGAGGGTGTAGACAGCCATCAGGCACAGCGGATTGAGAAGAGACCAAAGAAAACCGAATAACGAGCCACGATACCTCGTAGCGATATGCCGCCGGACCAGCGCGCCGACGAGGGCTCTAAACTGCCAGACCTGCTTCACACTCCCTAGCATGAGCACCTCACCCCATCGATAACCCAGGCGCGTGTCAACGACGACACACCCACCTCACGCTTATCAGAACGAACAGAGAAGTGAACCGCATCTTTGTGATAGTCGTATGGATAGCCGTCGGTTCGATGCACCGCGACATCAAAGGTGTATGAGCCCTCAATCAAACCGATACGCGGGATAACACACTCAACGACCCCGGTCGCTCCCATAGCAGGAAGCTTCACGCGGTCGATATCTGTGTTAGTACCGAACACACTCAAACCATCGACCCGCGTTATACCGACGCCAAAAACGAGTTCGTCTACCGCTCCGTGAACCCTATACGACATACGCACCCGGGCGGGATCCTCCGGATGAAGCACCCTTTTTTCCACGCCATCGCCTCCGACAAGTGAGACCTGGGTTATCTCAACCTCACGACTTCCCCACCGAGCCGGCTTACAGGTTTCAACAGCGCCACCGTCGTTCGACGAGGAACTACTCTCAACAGCATCCTCCTGCAGGAGGGCTCCCTCCTCTTGCTTCTCAATGTGATGTCGGTACGCATCGATCACACGGCGAGGGTTTCCTCGGTCCTTAACCTCCCCCCGATGCAACCAGATCGCTTCATCACACCACCGTTCAACGGCGTCGAGGTCGTGCGTCACTAAGATAAGGGTCTTTCCAGCGCGACGAAGCTCTGCGATGCGATCCTTACATTTAGCCACAAACCCCGCGTCACCAACGGCGAGGACCTCATCCACCAGCAAGATGTCCGGATCCGTGTGAATAGCGATACTGAAACCGAGACGCATGAACATACCGGAGGAGTAGGTTCTGACCGGATCGTCAATTACATGCTCCAATTCCGCGAAGCGCACGATGTCGTCGAATCGAGCGTTAATCTCCTCGCGTGTGAGTCCGTGCATAATACCGGCGAGCACAAGATTCTCCCGTCCGGTAAAGTCAGGGTGAAAACCCGCGCCGAGCTCGATCAGCGCAGCGATGCGCCCCTTGACGTTAACCACACCGCTGGTCGGTTTATAGATGCCGGTGATGAGCTTCAGAAAGGTGGACTTGCCTGAGCCGTTTCGCCCAATCAATCCGATCGATGCCCCTCGCGGTATACGAATCGTTAGGTCTTTGATTCCGACGGTAACCGATTCCTCCGTCGACCCTACGACAGTTCGTCTCCTCCTCAGTCGGGCGAGGAGTGCCTGCTTGAATGTCGTGTAGCCGTTAACCGCGCGAGTCCTTCTCTTGAACACCTTCGAGAGATGGCGGATGTCAACGACATACCCCACCTCTCCGGTAGCCTCTGCGACCCCACCCGCTCGTGCAGTAGTTTCGGAACCCATCACTCCTCATTCCGTCCGATAACATACACGTCCGGAAGATTTCGAAAGCGCTCGTTGTCGTCCATGCCGTATCCGACGAACCACTCCGGTCCCGAGTACTCCAGGCCGACCCAACACGGCACAAATGTTGGACGGGGAAGAAGGCGCCTGACGAGCACAACCGTTCGCACCTCCCGTGCGCCACGCTCAAGCAGAGACCTCTCAAGCTGCTCCAACGTGCGACCTGAGTCACAAACATCATCAACGACGAGCACAACCCGCCCTTTGATCTGCACAGGGTCAGCGAACTGCTCAACGGTCACCTCCCGAGCAGAGTTCGTGCCGGAGTCGTACGCGGAGGTCTTTACCGGGGCGATCTCGATTGAGGAACTTATGCAGCGAGAAAGGTCCGCGAAAAAATAAACCCCGCCCCGAAGAACTGGGATAGCAACAACATCGGTCCTAGATTCGGACCATACGCTTTTACACCACTCGTCGATCTCGGCACCTAGCTCCTTGACCCGATTGAGAATCTGCTCCCGGGAGAACTGGAGTCGAAAGTTGGCTGGAATATGCTGCCGAGACCCGCTATCGTTTGAATAGGACACTAGAGTACTCCTTCTAATGGGTTCTACGAGAGTTGCAATGAGAAAGCGGCACTATACTGGTTTTTGGAGCATTGGCGCAATCATACAGGCGCACATCCTTCTTCTGGGTATCATCATGATAACCGGCTGTAACGATTCATCGAACGGCTCTCCGGGCACCGCTGCTACCACGAGCCCAAGCCCCGCAGGCGATCCCCTGACCCTCTCCCAGCTGGTTGAGAAGATGGGACAACGGTTACAGGGAGCCTCGGGAGGGGTTCAACAAGCGCTTGGTCCCCAAGGGGAGGTGATTCAGGAGCGAACGAAGGAGGAGGTCGAGAAGCTCTTCCGATGGGAGTATAAAGTGGTCGAGACCGAATCAGGGATCGCCGCGGCCGACTTTGAGAGGCGCCTCGGCGAGCTCGGGAATGAGGGATGGGAGTGTTTTCACATCTCCACATCGCCCGAGGCTGCCCGTATCACCTGCAAACGCCGCCCGCGGAGCCCCCTCACCTATCTACAGCTGATCCCAGGACTCTAATGACCTATCGATTGATAGCGCTCATCCTCACCTTACCACTGCTCATCGCAGGATGCGGGCCCGCTCGGGTGCCGATCGCGCCGGGGGAGATCCCTCGGGGCGAGTACGTAAGCTCCGAGGATGAGCAGTTCGGCCAACAGGTGCTAGCAGTTCTCACCCGCACTTACCCCCTTTCCCGAGACGACGAAGCCATCAACAGGGTGCGGGATATCGTGGACAACCTCGCTGACGCCGCTGGGGCGGGGGATGCGCCATGGAACGTCTACGTGCTGCGAGGGGATAGCGTCGTGAACGCCGCCGCCACTCGGGGAAACTTCGTTTTTGTCTGGACGGGGATGTTACACACGGTGAGAAACGACGGCGAGCTCGCAGCGGTGCTGGCCCACGAGATGGGACACGTACTCGCTCATCACACCCAACCCACCCCCTCGGAAGCAGCTAGTGAGATCATGGCCAGCGTCGGGGGAAATGTTGCGAGTCAAGTAGTCGCGGTGCAAGGCCCTTATGGGGCGCTGAGTGGCATCGCAGGGATCCTCGCCGAAGAGGCGATAAAAGCCTTCATCGTCAATCCTGAGTCTCAACGCAAGGAATTTGAGGCCGACCAGATCGGCCTCTTCTTGATGGCCGACGCGGGGTACGATCCTCACAACGCGATCGGACTGTGGACCACCATGAGTCAACAAGGCTCAGGAGCTGACGTGCCAACATTTCTCTCCTCTCACCCCGCCGACGATGAGCGTATCATGGAGCTCCAACAACTTCTCCCCGCCGCTACGGAGCGCTACCAGGTAGCCAAGAGCCTCGGACCTCGCCCCAAGAAGGAGCGACCCCCTCAGTTCGAGGCCGACACCTTCGCAGTTGAATCCGAGCCCCCTGTCGAAACACAACGGTCATCTGCGCCCCCTATTCCGAGCCAGCTAGCTCGACCGACGGAGCCCCCTGCAGGGGAGTGGCGAGCCGTGGATGATGGGGTAACGATCTTCTCCTCACCGAACACACGGTCCCGCAAGATCCACACCCTATCGAAGAACGACCCAGTCTCGGTAGGATTCGCGACGTCGGGGTGGGTCGAAGTGACCGATCCCGTTCAGGGATACGTCCTGGAGGCAGAAATATACCGTCCTCGACGGTAGCCTCCTTGTTGAACGGCGCCCGACTCTCGGGCACACTAGGGGTATGTTTGATTTCCTACACGACAAGATAGACGGAGCCCTCAAGAAAATTCGCGGTCGCGGCATTCTTCACGCCAGCGACGTAGAGTCTGTCATGAAGGAGGTGCGCACAGCTCTCCTCGAAGCCGACGTTAACTTCAAGGTCGCAAAGGAGTTCTGCGCGCGAGTGACGGAGCAGGCTGTGGGCGAATCCGTTCTCAAGAGCCTGACCCCGGACCAGCAGATCATCAAACTCGTTCATGAGGAATTAAAGCGGACGATGGGCGACGAGTTCGCCGACCTCGACCTACACGCCTCACCCCCCATAGTGATAATGCTCGTCGGACTGCAAGGGTCGGGTAAAACAACGACCGCTTCAAAATTGGCCCGATTGTTACGCGATACCTATAAGCGCTCGCCCCTTCTCGTCCCCGCCGACATTTATCGCCCGGCTGCGATCGATCAACTCAAAACCCTCGGAAACAATCTCAAGATCCCGGTGTTTGACACCCAACCAGGTGACAAGCCCGTTGATATCGCCATCCGTGCTCGCGACTTCGCGAGCAAAAACATGTGCGATGTGATGATAATCGACACCGCGGGCCGGCTTCAGATCGATACGGATCTGATGGAGGAGCTGAAACAGGTATCGGCCGCAGTTTTGCCGACCGAAACCCTTCTCGTGGCCGATGCCATGACGGGCCAAGAGGCCGTTAACGTTGCGCTCGGATTCGATCAGACCCTCTCCCTTACAGGCCTCATTCTCACTAAACTCGACGGAGACGCTCGAGGAGGCGCCGCTCTCTCGATGCGAGCGGTTACCGGAAAGCCAATTAAGTTTATCGGAACGGGGGAGAAATCCGATGCACTTGAGGCGTTTCATCCGGAGCGTATGGCCTCCCGCATCCTCGGAATGGGTGACGTTCTGACGCTTATCGAAAAGGCGGTGGAGCAGGTCTCGCTCGAGGATAGCGTGGCTCTCGAGAAAAAGCTCAAGAAGGATCAATTCACCTTTGAGGAGTTCCTTGATCAACTCAAGATGATCAAACGCATGGGTAGCATCTCCTCGTTGATGGGAATGATCCCGGGTCTCAACAAGATCGCAAAACAGGTAGATCCCGAGAAGCAGGAGGCCGAGCTCAAACGCATTGAGGCGATCATACTTTCCATGACCCCACAGGAGCGACGCAATCACGAGATCCTCGATGGTAGTCGGCGCCGTCGCATCGCCCTCGGCTCCGGAACGAAGGTGGAGGACGTCAACAAGCTGGTGAAGCAGTTCGTTGAGATGCGAAAGGTCATGAAGCAGCTGATGAAGATGGGACCTGGCGGCCTAGGGGGGATGTTCGGCGGCGCCGGGGGGCCACTGGGTGGCATTGGCAATCTCGGTGGATTGTTCGGCAAGCGGTAGGCCGAGAGGAGAAACCGGGAAGCGGGTCTCCGTGAGGCAACCCTGCTTCCACACTGCGTGGCCATGGCGACACGGCTCCATCCCATTGAAAAAACCCAGCTTTTTCTAGATCGGGCGCGGCTCACACGGTCGCTCCCGCAGGATCTTAGGGCAAACGGCCCCCTTCCCTTTACCTACACCCCTTTTTTGGGTAAGCTCTCCACCTAATTTTCTTGGAACCGTATTAAGGAGTTACTGTGGCAGTTGTTCTTCGTCTCGCTCGACTTGGGAAACATAAATCCCCTGTGTACCGTATCGTCGCCGCTGATAAGCAAGCAAAGAGAGACGGTCGTTTCCTTGAGGTACTTGGTACGTACAACACGCTGAACAATCCAGCTCGTATCACCCTCAAAGAGGATCTCGTTAAGAAGTGGATGGAGGCTGGAGCTAAGCCGACCTTGGTTGTTCGCTCAATCATCAAGCGCACGATCCCCGGATTCGTTGAAGCGCGCGAGGACCACAAGGTTAAGAAGGTTCAGGCTGCACGCAAGGCTCGCAAGGCTCGAGCAGCGAAGTCCAAGAAGAAGTAGTCTCTTTCGAGATACGAAGTAGGACGCGGTACGTTTCTTTTTGGGAAACTACCGCGTTTTTTGTATCGCATCATGTAGCCGGTGGCCGTCGTGTGGAACGTTAACCTACTCACCATTTTTCCCGAGATATTCGAGAGCTTCCTCAAGACAAGTCTCGTGAGTAAAGCTATCGGTCGTGGGCTCTTTAAGGCCACAATTACCAATATTCGTGACTTCTCCCTTCCGCCTCATAACAAAGTAGACGACACGCCATACGGTGGGGGCGCCGGGATGGTCATGCTTCCAGAGCCACTCGTCAACGCAATCGAGTCAGTCAAGCAACGCGACCCGCACACGTGGGTTGTGCTTCTCTCGCCAAGCGGGGCGCGTTTCGATCAACTCAAGGCGCACGAGCTCTCACAAAGACCATCTGTAACTTTTGTGTGCGGACGATACGAGGGGATCGACCAACGAGTCGTTGACCTTACTATCGACGAAGAGATCTCCGTTGGCGATTACGTGGTCATGGGTGGCGAAGTTCCAGCGATGTTGATCATCGAGGCATCCTTGCGACTACGACCAGGGGTTCTTCACAACGCACAGTCGGTGAGTCACGAATCCTTCTCCCCCGATCTCGCTGACGGAGAGCTCCTCGAGGCCCCTCAATACACGAGGCCGGAGAGCTTTCGAGGAATCAATGTCCCGGACGTCCTGCTCTCAGGAAACCACAAAGCGATTGCAGAGTGGAGACTTAAAGAGGCGCAGGCCAAAACGAAGCGCTCTTTAGCCAGCAAAAAGAAGTAATCCTATGGTTTCAATGCCCGACTTTTACGTAGCACTCCTTCACGATAAGATGGTCGACAAGACAGGTCGGCTCGTTACCACCTCCGTCACCCTGATCGATACTCACGATATCTCCCGAAGTTGCCGCACCTACGGCGCGCAAAGCCTCTTTGTTGTTCACCCCGCTCAGACCGTTCGCGCGCTCGTGCGTACGATAAAGGAGCACTGGGACACCGGGTTCGGTTCTACCTACAACCCCAACAGACAGGATGCACTGGGCAGGCTCGTTATCGTCTCAGACCTCGATGAAGCGATACTCCAGATCGAAAAGCGAAGTGGAAAACTCCCCAAATTGATCGCCACCTCAGCTCGAGATGGGGCGGATAGGGTCAGCTACGGTGCGATGAAGAAGGAGATGGAGAAAGGAGAACATCCGTTCCTCCTAATGTTCGGTACCGGATGGGGAATGAGCGACGAACTCATGTCCCGCGCCGACTACGTCCTTAAGCCGATCAATGGACCTACGGAGTACAACCATCTCTCCGTCCGGGCCGCGTGCGCGATTATCCTGGACCGGCTATTTGGAGTCGAAGCCTAAGCTAGAGGCCTTGAGGTGCGGCCGCGCCGGAGCTCTCCTGCGCTCGAAAAAGCTTGCGATAAGGCACGGTTTTGGGCAGGCTCTCGTAGACGGCCTATAGTTCCCCTTATCACATCCGGAGTTTCGTTTCATGGTGCGCGCCTCCCGATCGGCCCCTCCAAAAGTCACGACCAATCAGCTCATAGAGCAGGTCGTTGCCTCATCTGACGCGCTCTTTATTCGCGAGGCTATCAGCCACATTGAGGAGTCCTCTCTTTCGCTGGAGGATAGAGATAGTGCTATCAAGCGGATAATAGATTCCCACGCAGACAAGACGATTGTGGTGACCAGGTGTCTCTCTGCCCTGGCCCGCTCTGAGTCCGGGCTCCTACGCCCCCTCTGTCGAACGCTCATAAACGCTCCATTCGATGCGGATAAGGAGGATGTCATCGCTTTTGCAGCAACGCTGCTCGCACAGATGCCCACTCCAGAGCGGGTGGATATGCTTCTCCTCGCCAAAGCGGTGGACCATTGCTCCCTCTGTGTCAGAAACGCAGCTCGCCGAGCCCTCGAAAACCTCTCCACAACAAATGCCGACGCCCTTCTTGCGCTTGCGCGAGAGGTTCCCGAAAAGCCACCTATAGCTCTTCTCAAGCGCCATCTCTCGGGGGAGGACTGGAGGTCGAAGCTTACACCACCCAACCGCCCACCGATTCCGGAACAAACCTACACGGAGGAGATAGCGAGCACCAAACTACCTCACGATCTGAGAGCTCGTCCCAATGTCCTCCCCCGCAATCCCGTAGCTCACGGAGAGGCACCCCGACCCAACACGCACGGTGTCACTGTGGCGGTTGGCTCACCTCGGCGAGTACCGACCGATCAGGAACTTCTTACCCCCCACCGTCTTGCTGACCTGCGCCTCTGCAGCGATAGCTTTCTCACGAACGAAATAGCGTTGAGTACAGACAATCGACGAGTGGCCGCCGCGCTCGCGGAATACACCGTACGACATGGACCTACGGTTGCACTCAAGTTCAATCGCCGTCTCATGCATGGGCTTATGGACCCATCAAACACTGAGCGAGCTCGCTTCGTCGATATCGCCCTGTGTTGGTTTCCGGAGCTCGACAGACGTCAGGTCAACTCTAACCCGGTATAGGTGGGAGAGAGACGCATGGTGGATGGAGGTCCCTTGCGGGGCGATGATTGTGAAGCCGTGCCGGCTCGCCCTGCCCGCTCACCGATCCGAACACCTGCTCTCTGCGCTCTTGTTGCAGCTCTCACCCTGCTCACCCTTGCCTATCCACCGCTCCCGATCCTCACCCTCCTCTCCGATTCTGACCAGTATCGGCAGATGGGTGAAGCGCTCCTAGGAGGTCATTTTTTTGAGCACGACGCCCCGCAGGTGGATTCGCACCACATCGCCACGCTCCTGCGTCCACCTCTTTTTCCTCTCCTCCTCGGGCTCGCGTCAAAGATACCCGCGATAGACCCAACGACCGCCCTCATCATCCTGCATCTCCTCATCGCAACGCTGATCGTGTTCGCAGCCCCCCTTCTTCTTCGGCAAACCATCCCACCCCCACTCACCATGATCGCGACATGGGTCGC
>JBEGVS010000036.1:0-27039 GCA_041178185.1 Pseudomonadota bacterium
TGGGAGGACCCAAGCCTTGCCCCCGAAGAGCGACTACAAGCGTACAAAGATTTTGTGCGGGAAAAGGTCGCGCAGATCTTAGCTGCAGCCGACCGAGTAAGCAGCGACCCAGCGAAGGTCCTAGAGATCCGTGATGACCCTGAGACGAAGCGGTGGGTGGCAGAGGCACAAAAGCTTAAGGATCTATCACCGGAGGATTTCTGCAAGCGCATCGATCGCCCTGAGGTCCGCGAGCTTTTAGGCAAAAACTTTCTAGGCTCTGAAGCGTGGCGCTCTCAAGGGATAGAGGTAGGAGCCGAGCCTCCGATTCCGATGATGATAACAAGAGAGCTTCTGGAGTCTGAGTGCCCGCTTAGTCGTGGGCAAAAGATAAAAGACACTCATATCTTGGTACTTGTTCCTGAGATGGTAAATGGGAAGCCGTATACGGCATTAGAGCTTGATAAGCTGTGTGAAACGAGGAAAGGGTCAGGGAATAAGTTAATTGATAGCGACCATCAATCTTGGAAGGAAAACCCGTGGGCGTCTGCTCCACAATCTGAAAGCGAATGGGTATTACTGAAGAGGAGCGATCGGGAAGACCGTGATCCAGTTGCCACTTGGAGGCATTTTCGACTGAAGAATATAGCGGCACAGGATGAAGTTCATAAGCTCTATCCAGAATATCGAGAAGTTAAGGCGATAGAGCTTATGACAGGGATATTGCTCAACGATCTTATGAATGGATGGCCCCGGATCCTTGACGGATGGAATTTACTTCGCTGCGAAGAGCCAAATGCTTGTGGCGGGCGCGTCTGCGTTGGCTTCTTTAGTAGTCGCGGCATGGTGGTCGACGATTACCGCGACCTCGGACTCCAAGGCCCTCTCGACTATGGTCGTGCCCTTGCTCGGAAGTTGTAGCAATTGAGTGGCGCTCATCGCGTGGCAGAGAGCGCTACCTGCATCGAGGCGGTGCTGTTTGATCGAATTTGTGGAGTAATGCTTATCGTTACGTGCTGTGCACGGGAAGGGGGATCATTCCTGGTCGCCGCAAGGCACCAAATCCCTTGCACCCGGAGGGACCGTCTCCCGACGGGCCGGAGCTCGCGCCGTAATTTCCCGTTGACGCTACGCTGATCGGAGCAGGCTGGTCGGCGGAATGTCGCGCACCCTCTACGATCTTGGGCGCGCGTCCGCACGTCGTGCTCAGGAATTACCGCCCCTTCCCACATGCCGGGTCGCGAAGACCTTGCATTGGCGATTTTTCCCGGCGCTAGACCGTCGCCGACTGCAATGCCGCGATGCGCTTCTCAAGCGGAGGATGGGTCGAGAAGAGCTGGCCAACGCCACCAGAGATCTTAAACGCCGCCAAAGCAGGGGCCTGATCGTAACGGCGAGTGTTTGAGGCAAGACGCTGTAGCGCCGCAATCATGTCGTTCTTGCCAGCGTACTGGGCTCCGCCACGATCGGCACGGAACTCACGATGTCTGGAGAATCCGCATACGACGATCATTCCGAGCAGACCCAGCACCATCTCCAGGAGGAAGGTTACCATGTACTGGGTCATGTATCGGTTCTCTTCACGAACGTTCTGCGATATTCCCCAAGCGATAATACGAGCGAAGAACATAACGAAAGAGTTCACGATACCCTGTAAAAGCGTCATGGTAACCATGTCGCCGTTAGCGATGTGGGCGATCTCATGCGCAGCGACCCCTTCGATCTCGTTGCGGTTCATGGAATTCAGGAGACCTGTCGAGAAGGCCACGAGCGAGCGTCGCTTCGATGGGCCGGTCGCAAATGCGTTCACCTCAGGGCTATCGTAGATCCCAACTTGAGGCATAGCAGGGAGTCCAGCCTTGCGAGCAAGCTGCTCAACCATCATGACGACCCATGCGTACTCCGATGAGGTACGCGGAACAACCTGTACTCCCATCGTCCACTTCGCCATCATGCGCGAGATAGCAAGAGATATGAGTGAGCCCGTCATACCCCACACGAGGCAGAAGACAGCCAACTGCTGAATGTCGATACCGTTCGCGTTGAGGTAGGGCCTGACGCCAAGTAGGTTCAAAAGGATGGATATCGTCAAAACCACCAAGATGTTGGTGAGGATGAAAAGAGCTATACGTTTCATGACACTCCTAGGATTACCGTCAGTATGTTGCTATTGGATGACCTTGCTGGCTTTCTATTCAAAAGATGCCTGTGTCCCGTTCCATGAGTAGGTATACTCCGCCTACGCTCGGAAGTATCTGATTTCTCCCGGTTGTTGGCGATACTCATTTTCCGACATCCGCATCCAACATATAGGTACTAAGCATCTTTTCTTCAAAGGTCAATTAAAAGAGGTGTCTGATGAAATTACTCCGCGAACTATCTGAAGCTGCTGGCGTTCCAGGTCGCGAGGAGGCCATTCGAGCCATCGTGATGCGGGAGCTGAAAGGGTATGTCGACGATATCTCCGTTGATACTATGGGGAACGTCATCGCCTTTAAAAAGGGGAGTGCCCGGACCCGGGAACGAGTCATGTTCGCCGCCCACATGGACGAGATCGGCTTTTACGTGAGCTACGTCGATGATCGGGGTTTTCTCCGTCTTCAGGAGGTGGGTGGATTTGATACCCGCAATCTCTTCTCGCGACGGGTGATCGTGCACACACAGAAGGGTCCTCTGCGCGGAGTTTTGAATGTTGGTGGAAAACCGATTCACACCGCGTCTCTAGAGGAGCGGCGGGCCGCAAAGGAGGTCCCAGACTTTTTCGTCGATCTTGGGCTTCCCGGTAAGGAGGTCTCTAAGCGGGTGCAGATCGGAGATATGGTAACGCTCGACGCCCCTTTCGTTGAATTCGGTCACTACGCAAGTGGTAAGTGCCTTGATAATCGGGTGCAGGTCTATATAGGGATACGCGCCCTTCAAGCGCTCAAACGGAACAAGAACGATATTTACGGGGTATTCACGGTTCAGGAGGAGGTCGGTCTTCGAGGGGCTTTCACGAGCACCTACGGTGTCGATCCCCACATTGGTATCTGTCTTGACACTACGATAGCCTCCGATATTCCCGGCGTTCCGGGCGAGCAGCGAGTCACTGCGCTTGGACACGGAGTGGCTATCAAGGTGCTTGATGGTTCTGTTATCTGCCATCGAGAGCTCGTGGAGCAATTCGTCGCTCTCGCCAAAAAGCATAAAATAAAGCATCAGATGGAGGTGTTACCAAGAGGGGGCACCGATGCTGGGGCTATTCAGCGCACGCGAGCCGGCGTAAAGACGATCACATTGTCCGTGCCGACCCGTTACATTCACACCACCGTAGAGACCGTACACGCCGATGATGTGGCGGCGACCGAGGCTCTCTTAAAGAGATATCTTGAGGGGTAGTGGTAGGTAAAAAGAGTGATTTTAGAACGCCGGTTAGCATTTTCTGGGGGTGTTATCTCCCGAGAGGGGGGCTACGCACTTGACTTTCTTGCATTTTTTGGCTTGCTGCAAATTTTTCAATACGTTAGTGCTTATTCCACCAGATCGTCATCTTATACGTTTAGAGAAACGAGTAGTTAGGCCAAGGAAGGCGGGAGTATCATGTTAATTTTGACCCGGAAACCAGGAGAAAGTCTTTATATAGGGGACAATCTCAAGGTGACAATTGTTGAGATCAAGGGGAATCAGATTCGTGTGGGGATTGATGCTCCACCCGAATACAGAATTTATCGGGAGGAGATTTACCTCCAGATCCTTGAGGAAAACAAAAAAGCGGCGGAAGGCGGCATATCAGGCGATGCGCTAGAGCAATTGTCTGGAAGTTGGCGCGGATCCGCGAAGCCCGGGTCAGGAGACGCAAAAGGGCGTAATTCCAAGAGGGTGGCGATTACTGGACGACCAGGTAAGCAGATCGACGCGAAAGCGCGGGTTTGCGAACGTTGTGGGGCTGCTGTGACGGAAGCCGGTGGAATCTGTTCCTCATGTCGAGGAGAGACATCGGCGACCGGAGGAAACGCGGCTTTAAATGTGTCTCCAAGTAATGAGCGAGGTAAGGGGTCATGAGTGATAAGTTGCAAAAGCAGGGCGATACGATAATCGTCCCAAGCTCCCGGTTCGGAGACTTGGACGTTCCTGCTGACAGTGTCATTGAGTTCCCCGCCGGGATCATCGGATTCCCCTCCGCTAAAAGCTTTATCATGCTTGAGCATAAGCCACCCTTCTCGTGGTTGCAGTCAACGCAAGATCCAGACCTCGCCTTCGTTGTTGTCGATGGATTTGAATTCGGACAACAGTTTGATGTGAAGCCACCGATAGGGGATCGAGATACGGATTTCCGCGAGGACGATGAATACGCAATTTTGATTATCGTTACCGTGCGCCCGGATCCGCGCATGACGACCGCAAATCTCAAGGCTCCGCTCTTTGTGAACATGCGCAATCGCCGAGGAGTTCAGGTGATCTTTGATGACCCTCGGTACTCCACGCGTTTCCCGCTCTGGTCCGAGGAGGTTCAAAATAGCGCTGGCAACGATTCCCCTCAGCTCATGCAAGCAAACAGCGAAGAGAGCAAGAAGTAGTTTCTAGTTTTCCGCTCTAATCCCCCGCGTTGCCCCTGGAGGCAAGTATCGGTTGTTTAAGGGCGCTTGCGCCTGTAGACCCGCCACCGACCGAGCTCTCCGACCTTTTCCTTTGTTGGATCAGCCATCACGACATCAGCATCTCCTTTATTCTTTCGGACGATGATCAGATCTGCAGTCGCCTGAGGAACCGCCTCGTTATAGACCTGGGAGACCTTCACGGTTGGGTCGCTCATGAGAGAGCTATAGAATCGTGCCGAGAACGGCAAATTGCCCGCGAATCCGATGTTGAGGTGTTGTCCTGGGGCGAGGGTCGCCGCGTAGGCCAGAACGTTCTTAGTTGAGCGGTGTGTTGAGAGGTAGGCGTCCCCAGCTACTAACGTTGTGCCGTAGCCTATCGCCGCCATGATCGCCAGAGCACCAATGGAGCTCATCGAATCCCGAAGAGGAGGCATGCGAACCGCTGCTATTAGGAGCCCGCACGCAATTACTATCGCGAGAGCGGTTTGCCCCAGAGATGGCTCCGCCGCTCGAGAGTAAAATATTATCGACGCGATCAGGATCGTGAGCGCCATGGCTCCGTAGAGAACTTGGGTCGTCAGGCGACTAAAGAGTTGATAGGGCTCTAAGGACTCTGTTGCACGCTTCCACCAAACGGCCATGAGGAACGCGAATCCGGGAATTGAGCTCATATTGTAGGTAGCGGTGTACTGTTTGGCGAAGAAGAGGAGAACAGGACAGCTTACCGTCCACGTCAGTGCGAGCAACAGCCACTCGTCGTTTCGAAGGTTGGTTATGAAATGAGACCAGGAGAGTCGCCGACGCTGTTCCCACGCCGTTCCGAGCAGAGCAAGGGACCACGGCACGAGAGAGGGAAATAACATGACCCATGCGGCTCCACGAAGTTGCACGTGCCCATTTCCATACTCATCGCCGTAGTCCGCTTTCGTGAATCTGCCGATATTCTCGGTCCAGATGAAATACTCGAGGAAGCCTGGATTTCGGCTCTCAGCAAAGAGGTACCAGGGAACTGCGATGAGGAGAAAGAGAAGAGGGCCAGTGATCCAGGGGAGTGCTTTCATCTGAGTTGGTAGAGTGCGTGTGAACCACCACCGCAGCGCCACCCAAGGACCGACCGCCATGCCGAAAAAGATTATCGCAACCGGACCCTTCACAAGAACTCCAAGTGCGAGACCGACAAAGCAGAGATACCCCCACAGTCGCGACCGATCAGCGAGAGCGAACCCGGCTACAGCCAAGGTAATCCCCACCGTTAAGGTGACGTCGACCAGGCACACCCCACTTAGGATGAAGGCGAGGAGGGAGGTGCTGAAAATGAGAGCTGACACCATAGCCGCACGCCGCCCCAGGAGGGGCGTGACCAAGAGGTAGAGGGTGAAGGCGATGGCGACCGCGCTAAAAACCCCCGGTAGGCGGGCCGCGAAGTTGCTGAGGCCCAAGAGCTCGAAGGAGGTGTTAATGAGCCAGAAATGAAGGGGTGGCTTTCCAAGGTAGGGTTTTTCCACTCCTCGAAAGATGATCCACGGGGTCACCCAATCGTCTCGCTCAAGCATCAGTTGAGAGGTCGTAGCGTATCTTCCCTCGGTGGTATCGAAGAGGTCCGGTACCGTGAGGGTAACGAGCCTAAGTAGAACTACGGTTGCCAAAATAAGGAGATACGGGCGAGCCCAATTGGTTGTTTTTTCCTGCACGACGTACTCACAAAGTTGGTCAAAAAGGTGGTGGGGAGCCTAGCATACTCGATTGCTAAGAGCCAAAAGTCGCCCCATGAGAGCTATTGACGGCGAAACGTGTGTTTTATTCCCGCAATTCTTTGATCTCCCTAAAAATTATCGAGACGCCGCGATACGAGCTCTCCTAGAGAATCATCTTATTTCATATCCCCCGCAAAGGGTCGCTCAGGAGCTCGTCTGGCGGTCAAGGGGTGCTTAGGTAGCTGGAACCATCTCGTGCGACTGTTTCTTATCCTCATAGCCCTCGCGAGTGCAGGGTGCTTCAGGTTGTCGGGGGACTCGTGGTACGAGGGGCCTCCGGAGCGTCCGGCTGCGATGGAGGAGTACTACAAGCCAACCGCGGCATACGGGGATTTTCGCACTGAGATACTGCAGGACACCGAACACTATACCCTGAAGCATATCACGATCGAGTCGTACGCCGGGCCGATCGTAGTCGATTATTTCGAGGGACGAGAGGCGAGCGATCATCTCGTGTTGGTTTTCCCCGTGCTCGGAGGAAAAAATTTCATAGAGAAGCATATCGCCAAGTACTTGGTTGAATCGGGTTTCGACGCAGCGATCGTGAATCGAAGTAATGAATTCAAGGATCCGAAGATGTTCGATCATCTTGAGGAGGTCTTCCGTCTCAATATTATTCGTGATCGACTAGCGCTGGACTTCTTTGAGGCCGAATTCGGCAAGAAGCGGTTTGGTACCTTCGGGATTAGTCGCGGAGCTATCAATGTGGCGTTGACCGCCGGAATCGACAAGCGTCTCCAGTATAACGTGCTTGTGCTCGGTGGCACGGACCTTGTGCATCTCTTTCGGGACTCCAACCAATCCCGAATCGAGAAGTACATTCAATCGGTTCGTGACAACAAGGGGTACTCAGAGCAGGAATTTTTTGATGCCCTTCAAGCGAAGCTCCGAACGGATCCCAAGAATACGGCTCAATACCTCGATGGAAAAAACACCCTGCTTATCCTCGGGGTATTCGACAGAACGGTTCCTTTTACGTACGGTCTCAAATTGCGCGATCAGATCGGTCGACCTGATACGATATTTTTGTTGGCCGACCACTACGTAGGGCTCCTCTACACTCAGACTGTCTCTATCGTTCCACCGAGTAAAGATAAGGGAGGACTCTTTCCTTTTCCCTACATTGAGGAAGAAGCGGTGCAGTTCTACGACCGTTCGTTTAATCACTCGTGGAACTGGTCCATCCTTCCCTATCGAATCGTGCAGGAGCCTTTCAATCTGATTGTGGAGGCCGTCGCTGGCATCGGCTCAGCGTTTCAGTGGGCGTTTGGAGATCAGAGGGAACAGGTCAACGAGGACGTAAACGGGGACTACTGGATCCACGCCCTTGATGGTGTGTCAGATACCAAGAATCACGAGCACTCGCTCTCGTCGATGACCATTCCGGCTTCGGTAAAGATCCCAGCGACGAAGGGAGCGAAGTAAATCGAGACTACCCGCCGCGAGGTATGTGCCACGTTTGAGGCGAAGAAGCACTCGGCTCCCTCACCTCTTAATTGGAACGTCTCATCCGAAATCACGGTACGGCTCTCGCGCTAAAATGATACCAGCCTACGAGGCCCCTACTCCGACAACGCAACTCCACACATGTGGTACAATAAACGCGCGCCCACGTTCCCATTCCAATCGTCCTGACCGGGTGCTACCTCAACGAGGTCGAAGCCGATAATCTCTTTCTGGCCTTTTAGCCTGCTGAGGAGGTAGGCCGCTTGTTGAAAGCTCAATCCCCCAGGTACGGGTGTTCCGGTATTGGGACAGAGCGTTGGATCAAGACCATCGATATCGAATGACACATACACCCTCTCCGGCAAAGCGGCGAGGATCGAATCGCACCGCTCCTTCCATGTCTCTCCCTCAAACGACGCCCGTTGAATTTCGGCGTCCGTGTGAACGATGATACGACTCTTATGTGCTGCGACAACAGAGCTCTCCTCCTCGCAGAAATCGCGAATTCCAACCTGAACCAGTTTCGATATTTGAGGAAGTTCTAGCGCGTTGTACATGATTGACGCATGTGAGTACGTGAACCCCTCGTACGCTTTTCGCAGGTCCATATGGGCATCGATATGGAGAACGCCGAATGATGTATGCCGCTTCGCGAGAGCACGGAGAAACCCGAGGGGGGTACTGTGATCGCCACCGACAAGACCGACTACCTTTCCGTTATCGAGCCACTCCCCGGTGCGTTGTTCGACCTCGGTGACCATCTTCTCGCAGGCGGCGTTAATTTCGGTGAAGAGTGAGCGCAGCTCTGGATGCTCCTGACTCACGACGCCCGTTCCCCATGCCTCAATGATGTGAGCTGCCTTCGCTTTGAGTGCATCAGAGCGCTCTCGCATACCGGGTGATTGTTCAAGCAGAGCTATCCCTCTCTTCCAAAGGTTGGGGAATTCCGGGTGAAAGAGATCAACTTGGAAGCTGGCGTCGAAGATGTGTTCGGGGCCAGCTGATGCGCCACTACCGTAGCTCACCGTGACCTCCCATGGAACCGGCAGAAGCACGACATCACTCTCCTGCTCGGTAAATGGAAGGCCAAAGATCTGGCTATCGGTTAACCCAGCGTTGTTCGGATTAAAGGTGGCGATCTTCTCTTCTTTTGTGCTCATCGGTGTACTCGTGTCTAAGCCCACGTACTGACGCGGTCGTCGAGAGGGTTATAGCCCTCCATACCCACAAAATAAAGGAACTGAGCTCCCCTGGTCGATAATTATCGCTCGCCAAACCAACAGGCAAAATTCCTGACGTGAACACACCGGTCGCGCCAGGTCTAAGGCGCGTTCCTGTGGGATACACTACCTCATACCGTCTTCAAATGACTTCAAGCCAGCCTTGAAGTCATAGAAGGTATACGGCTGCTCTGCTGCTCGAGCTTTCGGTCCTGCCGCGTTGGTGAACCAAAACGAGAGGTCATTGGGAGAGTACAGCACATTTTGAAAGTTAGACGGCATCGCGATGTAGGGGATGACCTCCTTCATAATGATCTCAGGTGTCATCGTTCCTCGAGCCTCTCCTAACTTTGAGGTCATCTTTTCCTGGTAGTGGCCGCCGTAGACTATGCCCGGAATAGCCGGAAATTTCTTGCTCTTGTCGACAAGGTCCCTTCCAGCTTTGAAGGTTTCAAAGCGATACCGGTCGCGCACGTACAGCTCTGCATCTCCCGATTTGCCATCGCTCATGAGAAACACGAACGAGTTAGTTGGCGGAGCCTCTTTGATTATCTTGCGAACGTCTTTCAAGTTCTTTGCATAGGTCAAGACGTCACGCAGTACGAATGGCATCGGCCGCCCACGCATCGTCTCACCATCTGGGTCGCCGTATCCCATCTCGCCAAGGGTGATCCCCTCGGCGTTCATACCTGAAACGGCACCAAGGAAACCGGCCCACCCGATATTGGCGGACGGGACCCCTTTGCCCTTTTCCGGAACCGTCACAGTGATGAGCGGGTACTCGTGAAGTTTCGATAAACGGTGGAGCCCCCAGTCGAGCACGCGCACGGTATACATCTTTCCGTCAGCCGTCGCGGTCTTATTCGCGGCGAAGTTGCTGCATGACGTGCCGAGAAGCACCCCATCCATCATCTCTTTGATGAGCTTCTTGTACTTTCTCTTGCCTCCCCATTCGGTAATCTCAGGCAGGGCGTGAATAGCGTGTACAACTCTCAGTGGTAAGCGAGAGCCGTGAGCAAGGCCGTGCATCTCGTCGATGTACTCCTGAGGAATGAAGGGACGTTGTCGCTCAAAGGACTCGTCGAGCAGCTCCTCAAAATGGTACTTATCAAGCACCTTCTCGTAGAGGTACAGAAGGTTGTCCCGGACCTCCTCTCGTAAGAGTCGTCCCTGTTGGTATCCGCGCTCGTACGGGGTTCCCGACACGTAGAGGACACGAGCCCGTCCATCAGCGGTCCACGCAAGCTTTGCTTTAGCCACGATCGCCTTCTCTTGGTCGACCGATTCGATGACATCGCTTCGAAAGAGGTAGTGATTGGGATCAATTCGGAGGTAGCCGCATCCGGTCGCGAGTGTTGAGCTCAACACGAGTGATGCGAATCCAAAGAGAGAGGTAGCGAGCTTCATGGTATCTCCGTCACAGAACGGACGTGTGTCCGCTGTCCTTGAAAAATTGTCCCCGTCAGCCGCGATTAAAGGGATAAAGGGGTGTCATTTTGATGCTGAAGTCGTAGAGTTGGAGCGGGCTGATCCGCATAATTTTCACGGATTGCCGTTCTGCTGGATAGAACGTTCGTTTGAGTGGCGTTGAGTGTCGGTTTTAGCACCGGTGCTATGCGCCCACGGGTTCTCTCTCTGCGGTGATTAGTACTAAAAATAATGTTACACGGACCCATCGCGCATGCCGGTGAGTCTAAGTAGGTAGTGGCTACAATCGTTTTACCAAGGAGACGCAGATGTCCGAAACCGCAGAGCTAAAACTCGCAGGACAGTCCATTGAACTTCCCGTTGTCGTAGGTACGGAGAATGAGAAGGGGATCGATATCTCCCAGCTCCGAGCCAAGACCGGCTATGTGACCCTCGACAATGGGTACATGAATACGGGCGCCTGCTCCAGCGCGATCACCTTCATCGATGGCGAGGCTGGAATCCTTCGTTATCGTGGAATTCCGATCGAGGTGCTCGCAGAGCGAAGCTCCTTTCTGGAGACTGCGTATCTCTTGATCGAAGGGAAGCTCCCGACACGAGAGGAGCTCGACAATTTCACAAATCGGGTTCGTCGCCACACGATGATCCACGAGGATATCAAGCGTTTCTATGACGGGTTCCCACGAGACGCACATCCGATGGCAATTCTTGCGTCGGTGGTATCGTCTCTCTCGACATTCTACCAGAGTGAAGAAGGAAAGCCGGAGAGTGAGCAGTTCTCATTGAACTCTGTTCGCCTTCTCGCAAAACTCCCGACAATCGCTGCTTTCGCGTACAAGAAGTCGATCGGGCAGCCCTTGATGTATCCACAGAACCATATGTCCTACTGCGAGAACTTTCTGCACATGATGTTCTCGACACCTGCGGAGCATTATGAGGTGGATCCGGTGATGACGGAGACCCTCAATCTTCTCTTAATCCTTCACGCCGATCATGAGCAAAACTGTTCAACCTCAACCGTTCGCATGGTGTCGAGCAGTAAGGCGAATCTCTTCGCGGCTATCACCGCAGGTATCTGCGCACTGTGGGGGCCTCGTCACGGAGGAGCGAATGAGGAGGTAATCGACATGCTCACGCAGATTCGTGAGAGTGGCCACAGTGTTAAAAAGTTCGTCGATATGGCGAAGGACAAGAACAGCAACTTTAAGTTGATGGGCTTTGGTCACCGCGTGTACAAGAACTTCGATCCCCGGGCCAAGATCATCAAGACCGCGTGTGATAAGCTCCTTGCGAAGATGAAGATCTCAGATCCCCTTCTCGACATCGCGCACGAGCTTGAGGAAGCTGCGTTGAAGGATTCGTACTTTATCGAGCGAAAGCTTTATCCGAATGTCGATTTCTACAGCGGTATTATCTACAAGGCGATGAAGATCCCAACGGTTGCGTTTACCGTGATGTTTGCGTTGGGGCGTCTTCCAGGCTGGATTGCGCATTCGCGAGAGTATAATTTGGAGCCAGGGAATAAGATTAACCGCCCTCGTCAGATCTACACAGGTCCGGCGTTGTCGGAATACGTGCCGATGAATAAGCGGGCCTAGGGGCGGGTTGGCGAGATCCCTGACGCAGTCAGATAGGGAACTCCACTGTGTTAGGTAAGCTCCACTGTGTGCAGAGGCCTTCGCAACTGCCGGGACCGCCAGTGAAAGGGCGACCACGTCGGTCGCTTACCTGCCGAAGCTCTCTAGTTCGTCGTGAGAGATGTGTAGACCTCGTGCGCCCGCGATTCTAACTGCTCAAGAGATCCATCGTTCTTGATAACATAATCGCTCTTATCGATCTTCGCGCTATCAGGAAGCTGTGCCTTAATTCGCTGCTCCGCGATGGGACGGGGAAAGAGGTCTCTGGCCATGATTCGAGCGACCCGTGTCTCCTCCGGAGCCGAGACGAGCACTACCTTTTCTATCTCTGGCATTTTTGCGGTTGATTCGAAAAAGAGCGGTACGATGTAGGCGATAACTGAGGGATTGATCCTCTTGAGCTGCTCAAGATTATGTAGCCACCGCTCTCTAATCAACGGATGCAACAAGGACTCGAGTAACCTCTTTTTCTCTGGGTCTGAAAAGATGATTGAGGCTAACCTTGGGCGATTGAGAGAGCCATCGGCGAGTACCATATCCTCGCCGAAATGTTCGACGACCCGTTGAAAGCCCTTGGTGCCGGGCTCTACCACTTCACGAGCGAGGAGGTCAGCGTCAACGGTCTGAGCGCCCCACTTTTCGAAGAGCTTGGCGACTGCGGATTTACCCGAGCCGATTCCGCCCGTTATTGCGATAACTTTTGAGGAGGTGGTCACGGTTGGTCCTACAGAACTCAGTTAGCTCTCAGTTGGATGCAGTGCTGCATACGTGAGTGCCTACAAAGTGCCGGAATAACACGGTTATGGCAAGGCGTTTTCCTCCCTGTTGTCCCCCGTAAAAGAGCCGTGTCGGAGGAACCGAGCCGAGAGGTGAGCGGTGCCGCGGAGAAAGGGAAAGAGCCCGTGAAAGGTAAAATTTCTCAACTCGGCGGTACAGGCCGGGAAGATCGCCTCCTCGACGCACACCAGCCCGTCATTGTCTCGGCCAAAGAAGGGAAGGTATCCGAAGCGGGTCTTGGTGTGTCCGATAAGACATCCGACCTGGAGCGAGCGAGGATGAGTAGGTAGGGGCGGGGTGTGAAGGTCCTGCAGAACAGGTCCGCCGAAAGGGCCAAGGAGGGGTAGTCGGGACACGAGCCCAGCTATCTGCGCTCCTTGATGGGGTGTGCCGAGCGTCACTAAACGTTTGAGAGGCGCGGGATGGTGCGGCATCGCGTCGAGGGCACGCACAACGAGTCCACCGAGAGAGTGTCCTACAAATGATACCGATTCACCCTTGGATGTTCGTGAGACAAAATCGCTGAGTTGTTGCGCTATCTCACAAAGCACGAGCTTTCGCGATGGATACTCAAAGACGTGAATGCGTGTCTCAGGAAGGAGCTTTTGCAGACGAGGACCCAACAGGAACATATCGTGACGAGTTCGCAAGAACCCGTGAACGAGAATGGTGTGAGGCGCGAGTTCCATGATCTGCTGGTGATGTGGCCCCCGGCGGGGCTTCGAGAGAGAGGGAACCTCTCTCTGGGCACTACGCGTTCGCAACAAGCGCCGCTAGATCAACGGGCTTATAACTTGATGGTTTGCGAACCTTGCCTCGGGCATCTTTACCCACCGCGTAGAATTCGCCATTCACCTGTAACACCTCTACGTGTGTGACTTCGGCGGGCCAAGAAACATTGAGACCGCAGTCCCACTCATTGTGCTGAAGGACGCGGGCGTCGCCGCGCCACGCGGTGAGGTGTACGAACTTCTCGAGATTGTTGTCGCACACGAGCTCGAAGGCTTTCGCAAGGGGGATTCCGAATGCGCACTCGTTCCAGTACATCGTGTAGGCGACGTCTGAGAGGCCATCGACCATCTCCTCTGGATCGGGGGTGTTTGCTGGGACGTAGGTAACCGCTTCGGGATCCGTCACAGGGGTTCCATTGATGTGCGGGACTACACCGAGGCCTCGGATCACGTACTCAAGTACCTCTGAAAGCAGGAGTTGAGCGCCGAGAGCACGGGTCTTCGGATCTCCTGAGGTAAGCTTCTTTTGAACTCCCTGACCGGCAAGTTGCATGAAGGTCTTAATCTTAGCTGAATCCATTATTATCCTCCTGAGCTAGTGTGGCCCGGTTACGGCGGTGCGCAGGTGGTAGGTATACTAAGGGTTTAGGTCGTGGTCCACACCTCGTTTTGGTTTTTCGATGGCGTTATCGGCCAGTTTTTCCAGTGCTTTTCTCACTTTGTATCGGTTTTCTCTCAAGAAAATCCCCGTTTCTTTCGATCTACCCCCTGTATCCGAGGGAGGCACATGGAAACGACCTTGCACTGGCATCAAAATCCAAAAGAATTCGAGACACTTTCGCACCGTTTTGTTGAGGAGGTCCTTCCCCGATTTACCGGGACCGTTCGTCAGCGGTTCGTTCCTGCTGGTGAGACCTTGGAGGTAACGGGGGATTGTCTGTGGATCGTCAAAGACGGTCTACTTGATGTTGTCGTTAATGGTCGCCCAATAGAGACGCTTAAAGCGGAGGGCGTACTCGGTCCTTGGTTCAACGCCACACCCGGAATCTGTTTTGTCGGAGTAGAGGATGGATGTCACGTTGTTGGGTACGACAACACTGAGCTCTCCACCCTTTTTCGACAGGCGCCGAGCGCGCTCCAGCACTGGAGCGCGATGGTAGCTGCCTCCGCGTCGAGGTACTTCTCGCTCTTTTCATCTCTCAAGGTAAAAGCGGTGCCTCCTCCCCCTAAGTTCCGTTCCTTTGCACCCGGTGAGGTTATCCTACGAGAGGGCGAGTTTAGTCACGAGGTTCTCTGCTTAGTTGACGGCGACGCGGATGTTATCGCGCACGGCGCGAAGGTTGGAAAAGTAAAGCATGAGGAGATATTCGGAGCGCTTGCGGCGCTTACAGGCGCGCCTCGTATGGCATCTGTGGTCGCGAGTAAACCAACAACCTGCATGGTCTTTGAGCGAGATGACTTCGAGGATCTTCTACGCTCCCATACAGCACTGATGTCGAAGTTACTGGAAGACATGGCTCGGGCGATGCACGAAGCTAACGCAAAGATCGCAACCCTTGAGCGGGAGAAGAAGGGTGGGGAGAAGAGGTGGGGACTGATCTAGCTTCAGCAGAGCCTGTTCCGCTGAGGGTTAAGCTCGGTCTTCTTCTTTTCGGATCGCTCTCTGGAATAGTTCTGGCGATCTTCGCTGTAGAGGCCTATCACTTTTTCTATCGAGCTCCGGTCTTGGAGTGGCATGATCCGAATACCGTCTTTGATCCCAATCTTGCGTGGCGTCCGGTCGCGCATCGGCGTGTTGAGCACTCGTGGGGAACGATATCGGCAAATGCGGAAGGATATCGCGCTCCCCCTTTGGACCTGGGTCGGAAACAGGTCGTCCTCCTGGGGGATTCGGTGGCATGGGGGTACGGGGTAGGGGACGCGGACACCTTGAGCTACATTCTTGAGCCGGGGCTCAAACCGCATGGCGTTCAGCTTTCGAATCTGGCGGTATCGGGGTATGGCTTCGACCAGTACCTCCTACGGTTGCAGGAGAACCTCCCTCTCCTATCCAAACAGCTGGCTGGGATCGTTCTTATTATATGTGCACAAAACGATTATCAGAACACCATCCGTAACTCTATCTTTGGAAAGCGGAAGATGTTGTTTCGCCAACGAGGGGCCGACATTCAGCTCACTGATTGGCCGGTTTCTCGCTATTCGCTCCGAAATCTTCTCTCTGATAGCTTCATCATCACAAAGGCAAGCGATGCAAGTGAGAGCTTCAGAAACGCGATTCATTCCATCGCTGGTGATATAGAGCTCACGGAGCCGGAGGCCAAAATAGTTGTTCTATCAGTGTTGCGGAAAATCATAGAGGTCGCTCGAGATCTACGTGTTCCGATGACGATTATCCTCTCTCCGGACCGCCTCGATTTCCCTGAACCCCGCTCTCGATATGTTAATTTTCAAAATGTGCTTGATGAGGCCGGTATATCGTACATCGACTATCGAAGGGTTATTCAAGAGAAGGGATTCAATGTATCGGGAATCTATCACGACAGGCTGCACTATACCCCTGAAGGGAATCGATACCTCGCAGATGTTGTGCGAGAGAGATTGAGTGAGGCGGGTGTTATTCCTCACGGGGGGTGAGAAAAGACGGGCCGACATCAAAGGTTTGTATGAACCTTGTTAAATGATGCCGGCCCGGGATCTCTCATCGCTGCCTTCATTTACTTCTGGCGAGCGATTCGAGGCAATTGCTTCGGCGGTTGGGGCACAGGAATGGCGCTGATATCCGGTTGGCCAGTCCCTACCGGAGTTGTAAGCGGAGCTGGAACTGGAACGTAGACTACCTGCGGTTGTTGCTGGTAGCCCATGCGTTGTTGCTTCGCAATGTTGTTGCGAACCTCCGGAGGCATGCTCCTCCAGTAATTCAACTCCGCAGACCAGGGATTAACGCCACCCCTGTATGGACTGAACGAATTGTTGAAATTGTTCTTTACCTGTGGAGGTATAGAACGATTTACCGCCATCAGGGCCGAGTAGGCCTCTGGGCTCGCTAGTCGTATCTGTGGGCCCACGTACCTGCGGGCTATTGCCATACCGAACCCGAACGGAGACTGCGCAAAGGCAGTGCTTGCCGTGGTGCAAAAAAAGACCACGGCTAGAATAACCATTTTTCTCATGGTTTCCCTTTCAGTTTTTGAACAAGCCTTCGGCGCAAAACCATATTGCGTCGCAAGGCGGCCTAACAGGCGTTCACCGCGTGTTAAGGCGCCTTGCGATTCAAGAGATACCTTCGAACTTTGATGTCGTTACCCAGATGAAATTGTAAAGAACGCCTACGATGGTAGGTATATTTCGCCACTAAAGCAAATAGATAGAGGGAATTGTGGGGGGATGATTCAGAAAATCGGGCAGGACAGAGGCTCGACGCAGCACCTCTAACCACCCACAAACACTACTCCCCTAACTCACAGTGAGCTGGGGAGTACGCATGAATACACGCTTTCTGGTTATGAGTCTGTTTGATGTCTTTTGAGAACGGGTTGAGGAGCGAGGGGCCGTCCGCGGCGCCCTACCTTTTTGCCTGTTCGGCTACGATGCGCCGTTGTTCATCTTCGGCGAGCTCCTCCTTTAGCTCACCGATCTGCGCATCACGGGCCATCATCTCAACGGTAGTTTGGCTCTGTACATCAGCGAAGTTGGCTTGTTGCTCCTGCAGGTCCTGAATCTTCGAGCGCGCTTCATCGGCATCTATCTGAGCCTGCCGAGCTGCGGCCTCGGGATCCTTCTGTGCCTGGCACGTGCTACTCGTGAAGAGTACACAGGAAGAAGCGGCGGTAAGGAGACATACGATGCGAATCATGTTCATGAGTTTTCCTCTCACGTGAAAAGAGCATAACCAAGTGCCCCTTCATTATTGCCATACGTATCGATCGACACCAAGGAAAAAACACCCTCTTGCGTCATTCCCACATTTATTTGGGGGAAACCCGCACTATCGAAACAACTTCCTAAGCCACGATACGCCAGGAATATTGGAGAGTGCGCTCGTGCCGGAGCTTTCGTGAGCTGGAAAGTAGGCGCTATCGGGAAGTGATTTGGATCCGTGAAGCGCATGGATCGTGGTGCTCGGTGGTGTCGTGGTGTCCTGAGATTGCGATGCCCGTGTTGAGACAGCGGGAATGTTTGGGAGTGAGAACCATGTAGGAGCTGAGGTGTGAACCAGAGCGAACATAGCGATGATCCAAAAGCCAAGCGCGGCGAGAGGGAGAATCATACGAAAGATAGAGCGCAGGAATCCGAGAATAACTGCAGCTACGATGATACCACCGTAGCGAAGTTTCCAGTCCGGGAGGGCGTGCTCCAAGAGTTGGGGGGCTAGCATGTTCATGATCACGAGGATCCCGGCAATCATGAGGCTCCCACCGAGAAGCCCCCGAAACGGGTTGAATAGCGCTGGGGCGTAGATCCCTGTGCCGGTGCCGTATCCCGCTGGGTAGTGTCTTCTGCCGAACATACTCGCCTCCTCGAACGAATTTCCTACCCCGATTATGACTACCGTTTATAACGAAAGTGTAACGAAGCGGTACGATTGTCTAACGTGTTGGAATATCGGGAAAAGAGGGGCGACCGGAGCGGTGTAGGGGGCCGGTCGGCAGAGCCTATGCCGGAGGGAGCGTGGCAAGCCCCCGCAAGTCGCCTTAGATTCCTGAATAGTATACGATACGGCCCATGATGAAGCCTGAACTCCTGGCACCAGCGGGTAGCCTTGAAAAACTAAAAGTCGCCGTACTCTACGGCGCTGACGCCGTATTCTTCAGCGGCCAGAAGTACAGCCTGCGGGCTCGTGCGGATAATTTTACCCTCGATGAGATCGCCGAGGGGGTCGCCTTTGCGAAACGTCATGGGGTGAAAACCTACATCACCCTCAATGCGTTCCTGCACGATGAGGACCTCGAGGGGCTTGGAGAATTTTGTCAGTTCCTCGACGAGCAAGGGGTCACCGGCGTTATCGTCTCGGACCTCGGAGTCATCGACGTCATTCAAAAGAGCTCTAAACTTCACGTTCATCTTTCGACACAAGCGTCGTGTTTAAACTCCGCTTCCGCCTCCTTTTGGAAGAGCCAGGGAGTTGAGCGAATCGTCTTAGGTCGAGAGGTCAGTATTCGAGAAGCTCAAGAGATCAAAGCGGCGTGTGGGCTTGAGATGGAGATGTTCACGCACGGCGCGATGTGCATGGCCTACTCAGGCAATTGCGTTATCTCAAATTACACAGCTGGTCGTGACTCGAATCGCGGTGGTTGTATCCAATCGTGTCGGTTCCAGTACCAACAAGCGAGTCCGAGCAAAGGGTGCTCATCAGAGTCATTCTTCATGTCGTCAAAGGATATGAGTGGACTTGAGCATATTCCAGATTTCTGTGACGCGGGTATCGATTCCTTGAAGATTGAAGGGCGTATGAAGTCGCTCTTCTATGTGGCGTCGCTCTGTCGAGCATATCGCAAAGCTATCGATCTCTACACATCTGGCGAGGATTACGCTGCGGCGTTGCCCGAGCTTCAGGCCGAGGTGAACAGCATTCCTCATCGTGATTACTTTGGCGCTTCGTTTACAAAGCCTGCGGGAATGCTCTCGGTGTTCCAGGATCGACAGGGCACGATTCGATCCGGAACGCATCAATTTACCGGGGTGGTGCTCGAGAAGAGCGATCGCTTCGCCGCAGTGCGCCTCTACGCCCCGATGATGCAGGATCAGCGAATTGAGATAGTGCCGTTTCGCGGGGACCCGATACCAGTTCAGGCAACCGAAGTGTTCGATTTAACCGGCAACCGTCTCGAATCGCCCCGTCAGGATTGTGTGGTGTGTATTCCACTCGACGAACAGCTCGCCAAAGTTGAGCCGCTTAATATCGTGAGGGCTGCGCGCGTATGAAGTTCACAACCTTCGTAACATCACAAGAGGACATACTGGCGTGTGCCGCTGCGCCGAATGTGGAAGAGGTGTTAATTGAGCCTCGGGAGCTCTCTCGCGAAGGCCGTCTCTCGCTTGAGGAGTCTCAGGAGCTTGCGCGCGAAGCAGGGCGACATGGCCTGAAGCCGACCCTCGTGTGGGATGTCCTTATGACCGAAACCGATTTTATCAATCGGAGTAGGCTCGTGGCCGGAATGAACCTGGACCTCTTTTCCGCGATTCGAACCCAGTGTCCTGGCGCGGCGATGTGGGTGCGCGAAAACGCTCCACAAAAACCTCTTCAGCTCGTTGTAGAGAACTCAAATCATAACATGCCAGCGCTGAAGCGATGGGTAGCTGAGCTACGCCCTCAGCGGATAATCCTCTCGACGCAGCTTCCTGAGGATAAATTGATCGCGTGTTGCAAGCAGCTGGATGCCGAGTGCGAGGTTTTGGGCGCGGGCAAGATCCTTCTCTTTTACTCAAAGCGCCACCTCCTTCAGGCAAACTTTAGAGGAGATGACGACGCAAGCGACGAGCATTGGATCTATGCTGACTCGTCATCAGAGGAATCCGCGTCTCGCCCATTCCCGACAATTGAGAATGAGCACGGGACCTTTATGTACCTAAACAAGGATCACTTCATCCTCGATTCCTTGGATCGACTTGAGGCAGCGGGGATGCACACCATACGAATTGATCTCCGCGATCTTCAGGCGGGTGAGCACGCCGCTAAGGGTATCGACGCGATCTGCGCGATGACGATCGCGCACGACCCAGGGCTGGACACCGTGTGGACAAGACCTACAGCGGCTCCCTTCTTCAAGCGCAACCGAACGGATAAGCAGTTCGCTCGAATGAAGCCTCAGACGAGATTGTTGCGCGATGCAAAGTGTGTAGCCGAGGTAGTCTCCGTTGAGCGCGGAGAGGTACTTGGTCTCCTAACGCTGCGAGAATTCGAGACCCAGGGTGCTTCGTATACCTTCGTTGCCCACGATGGTAGTGAGCTCAAAGTGGAGCTTGATACCTTTTCAGATGTGAACGGCAATCCGCTGACACGGTGCTCCGCGCAGAAGGTAGTGCGATGTCCGTGGGTCAAGGGAGTCAAGGCTGGTGCGATACTGGTACGAGATGCCTGAGAATTTCACCCTCAGGCTCTGGCTACTGAGGACGCAGGTCGAGTGAGGCTGGGTTTGCTGCGAAGTGGGGCTGCCGAGTGGTTCGAGAGCTCAGTAGGGAATACCCCAGGGCTACGCCACATCCGCCGAGTTCGTTACGTACAGCGGTGGCTGACAGGCACTGCTTGTTGGGGAATCTCCATAGTAACCAACTGGAATTAATAGGGTTACGAGCAGCTGTTCGTGTCTTCCGCTGCTTGGAATGACGTCAAAAATTGAAGAAAAAAACCGAGATATAGCACACACAGCTACGAGGATTCCCCATAACTAGATACCAGGTCACTTTGTAGGTACGTATCGAGGAAAAAGATGATCGTCTCACATGTTCAGTCCGTGCTCCGATTGCAGCGAATAGTTCTCTCCTGTGTCATCGCAACCGCAGTGGTGGGGCAGTCCACGTATCTTGCCTTGGGAGAAGACGGTCCGCCGGATCTCCCCGATGTTGATATCAGTGATAGCATTGAGGGCGGCGCAGCACCTCTCTTCGGCAACGGTGACGGCGCCGGAATATTTCGTGGGGGTGGCGGCGGACTCTTCGGTGGCGGGCGCCAAGCTGGCGGCGGGGGGCCCTTTGGAAATCTTAATCCTCGGGAGCTGATGGCCAACCTACGATTCATGATGATGTTGATGGCGCTCTTCCAGGGCTCTAATACGCAACAGAGTGCGGGTACCGCCATACAGAATCTTCAAAATGCCAACAGCCAAGGCTATCGGCAGACTGGAGGAGCTAACAACGGAGGCGCTAACGGAACCTTCGGGCCTGTGTCACGCGACACTTCGCCATCTCGCTCAGGAAACGGATTGGCAGATCCGTCGTCATCCTCGAGGACGGGTGATTCTTCCTCTACCGGAAAGTTTCCCTCTATCCCCTCAGGACGGGAATCGGGACAACGCAACCCCAACACCTCGAATGACTCAGGTCCAACGACCGGAGGTCCGGTTGCTCCCAATGTCCCCAGTCAGGGTGGCCAGCCTCCATCCCAATCCGATGGCAGCGGCTTACCTTTTGGAAGCTTCTTTCCCAAGGATTTTGGCAAGCAGTTCTAACGTAACGGTGGTTCAAGCCCTCAAACACGCTCTCTTCAGTGCGCGGTAGTGCCGTGGAGAGGGGTGTATCACCGTGAGAGATCTTCGCTCTTAGATTGCGAAAAAAGCCAGGAAATCCCTTTTAAGGCGGGAAGCCTTCTTGGGTGAGCACTCGAGCACTACCTTAATTTTGCACGGCGCCGATATCACCGAAAGGATCTTGCCGGGTGTGGTCTCCTTATTTTCTCCCAACTCATGTAACTGTCTCTGAATATTTCTGGCGGCGTCGGAGGGAAGTGTCACCGTCAGAATGTAATCGCCGATGACGTCGATGTACGAATTCTCGACCTCGGCAAGTGGCCCGCGAGCAAACGAAATGGTCTGATTTTTGTGTTTGTAGAGCTTTCGGACGGCAGGCTCAAAGTGACCAGCAGGGCCAAAATTTGTGTAAAACTTTCGACGACTCATTCGAAAGGCTTGGTGTAATCGAGACTCCCGATCGTCTTGCAGCGCCACGAACCAGGGATAGGGAACCCAGGCGAAGACATCCTGGGCAGGGGTATGTTTGAGAAGCGCGAGAAGTAACTGATTCCAAAAATCGTTGCATCTGACGAGGTCGGAGAATTTCCACGTTAACTTGCTACCAGCCGCCGGGATGAGGGAGCCGATGTAGGAATCCGAGAAATAAGTTCTCGACACATTATCGGCGAAGGTAAGTAAGTCGAACACCCAGCTGAGGCTTAGGCTGTAGCGGGACATCGCTCGAACCACGAGCCCGTTTGCTTGTAATCGGCTCAAGACCTTGTATACGGCAGCGTGACTATACGCTTTGCCCCCTTCAGAGGCTTTTTGGCGAATTCGCTCTGCGGTGAGCTGGGGATGAGCGGCCAGGAGCCGTAAGGTTATCTGTTCAAGAGAGGGTTCTGTTGTCAGCAACATAGTCGTGTCGTCTAGTCTGTATCGCATTATTCTACTCCAAGTTGAATCGTTGTCGCTAGAGGGGCAAAACCGGGAAAAGCCTGCACATTTTCGCTACCATAGGAGAAAACTGATTTTTATCTCCGTATGGGTTGCCCCTAGGGCGGCGGATGTGGGGCTGTTAGAGCGGTAGGGAGGAAAGAGTGAGTCAGCTCAATTTTAGCGGTAAGGTTCTGGTAGTTGGTTGCGGGGCCGTATCGCGGTGTACATTGCCATTGCTCGTCAAAGAGCTGAAAGTCACTCCTGAAAGGATCAAGGTCATCGATTTCGTAGACAACCGCGGACTGATCCAGGACCTCATTCGTGATGGGCTCGTCTACGAGCACGCACGAATTACCCCCGAGAACTACCCAGAGAAACTTTCCTCCTGGCTCTCTGCGGGAGATGTCCTTGTTGATCTTGGTTGGAATATCGAAACCAAGACCATGCTGCAGTGGTGTCGGGATAACAACGTTCTGTATGTGAACACCTCTGTCGAGGTGTGGGATCCGTACGCCGATTCCTTGAGATCCGACCCAAGGGAGTACACGCTCTACCGTCGTCAGATGGAGCTTCGTGGATTGGTACAGCAATGGGGAAGCAATACCGGCTCTACCGCGGTTCTTGATCATGGAGCTAATCCTGGACTGGTATCGCACTTCACCAAGCGCGCTCTCCTTGATATCGGCGCCCGCATCCTTGCCAACGATATTCCCGCTCAGCGGCGCAAACAGTTGCAACAGGCTCTTGATAGCCGTGATTTTCCAAAATTAGCCTCTCTCTCCGGCACTAAGGTCATTCACATCAGCGAAAGGGACACGCAGATCTCCGACCAACCGAAGAGGGTCGATGAGTTCGTGAATACCTGGAGCGTCGAGGGGCTCTTCGAAGAGGGGATAGCCCCTGCCGAGATGGGATGGGGAACGCATGAAGTAACGATGCCTGAGGATGGAGTTGCCTTCGAGGACGGACCCCGAAACGCGATCTGTCTACGATCCCTTGGAGTTAATACCTGGGCGCGCTCTTGGGTGCCGAGTGGTCCGATCATTGGGATGGTTATCCGACACGGAGAGGCCTTCGGGATCTCGGATCGTCTCACGGTCTGGGAGGGTAACCGAGCCACCTATCGTCCAACCGTACACTACGTCTACTGTCCATCGGATGCTGCGATAGCCTCTGTGCATGAGTTGAGGATGAGGGAGTATCGACTTCAGGAACAGCAGCGGATCATGACCAACGAGATCACCTCTGGATGGGATGAGTTGGGTGTCTTAGTGATGGGGCACGATCTCAATGCTTGGTGGACCGGCACGGTACTCGATATCGATGAGGCCCGCCAGCTAGCGCCAAACCAAAACGCCACCACCCTTCAGGTAGCTTGCTCGGTTGTTGCGGCTGTTCGTTGGATGATTCAAAACCCACGACGGGGTATCTGTTTGCCCGACGATGTCGACCATGAGGAGATCCTTAAAGTCGCTACACCGTACCTCGGCCGGGTCGTTTCGGAGCAGGTGACATGGACCCCTGCGTGTCCGACCGCTCGAGCTCTTACGAGTTTCGGTGAGCCTGCACTGAAAGAGGAGAGCCTTTGGCAGTTCTCCTCGTTTCGAGTGTAAGGAGCTCGGGATAGAGCTAGCGGCTTTTGGTTGCTGCGGTGGAGGCAGGGAATGGTAGGTTGATCTCAGGTTGTGATTGCCTTGCCCAGAGTGCTCGAGGCTCGCGATATCAGAAGACCTCGCTAAACTCGGACAGTGCGTCATAGACGATCTGGCAGACAAACCTCAAGTTGAGGTTCTAAACCGCACATCAGTAGAGTTGATGCTGTCAAAGCCAAGCATCAACACACGTCTTGATGGAGACACTTTCTGGAAGGCTTTGAAAGAACTCAAAGATAAACTAAACACGCCCTGAAACTAATCCCATTTAGGTCCTTGTTCGGTGCCATCAGCTTTCAAGTAATCTACTAGAGCCTTCACGATGCGTTCGTGATCCAAGGAGCCCCGCCCTCCTCACACCTCCACTCTTCTACAATAGACCACAGTGTTGGTATCACGGCGTGGCTGAAACGATCTCCGCTCTCCTTTGCGGTGCCGTGGCTCTCGGACGCCTCGCATAACGTAGGGTTTGCTAAAGGCTCGGAGCCCCCTTTTTTATGGCTCGAAGGCCTACGTTTCGCCTATCAGAGGGGGAGGATTCAATAGGATAACCATATTAAAGAGAGTTATTTTGACTACTGCCGGAATGGCTCCTACCATCAGGATATGAGTCTTCACCAGCGTCCATCACTCCTACCCGAAGCTTCGTCGGTATCTCGCGATCCTCAAGCTGCCATCTCCGCGCAGATCGCTGGGAATCCCGCCCTCGTAAGCAGAGACACCCTAAGGGAGGGAGTGCAGTGGATTGAGGCGAGTGCGTTTTGTGCTCATGTCAACAAGTTTGGGTACGCTATTCTCAACGATGAGGCGCTCGCGTTAGTCCGTGAGGTCACCACCCCTTATCAGCACAAAGTGATCTCACTCTTCACCGGTCTTGGGTACGCCGAGGCTCAGATGGTTGCGAAGGGCATGGAGGTGATCGGCTTCGATCGGCAAATTTCGGAGCAAAGGTGGTTGCTCGATGTGCACCAAGGACCTGGAGATATGAGCTTTGATCGGTTTAGTGATCGGGCTCTCTTTCTGTCATTCCCGGATCCAACCAAGAGGCAGTATGGAGGGAGCGCGCCCGTTTCTTTTATCAAGCGCTATCTTGAAGCGGGTGGCTCTACAGTCATAACCATTAATGAGGCGCGTCCTCGCGTGCACGCAATTAAATGTGATCAGGAGCTCCTTGATCTCCTCAACCAGGGTAGGCTCGTCGGTGAGGTGACGTTACCGGAGTGGCCTACCGTCATGTGTTTTGTGGGATATGGACATACCTACCACGATTTTCGGCCGGTGTTAAAGGTTCACCAATTTTAGACCTAAGAGCTCTGGAGTCTACCACCTTGGTTGCGATAGGGACTCGAGAAGCGACGGCTATGAGGCTCGAGGCGAACGCGTCACATCCCCAGCAGGTGTTCCATGAGAGAGGAGAGAAAAAGTGTATGAGGGTACCCTCCGAGTAGTGTAGCCTTGGGAACATTGGTCGATACCGAACAGGCGTCGTGAGTTATTTCTAACAATGGTCTCCGACCGAAAAAAAGAATCGGACCTGTGTTGCGGAGATAACGTGGCGGTGCCTTATGCAATAAGAGGCCTTCGTGTGAGAGCGCAATCATGACAAGCAAGCATCCACCTATCCAGTTAGCGGAAAAGTTGGTTGCGTCGTACTCATTTGACGAGACTACTGGTTTCTCTACCTTCACGATCCCAGCAGGGATTACAGATGTCGAGGCTATGAAGTCACTCAACGCCTTTTTCCGGGAGAAGCTGCCCACCTTCAGTAGAGATGTGGTTGAAGGCGGGGACGCGGAATGGAAGCTCTCCGTAAGTTATGAAGAACCTCCGAAGAAGTTTCCCGACGACTTCCGTAAGCGCGACTACTCTAAGCCTCGAGAGGTAATCATTATGGTTGTGGTGCCTGGAACCGAGGGCAAAACTCGAGAATTACAGGGCGAGGTCCTGGCTCAGCGCGGACTTGTTTTTGCTGATCCACGAGATATCGCGGTAGCAGTGGCTCTTCATGCGTGTAAGCATGCGGGCGCAAGCTTATGTAGGCACTTTGCTGTCCGTGGTAGCTGGCACGATATGGTGCAGTGCAATGGAAGAGACGGGCTCGTATTCGAGACAGCATACGACGATGACGAAGAGGATAATCACGATGTGGCGGCCTCTGGAACCCCGTAAGCAACCCACGTTAACGCTCTGCCAGTAGCGTCTTTGGGTGTACTTTAGAGGTTCGATTAAAAACTTTCTGTTTTTGGTGCGCAACCTCAGGCCAGCTACTAAGCTCTACGGATGAAATCCCGGGTCCGCCTGCCCCTCTTTGAAACCCTATAGATAAAAAACGCCGGAGCGGTCATCTCGCCCCGGCGCGCTACGAACGTTACTCACAAGTATCATCGCTACGCGATGACAATCGTGACGAAGTAGGCTTATCCCATCACCGCTGCAAGGAGATCCTGTGAGGTAATGACTCCGTCCTCCTCGCCTCGTGGATTGTTGAAGGTGCTGCTACATCCAACGCACGAGGAACCGCCAGTGCATGTGCCCCCGACCTTTGGAACCCGACCTTTGGAACACCCGACCTTTGGAACACCCTACCTTCTTCCACAGCACAGCCCCCTGGACCACCCTTCTTTTTTAGCAACTTTACGTGCCCATCCTCGAAGAGTGGTTATGCCACGAGTCAATCGCGCCTTCTCAGACAATACCATTTACGAGATCGTTCCTCGAACGCGGGACAGTCTGC